>JAGBNF010000004.1 GCA_017634555.1 Eubacterium sp. | reverse complement strand
ATTTTTTTTGACAGACTTTTGTCTGTCTTATTGTGATGTTCAGAAATAAAACAAGAGCGATTGAAGATATAAATATCTCCATCGCTCTTGCTGATTTTGGGGCTGTACCTCGAATGATTCAATGTTAACTTAATGACATTGTCCATATGGACTGCCGTTATTTTTTTGATATCTTACTGCTCAGTAGCTTCTGTTGCGGAAGCATCTGTAGGTGAACCCTGAACAGCATTTTCATAAAGAAGATTTATAACCTTCTCTTCAAGTATTGTGAAGTAGTAATCTTCGTTTGTGTATCCGTACTGCTGATTAAGCTCTGATACATCGTTAAGACCTGTCTGCTCCAGGAGCTCCTTGATCTTGTTTGAATACTCTTCCTCTGAGCATGTGATGTTCTCTGCATCTGCGATTGCGATAACTACCATTTTCTCACGAATGTAGCTTTCAACTGATTCCTTTACGCTGTCTCTGAATCCGTCAGCGTCATAACCGAAGTAGTAGCCGAGGAATGTGTTGAAATCGATTCCGCTTGAAGCTGCATACTGCTGATATGAATTGATGATGCTTTCGGTTCTTTCCTTAAGCTCATTCTCAGGATATTCAACGATTGTTGTTTCATCTATAACCTTCTGAAGTATAGCCTGTCTGTCAGCATTGAGACCGTTCTCTGCTCTTGTTTCCTCAAGACTCTTACGTGTACCCTGCTTATATTCATCAACAGTTTTATACTCACCGCCTGTAGCTGTTTCGATAAAGCTGTCATTTACTTCCGGAACTATATCTTCACCAACGATGTAATTAAGAGTTGTATCGAAGGTTGCATGTGCACCTGCGAGAGTAGGCTCATAATAATCATCCGGGAAGACTACATTTACATCGAACTTATCGCCAGGCTTGTGACCTGCAATCTGGTCATCGAAGTTATCGATATATCCGCTGTTTCCGAGTGTAATAACTGTTCCCTGACCCTGAGTGCTTCCGCCGTCGAAAGCAACTCCGTCGATGTAACCTGTATAATCGATATTTACGGCATCACCGATGGTAGCAACACCTGTGGTAATCTGCTCCTGTGTTGTATTCTGATATACAAGGTTATCAAGCTGGCTCTGAATATCCTCATCAGTAACCGTTGTATCTGTAGGGGTATAAGTAACACCCTTATAATCACTGAGCTTAACCATAGTTTTATAGTTTTTCTTTAACTGTCTTACGATCTCGGCGTCGTTGTCCGTTGCGGCACAGCCTGAAAAGGATGCGACAAGCATTGAACAAGCAAGTACAATGCCAAGCTTCTTGAATTTGAATTTCATGACATCAGGTTCCTTCCTAATTAAAAAAGTCTGAATTTCATTGTTAATTAATTACAGTTAACAACTTTGATATAATATCATAAGAAATGCAAAAAGGAAAGTGAAAAAACTGTTATAGTACGTTATTGCCGAATTGCAGTTGACTGCTGCAGGGTGCTATACTAAGATGGATTATAAATTGAAAATACCCAGTGAAAGGCAGGGCGTGGAAATGGTTCAGAAGGTACAGGTAAATATAAAGAAGATAAACGATAAGGCAATCGTTCCGACATATGGTTCGGATTATGCAGCGGGAGCGGATCTCTATGCGTGTCTTGATGAATCGGTAGAGATAGCATCAGGAGATACATATCTTGTAAAAACCGGAATAGCCATGGAGCTTCCTGAGGGCTATGCCGGACTCATCTACGCAAGAAGCGGACTGGCTACCAAGAAGGGACTGGCCCCTGCAAATAAGGTCGGAGTTGTGGATTCGGATTACCGCGGAGAGGTTATGGTATCGCTCCATAATCATTCGAAGGAGACACAGGTGATCGAACCGGGTGAGAGAATAGCTCAGATGGTCATCACTCCGTATATTCAGGGACTTTATAATGTGGTAGATGATCTCTCCGATACGGAAAGAGGCGCGGGAGGCTTTGGTTCCACAGGAAGAAAATAATCTTTATGGAAAATGTACCGCGGACGCACATTTAAAATGAAAAGTAAAACCGGCTTAGAAAGATTAATTCCTTCTAAGCCGGTTTTGTATTGTAACCCCATCGGAAATAGTCAAATAATAATATCCGAATTAAGGTGTTGGTTCATATTACTGGCAAGCCTGAGCTGCTGTAATGATTGCCATTGAGTAAACTTCCTGAGCTGTACATCCACGAGAAAGATCGTTGATAGGTGAATTGAGACCAAGAAGAAGTGGTCCGTAAGCTTCGAAGTTACCTAATCTCTGAGCAATCTTGTAACCGATGTTACCTGCGTTGATGTCAGGGAAGATGAATGTATTTGCATGTCCTGCAACTGTTGAATCAGGAGCCTTCTTCTTAGCTACGTTAGGTGATACAGCTGCATCGAACTGAAGCTCACCATCGATAGGAACTTCAGGCATAAGTTCCTGAGTACGCTTTGCAGCATTACGCATCTTGTCAACGCTCTCATCCTTAGCTGATCCCTTTGTTGAGAAGCTGAGGAATGCAACCTTCGGATCGATACCGAAGAGCTTAGCGCATTTAACTGTCTCCTGAGCAATCTCTACGAGGTTATCCTCTGTAGGATTGATTGTGATAGCACAGTCACCCATAGCAAGTACTTCGTTTCCGCCTGTAGCGTTCGGACGAACGAGGATGAAACATGAAGTAACGATGTTGTTGCCCGGTTTTGGCTTAACAAGCTGGAATGCAGGTCGTACTGTATCAGCTGTTGAGTATGAAGCTCCACCGAGAAGGCAGTCAGCAAGGCCCATCTTTACGAGCATTGTACCGAAATAGTTGTTTGTCTTAAGAGCTTCTCTGGCAGTCTCCTCTGTAGCTCCCTTGTTCTTACGGAGCTCTACGAAAGTAGCAACCATCTCATCAATCTTGTCATAATTATTTGGATCAAGAATGTTGGCACCACGTATATTGAAACCGCTTTCCTCGGCCAGTGCATAAATCTCATCCGGATTACCGATAAGGATCGGCTTGATGAAATTGCTTGCAAGAAGTCTGGATGAAGCCTCAAGTATACGAGGATCATTTCCGTCCGGAAGAACAATAGTCTTTGGAGAGGCCTTAAGCCTGTTGATCATTTCTCCGAAATTATACATAATAGCACCTCACATTATATGAAAAATTTTATAACAAATTAATCATCAGTTAGTATAGCACAATGTGCCCCTAATCACAACGATATTTCCCCCTATATATTTAAAAGATTTAAGTGCAAAAGAATTGAATATAAGATATAATAATTAAATGGTATTTTTACATAATTAAGTAAAGGTGTTTCATAAATGTACGTAAATGATGAAGACGATTTTGATCTGGAAGAAATAGAGACTGACGAATCGGAAGAGTCAAAAGAAGTTGAGAAAAAAAGTCGGAAAAAGAATCCGAAAAATGATACAAAAAAGAGTAAAAAGAAACTTATAAAATTCATAAAGGTGCTTATCATAACGATCATCATATTTCTTGCATCCTGGTGGGCAGCGTATTCCAAGACGAGAGCGGCACACAAGAAAGAAAATTTTATGGTGAACGAGCTGGAGAAAATGTACTCCGAAGGAGACTACTCGGCAATGGCCGATTACTTCTTCACGAGAGTAAACGAGCCAAATGATAAGAAGTATGCGAAGTATAAAAGAATATCCGAGCTTTATGATGATTATATGACTGCAGACGGTTATATGAGGGATGCATATTCCAAGGTTGTTCAGGGAGACAATCCGAATGTGGATTATTCATGGGAGCTTGAACAGATGTTCAGAGTGATCCTGCTCTGCGATGAATATGCTGATGAAGGATATCAGTATGATGAAGAGAAGGGCGTTACGGATATCAGAAACAAGGTAGTCAACTATCTTCAGGGAGTGCTCCTTATAGATACGATCAAGATTGAGAAGGTTGCGGATGCTTATCTTGAAGCTAAGGACAGCGAGGCGATACAGGAAGTCATCAGAACCATTGATGTAATGGCTGCCGAATCAATGAACAAGGTACTTGAGTAACTTTATAATACAAATGCGAGGTGAAAAGTATGGGAGAGTTATTATTTAAGGAAAGAAAAAGAATCTGGTGCGGACTTCCGTGGACCTTTACGGTTTACAGCTTTGATGAAGAGAGATTCTTCATAAAGAGGGGAATGTTCACTATCAAGGAAGATGAGATCAGACTTTACAGAATTCTCGATCTCTCATTGAAGCGTAACTTCATTCAGAGAATATTCGGAATGGGAACAATAACCGTAGACAGCTCCGATAAGTCCATGAAGTGCTTTGAGATAAAGAATATCAAGCATTCAAGAGATTTCAAGGAACTGCTTTCTCAGAAGATCGAGGAAGAGAGAATGAGAAAACGTATCTCAGGTCGTGAGTTCATTTCAGACCATGATCATGAAGACTTTGATGAGTATGATGAGGGATACGATCATCATTGATCATACCAAAGAAGTAATACAATTAAGTGAGAGTTTAAGTGATAGGGAAGTAGTATATAAATATGGAAGAACAGGAGAATGGCTCGGTTTACGTAGATGAGAAAGCATTTACCGAGTTGGGAACTAAGAAAAAGAAAAGACGTAAGATCGTGATAATCATATTATCGGTTCTTATAGTTCTTTTGGCGGCAGGATACTTTTCGATGGTTTACGTGGCATCATCACGTTTCAATCCGGGTACCGTAATAGATGGTCATGATATGACCTTTAAGACGCTTGATGAAGCGGAGAGTATCGTTGGAGAAAAGTATGCCGGCTATGAGATAACGATAAAATACATAGATGGTGAGAGTACCATCAAGGCAGAAGATATAGGCGTTAATATTGATGTTAGGACAAGTCTTCAGGAGATCATGGACAGCCAGAGCCCGTATGAGTGGTTCAGGTTTGATAAGACCTATGATGAGACTGCTGCATGGAAACTCAGCTATAACGAGCAGCTTCTTGAAAAGTTCCTCGAGAACGAGTCGAGACTTGATCCAAATAACATGGTGGCACCTGCACAGCCGGAGATCGAATATGCGGACGGAGAGTTCTATGCAGTTGACGGTGATCCGGGCAACACCATCGATCTTGATCTTTTTAATGAACTGCTCAGAAATCATATACAGGTAATGGATACCGAGTTTGATGTAGCGGCAGAAGGCTGCTATGCAGTATCTGAGATCAATACCGAATCCGGTGTTATCAAGCACTGTGTTGAGAGAGTAAACAACATGCTCCGAGGTGAGGTCTCATATCTCTACGGAGAGGTTGAAGTTCCGGTCATCACGAAGGATGACATTGCGGATATGATCCGTATTGATGAATTTTATAATGTAACACTGGACAGAAACATGCTTACAGTTAAGTTTGAGAACTTTGCAAATGAGCATGATACACTTTATACAGAAAGACAGTTCAGGACTCATGACGGCCACTATGTTACGATTCCTCCTACATACTTCGGCTGGGAGATCAATCGTGAGGGTGAGGTGGATCAGCTGTATATAGATATATGCAGTGAGAAAAAGGTAGTAAGAGCACCTGAGTTTAACAGCTGGGAGTATTATTACAGCGAAAGCGAATACGGTATAGATGATGTCGGAAACAGTTATGCTGAGGTGGATCTCACAAACCAGATGGTATACCTTTTTGTTGACGGAAACCTGATCCTAGAGACACCTTGTGTTACAGGAAATGTATCAGCAGGCATGTCAACTCCGGAAGGACTCTACGAGATACTTACTCATTCCACAAATACCGAGCTTACCGGTGGTGAAGATCCGGTAATGGTAGACTACTGGATGAGATTCGTAAGAGGAATCGGTTTCCACGATGCAACCTGGAGATGGGAATTCGGTGGAGATATCTATTATTACAACGGTTCTCACGGATGCGTAAATCTTCCGTACAGTGCCGCTCAGACAATGTTTTACAATACATATATAGGTATGCCGGTAATAGTTTACTGGAGATAATTATGAAAAGAATATTACTGATCATGACGGGAGGAACCATATGTTCCTTCCGTGACAGTACAGGACATAATGCAGCGGACGTCGGAAAAGCGGCTCCGCTGCTTATAGATGTATTAAGGGATTCGGACAGTCCGATGAAAGACGCAGAGTTCGATATCATATCACCGCTGGATACCCTCAGTGAAAATATGTCCATAGATAAGTGGAATATACTTCTGGATGCTATAAGAAAGGTGAAGCTTTCGGATTATGCAGGAATAGTGATAACTCACGGAACGGATACACTGCATATGACAGCGCCTCTTATTGCTGAAGTTATGAATGGCACGACGATTCCTGTAGGGCTCGTTGCCAGTCAGAAGCCGCTCTGGGAAGAAGGGGCAAATGGTGGTGAGAATTTCATTAAAACTGTAGAGTATATAAATGCCCTGAGCAGATATGATGCTTTGCAGGAAGAGTATGAAAGAGTATTTGTGATATATAGAAATTTCGATGGAATCAGTTGGTTTCACAAAGCGTCCGAGCTTGAAAGATGTGCTGATTTCTCTGAGGATTTTTACAGCAGAAATATGAAGGATACTGAGGATATACTCGCGAAGCTTGACTTTGATAATAATGCGGATATAAAGGCAGAAGCATCCGACGAAAAGGATTGGGGAGACACAGTGCTTTATCGTATGGCTCCGCTGAAAAATATCGTAATGATGATAGATCCGTATGTAGGAATCGATTATGACAGCTTTGATATAAGCAGGGTGAAGCATGTACTTCATCTTACTTATCATTCGGGAACTGCGGATTCGGAAAGGCTTCCTGATTTTATCAGGAAATGTGCTGCGTCCGATGTGGATTTTTATTTGGCACCGGTACCTCACGATTACAGATACAGTTCGACCTTCGGACTTATCAGTGCGGGTGCAAAGCCAATCATGGATATTACACCATGGGCGGCGTATGCAAAGCTTTTAGTTCAGGACGCTTGTAAGCAACAATAACGTAGGGGGATAATGAAATGCATTATCTTTTGATGGTTATGACCCTCTTTGCACTGGGAAGTGTTATTGGATGGTTCATAGAGCTTTTTTTCAGAAGATATCTTGATCCGGTTGAAAGACTTAAAAAACAATTTGCAAATCCGGGCTTTCTGGTAGGCCCGTGCCTTCCGATTTACGGAACGGGACTGATCGCGCTTTACGGACTTGCTCATATAAGGATTCCGTCACTGGAGGCGGTTCATCCCATAGGACATAAGCTGGTGGTTTTTCTTCTTATGGCGATGGCGATGACCTTCGTTGAATTCGTTACGGGAATGATATTCATAGTACATATGCATCTTCAGTTATGGGATTATTCACCTTACTGGGGAAATATAAAGGGCGTTATATGTCCGCTCTTCAGCTGCTTATGGTATGCCCTTGCTGCATTTTACTATCTTGTTATGCATCCGCGTATCGAGGCGATACTTACCTGGCTTTTTGATAATATGGGATTCCTGTTCTTTGTGGGATTTTTCTACGGAATCTTTGCAATCGACGTGATCTACTCCTTCAAGGTAGTAGTAAGAATCAAGAAGCTTGCCGAAGAATACGGAATTGTCGTTAAGTACAGAGCCCTCAAGGGTAAGATACTTGACCTGGCAGATGAGGCAAAGGATAGAAGCTACTCCTATATCCTTTCAAAGTTTACTTCGGGATCACTGAAATCGATGTTCGCAAACTACAGAGAGAACTTCTCTGTTAAGCGAAAGGTGATTGAAAAGTATAATGAATATAAGATAAGAAAAGGTATTATAAGAGAAGAGGATGACGAAATCTTCTTAGATGATGATGAAAATGTGCCATCCTCTCAAAAATCGGATTAGAAACTATATGAGTCTCATTATCAGCTCTGTTAAGTAAACTGCAATGCAGGCAGTCAGAGCTACGGTAGTGAGGCTCTTTCCTTTTAATGCCAGGATCACAGCAACTGCGAGACCCGCTGCTGCCGATATAACACTTGCGGTTGCAGTGAAGATGGCAGGTATGGTCATGGCTGTAAGTACTGCATAAGGAATATAGTAAAGGAAGGAGCGGATGAAAGGATTTTCAATCTTCTTCTTTACTGCAACAAATGGAATAGACCTTACGAGATAGGTCATTCCGGCCATTAAGATAAGATATATGAAGAAGCTGCGTGTTGTCATTCTGCACCTCCTTCGTTGTCCTTAACAGGGAAGAATACGGCACCAATAACAGCGGCTGCGATAGCACAGATACTGATGGCAAGTCCCGGTGAAACTTCCTTAAGCAGCGGTATATATGTAAAGCAGGTACTGAGTATAGCTGCCAGGATAACAACTATGATAACAGGACGTACCTTCTTCATTTCAGGAACAACTATAGCGACAAACATTCCGTAGATGGCAAGGCCGAGAGCGCTCATGACGGTGGCCGGCAGCACATTTCCAAGGATTGCTCCGAGCAGGGTGCCGAGAGACCATCCGAGATAAGGAAGGCTTCCGAGACCTGCCATAAAGCTGCGGGATACGGAATCCTCCGATACGGCTACGGCGAATATCTCATCGGTAATGATGAAACCGAAGATCCATCTCCAGATACCACGGAATTTTTCGTTTACCTTCTGGGACAGGGAAATGGACATGAAGCTGTAACGGATATTTATCGTGAACTGTGAGATCAGCATATCGATGAACTGACCCGGAACCAGCATGGTTTTTATACCCGAAAACTGGCCTGCGGAGGTTACGCAGGTCATAGAAATGAGGACTGCTTCCCACCAGGTCATTCCGTAGGATACGGCAGTTATTCCGAATGTAAAGGATACAGACAGATAGCCCAGTGCTATAGGGATACCGGCCTTCATTCCGCGAAAGAATTCTTTCATATCACACAGTTCCTTGCCTTTATAGGAATAATCTAAATGTGCGGCTTTACTATATTTTTTTGTTATGCCGAACAGTATCGTATTGTACTATAAAGAAATCAGTGTTTCAAGCTAAAAGAACAGATGTTAGAGAATGCTAACAAAGTTTAGGCAAAATAACACATTTACTCCTATTATTAAGGGGATAAATAAAGTATAATCGACCTATAGGCGTTGAGCCAAATAATGAAATACATAATAGGAGGTTATAAGATGGCTAAGTTCAGATGTAAGATTTGTGGGGAGATAGTTGAAGCAGATGTAATGCCTGAGGTATGTCCAAAGTGTAAGCAGACAGACTGCTTTGAAGAGATAGTTGAAGAGCCTGCAAAGAACAAGTATGCAGGTACTCAGACAGAGAAGAATCTTCAGACAGCTTTTGCAGGTGAGTCACAGGCAAGAAATAAGTATACATATTTTGCTTCAGTTGCTAAGAAGGAAGGTTATGAGCAGATTGCAGCTCTTTTCCTTAAGACAGCAGATAACGAGAAGGAGCATGCAAAGCTCTGGTTCAAGGAGCTCAGCGGACTTGGATCAACAATCGATAATCTCGGTGCTGCAGCTGATGGTGAGAACTATGAGTGGACAGATATGTACGACGGATTTGCAAAGACAGCAGAAGAGGAAGGATTCCCTGAGCTGGCTGCTAAGTTCCGTGGAGTTGCAGAAATCGAGAGACATCATGAGGAGCGTTACAGAGCACTTCTTAAGAATGTTGAGACTGCAGCTGTATTTGAGAAGAGCGAAGTTAAGGTATGGGAATGCCGTAACTGCGGACATATCGTAGTCGGAACAAAGGCTCCGGAAGTATGTCCTGTATGCGATCATCCACAGAGCTTCTTCGAAGTTCATGAGGAGAATTATTAATCACTGAACCTGCTAATAAAGGACCGGAGCGTATGATCCGGTCCTTTTCAACACTGATTCACTGTGGGGAGTAAAGTGGAGAAGGAGGCTTGGTTTTATGGAGAAAAAAGCCAGAAAAGTAAATATATTAATGGCAGTCATTATTTCCATTGTAATGGGAATTCTTTTTACGTTTATCACACGCGGTGCAGCAGATCCGAAGGCGCTTGAGTCCATGCCGCCGGCACCGGCAGCATATCTTATAAGTGTGCTGGAATCTGTTGTTGTGGGAGTGGTGATAGCACTGATCATACCTATGGGCAAGCTTGGAAGCGGGCTTGCGGCAAAGTTCGGAGCAAATCCTCCGTCCTATAAATTTACCATTCTTAACAGCATTCCTTTCGCTGTTATCAATGCAATTCTTATAAGTGCTATATGCAGTTTTCTGGGAGTTGCATCGAGTTACGGACACATTATGGATCCGAATAAGCCGCCTCTTGTTATAATGTGGCTCACAAACTGGTTGAAACTTTTACCGATTTCGATTATTGTTAGTTACGTGCTGGCGGTGATCATTTCACCTATAGTTGTTCGAGCAGTCGGGCTCGGAGGTCCGGGAGGCCCGCCGAAGAGATAGTAATAAGGAGAACAAAATTGAGTATCAGAGAAGATGTAAGTAAGATGAAGCTCGTATCGCCATATGTTGCGGCTATGAGCGTTGAAAAAAGAAACGAAGCACTCCTCAAGGTTGCTGAAGTACTTCAGGCAAACAAGGAGGCAATCTTTGCGGAGAATAAGAAGGATCTTGAGGCTGCTGAGAAGGCAGGAATCGCTCAGGCTACATTTAAAAGGCTTAAGTTCAATGAAGATAAGCTTAATGATGTTGTAAAGGGTATCAAACAGCTTGTTACTCTTCCGGATCCGCTGGGAAAGAAGACTCTGGAGAGAGAGCTTGATGAGGGCCTTCTTCTGAACAGAGTGACAGTTCCGATCGGAGTTATCGGTGTTATATTCGAGGCACGTCCGGATGCGCTGGTTCAGATATCTTCTCTTTGCATAAAAACAGGAAACTGTGCGATCCTTAAGGGTGGCAAGGAGACAACAAATTCCAACAGAATCCTGTTCGAGCTGATCTATAAAGCTATAGTTGAGGCCGGATTCCCTGAGGGGGCTATGCTTCTTGCAGAGACTCACAGTGAGATAGATGAGCTTCTTGAATGCTACGGTCTGGTAGATCTTCTGATTCCAAGAGGATCAAATCAGTTCGTTCAGTATATCATGAACAATACCAAGATTCCGGTAATGGGACATGCCGACGGAATCTGTCATATATATGTTGATAAGGCAGCCGATTTTGATAAAGCAATCCCTATCATCGTTGATGCAAAGACTCAGTATGCCGCTGTATGTAATGCGGTTGAGACACTGCTTATTAACAGAGATATTGCGAAGGAATTCCTTCCGAAACTTGCCGATGCACTTAAGGAAGCGGGAGTTGAGGTTCGCGGAACCAAGGAAGTCACGGGTGTTCTTTTTGAATCCGGTAAGCAGGGTGAGGATTCCCTGAAATATACCGAGATCGATGAGAGCGAGTTCAAGGAATATCTTGAATTCATCGTATCCGCAAAGCTTGTTGCTGATGTGGATGAAGCGATAGGTCATATAAATCGTTTCGGTTCACATCATACAGATTGTATAATCACTGAGGACGCTGCAACTGCGGACAGATTCATGCAGCTTGTTGACTCAGCAGGTGTATATCAGAACTGTTCGACCAGATTTGCCGACGGTTTCCGTTACGGCTTCGGTGCAGAGGTTGGTATCAGCACCAGCAAGCTTCATGCGAGAGGACCTGTGGGACTTGAAGGACTTGTTACGTATAAGTACAAGCTTGTAGGACAGGGACATATCGTTAAGGATTATGCAGACGGAACGAAGGAATTTCATTTCAAGGATTTATAAAGTAATATGACGTTTTGAAGGAGTGGAAACATCAATGGAAGTTTTTTATCTGGAGAATATGAATCTCAAGGTTACAATCAATCTTAAGGGTGCCGAGGTATCCCGAGTTCTCAGTAAGGAAAAGGGTATTGAGTATATGCATGCAGCAGACAGTACCTTCTGGAACAGAACAGCACCGGTGCTCTTCCCGATAGTAGGAAGTCTTAAGGATAAGACTCTCAAAGCTGAGGGTAAGGAATATACTATGTCACAGCATGGATTTGCAAGAGACATGGATTTCAAGTTTGTGAAGCAGAATAATAAGTCTATTCTCTTCAGACTTGAGTCAAATTCATTTACAAGAGAGTTATATCCGTACAAGTTTACTCTTGAGGTTTCCTATCTTCTTGAGGGATATAAGCTTAAATGCAGCTGGAAGGTTATAAATAACGATGATAAGGAGATGCATTTCCAGATCGGAGGACATCCTGCATTTAATTGTCCGATAGATAAGAAGACTAAGCAGGGCGATTACTATATCGCATTTGATACAGACAAGCCTCTTAAGTATTCACTGCTTAAGGATGGTCTTGTAGCATCAGAGGATAATGAGCTTGTTACAGAGGACGGAATGCTCAGATTTGATGAGCATCTGTTTGATAAGGATGCGCTTATTTTCGAGAATCAGGGCGTTAAGAAGGTTGAATTATGTAAGCCTGACAAGATGCCGTACATTTCAGTATCCTTCGATGCTCCGCTTTTCGGTCTCTGGTCACCTGCAGGTAAGGGTGCACCATTCGTATGCATCGAGCCTTGGTACGGAAGAGCAGACAAAGCAGACTTCGACGGAACCATTGCAGAACGTGATTTTGATAACTGTCTTGCACCGGGTGAAACATTCGAAGCAGACTACACAGTAGAGTACCTGTAAGACCTGTTCGGCTTGACAAAAGGCTGAAACGGTTTATAATAGGAAAGAAACTTAAAATTATTTCAGGAGGACATAAGTAATGAACAAGACAGAGTTAGTTGCAGCTATTGCAGAGAAGGCAGGTCTTTCAAAGGCTGATTCAGAGAAGGCTCTTAAGGCTTTCGTTGATACTGTAACTGAAGCTATGAAGAGTGGCGACAAGGTTTCACTTGTTGGATTCGGTACATTTGAGAAGACAAAGAGAGAAGCTAGAGAGGGTATCAATCCTGCAACAAAGGAGAAGATCAAGATTGCAGCTTCTTACTCACCAAAGTTTAAGGCTGGCAAGGCTCTTAAGGATGCAATGAACTAATTGTTTCATTTAGCCGCGGTCCTGAACGGACCGCGGTTTTGTTATATAAGGAGTAAGGTGACATGAGACTGGATAAGTATTTAAAGGTTTCTCGTCTTATCAAGAGGCGTACGGTTGCGAATGATGCTTGCGACGCAGGCAGAGTTTCCGTAAACGGCAAGGTTGCAAGAGCCTCATATGATGTTAAAGTAGGCGATGAGATTGAGATATCCTTCGGTAATAAGACTGACAGAGTAAGAGTTACAAGAGTAGCTGAGACAGTTAAGAAGGATGATGCGGCAGAGATGTACGAAGTGATTGCCGTTCAGTAAAATATACATTATGTGTATTAATGGGTGTATTCGGTAACAGTATGAATGTGTTCAAGCTGTGAATAGTTTAGAAAAATCAAATTACACCTTGAAATATCATGGGATATACTATAAAATTATAGAGTGTATCTTTATGTAAACAAAGGCGGGTCGAATGAGTAAAAGAGTCGTTAGAAGAAAAAGAAAACAATCCGGATTCGTTCTGTTTCTTGCCATGCTCATTATGTTCATGGTAGTTGCTGCCTGCACGGTTCGCAGTATCGGACTTTACAGAAAGTCCAAGGAGCTTAAGGTAGTTAAGGCAAATCTTGAGACTCAGCTGCAGGAAGCAAATATCAAGTCCGAGCAGTTGAAGGAAAAAGAGCTTTATATGCAGACGAAGGATTATATCGAGGATGAGGCTAAGAACAAGCTGGGCCTTGTATATCCGGACGAGATTGTTATAAAACCTAAAGACAGCGATGATTAAAGAGGGTAGGAGATTTGGTCTTCTACCCCTTTTAGATTATATAAAGATCGGAAATAGGATATGAAATCAGCAGACGTTGAAAAGTTCATAAGGGAATATGACATGCTCCGTCAGGGCGACTGCGTGGTGGCAGGTGTATCCGGCGGCGCTGATTCGGTCTGCATGCTGCTTATACTCAGCGAGCTTTCAGAAACCATGGGATTTGCGGTAAAGGCGGTTCACCTTAATCATATGATCAGAGGTGCCGAAGCTGACAGAGATGAGGAGTTTGTAAGAAGCCTTTGCGAGAGAAAGGGCATTCCTCTGGAATGCTTCAGGAGAGATATACCGGCTATTGCGAAGGAAGAGGGCATTTCCTCCGAAGAGGCAGGAAGAAAGATAAGATATCAGCTTTTCGAGGAAACAGCGGATGCCGCTAAGGATGAGTATGAGAGAGTACGTATAGCGGTAGCTCATAACAGAGATGATCTGGCAGAGACGGTGCTTTTCAATATGGCCAGAGGTTCTTCACTGAAGGGACTGACGGGAATAAGACCGGTAAGGGATAACATCATAAGGCCAATCCTTTTTGCGGGAAGGGCTGAGATTGAAGAATATCTAGAAGAGCAGAAGGAGGACTTCTGCATAGATTCGACAAATCTCGGAGATGATTATTCGAGGAATAAGATTCGACATGTGATAATACCTGCATTGAAGGAGCTGAATGCGGGAGCGGTAGATCATATATTCGATATGGCTATGGATGCCACCGTCATCTACGACGGGATAGATGAGAGGGCTACAAAGTTTCTGGATAAATGTGAGGTGATACGGGAAGGTGAAAGGCCTGTATCGATCAGAATACCGGCTGATGAGCTTCTGAGGCTGGGTAAGACCGAGAGAAGCGAGGTTTCTCTTGCGGCAATGGGAATCATTGCAGGAAGAAGAAAGGATATAACCAGAAAGCATATAGAGTCGGTCATTGATATTGCAGAGGGTGTCAGCGGACGATGTACTTCACTTCCGTATGAAATGTCTGCAGAGAAGCATAATGATAAGCTTGTTATAGAGCTTGTCAGTGAGGGATACATTTCCCCAAAGGAAGAGGAAAGTAACGGCAGTGGAAGACTGGTGACGGAGGTCACGGAGGATCTTGATTTTTCGGCTTTTACGAAAAATAAGTATACGGAAATTGTCGATTATGATAAAATAATAGGCACCTTGCGTGTCAGAAAGCCCGAAGAGGCGGACACGATCGTGATAAACAGCAGCGGCGGAAGAAAGAAACTCAGCAAGCTTTTTACGGACCTTAAGGTGGACAGAGCTGAGCGTGGCAGCTTCCCTGTGGTGGTTGATGATCATGATGTAGTATGGCTTCCGGGGCTCAGGCTCAGCGAAAAATATAAGCTTAAGCCGGACAGCAGCAGGGGACTAAGGATGGAATACATTTTAGAAGGAGGAAATCCGGATGAATGATAATATCAGTGTTTTAATCAGTCAGGAAGAAGTTGAAGCAAGAATACAGGAGATGGCAGACGTTATTTCTGAGGAGTATAAGGATAAGGGCGTTCATCTGATATGTATTCTCAAGGGAAGTGTTTTCTTTATGTGTGAGCTGGCAAAAAGGCTTACATGTCCTACAACAATGGACTTTATCTGTACTTCAAGCTACGGCGACGGTACACAGTCTTCGGGTATCGTTAAGTTTTCGAAGGATCTGGATGAGTCGATAGAAGGAAAGCATTGTATAGTTGTTGAGGATATACTCGATTCAGGCAGAACGCTGCACTATGTCATCGGAATGCTTGAGGGTAGAAAGCCGGCATCAATGAAGGTTATTACTCTGCTTGATAAGCCGGAGAGAAGAGTTGTTCCGGTTGAACTGGATATGACAGGTTTTGTTGTTCCGGATAAGTTTGTAGTAGGATACGGACTTGATTACGCACAGAAATACAGAAACCTTCCGTATATCGGTGTTATTGAATAGTGTTGGAAATTTTAATGTTAGAGAGGTTTTAGTTAATTGGACAAAAAGATTAGAAGGGGTCCCGGGATTTATCTCATTCTTCTTCTGATAGGAATGGCGATCTTCTTCGCGCTGTCAGGAAGAACAGGTAAGGAAACCCCGGATTATACGAATGATGATCTGAAGAATAGTCTGAAGAACCATGAGATTGTGGATGTGGCTATCTATCCGAACAACGAGGTGCCGACAGGTACAGTCTATGTGGTTTTCCAGGGAAACACAACAATCAGATTTTATACATCTGATGTAAAGGACACACAGAAGATTCTGGATGAAGACGGAGAGATACAGTATTCCCTCCTGGACGTAAAGCGTCCAAGCTTCTTTGAGAAGATCCTGCCGTACCTTTTTGCGACTCTGATGTTTATAATGATCGTGCCTATGCTTGTGGGCGGAGGCGTTTCGGGTGGAGGAAACTCCGCACTTATGAACTTCGGAAAGAGCCGTGCAAAGAAGGATGAAGAGACAGGAATCACATTTAACGATGTGGCAGGTCTCGAGGAGGAAAAGGAAGAACTGGCAGAGGTTGTAGATTTCCTCAAGGATCCTGAGAAATATACCAAGATCGGAGCGAGAATTCCGAAGGGTATAATCTTAGTAGGTCCTCCGGGAACAGGTAAGACACTTCTTGGAAAAGCTGTTTCAGGTGAAGCGGGAGTTCCGTTCTTCTCGATTTCAGGTTCTGATTTCGTTGAAATGTTCGTCGGTGTAGGTGCATCGAGAGTAAGAGATCTTTTCGCTGATGCAAAAAGAAGTGCACCATGTATTGTATTCATAGACGAGATTGATGCGGTTGCAAGACGCCGTGGTACTGGTCTTGGCGGCGGTCACGATGAGAGAGAGCAGACACTCAACCAGCTTCTGGTTGAAATGGACGGCTTCTCGGAAAACGAAGGCATTATCGTAATGGCTGCTACAAACCGAGTTGATATACTCGATCCGGCTATCATGCGTCCGGGCAGATTTGACCGTAAGGTTGCTGTAGGACGTCCTGATATCAAGGGAAGAGAGGAAATCCTTAAAATCCATGTCAGAAAGAAGCCGATTGGCGATGATGTGGATCTGCATGAGATTGCAAGAACAACATCAGGATTTTCGGGAGCTGATCTTGAAAACCTTATGAATGAAGCTGCTATCATGTCAGCAAGAAAGAATAAGAAGTATATCGGTAAAGAGGAAGTTGATAAGGCATTTATTAAGGTTGGAATCGGAACCGAGAAGAAGTCGAGAATCGTTTCCGAGAAGGAAAGAAAGATTACGGCTTATCATGAATCGGGACATGCAATCCTGTTCCATGAACTCAGTGAGATGGATCCTGTTTATACAGTTTCTATAATCCCTACGGGAATCGGAGCAGCAGGTTATACTATGCCGCTTCCGGAAAGTGATAATCAGTTCAATACAAGAAAGAAGATGCTTCAGGAAATCATGGTAGACTTCGGTGGAAGAATTGCCGAGGAGCTTATCTTTGATGATATAACAACAGGAGCATCACAGGATATCAAGCAGGCTTCAAAGACAGCCAGAGATATGGTTATGAAGTACGGTTTCTCTGAGAAGCTGGGACTTATCAATTATGAAGCCGGTGACAGCGATGAGGTATTCCTGGGAAGAGAACTTGGTCACGAAAAGCCTTACGGTACCCAGACAGCAGGTACTATCGATGAAGAGGTTAAGCGTATCATCGACAGCTGCTACAAGGAAGCAAGGGCTATTATCGAGTCGAAGATTGACATCCTTCATAAGGCTGCAGAACTGCTTCTTGAGAAGGAAAAGATCACAGGTGCTGAGTTTGATGCACTTTTTGCTGAGGGAAATGCCTGATTTAAAGGCAAAAATGTATAAATTGACAGGGGACTAAAAAACCTTTAGTTATATTTTACAAAAAGATAATGCAAAAAAAATTATTTTTGTGAACATCTTTTTCCAGCGGTATGTATAATATACTTGTAACCCCCAATACATTATATAGTTTTTTGCTACACCCCATAAGTAACAAAATACCTTCTCCAAAAGAGCGTGTCTACCCCGACACGCTCTTTTACTTTTCCAGTGTTTATGCGGGTTCCCAGACTTTTCACCATTTTTATCCCATTTTTAATTTAGTTTACATAATGCCGAATTTTGAGTAATTTGTACCAAATTTGTACCAAAATGCGACAAAAGTGCGAAGTAAAAATCTATTAAAAAACGATTTGTACCAATTTGTACCAAAAAATCGCGTCTTTTTGCGTCTAAAAATCGAATTTAATTAGATTTTTGT
>JAGBNF010000047.1 GCA_017634555.1 Eubacterium sp. | reverse complement strand
TTTCGCTACCTCTTAAATATAATCAGTAGCGAAAGCGGCCGCACATTTGGGGATGTTTGTCAAGTGTATTTATAAAAAAAGAGCCCCATATCACTTATGATATAGAACTCTTATTTCTGTCATCTTAACTTAATGACATTGTCCATATGGACTGCCGAATTTTTTTATCTTACTGCATTGTTACGATAACTGTTGAATTACCGTCTGCATCCTTCTCTCCCATTACAGCCTTCTCGATAACGATAGGTGATGTAGGCATTGAATCAGGCTCTCCGCTAAACGGTGATGTATCACGAGGAACCTCAAGGAACGCATCTACAACTTCCATTCCGTCTGTAACCTTACCGAAAGCAGCGTACTCTCCGTCAAGTGCTGCAGAAACTCTTTCATCATCAGTGAAGCAGATAAAGAACTGGCTTGATGCACTGTTAGGATCCTGAGATCTTGCCATAGAGATAACTCCTCTTGTGTGTGACAGATCATTCTCTACGCCATTGCTCTTAAACTCACCCTTGATAGTTGTATCGCTTCCACCTGCACCGGTTCCTGTCGGATCACCACCCTGTGCCATAAAGCCTTCGATTACTCTGTGGAATACAAGTCCGTCATAGAATCCGCTTGATACAAGCTTCTCAAAGTTCTCGCATGTTTCAGGTGCCTTATCATGATAAAGTGTTATCGTGAATGACTTACCTGAAAAACTGTACTTTACAGGTGCTGCTGCTTCACCCGCAGTAGCCTCTCCAACTGTTGCTACTTCTGTCACAGCCTCTGTAACTTCTTCTGTTGTTGCTTCTGTTGCTGCCTCGGTTGTTGCTTCTGTTGTCACTACCGTTGTCTGCTCTTCTCCTGCGCTTCCGCATCCCGTAAGCATAAGAGAAAGTGTAAGAACTGCTGCCGCAATCCTACTGATTCCTTTTTTCATTTTTCTTTTCCTCCAATAAAAAATGTGCGAGTTCTATTACCCGACAGCTTTACATTATATATACATATGTAATAAAACTCAAGTTTCCGCAAATTTTTATGTACTCTATATCATATATTTGTGATATAATAGTTCCCGTCTTTTTGAAAATAATCGTTATTTTTCGGCGGAAATAAAGCATTTTACGTCTTGCCGGACGATTACATATCATAATATATCAAAATCCAAGGAGGGAATTATGAAAGACGAAACACTCTGCCTGCATGCAGGCTACACACCTGGAAATACAGAACCGGGAGCATTACCTATAGTACAGAGCACAACTTACAGATTTGATAAAACTCAGGATATCGCAGATGTATTTGATGATCCTACCAAGGCTCTTATCTACTCAAGATTTGCAAATCCTACAGTTATGGCCGTTGAGGAAAAGATCAATCAGCTCGAAGGCGGTGTTGGTGCTATGGCAACTTCATCAGGTCAGGCTGCATCACTTCTTTCAATCCTTAACATCGCTTAGGCAGGTGACAGCATCGTTTCAGTTCCTGAAATATATGGCGGAACAGTTAACCTTTTCGCCTTCACACTTAAGAAGCTTGGTATCGAGTGCATCTTCGTAAGCCAGGATTCAACAGACGAAGAGATCAAGGCTGCTTTCAAGCCTAACACAAAGGCAGTATTCGGTGAGACAATCGCTAACCCTGCTCTTACTGTATTTGATATCGAGAGATTCGCTAACATCGCTCATGAGATGGGCGTTCCTCTTATCGTTGATAACACATTTGCTACTCCTATCCTCTGCAAGCCATTTGATTTCGGTGCAGATATCGTTGTTCATTCAACAACAAAGTACATGGACGGACATGCAGTACAGGGTGGCGGTATCATCGTAGACAGCGGTAAGTTCGACTGGACAAACGGAAAGTTCCCTGAACTCGTTGAGCCGGATGAGAGCTACCACGGTATTTCATATGTTGAGAAGTACGGAAAGATCGCATACATCCTTAAGGCTCGTATGCAGCTGATGAGAGACTTCGGATGCTATCCTGCAGCTCACTCTGCATTCCTTCTCAACCTTGGACTTGAGACACTCGCTGTTCGTATGGAGCAGTATTATAAGAATGCGATCAAGGTTGCTGAATTCCTTGAGAGCCGTGACGAGATCGAATCTGTAACATATCCTGCACTTAAGGGTGATAAGAACTACGAGCTCTGCCAGAAGTATCTTGGAGGAAAGAGCTGCGGAGTTATCTCATTCGTAATGAAGGGCGGAAGAAACGCTGCCATGAAGTTCATGGACAGCCTTAAGCTTGCTTGTAACGAAGTTCATGTTGCTGATATCAGAACCTGCGTACTTCATCCGGCAAGTGAGACACATCGCCAGCTTACAGATGAGCAGCTTGTAGCTGCCGGCATCAACGGCGGTATGATCAGATTTTCAGTTGGTCTTGAAAATGTTGATGATATCATTGACGATATCAAGGGCGCTTTCGAGGCATTGAAATAAGTATCAGATAATCATAGGAGATAATTAAAATGCAGTCACGTACACATACATGCGGCGAACTGAGAATTGAAAATGCAGGCGAGAAGGTTAAGCTTGTCGGCTGGATGGAAAACCTCCGCGAGGTCGGAGCAGAGCTCGGATTCGTTGTACTCAGAGATTTCTACGGTACTACACAGGTAGTCGTAGAAAACGAAGAAATGATGAAGATCGTAAAGGGTATCAATAAGGAATCTACCATATCTGTTGAAGGTACCGTAAGAGAGCGAAGCTCCAAGAACCCTAAGCAGGCTACAGGTGATATCGAGGTTGTTCCTGATAAGATCGACATTCTCGGAAGATGCCGTTATAACGAGCTTCCTTTCGAGATCAACCGCAGCCGTGAGGCTGATGAGACAGCACGTCTCAAGTACAGATATCTTGACCTCAGAAATCCTGATGTTAAGAAGAATCTTATCCTCAGAAGCAATGTCATCGCTGCACTGAGGCAGTCTATGATCGAGCACGGATTTATGGAGATCACTACTCCTATCCTTACCGTATCTTCTCCTGAAGGTGCAAGAGATTATCTTGTTCCTGCAAGAAAGCATCCGGGCAAGTTCTATGCTCTTCCACAGGCACCACAGCAGTTCAAGCAGCTTCTCATGACATCAGGTATCGACCGCTATTTCCAGATAGCACCTTGCTTCCGTGATGAGGATGCCCGCGGTGACAGATGTCCTGGCGAGTTCTATCAGCTTGATATGGAAATGGCATTTGCTACACAGGAAGATGTATTTGAAATATGCGAGGACGTTCTTCCTCCTATCTTTGCTAAGTACGGAACATACAACCGAGCTTCAGAAGCTCCTTTCGCACGTATTCCGTATCGTGAATCTATGGAGAAGTACGGAACAGATAAGCCGGATCTCAGAATCGACCTTACTGTTCAGGATGCTACAGCTGTTCTTAAGGACTGCGGTTTCGGTCCATTTGCATCAGACAGTGTTGAAGGCGGCGATGTTGCTATCAAAGCTGTTGTTATTTCAGACTTTAAGGAAAGCAGAAAGTTTATAGATAAGAATATCGCAGACGTTGAGGTTCAGGCAGGCGCTAAGCCTTACTGGTTCAGACTTGACGAGAATGGCGAGATCGTAGGTGGTATCGCTAAGTTCGTTCAGGAAAACAAGGATAATGTCATCTCTGCTCTCGGTCTTAAGGCCGGCGATCTCATAGTTCTTTCATCAGGAAAGCTTAGAGATGCTCAGAAGACAGCAGGCGTTATCATCAAGACCTTCGGACCTCTTGTTCCGGGTCATATGGATCAGGAGCAGTACAGCTTCTGCTGGATAGTAGACTTCCCAATGTACGAGATTGGTGAAGAATCAGGCGAGCTTGAGTTCTGCCACAACCCATTCTCTATGCCTAGCGGCGGAATGGATGTACTTCTTAAGGCAGAGCGCGGCGAGATCGACCCACTCGACATCATGGCAGATCAGTACGATCTTGTATGTAACGGAGTTGAGCTTTCATCAGGTGCCGTTCGTAACCACGATCCTGAGATAATGATCAAGGCCTTCGAAATGGTACGCCTCGGTGAGGATGATGTTAAGGCTAAGTTTCCTGCAATGTACAATGCATTCTGCTACGGTGCACCTCCACACGCCGGTATCGCACCGGGAGTTGACCGTATGATAATGCTTCTCTCAAATGAGAGCTCTATCAGAGAGGTTATACCATTCCCAATGAACAAGAATGCGCAGGATGTTATGATGGATGCTCCTGGCTATGTAACAGACAAGCAGCTTGAAGAGCTTCATATCAAAATTGTTGAAGAACCAACTGAATAGCATAATTACGCAAGCTATGCACTGCACAGTGTCGACGGGACCATGTAGGGACGTCGGTTCTTAGTGAGTGCGAGCTTTGCGAGAACGAGCTTAGAATCCGCTACGTCACGGTATGAGGCGCGAGCCGAGTCCCGGAGATACTGTAGCAGTCGCAGAGCTTACATAAAAAGTGCCAATCTGTGTTTTTTTCACAAATTGGCACTCATTTTTTATTTGCAATCTAGTATGTCGCATCTCCGTTGTTGTATGCTGCAGCTGCATTCGCATCGTACGTAGGTACTGCGCCTGTATTGTATGATGCATTCGCATCGTACATAGGTGCTGCCTGTGTGTTATAGGATGGCTGTGCATTATACACGCCTGTAGCAGCAGAATTGTACGTAAAGCTCGCATTCTCACGTCCCGGAAGAAGCTTATCCCTGAATTCCAGTATTGACTTGATGGCATTCTGATAACCGCTGATCATGTTATCCAGTTCCATTTCCGTACTGTTCGGTGCAAACATCGGTTTATGCGAAGAAAATACCGATTTACCGGCACTTCCGTAGCCACAATTTTCTACAGTGACCGTCATAACATCGCCCTTGATACATATACAGAAATTGAATCTCTTACGAAGCTCCAGTAAGGTTTCTATCATTACCGGTGTGAGATACATATATGCTTCCTGATCATAGGTTGCAACAGTATCGAAATTCTCCGCAAATTCATGATTCTCTGTATCAATGATTGCTACATCTCTGTCTTTGATCTTCTTATATTTATTCTTTTCCTTCTCTTTACCCAGTACACCCTTCTTTGTTTCGGTGCTCATGATATTGATAGATCCGTTGATATTAAAGCCTGTACGGAATTTAAATATTGTACCGTCAAAGTATGTTACTGTATGTGAGTGACCGTCAGAATCCTGATATGTATCATAAAGCTTATAACCCTTAAACTCGAAAGCGTCCGGATTAGAACGATTCATCCAGTCATAAGTACAACTGGAATAAGTTGTTCTGTCACATCTTTTACCAAAGGGTTTGACGAGATGAGCTTCAACCAACGCCTGATCATAGGACATCTGCTCATTTACCAGATCGGCACTTGAATCCATAAATGTCATAAAAAGCTTATCATCTATTGTCTGCAGTGCCGGCTGAGCTATCATCTGCTGATAATTATATTGTTTATACTCCGGACTTCTGTTGAGAAAATAGAACGCTATGCATCCTATTACACCTATCATTATAAACGGCATAAATAACGGTCCGATAAGCATTATAACCGGCAATAACAAAATAACGCAGACCAGTGCGATCGTCTTAGACTTGTCCATCTGTTTCTTGCTCATATGCTGAACGCCGTTCTCATCTATTAAATTCGGATCAGCGTCCGCTTCATACGCACGCTGTATTGCTCCTCCGGAGAGATCGTTTATCTTGTTGGATGCACCGACAATACCTTTTTTAAAAAGTTTACCCAAAAAGCGCTGAGGAGCGATGGATTTAAAATGCTCAAACTCCTGAAGCACCATACCTTTTCTTGTCGGATCCACAATGCCGTTCTGAACGTTATATCTTAAATCTCCCATATGTCACGTCCTTACAGATTCATGGTCATGTCGATATTCTTGAGCTGCTCAAGATTCTCCTCATGAACATAATCCATCTTCGCAACACCCTTCATACCTGCAACGATCGATGCAGGGAATGATACTATGAAATTGTTAAGCTTTGTAATGTTTCCGTTAACTGCACGTCTTGAAGCAGAATACTGCTTTGACTGTTCTGAAAGCTGATTGATAAGGTTGTTGAAAAGCTCTGCACTCTTCAGCTCCGGATAAGCTTCTCCCAGTGCGAAAAGGCCCTTTACTGCCTCTTCCTGTGCCTTTGAAGCTTCGTTCAGCTGGTCTACAGATGCATGATTCGGAATCTGATTAAGACTTCTGAGTGTTTCAAATACCTTCTGCTCATGCTTTGCATACTGCTCTGCCACATTTTTTCCCTGCATGAGTACGTCGTATCTCTGTCTCAGCTGAATCTCAACACCCGAAAGTGATTCCTCAATCTTCAGCTTCACGCGGTTGATGCTGTTGGATGTTGATACAAACCAACCCAGAATGCATACAACCAAAAATCCAATAACTATCAGTACAATTGTTCCTGTGCTCATAATGTTGCCCTCCTGTTAAAAAATTAATACTATAACTACTAATACTCTAACCTCACAAATTAATAATATCATATTGATAATTAACTCACAATATTCCTGCATTATGCACATTATACAGTAATATTTGTATAAAATATCCAAAATTGTGCAAAAAAAGCTGTCGCAGAATCTCTCTGCGACAGCCAATAATCTAAAATGTTATTTTCGGAATGTTTAGTTTCCGTCCTCCTGAGGAACGATCATCTCGGCTTCGAATCTTACATCTGTAACCTCATCGTATCCTGTCTTCTCCCACTTGGTCATGATTCTGTCACGA
Source organism: Eubacterium sp. (assembly GCA_017634555.1). Lineage (GTDB taxonomy): Bacteria > Bacillota > Clostridia > Lachnospirales > Lachnospiraceae > Eubacterium_Q. The sequence continues at coordinate 29,866 of JAGBNF010000047.1, read as the reverse complement.
ACCTTCTCGATATATCTGTCTGTCATCTCTGGAAGGAGAATGAAGAACTGATTGTTACGGCTCTGCATCATGATATCACTCTTTCTGAGTGTATAGTTTGTGATCTTACCGAATTCCTTTGTTATATCATTGAACTCTTCAACGCTCATCTCAACTGTAGGACGGATCGTGATAAGAAGCTTTGATGCAACTCCCTTATATGTCTGAATGTATCTTCTGAGATACTTATAGATGATGCTGAAATAATCATACTCCAGCCAGAGAGCACCCTTATAGATAGGTCCTTCATCGAGGCCTCTGCTGATGGTCTCAAGTCCGTCTATAGCTTCGCCTTCTTCATCTTCCGGCTTATTATAGTAAGCACATCCGTGATTTCCCTGGTGCTTGATATACTCAAGTGCCATGGAAGCCTTATCAAAGAGGTCTTCATAATCCTTACCCTGCTCAGGTACGAAAACACCTCCTATAGAAGCTCCGAGAGGAATCTTCATATCCGGTCCGATAAGAATCTTAGAAGCTCTTGCAATCTCCGCATTTATATCTGCACAGAGTCTTGCAAATGTACCCTTGTCCACATCTTTACAGAAAATGATAAACTCATCTCCACCTACACGAGCTTTGATGTCATCCTCATTTACCTGCTGATCGATGATCTCGGCACATCTGTCAAGCATCTCATCACCCTTGTCATAACCATAAACATCATTGAAAAGTTCAAAGCTGTCAAGGTTGATCAGCATCAGCACACCCTGCTCTGTTCTGCATGCTTCCTGAAGCTGCTGGATGATTCCTACTTTTTCCTGATTATTATCCATCTTAATCCCCCTCAATTTATTATATAAACCCAAAAATTAAAATCGAAATACCACTGTTAATAATAACATTTATGAACTTCAAATTCCACATGAAATTGCGTTATACACTAAAAAATCAGATCATTTCATCCCTGTCGTCATCGGCATAAAGAGGTTCAATTTTTTCGAATCTGTATCTCTGAACTATATCCGGATATTTTTTCTTGTCTACCCTGCCCATAAACATATCATACGGTCTCACATACATTCTGAAATCCCCGTAAAGAGCCTGATAAACTACAACCATCTCCTTTGTTTCAGTATGCTCCGCAAGTGCAACTATTTTATATAAATATTTATTAGCTCTGGCTTCCTCATCGTTAACCGTCTCTCTCTTGAAATGTTTAACGATATCTCCCGCATGGAGTCTCCTGTTTCTCATACTCTTCTCCTCCATATACAAATACCATCTACTTCAGTTCAAGCTTCATAAAATCAGAAATCGGAACCGGTTTTGAATATAAAATCCCTGCAGGCTCTTAATCTTATATTTTCTCAGAATATCTCTCATCTCAACCGTTTCGACCCCTTCGACACATACCTCAGCATTATAGCTGTTTCCGAGATCCGATATAAACTTTATCGTATCTCTGTCTGTCTTCAGATGTTCGATATCCTTCACCACCGATCTATCTACCTTTATGGTGTCAGCATCAATCTCCTTTAATATACCTATAGATGAGTAACCCGTTCCAAAATCATCTATGGCTATCTTTATTCCCTTATCCTTTAAAATGGAAATGATATCTCTGAGAAGATTCATATCCAGAAGTCTGCATCGTTCCGTCACTTCTAAACATAAATGATCCGGTGGGAATCCCGTATCCTCTACCACCTCCAGAACATCCTCGATAAATCCTCCCTTTTCCATCTGTGTATAGGAAAGGTTCACATTTACTATGATCTTCGGATATTTCTTGAGGAGCTTCAACCCGTCCAGCATCGCCCGTCTCATTATCCATTTTCCAAGCTGTGGGAATATCGGATCCTGTTCAAGCACCTTTATAAATTCATCAGGAGGAACAAGACCGTATCTGTCATCCTTCCATCTGATAAGTGCCTCAACGCCCCTTAGCTTCTCCGTCTTCGTATCAACTACCGGCTGGTAGTAAAGATAGAAGCCCTTATAATCTTCGGTGATATTTCTGCGAAGCTCACTCAGTCTTTCCAGCTTCTGTCTGTTATCATCGGTGAACACATCGTCATATACGACCAGATCACCCATCTTGTTGTTTTTAGATTCGCGATATACATACTTAAGACACGAGTATGCAATCTTATCATTTATAGAAAAGTCGTCGATCAGGATGGCTCCCGCATTTAATGACGGAACCACTCGCTGATCCTCTACACACAGCTTCGAACCTGCTTCAAGCTGTATGTCCTCATATATTTCAAATATTTCTCTCATCGGAAGTCCGTGACTTATCACGGTAAACTTCGGTCCGTTCATTCTGTATACGGTACCCGCTTCTCCGAATTTCTTGCTTATTATCTTTCCAATCTGATAAAGCATCTTGTTTCCGAAGGTGTAACCGTAAACATCATTATATCTTGAGAAGTCACTGAGTCCGATCATTAATACAACGGACTTATCTTCTCTTATAAATACGTCTCTCAGATCTTCAAAAAATCCATACAGCGATCTGAGTCCCGTAACTGCATCCACATATCTGTGAATACCATGATTGCTGATGGAACCACCGAAATATATCGGCTTATTATTACCGTTCCTTATAACTATTCCCTTGGCACTGCAGATAACATATTCACCGTTTGCCGAACGCGCTCTGTACTGCATATTAAAGCCGTTATCAGCACCTACGAATATTCTTTCTATACTCTCATCATATTGTTCTCTGTCATCGGGATGGACATGCTCCGACCAGATTCCTCCGGCATTCTTCATATATTCTCCGGGAAGACCGAAGAAATCGACAGCGGCTTTCGACCATTTAGATATGTCATTTTCCATATCGCACAAATAGATATAAGCCCCATCCGCAACAACGGACAGAGCGCCAAATATCTCATCTAAACGACGTCTTTTTTCCTTATCAATTTCCGGTGTCATTCGATCACCCCCAACATAATGTCGAACCACTGTCAATAAAAAAAATTAACCCATTATCATTATATATTAAAAATCGTCGATAAAAAAGCATTTTTCTTACAAAAAACAAAGAATTTTGTGTGTTTTTTTATCCTTTTTTGTATAATTCAGGGTGTGCATCATGTGCTACCTGGATCATGATTGCACATTCAATACGCTTTCTGAACAGCTTACAGCCGTACTCATAAATACCTGTAACGTCACCTGTAGCATGGAATGCATTAGCTGCACAGCCGCCCGAACAGTAAAGCTTTGCCCAGCAGTCCTGACAGTCAGGTCTTGCATAAGCATTACAGCATCTGAACTCATCCTGCTTCTCCAGATTCTTAACGCCGTCCCAGATATTTCCGAGGCAGTAATCATCCTCTCCTACAAACTGATGGCACGGATAGAGATCTCCCCATGGAGTAACTGCCATATATTCCGTTCCCGAACCGCAGCCCGAGATTCTCTTATAAATGCATGGTCCTTCAGTAAGGTCAAGCATATAGTGATAAAATGTTATCGGCTTTCCTTCCTCTTCACGGCGGAGCATATCCTTAGCCAGGATCTCGTACTGCTCCATAAGTACAGGAAGGTCTTCTTCAGTAAGCGCAAGCGGATCGCTCGGACTTGATACTACAGGCTCCATACTGAGCTCTGTAAATCCGAGATCTGCCATAGCAAAAATATCATTAGTAAAATCTGTATTAAGATGGGTAAATGTACCCCTCATGTAATAACCCTTATTGCCGCGTGCCTCTACAAGCTTCTTAAACTTCGGAACGATCTTGTCAAAGCTTCCGTTACCCGCAAAGTCCTTTCTTGTTCTGTCATGAACCTCACGACGTCCGTCAAGGCTGAGGACAACATTACTCATTTCCCTGTTACAGAAATCTATAACCTCATCATCTATAAGAACTCCGTTTGTTGTAAGCGTAAATCTGAAGTTCTTGTTATGCTCCTTCTCTATAGATCTTGCATACTCAACTATCTGCTTACAAACATCCCAGTTCATAAGTGGTTCACCACCGAAGAAATCCACCTCGAGATTATGTCTTGATCCGGAATTTTCTATAAGAAAATCTATCGCACGCTTTCCAACCTCAAGACTCATAAGAGCTCTGTCACCATGGTATCTTCCCTGGCTTGCAAAGCAGTACTCACAATTCAGATTACAGGTATGTGATACGTGAAGGCAAAGAGCCTTTATCACATTTCCGCTTCTCTTCTTGAACTCTCCCGCAAGCGGCTGATAATTATCCTCTGTATAAAGCTTTTTATTGTCCTTCAGATATCTGACATCATCTATACATGCTCTGACATCCTCTTCTGTCACGTCATCTCTTGATCCGTAACGCTGCATTATGATCTCTACTATCTCATCCTCAGTCTTCTCCGGGAAGAGCTCGATAATATCATAAGCCACTTCATCTACCTGATGAACCGAGCCTGAACATGTATCAAGAACAATATTGTATCCATTTAACTTATACTGATGAACCATACTATTTTCCTTTTCTGTTTTAACAAGAATAGAAGCCGCCTGTATATCAGGCGGCTCCTAAGTCACTATCTCATTTTGAAATCTTGCCTGTCTAAATTACTTAGACTCGCTGTTCTCGCACTTCTGATTAGCAACACCACAGCTTGTCTTGCAAGCGCTCTGGCATGATGTCTGGCACTCGCCACATCCACCGTTCTTTGCACTCTCACAAAGATTTCTTGTTTCAAGAGTCTTGATTCTTTCCATTTTTGTTCTCCTATTTTATTCAAAAATATAGTAAATACTAACACACTTTTAAATTATGTGCAATTTTTTCTTTTATTACTTCTTTTTTCCCTTTGCAGCCGGAGCCTCAATCTCAACCTGAATCTTCTTAAGCTTCCAGATATCCTTTACATACTCTTCGATAGTTCTGTCTGATGAGAACTTGCCTGAGCATGCTGTATTGAGCATTGCCATCTTAGCCCATGCAGCTTCATCTCTGTAAGCAGCATCAACACATCTGTGAGCTTCTGCATAAGAATCGAAATCCTTAAGAATGAAGTAAACATCTTCCTTGATCAGTGAATCGTAAAGATCTCTGAACTTTTCTGTATCATCACAGTAGGTTCCGTTGATGAGCTGTGTAAGAACACGTCTTACATTCTGGTTGCCGTTGAAGACATCCATAGGATTATATCCGCCCTCACGCTCATACTTCATAACCTCATTAGCTGAAAGTCCGAAGATAAATGCATTCTCAATGCCAACTTCCTCAACGATTTCAACGTTAGCACCGTCCATAGTACCGAGTGTAGGAGCACCGTTAACCATGAACTTCATGTTACCTGTACCTGATGCCTCACGTGATGCAGTAGATATCTGCTCTGAAACATCGGCTGCGGCAAAGATGATCTCACCGTTTGATACTCTGTAGTCCTCAATAAAGACAACCTTGATCTTGTTATCGATGGACTTATCGTTATTGATCTTATCAGCTACAGCATTTATAAGCTCGATAGTAAGCTTAGCTCTCTTATATCCGGCAGCTGCCTTTGCGCCGAAGATAAATGTAGTCGGATACATATCGAACTGAGGATTTTCCTTGAGCTCTGTATAAATGTGCATAATATGGAGTATGTTGAGAAGCTGTCTCTTATACTCATGAAGTCTCTTAACCTGAACATCGAATATTGATGTAGGATCTACATCGATACCATTATTCTCCTTGATATACTTAGCAAGGCGAACCTTGTTCTGATACTTGATGTTCATGAATTCCTGCTGATACTTCTTGTCATCAACAAACGTCTTAAGCTTTGAAAGCTGTGACATATCAGTGATCCACTCATCACCGATCTTTGAACTGAGCCATGAAGCAAGCAGTGGATTAGCGTGAAGTACGAATCTTCTCTGTGTAATACCGTTTGTCTTGTTGTTGAACTGCTTAGGATTCATTTCATAGAAATCCTTAAGCTCTCTCTTCTTGAGGATTTCTGTATGAAGTCTTGCAACACCGTTTACCGAATAAGAACCGGCAATTGCGAGATGTGCCATCTTTACCTGTCCGTCATAGAGGATTGCCATGGACTTAATCTTGTTCTGGTCACCCGGATACATTTCCTCAATCTTCTTTACGAAGCGGCGGTTGATTTCCTCAACGATCTGATATATACGTGGAAGCAGTCTGGAGAAGAGCTCGATAGGCCACTTCTCAAGTGCCTCTGACATGATCGTGTGATTTGTATATGCACAGGTCTTTGTTGTGATCTCCCATGCCTCATCCCACTCAAGACCTTCTTCATCCATGAGGATACGCATAAGCTCTGCTACTGTCAGAGTAGGATGTGTATCGTTCATCTGAAATGTAACCTTCTTAGGAAGGTCTGCGATCTTCTTGTTATTTTCCTTAAACTTCTTTATAGCAGTCTGAAGTGAAGCAGATACGAAGAAGTACTGCTGCTTCAGTCTGAGTTCCTTACCTGAATAGTGATTATCATTAGGATAAAGCACCTCACAGATAGTTCTTGCGAGATTCTGCTGCTCAACTGCCTGATGATACTCACCCTTATCGAAGGAGTTCAGGTTGAATTCCTGAGTAGCCTCTGCATCCCACATACGAAGTGTATTAACTATGTTATTACCGTATCCAACGATAGGCATATCATAAGGTACAGCACGTACTGACTGATAACCTTCCTGAATAAAGTGGTTTCTACCGTCTCTGTTTTCAACTCTTACGTATCCACCGAACTTAACCTCGCACGCATACTCAGCACGCTTTACCTCGAAAGGATATCCATCCTTTAACCAGTCATCCGGTCTCTCAACCTGAGCGCCGTCAACTATAGCCTGCTTGAACATTCCGTAACGATAACGGATTCCGCATCCGTATGCCGGATAGCCGAGTGTTGAAAGTGAATCAAGGAAACATGCTGCGAGACGTCCCAGACCACCGTTTCCAAGTGCCGGATCTCTCTCCTGATCCTCAAGGAAATTGATATCAAGTCCCATTTCCTCAAGCGCTTCCTTGATCTCATTGTAATATCCGAGATTTATAAGGTTGTTTCCCAACTGACGTCCCATAAGGAACTCCATCGAAAGGTAATATACCTTCTTAACATTCTGAGCCTTATACACCTTATGTGTGGCGATCCATCTCTCGATAATGTCATCCTTAATTGCGTAACTTACTGCCTGATACAGCTGCTGCGGTGTGGCCTCTTCAAGAGTCTTTCTGTAAAGCATCTTTACGTTAGCTGCAACTTCCTTCTTGAAGCTTTCCTTGTCCACGCTTGCAATCTTATTCATAAAGCCATCCCTCCTTAGAAATATCGGATAGAATTATTATTCCAAAGTCTTAATTACAGATCCTGCTTGGCAACACCGATGGTTACCTCTTCTCCGTTGATATCCCACTCTCTGGTGAAGCCTGCCATTGATCCAAGTGCGATATGCTCGGCAAGAACGGCATCCTTGATCTTATCTGCATTTCTTGTGACAATCTCAGCAAGCTTATCGTTATTTGCCATATAAAGCATAATACGATCCATGACCTCGAAATCAGCTTCCTTACGCATTGTCTGAACCTTTGAAATAATCTCTCTTACGAAACCTTCCTCCACAAGTTCAGGAGTAAGTCTCTTATCTATTACGACAGTGACGGTGTTATCGCCCTCTGTTACGTAATCTTCGCTCTGGGCAACTTCAATCAGAAGATCCTCTTCTGCAAGAGCTACCTCTTCACCGTTAACCTCGAACTTAAGTGCGCCCTCGCTCTTTAATACGTTGTAAGCCTCTGTTCCGTTAACAGAACCAAGATACTCCTTGATTCCTCCGAGAAGCTTTCCGTACTTAGGGCCTACAGTTCTGAGCTGTGGCTTAAAGATATATGTAGAAAATGCCGATACATCATCTGTGAACTCAACTGTCTTGATGTTAAGCTCATCCTTGATGATATCTATATATTCGTCATCAAGAGTCTTTGCAGCCTTGATATACATAGATGCTATAGGCTGTCTGTTCTTGATATTAGCTGTATTTCTTGCAGCGCTTCCGTAGGTCTTGATCTTAAGCACTTCATCCATGCTCTCCTCAAGGCTCTCATCGATAAGCTTCTCATTTACCTCCGGATACTCACAGAGGTGGATTGACTCAGGTGCATCCTTATCGATATTTCTTACAAGGTTCTGATAAATGCTCTCTGTGATGAAAGGTACCATAGGTGCAGCCACTTCACAGATAGTTACAAGAGCTGTGTAAAGTGTCATGTACGCATTTATCTTATCCTGAGGCATACCCTTTACCCAGTATCTCTCACGTCCACGACGAACATACCAGTTACTCATATCATCCACGAACTCTGCAAGGATATCTGCAGCTTCAGGGATTCTGTATGCTCCAAGATTCTCATCGAATCTCTTGATAGCTGTATTCAGCTTTGAAAGCAGCCATCTGTCCATGATTGAAAGGCTTGAGTAATCAAGCTCATAATCAAGCGGATTGAACTGATCGATCTCTGCATAAAGTGTATAGAATGCATAGGTATTCCAGAGAGTACCCATGAACTTACGCTGTCCTTCCTTAACTGCATCCTCATGGAATCTGTTAGGAAGCCATGGCTGTGAATTTGTATAGAAATACCAGCGGATAGCATCTGCTCCGAAGCTTTCAAGAGCTTTCATTGGGTCTACTGCATTTCCCTTTGACTTGCTCATCTTGAGTCCGTCCTTATCCTGAACGTGTCCGAGAACGATAACGTTCTTGTAAGGAGCCTTATCAAAGAGAAGTGTTGAAATAGCCATCAGTGAATAGAACCATCCTCGTGTCTGATCTACAGCCTCTGAGATAAAGTCTGCAGGGAAGTTATCATTGAAGATATCCTCGTTCTCAAACGGATAATGCCACTGTGCGAAAGGCATTGCTCCTGAATCGAACCAGCAGTCGATAACTTCAGGTACGCGGTACATTTTCTTACCGCAGTCAGGACATGTGAGTGTTACTTCATCGATGAACGGTCTGTGAAGCTCGATTGAGAATGGAACCTCGCTTCCGTCCTTCATTGTACCCTTTTCATGAAGCTCGTCGATAGAACCGATAGCATCTCTTGCGCCGCAGTCCGGGCACTCCCAAACGTTGAGAGGTGTTCCCCAGTAACGGTCACGGCTGAGACCCCAGTCCTGAACGTTCTTGAGCCACTCACCGAAACGTCCCTTACCGATACCTTCAGGTATCCAGTTAACTGTATCATTATTAGCAACCATACGGTCACTTACTTCTGTCATCTTGATGAACCATGACTCTCTAGCATAGTAGATGAGCGGTGTATCACATCTCCAGCAGAATGGGTAGTCATGCTCAAACTTTGGTGCAGAGAAAAGAAGCTGTCTTGAATCAAGATCAACAAGTACCTTTGGATCTGCATCCTTAACGAAGAGACCTCCGAACGGAGTATCATCTGTCATGTTTCCGGCAGCATCTACAAACTGTACGAACGGAAGATCATACTTACGTCCCACACGTCCGTCGTCCTCACCGAATGCCGGTGCGATATGAACGATACCTGTACCGTCTGACATTGTTACATAATCATCTGCTACGATGAAATGTGCCTTCTTGTGCTGCTTTGCTGCACCTGCTGCGGCTGCTTCGTAGAGAGGCTCATACTCTCTGCCCTCAAGCTCGATACCCTTATATGACTCAAGCTTTACATATGCCTTGCCGTCTGTAGCGTCAGTGCTGTACTTAGCAACCATCTCACCGTCGTCGTTCTTAACCTTCTCTTCTGCGAGAGGTCCGAGAACTGTATCAAGAAGTGCATCTGCCATGATATATGTATATCCGTCACATGCCTTTACCTTGCTGTAGCTTTCCTCAGGGTTAACGCAGAGTGCAAGGTTTGAAGGAAGTGTCCAAGGTGTTGTTGTCCATGCAAGGAAGTAATACTGCTCCTCACCTTCAGCAACCTTAGCCTTGAAACGAACTACTGCTGAGCGTTCCTTAACTGCCTTATATCCCTGAGCAACCTCATGAGATGAAAGAGGTGTTCCGCATCGAGGACAATAAGGTACTACCTTAAAGCCCTTGTAAAGAAGTCCCATATCCCAGATCTTCTTCAGAGCCCACCACTCAGATTCAATATAATCATTATGATATGTTACATAAGGGTTATCCATATCAGCCCAGAAGCCGACCTTGCCGGAGAACTGCTCCCACATTCCCTTATATTTCCATACTGATTCCTTACATTTCTCGATAAAAGGCTCAATACCGAATTCTTCGATCTGCTCCTTGCCGTCGATACCGATTTCCTTCTCAACCTCAAGCTCTACAGGGAGTCCGTGAGTATCCCAGCCTGCCTTACGGATGATCTTGTGACCCTTCATGGTCTGATATCTCGGGATCATATCCTTAATTACACGTGTAAGAACATGTCCTATATGCGGCTTTCCGTTTGCCGTTGGAGGACCGTCATAGAAAGTATAGGTTGGAAGATCCTTCTTCTCATCAATACTCTTCTCAAAGATCTTGTTCTCATTCCAAAAATTCAGAACCTTTTCTTCGTTTTCTACGAAATTCAGTTTGGTTGATACCTTATCGTACATTGTTTTTCCTTCCTTCTAATATGCCCATATTAAAGGCCATTATAGCACTTTTTTATCGGTTATGTAAAGAAATTAACCGTAAAATAAAAGAAATGTGCCGAACACTCCCGATGGTCCTCGGGTGCACGGCACATTCTTAAATCTTCCTTAGTTACAGAAAATGTTCAGCTGATTATTCAGCTTCCTTATCCTTGTTTGCGATTGTCTGTGTAAGATAATCGTTTACGATCTTAGCTACATCGTCAGGATCATATCCGTGAACGGCTGCAGCCTGCTCAAGTGTCTCCATCTGAGCTGCGAAACATGATATGCAGTGCATTCCTATCTTCATAAGAACGAGAGTAGCATCAGGATACCATGTAACGATATCACTGATAAGCATTTCCTTGTTAATGTATTCAATAATGCCGTCTTCTCCAGGTGCGCCCGGTTCAGGTGCTCCTGTAAATGCTGTACTTCCGATCTCATCTGTTGAAACTGTTTCAGGTGCCTCAGCAGCGCCTGTTGTAATTGTAATATTTTCTATATCTGCATTTCCTGCATTAATAATCCCATCTGACATTGACCATTCCTCCATATTACGAATCAATTCAATTAACGAGTTTCATTCTATACATTTTGGGCTTTTGAATCAAGTGTTTTTATTTATAAATTTCTGTTATAACAAAGCCCTCTGTTTGTCACTTATTGCCTATTTTATATATTTTCTGACTAAATTCCAAGCTGAGCCTTGGCAAGTGCATCCGCTTCATCGTTATATCTGTCTCCCGAATGTCCCTTTACCTTATGGAAATGTACGTTCAGTTTTCCGGAAACAGAATCATAAAATGCCTTGTATGCCTTGGTTCCTTCCTTGTTGGTCTTCCAGGCTCCCGTACACCACTTCTCGATTCCTTCATAATCATAGTAAATATCCAGTATTCTTGCACCTATGGAAAGCGCATAGCTCATGGCCTTCTTGGCGCCCTCAAGCTCACCTGCCACATTTCTCATGGTTGCAAGCTCAGGATCGTTGAACTTTTCTGCGAAGGTCTTCTTCTCATCTCCCACAAATGCAACAACTCCGTAGGAATACTCCTTCGTCGAGATGCTATAGCTTCCGTCAACATAGGCAACAACCGCATCATTATTTGAAAGCACCTCTGTCTTCTCATAATTGAGGGATGCTATGGTTGTTTCCGTAGATACCTCTCCCGCAACAGTTCCTGCCGTAATCGCCTCGGCAGCCTTCTTTGCAAGTGTATCTCCTGCTATATCCTGAAGTATGTGGGCTGCATTTCTTACACATGTATCACATGACGCAAGCATTTCGCCTGTCTCAACGCCCTTGATTTCCTTGCAGATTCCCGATCCCGTCATTTCAACAAATTTGCTGTAAAGCTCCTTTGCCTTTGCTCCCATAGGCTTTCCTTCAAAGCCTGTAAGCGCAAGAATCATCTCCGCTCCCACAAGTGCGCCGCAGGTTCCCTGCATTCCGCCCATGCCTCCGCCAAATGTGCTGCCGAGCTTGACAGCATCCTTTTCCGTAAGGCCTGCCTCATCCTTAAATGCCCGAAGCACTGCCTGACAGCAGTTATTACTCTTAAAATATTCAGAAGCAAGTTTTTCTTTTGTCTTATTCATATATCTTCCCCCTCTGATGTTAACTGATCAATCGTTATATAATCCGATCTGTATGCATGTTGATCGGTCTTACGATTTATTAGCTGATCGTACTGTCTTTCGACTTATATTGCCGTAAATGCATTAACTATCGTAAGCAGCTCCTTAAGCTGATTTCTGTAAAGCTCCTTAAACTTCTCTGCATTCTCCATCTTATGAACAGAAGGCATATCGAAGTAATCCTCACTCTTACAGATAGCAACTGTAACATCATTTTCCTGAAGACTGATAAAGAGTCTTCCTGTTATATCTTCGGAAAGCTGTGTCATTCTTCTGATGAAGGCCGGTGTAAGGATAGCCTTTTCCTCTCCTTCGATCTCAGTCTGAATATTATATCTTCCGTCAAATTCTTCATCTCCGCTTTTTACAACCGTGAAGCCGGCCTTAGCCTTCTTCTTAGCTGCCTCTTCGAGAGATCCGGTACCTTTGTTTCTATTCTGCTTTACGATAACTGTTCTCTTAATAGGATTTGAAAGCTTCATTCTGATAACTCCGCCCTCAAACTCTGTGATATTCGTATTGGAATCACCATATCTCTCACGGCTTGTAAGCATAGCATCACAGTATTCAAAGCTGACTCCGTTATATACTGCCTTAAAATAATCCGAACCCTCAATCCTGTCGAAAAGATCGAAAAGCTTTGAATTTCTGAGCGGTTCAAAGCTGAGGGTCTTAAACGGCTGATAATCTATAAGGTCAACCTTCTCACTCAGAATTTTCTCTATAAAGTCTGTTCCCAGTTCTCTTTCAAGCTCTGTATCGATATGGCTTACCATAAACCACATTACAAGAGTTATCACGAGCATTACTCCGAGTATCAGTGCAGGGATAAACCAAGGTCCATCCTTCTTGGCAATGACGGGTATTGCAACCAGCGCAACAATACTAAGCGTTCCGCACACACACATAAACGCTTTGCAGAGTGACTGCAGTCCCTTCTTTGCTTTCAGTTTTCCAAGTAGTTCCTTATCAGACATTTTGATTTATTACCTTTCATTAATTACATTTATATCCGAATTATTTGATGTTCTTAAGATCCTTCTTTTCAACAACTACGAAAAGCTCATCATTCTCGGTGAGTGGTTTCTTCGGATCGATAGAAGCACTTGTTCCTCTCTCATCCTTAATGGCAATTACATTTATATTGTAAGCACCTCTGAGATTAAGCTCTATAAGGTTCTTACCGATCCATTCCTTCTTCGGCTTCATTTCAAGAACACAGAGATTTCCGGCAAGATCGAAGTAATCAAGGAATGACTCGGAAGCAAGTACTCTCGCGGTTCTGAATCCCGACTCTTCCTCAGGATAAATGATCTTATCCGCTCCGACCTTTGTAAGGATCGCACCCATTCTTTCATCCGATGCCTTAGCCATAACATAAGGAACTCCCATTTCCTTTGCGATCATAACAGACATAATGCTTGCCTGAAGATCTGAGCCCATAGCTACAACTACAACATCTATATCATCAAGTCCAAGTGCTTGAATAGCATCCGCATTTGTAAGGTTTGCTTCTATCGCATATGTAACCTTATCGGCAATCTTCTCGATATCCTCGGGATTGTTGTCTACAACCATTACATCTACGCCCATATCTGCAAGTCTCAGGGCGAGACTCTTTCCAAATCTTCCTATTCCGAATACTGCAATTGATTTACTCATTTTTTATCCTTTCATCTATCTTTTTACTGATCATTATCCTACAAAATATCTGCCTTCCGCATAACTGATACTGTTTCTTTCCATTCCCTTATAGTTAAAGAAAAGAGCCATCGAGATCGGACCTATTCTTCCGAGATACATCGATATAATGATGATGATTTTGCCAAATGGATTCAGCAGCGGAGTAAGTGCTCTTGAAAGACCTACAGTCGCAGTCGCACTGAATATCTCATAGGATGCGTCCATAACTCCTACATCATTTGTTAACAGAAGGAGAAGCAGAAAGACAAATGTGATAAAGAAGCTGACCATAACGATGGCAGCTGCCTTCTGCATCATTTCATTTGAAACCTTCCTCTTAAAGATTACAACTTCCTTCCTGTTTCTTATGAAGGATACTCCGTTCAGGATAACAAAGAACAGTGTTACTGTCTTAACACCACCCGCTGTACCCACAGGAGAACCGCCAATAAACATATAGAGAAGTCCGAGCGTTGCGGTACCATCCGTAAGCGACTGCTGAGGCACTGCTGCAAAGCCTGCCGTTCTAAAGGTTACGGACTGGAAGATACTGTTGAGTATCTTACCGCCTAAGGACATATTTCCTATAGTGTCAGGATTATTATATTCCATGATAAATACAATGATCGCACCCGAAAGGATCAGCACCCCTGTAAGACTGAGAACCAGCTTTGTATGCTCGCTGAAGCGCTTGATCATAAGTTTGAAGGAATACTTATTCTTAACCTTTGATTTTGCGCCTCTTGCTATATCGAACCATACTACATATCCGAGACCGCCCATTACAATGAGGAACATTGTATTGATGAGCACCAGCACATTTCCATTATAGGATATGAGGCTGTCCGGTCCGAGAATATCGATTCCCGCATTACAGAATGCCGAAATAGATGTAAATACAGCATACCATATACCGTTTGCTACACCGTACTTCGGGATAAATGTGATCATATATACCAGCGCGCCTATTCCTTCGACAATGAAAGTACCCTTGAATACTCTTGTAAGGAAGCTGAGGAGTCCTTCCATGGAATCCAGATTAAAGGCATCGTGGATCATAACATATTGACTGAGTGAAAACTTTTTATGAATGACCAGCATCAGGATAGAGGTAACTGCAATGATTCCGAGACCTCCGAGCTGAATCATGATAAGAATTACTATTTTTCCGAAAAGTGACCAATGAAGATATGTGTCAACGACTACGAGTCCCGTAACACATAAGGATGTGGTTGATGTAAAAAGTGCTGTAAGAAAACCGGTGGATTCTCCTTCCGCCGTTGATATCGGCAGCAGAAGCAGAATTGTTCCGATCACGATAGCACCAAAAAAACTGAGCGGTATTATCTGAGCAGACGTAAGCCTGCTCTTCTTTTTACTGAATTCTTTTTCCAAAATTTTTCCTCTAAGTCACTGATATCAGCAACCCTTCCCCTGTTACCTTATAATATAAATCTGTCCAGCTGTTTATAGTATCTGTCCGAAATCTCATGCTGGTAATCCGCAGTAACCGCTATCTGCTTAAGGTACTGGGCTGTATCCGCAAGTTCCTTTGCAGTATCCTCCAGCATATTCTTAAGCTTCCATACCTTACGATTACCTATGTAATCTTCACCGATCAGATCGATACAGTGTATTACTTTCAGATTTAAATCCTCTATCTGCTCATAAGCCTTCTGTATTGCATCGGAGGAATCACTGCTCGATTCACTGATGTTCTCAGCATCAGCCTTGAGCTGTTCCATAGTATCGTGCAGTTTAAATCTTGCTTCATTTATTGCATTAATAGTCTTTCCGAAGGCATCGCTTCCCGAGCCGTCCACTTCCTCTGTAAGGTCGTATTCCGACATTTTCTCAGCAAAGCTTCTGAGTCCCTTCAGCTTCCTGTCGATATATCTGTTCATATATATTACTATGATTATCGTACCGATGGAGCATAAAATGACCGCAGCAATGCTCGAATAGAATATCAGATTGTAATCCTCAGGATTGAAGTAAACTCTTCTGACCCCGAGTATTCCCATTATTCCTATAAGAATAATAAGTATAACGAGACATATATAGACCAGAAGCAGAAATCTGAAATTGTTCTTTTTACTCATGTGCCACCTCCCTGTTTATCTTTCCCAGGAGCTCCGGTATACTTTCTTTTTTAACCGGTTGTGAATAGTAATATCCCTGAATATAATCAGCTCCGAGCTCTGTGACCAGATCGGCCATTTCCCGGTTTTCTATTCCCTCAGCAACAATAAGTTTATTAATATCCTTGAAGGTTTTTATCACATTTCCAAGGACAGCTCTGGCATCCGCCTTTTTCATGGCTTTCCAGATCATTGATTTATCTATCTTCACGATACTGAAAGGCATATCGATCAGATAGCTTATATTCGATTTTCCCGAACCATACTCATCAAGAGAAAATGTGATGCCCTTCATGGAGAGCCTTGCCATATTTCTGATAAGTCTGTCTCCGGAATAAGCTGCAGAAGCTTCGGTTATCTCAAGATTGATCATCTTCGGAGGAATACCGTAGCTCTCAAGGATTCCGAAGATATCCTTGTACAGCCTTTCTCTCATACATTGAACCACGGAAAGATTCAGCTCTACATACTGTATACCCTTCTCGATAAGGTTCTCTTCGTTTATGAATTTACATACTTCTTCTATAACAAGCTTTCCGAGCTGAATGATAGTTCCATCCCTCTCGGCAATCCCTATAAATTCATCCGGTGATACATATCCGTAGCCCGGCACCTCAAGTCTGGCAAGTGCTTCAAGTGAAACTACTCTCATGCTCTTTGCGTCAACTATCGGTTGATAATTCACCTCGAAGCTTCTATGTTCTATTCTGTCTGCTAATGCCTTCTCTATTGCAGCCTTTCTCTCCAGAGTATCAACAGCTTTTCTTTCCACTTCTATATAGTGTCCTCTGCCCTTTGCCTTTGCAGCGGCCACACCGTATTCGATTGCGGAAAATATACGCTTCGAAGTATGATTTCCGCTATGTACAAGACATACACACGCGGATAAAAAAACGTCCAGACCGTTATAGTCAAAAGGCGTTCTGAAAATATGATTTATAATATCACGGTTATTCAGCTTATCACTGTCACCATCGGTGGTAACCGCAAATATATCACCATTGTAGCGGAACACATGAGTATCTCCGAACTCTGCCTGAAGACGTTTTGCAAGCATCTTCAGTAGCACATTTCCGCCGTCCATTCCGTAAATTTCGTTTATGGTCTTAAACTTATCCAGTGCAATGACATAGATATTCACATTTACGGCATGCTTATAGAGCTCATCGAGCTCATATATAAATGCATCCTTGTTATAAGCTCCGGTAATCTGGTCGAAAAAGTCGTACTGATTCTCCGAAGTAAGATACATTACATATATACAAAGTGCAGTTCCCACACCTGCAAGAAGATAATGTGGGAATACCATCTGGAGAAGAACCGGCAGAGCACTCGATGCGATCATCATAACAAGATGAATGAATTCACGCTCCAGCTCGTTTTTCCAGACAATTGCGAAAATAAGGGATATCACAGCGTAAGCAGCCGAATTAAAATACAGATACCCGTGAAGAGGTCCCGGATGATAACCCGTATCATCCAGATAGAATATCAGGTGTGTCACATATGAAGAAAGCGTCATCATCACACCGATAAGCGCAGGAATGAACATGGCAACAAACCACCTTCTCCTTCTATCGGTATATTTACTTATCTTTCCATATACATATGACAGGAAGATAGTCGGAATGATAAACTGCATCACGAAGAAGTATCCGTTTGCACCCCAATGAAGCCATCTCGGAAAGAGGTTGTAATAGTACAGCATATAAGTAGCCGCAATATCAACCACATTATTTATAAGACATATAATGGTATAGAATCTGAAGGTCTTATATAAGAATCCCTCCAGCCTTTTTCTTGTTGATGATATTACCAGCAACAGGATCAGAAAGAGGGACGCCGTAACCTCGAAATGTATATCAAAAGGCATACGCGGTGCTCTCCTTATTCAATTAACACAGTGCGGCTGATGGATGGGATTCATATACTATTTGGCAGATCACATAAATACCATTCATAATGCCGGTGCTTCGCACCTAGCTGCCTCCTACGGAGGCGCATTATTTCATGATATTTATGTGACCCTGCTTCGCAGGGTTAATGATAATTACAGAACTAACTTAGAAAATAAATTTTCACGTCCGTTCTGTAATTACCATTATCTGCCACAACAATTATCATCTTAATACACACTAAACAAAATCTGTCCGTAGCTTGGGAATGGCCAGTCACGCTGGCTTGTCAGCATCTCAGCTTCATCAACATATTTTCTGAGCTGATCCATGCACGGGATGAGCTCATCACGAATAAATGCAGCTCTTGCTATAAAGCTCTCAAATACCTTGATCTGCTTGATCTTATCCTCCAGACACAGCGTGGTATCAAATATAAGATCTGTAAGCTCTGACAGCTTCGTCATAGTTGAAATCTCATAATTGCACTTAACTTCACTGTTTACAGACTTCATGAGACTTGTTGTATCAGCAAGTCTGTGAAGATATCTTTCTATAGCCGGAAGATAATTCTTTCTTACCATATCTACCATAGTAAGTGCTTCGATATTTACTGTCTTGCAGTAGTTCTCAAGCATGATGTCGCATCTTGAATAAATCTCTGCTGCTGTAAATATCTTATGAGCCATAAGCATATCCATGTTCTTCTGATCCAGAAGATGCGGCATAGCATCTGCTGTTGTCTTAAGATTTGACAGGCCTCTGACTTCTGTTGCTTCCTTAACCCACTCTTCTCCGTATCCGTTACCGTTGAAGAGGATTCTTTCATGCTTCTTAATAACTCTCTTAATGAGTTCATGCAGTTCTGTCTCGAAATCCTCAGCCTTCTCAAGCTCATCCGCATACTGACGGAGGCTTTCGGCGACTGCTGCATTTAACATGATATTGCTGCATGCAATACTGTTAGATGAACCGAGCGATCTGAACTCGAACTTATTTCCTGTAAATGCGAACGGTGATGTTCTGTTACGATCTGTTGTATCTCTCGAGAATCTAGGAAGTGAATGTACTCCGAGCTTCATCTGAACCTTTTCTTTTCCTTCGTATGGCTTATCATCCTTAATCGCATCAAGGATTGCTGTAAGCTCATCGCCGAGGAATACTGAAATAATTGCTGGAGGCGCCTCATCTCCACCAAGTCTGAGATCGTTTCCTGCTGTTGCAACAGAAAGCCTGAGAAGATCCTGATAATCGTCCACGGCCTGAATTACGGCGCAGAGGAATAAAAGGAACTGTGCGTTCTCATAAGGAGTCTCCCCCGGTGAAAAAAGGTTTACTCCTGTATCTGTTGCCATTGACCAGTTATTATGCTTACCTGAACCGTTAACTCCTGCAAACGGCTTCTCATGAAGCAGGCAGATCATTCCGTGACGTCTTGCCACCTTCTGCATAATCTCCATCGTAAGCTGATTGCTGTCTGTTGCTACATTTGTTGTGGAATAAATAGGTGCGAGCTCATGCTGTGCCGGAGCAACCTCATTATGCTCAGTCTTAGCAAGGATTCCAAGCTTCCAGAGCTCCTCGTTAAGATCCTCCATATATTCCTTTACGCGAGGCTTGATCACTCCGAAATAGTGATCATCCATTTCCTGTCCCTTCGGAGGCATAGCACCGAAAAGAGTTCTTCCTGTATATACGAGATCACGACGCTTCTCAAACACTTCCTTATCAATAAGGAAATATTCCTGCTCCGGACCTACACTTGTTCTTACATATTTAACTTCTGTACCGAAAAGCTTCAGGATTCTCTTAGCCTGACGGTTGATAGCCTGCATAGATCTGAGAAGCGGTGTCTTCTTATCAAGAGCCTCTCCCGAATATGAACAGAACGCAGTCGGGATGCACAGAGTATTATCCTTAATAAATGCATATGAAGTCGGATCCCATGCTGTATAGCCTCTTGCCTCAAATGTAGCCCTGAGGCCACCTGATGGAAATGATGAAGCATCCGGCTCACCCTTTATAAGCTCCTTGCCCGAAAACTCCATTATTACTCCGCCATCACCCGACGGCTCAATAAAACTGTCATGCTTCTCGGCTGTCACACCTGTAAGCGGCTGGAACCAGTGTGTGAAATGTGTGGCTCCCTTTTCAATTGCCCATTTCTTCATTTCCTGGGCAACTGCATCTGCCACATCATCGTCCAGCCTCACATTTTCATCGATTGTCTTCTTCAGTGAGTTGTAAACCTCAGCTGAAAGACGCTCCTTCATTACTCTGTCATCAAAAACAAGGCTTCCGAAAAGTTCAGGAATCTGTTCTGTCATGATCGGTTGTCTCCCTTCAATTTAATTATCTCATCTTCTTATTAAAATGGTTCTTTATGCGACTCATGTCGAAAAACATAGGATATATGAAAAAAACCACAAATGCAATTATAGCATATCTCATGAATCTTACAAAATGACTTCCTAATGATCCGGTTTCAAGAAATTCCTTTGAGAAAGGCATCTTCAGTAGGACCTGAAGTGCCAGGAATATTCCCATTCCGAATACGATGCGTAATATTATAACTGAAATTCTTGAGGTATTCTCAAATTGCACATATTTTCTCTCCAGTGCGGTTGAAATCAGAAATCCTACCAAAAGTCCCAGACACGTAAAATAATCATTGCTCCTGCAAAAGAAAAAACCGGGCAATGATACCGCAATAATTATCGCCGCAAAAATAAAATCATTTCCTATTCTATCATAAATCCGCGGAATTAAAAGTATAACAAATGTTCCTAGCGTCCATCCGGCCAAAACATCCGTTGGATAATGTGCTCCCACTATCACTCTGGAAAATCCGACCATAACAGGAAATGAAAATGCCGCGATTATAAAAATCTTCTTCAGTTTATCATATCTTGAAGCTGTGCTGCCTTTATACAAAGGAAGCGCACCGTACATTGTCACCGATGCAGTTGAATGAGAACTCGGGAAAGAGAATCCCTGTGATACCGTATCGTAAATATCTCCGTCTTTATCTATAATTCTTAGAATTTTCAGTTTGGGATCATCAAAATACGGTCTTCTTCTAAGAAATACATTTTTGATCATCGGGCTCCATGTGGAACCGATAAGGATATTTCTTCCGAGGTATTCTCCCATTTCTTTGTCGATTCCCCAGTAGAAAATCCCGACAATAAATACTATAAAAACTCCCTCGCCAAGTATTGACAGGTATCCGATGGCCGCTCCCAGTTTGTCTCCGAACAGGTTCTGCAGCCACTCCATCAGCCTCAGTTCCCACCCGAAGAAAAATATATTTCCTGTCGCGCCGTCCATATATTTCACCTTATTATACAAATTTGTTTGTTCATAATCTATAAACTTGTTTTTTATTATATCACTATTCCACAAAATATGTTATAATAACGCATGAATAATTTTATAGAGGGGTGTTTAACACGTTATGGAAATAAAAAATCTACAAAGCATGATTTCAGAATGCATTACATATGCTGACGAAATAACAAACAACGCCGAATTATATCCGCCTGATGCGAGAATGCCGCTCAGAGATCTCATAAGATACGACATGACAGTATTCCTTGGTTTCCTTTATGAGCCGGACAACGGAAACCTCGAGGATCAGATAGCATATATAGAGACAAACCTTAAGATGGTTCTTACAGAAACCAAGTTCCTTCAGCTCGTTGAGCAGAAGTGCAACGACCCACGTTTCCTGAACGAGCCACCTATCTCTCTTTCATATTTCATCAACGCAGACCTTGCTTCTGATGTTAATTCAAGACCCGGAAGCGTTGCAAAATCAAAGTATGTTGTAGACTGCTTCAGAAAAATGGGTGAAGGCTTCATCAATTACCCGAAGGTAAAGGATGAGACCAAGAAGATCATCGCAGATTATGTCGGTGTAATGAATGCCACTCTGAACAGTGCAGGCATCATCACAACAACACATACAAGCGTTCTCAGAATGGCTGAGAATCCGCATAAAGATAAAGGTGTAGCTAAATTCACAGATAAGTCCGTTGCAAACATGGACACTATCTCTACATTCGATCAGCAGTCAGGTACCTTCGTAACCAAGAAGGCCGTAAGTACTTCAGGTTACAACATCATGAAGAAGCGTGCCGATGACGTTTCCGAATTCCTTAACTTCAAGCGTGAAGAGGAAGGCGAGGATGCCGTATTCAAGCGTGGTGAGGGCCGTGTAGGTCGTCGTCGTGGTGATAAGGCTCAGGAAGAGATTGAGAAGAGTCTTGATGAACTTATCTATGAGCTTCAGGCACTTACCGGACTTTCATCGGTTAAGGAAGACGTTATGCACCTTATCAATATCATCAAGGTTCGTCGTCTCCGTGAGCTCAAGGGACTTAAGAGAATCGATATGTCCTTCCACCTGGTATTCACGGGTAACCCTGGTACCGGTAAAACTACTATCGCAAGACTTCTTGCTAAGATCTATAAGCAGCTCGGTCTCGTTAGTAAAGGTCAGTTCATAGAGGTTGACCGTTCCGGACTCGTTGACCACTATGCCGGTGGTACAGCTATCAAGACAACAAATGTTATCAATAAGGCTATCGGTGGTATTCTTTTCATCGATGAGGCTTATACACTTACACATAATAAGGAATCAGGAGACTATGGTCAGGAGGCCGTTGATACACTCCTTAAGAGAATGGAAGATGACCGTGATGACTTCATCGTCGTAGTTGCAGGATACACACACGAGATGACAGACTTCATCAATTCTAACCCTGGTCTTAAGTCAAGATTTAATAAGTACATTTACTTCCCGGATTATACGACAAGCGAGCTTATGGAAATCTTCAAGTACATGTGTACAAGTCATGACTATGTTCTTACACCTAGTGCTGAGACTATGGCAGAGACATACCTTCGTGGTATGACAGAAGCAAAGAAAGAAAACTTCGCTAATGCCCGTCTCGTTCGTAACTACTTCGAGCGCTGCGTTGACCGTCAATCAACAAGAATCGTTCAGGATACGAATATCACAGATGAAGACCTTGTAACCTTCGTAAGAGAGGATATGATCGATTCAACTGTAGCTTCCGCAGGTGCACTTACTAAGGAAGATGACTAAGAATTAAATATATGAGATACAAAAAACTCCGACAGAAATGTCGGAGTTTTTTGTAGTATATCGAACTTTCAAAACGATCTGTTAAAAGGATGCATATCATACATGAGTGCGTAGCCGCCCTCTTTTAATTTGTAACCCTCTTTTGCGGTCTGTAATATAGTAGTATCACATCCCGTATAACCTTCGAAAAACCTCTGCATCAGATTATGATATCAACGACAAATCTTCCGTCTACTATATCATTCACATAGAAGCCGTCATGCTTTTCAACAACATCACGTACATTCTGTGTTCCCAATCCATGATTTACGGAATCTTCCTTGCTGGTTTTAAGTTTTCCATCTTCAGGAATCTCATCAAGTATTGTATCGTTATCCACCGATATACCAATCTTGTCACCGATGTTCTTAACCTTGACACGAATAGATCTGAGCGGATTATCAACCTTTAAACAGCCCTCTATGGCATTCTGGATAATATTATAGAAGATGGTACATAATTCGAAATCACTGACCTCTTCTCCCGCTTTCAGCATTCCGTCAAAAACGAAGCATATTCCCTTTTCATCCATCTGATGCTTTAATTCATTTATTATTGCGTCCACAGCCATATTTCCCGTGTAACGTTTAGCCTTCATAGAATTGGACTTCTCTTCCATGTCTGAAAGATATTCCAGCATACGGGCGTCATCACTCTCATAAGCAAACTCCCTTAACGCCGAAATATGGGCTCTCATATCATGCCTGAACTTTCTGGTCTCACGGTCGTTCTTGATAAGGTTATCAAAATACTCTGATTGAGACTTTATCATATACTGATAGCTCATTTCCTTTTCCTGCATTTTCAGGTATTTCGTCATTATATGACTCTGCCATACCATAACTACCAGGAACATAAAGAGCAGCAGCATCATTGAAATACACATCACAATATAGGTCTGCGGATCAACCGGTTCTCCCTTTACTATCATTTCAAGATTCGGAACAACCATCAAAAGCCCGCAGAAGCTCAATAATATAATAAGCCACTGTGCCGGATAAAAATGATATGATACCCTCTTTCTGATTACCACATTTACGATAATGTGATAAAAAACAAGTATTATAAGTACTATTATTTTTTCAATCAGATTGTTTACGGAAAAAGACGCGAGAAGATAATCATTTCTTCCACTGATGATCGCTATGATCTGACTCACAAGTTCAGACAGGCAATCTATGACTATCCATGAAAGGACCATGTAGAGTAAGCCTCTAATCTTATACTTTTTTTCAATCATGAAAAATACAAACGCAAAACAGATTATCGGCAGAAGGAGAAAAATCCCCTGGAAATAGTAAATACTAAAATATGCCATACATACCGCAAGCGATAACGTAAGCCATATAGGTACTGATATTTTTTTCTTATATATGGGTATATTGAAGACTACTTTTAAACATAAAAAATATTTTAAAAGTTCGAACAAGCTATATACTGCTGCCCATATGTAAACATTCATATATGCAACTCCCTGCGCAAATAACTCTGGTACTCATCTCTGACCTGAGACCTATAACTTCGCCCAATAGTGCATGCATCTCCACTTTTAAAATATGCAACACTGCTGGACATGTTCTTTATATAATCAAGATTCACTATGTATGATCTATGTATCCTGAGAAATGGGAGGCCGTTGAGCATCTTCTCACACTCTTTAAGTGTGCAGGACACAACTCTCTCATTTTCTTCAGTATAGATCGTACTGTAATTTGAATCAGACTTCAAATAAACTATATCCGATTTTCTGATATAGACCGGTCCGTTATAATCCGAAAAATCTATCAATGAATCGCTGATCTTTTTCTTGTAGATACTCTCCAGATATTTGAAGATATCCTCATCAGAAAAAGGTTTTGTAACAAATCCTTTTGTTTTATAGCCAAAAGAATCCCATACCGCTTCCGGATGGCTGGATACAAAAACAATGTTATGAATGTTCGGCATTTTTTCAGCCTGCTTCATAACTTCTAATCCATCCATGGCTTCCATCTCAACGTCAAGAAAAAGGATATCTATATCCTTCCCCCTCTCGCTTACCAAATCCCTCCCATGATAAAAGGAATAAATCTCATACTTGATTTCCTTTTTATCAAAGAAAACCTTACAAGACTCGGAAACAGCCTTATGCCATTTTGAATCATCGTCACAAATGCCAACATAAAAAACATTACTTTCCATTGATACAACTCCTTTAAACGTACACAGGTTGCATACAAGAATGGATTTTATCATAATTAGGCACTAGGTACAATGTTTCTGTTTGATTCATATCATTTTTCGTCACATTGAACATATTCAATTGTTTTATTTAACAATAACATACCATGTTTTTTTATCTTTTAATATGTCGTTCACTCAAAAATTATGTCGTTTACTAATTAGATATGTTAATTTTTACTGTATTATATTATACTAACTGCAACAATTTAGTTGCGGGAGGGTTACCATGATACTTTGTAACATTTTTGAATGGCTGAGAAATCGCGGAGGTTGAACCTCTTAATTCATAAGCTATACCTACTCTTTTAATCGGAATCTGCACATAGGATTAAATCCTATGTGCATTTTTCTTTTACATCAGCCCTGCCGTGTTCTCATTCTTAGAAATTCCTTCATATATCTGGTATTCTTTCCATCAACTGTCTCACTGGTTTTTATTCCGTTTCTCTCCAATATCGAAGTAATCTCCTCAGGATACTCTCCCTTGAATTCTATCTCTATTTCATAATCAGTTTTATTCAGATATTCATTTTTATCAAGGCAGATTTCAACGTTTTCATAGTCCAGGCATTCTTTTCTGTGAGTTGTAAGCTTCCCGATATATTCTTTATCCTCATCGAATGGGATTCCTGTAATCTCAGTCAATTCCTCTTTCTTTATAATTTCCGGAACTGAATTAATTTCCTTTTCATACTCTTTCTTTATATGCAGAGATCCTTCCTTTTTTTCGGGAATCTTCACCTGAATCTTTATCTTTCCGTTTTTTTCTCTCACTCTATATGTATTCAGATCAGAGTCAAATAATGATTCATTCCCATAATAATGATTTATCTGATAGTAGTCCTTTGACCAGCAAAATAATACATCTAATCTGTTATACTCATCCTTGGATAGTAAGACCTTTATTTCTTTTTCCTTATTCATAATTTACCTCTATATTATGAAGCTATGACCTGATTCCAAAGTTCCCTTTCCTTAGTAAGGCACTCATAAAGCTTCTCATTAAGTTCATTTATCTTTTCCTGTCTGTTTTTCTTCTTCATATAAATGACGAAAAGCGCCATTCTGATCTTCGCCCATTCCACACTCAGCTTTTCAAACTCTTCACTGAGGGTTCTATAATCTAAGCCGGATGCCATTCCATTAGTTTCCATCCAGCGTATCAGACCGGCATTTGCCTTATGACGTCCTTCAATCTTCTGAAGAAATATACCATTAAGATCTTTATAGTGTTCTCCGTCAAATATAAACTCTTCCATATCCCAGAAGCGTTTTTCCAGACAATTATCGATAGACTCAACAATATCCGATGCATTTTTCTTTATATCTTCCGTCGTCTGAATTTTGATTTCTTCTCCATCCAATGTAATAAGTCGTAAGATTTCAAATTTGTCCGTATGGAATACACATTTATAAATCTTACTTTCCGGTACATAAAACTTTACATAATTTCCTTTCTTCTCATCGAAAACCAGAAACTGCTGATTTTCTTCGTCATAATCAACTATAAGTGAATAATGATCCCAATGATAACGATGCCAACAGATACTATCCTCAAGCCAATCATATAAGTCTGTCCTCATTAAGACGAAACCATTCTCTTTCGTCACTTGATTCTTAATAAGCTTCAGGAATTCCTCTTCATTTTTTGGATTCATCTTATCCATCTGCGAAAATTCTTCAAATGTGATTATATACTGTCCACATGCAATACAATTAAACTCTTTACTGCCTCCAAAAATGTATGGCATTATTTCATATTTATAATTGTTATTATACGCAAGTGCCTTATTGTCTTCATTTTTATATATCAAAATTGATAATTTCTGGTTATTATAACAATCAAGCCAGATATCATTAAATGGTTCTATTCTTTTCATATATAACCTCCCTATGAAAGATACTTTGATGCCTGTGCCTCCCACATTGTTTTATATAACCCATCCATTGTAAGCAGTTCAGAATGTGATCCCGACTCAACAATACTTCCATTTTTCATAACAAAAATCTTGTCAGCATTTCGAGTAGTCGATAATCTGTGGGATATGTATATTACATTCTTCTCCTTCGAAATTGATTTCATAGTTTCATTAAGTTTGTATTCCGCTATTGGGTCAAGTGCAGATGACGGTTCATCAAGGAAAAACATTCCCGCATCCTTATAAAACGTTCTGGCTACCGCAAGCTTCTGTTCTTCTCCACCCGAAAACTCCGTACCTGAATCACTGAATTCCTTGGTAATCTCCGTATCAATACCATCCGCAAGCTTTGCAATCCTTTTTTCCAGTCCACCCAGCTTAATGGATTCGATTATCCTATTATCATCTTCAGCCCCAACATCCATTGAGATATTATTTCTGATCGTTGTTGCATAAATCTGGAAATCCTGGAATATAACACCTATATAACGTCTATATTCGTCTATATCATAATCTCTGATATCTCTGCCATTCAGAAGTATACACCCTTCCGTTGGATCATATAGTCGTAGAAGCAGCTTTATAAGTGTTGTTTTACCTGCACCATTCAAGCCTACCAGGGCAATCTTTTCCCCCGGGTTAATCATAAGATTAATATTATTCAGAATCCTCTTCTGATCATCATAACCAAAGCACAGATTCCTGCATTCAATACTTGCGTTTCCCTTCGGAAGCTCACACTTTTTATCATTTATGATTTTAGATTCCGTATCAAGAAATCTACGTATTTTCTCTATATATAAACTTGTCTCAATTGCATACGGACCAAGATCGGTAATAGTACTGAATCCTCTTCTTAACCCCGCAGCTGAATTATATAAAACAACAACTTGACTGAATGATATAACCTTTAAAAGTGTAGCTCTGATAATTAAATATAAAACATATACTATATCCATAAAGAAATCTGATGATAAATATTTTGATGAAAACTCAAACATAAACTTTTTAAAAGCCATTTTTTTCTTAATTTTATATAACTCTTCCTGTATCTCATCAAATTGTTTATGATATATATCCGCAACCCTATTATTCAATCTTAGTTCTTTTGCATAATCCTTAAGATAAAAGACTCTTCTAATGTAATCTCTCTTTCTTTCAAGAGGTACTTCCTGAATCCTCACCTTATAACTAAGCTTTGCAGACATGTTAGCAAATATCGTTCTGAGAAAAAACGAAACAAATACGATTATCACCGATAAAGAATCCTGTGTCAGAAAAAAACCACCATAACAGATTAACATTGTCACGCTTCCAACGCCCATTCTAACAATCTGTTCAGCTCTTTCGATTGCCTTCTTCACCTCTGAAACAACCAGACAATAATCATTGTAATATTTAGGATTATCATAATTCTCTATATCAACGTCTTTGGCCTTTACATACATTTTCATCTTCAAAGCATTTTCTGCCAAAGGAAGATACTTAACTTTAATCTTATTCTCATAAAGGCTGCTTATGCAGGATGCTATTAAATCCAGTGCCAGAAAAATTAAGACAACCTTTACTATCTCAAGGTAAGATCCGTTATTTTCTATAACTTTCAAAATCTTAAATACACAGATAGTCTGTTCTAGGAAAAGAATAAGATTGTGTCGGATTGCTTCAACTACTATACTTATTCCCCATACAGGAGTCGGTCCAAACAGGGCTTTTAAAGCATAGATATTATTCTTATATACTCTTGAAAGACTCAGCTTTTCTGTTTTTTTATTCATCGCTTTCATCTCCCGCTTCTTCAAAACTGAAATAATTTCTCTCCTGTATCTTGTACATTTCTGCATAAGCCCCATTGATATCCATTAATTCTTGATGATTCCCCTGCTCGATAATTCTTCCACCTTCCAACATAAACACTTTTTTTGCATCCTTAACACAAGACAGTCGGTGTGATATATATATGCCCGTCTGATTATCAACAGAATTAACTATACTGTTAAACAATTCATTTTCTGAAATAGGATCAAGCGCACTGGATGGTTCATCAAATACAAATACTTTATTTTTCTTCATGAATACGCGAGCACAGGCTATCTTCTGATATTCTCCTCCAGACATCATGGCTCCATTTTCATCAAACTCTTTGGTCAATACAGTGTCCAGCTTTTTGTCAAGGCCATACACTTTTTCTTTAACTCCTGCCATCTCCAATGCATGCTGAATATCTTTCTCTTCACCTGTATTTCCTAGAAGAATGTTTTCCTTTACAGTCCCTGCAAAAATCTTATAATCCTGAAATGCACAAGCATACAATTCCCTATATTTATCGAGATTATATTCCCTTATATCAATTCCGTTAACATATATGACTCCTTCTGTAGGATCGTACAGTCTAAGCAGCAATTTGATAATCGTCGTCTTTCCCGCACCATTATGTCCGACAAGAGCTATCTGCTCACCTCTATGGATTTTAAACGACAGATCATCTATAATCTTCTTGCCCTCTTTATATGAGAACGATACATTTCTGAATTCTATTTCTTCCACAACGTCTTTCGGAATAATACCATCCTGATCTTCAGGTATTTTTTCTTTATATGAAAAATAGTCTCTTAATTCAGAAATAACGAGTCCTGTTTCACTGCTTCTGTTCTA
>JAGBNF010000046.1 GCA_017634555.1 Eubacterium sp. | reverse complement strand
TGTTGTTGTAAGGAACTGAATAACATATGCACCGAGTATTGATGCTACCATGCTGAACTTACCTCCGGAAAGTGCATTTCCACCGAGTGCAACCGCAAGGATGGCATCCATTTCTATGTCCTTTGCAATAACTGAATAGTTGATTGTCTGAAGACGGCTTACCTTGATAAGTCCGGCAACAGCTACGCAAAGTCCAAGTATTACAAAAGTAAGAAACTTTATAAACTGTGGATTGATACCATTCAGTCTTGATGAGCTTTCATTTATACCTACTGACTGAGTATAAAGCCCCAGTGTTGTAAACTTAAGTACAAGCATGATGATTATTACACATGCCATTGCTATGAAGAATGGTGTAGGGATTGGAATCCCCGGAATGAATCCACCGTAAATCCCAAATGATTCATCACTTATGATAGGAAGTTCATTGTTGTTTATCCATGCTGCGATTGAACGTCCTGCTGTAAAGAGGATAAGCGTTGCAACCATCGGCTGTATCTTGAAATATGCAACGAGTATTCCGTTAAATGCACCGAAGATCATTGCTACTACACAGGCAACAAGAAATGCAACTATTACAGGCGCCTGCATAACTTCAGGTCTAGAATCGTTTCCGCAAAGCACCCTGAGAATAACGCTTCCTGCGATTACGATTGCAGCACCTACGCTGATATCCTGTCCGCCGGATGCTGCCGTAACAAGTGTCATACCGATTGCAAGGATTGCAAGCTCTGAACCGTAATCAAGTATTGTTATAAGATAACCGGAAAGTACAGGATTACCCTGGCTGTTTGTTCCGAGTGTGATCTTAAAGAATGAAGGATCAACTATAAGGTTGAATAAAGCAAGTGCAACGATAGCAGCGATTGGAATGAGGAGCTGTTTGTTAAAAAGTATTTTCTTCTTTCCCATTTTAACTTTCACCTCCGTTATCATCTGTGTTTCCTGCTATTGTCTTCATAATTCCGCTCTGTGTAAGATCGTCACCTGTGAGTTCTCCTACAACCTTCCTGTCTCTCATGACTACGAGTCTTGAACAGGTACGAAGCATCTCATCTGTTTCCGATGAGATAAATGTAATGCTCATTCCTTCACTGGCTAACTTAAGTACAAGCTTCTGAATATCAACCTTGGTTCCGACATCGATACCTCTTGTCGGCTCATCAAGAATAAGATATTCAGGATGCATCAGCAGCCATCTTGCTACTATAACCTTCTGCTGATTTCCACCTGAAAGTGATTTGATAGGTGTATCTGCAGAAGCAGTCTTAATGTCAAGAAGCTTTATATACTCTTCGGCAAACTTATATGTCTGCGCTTTTGAGAATGGCTTCATAAATCCTCTGAGAACCTGTGCCGCAAGTATGATATTCTCTCTTACCGAAAGATCTCCTACGATACCGTCAACCTTTCTGTCCTCAGGAAGATAAGCGATTCCCTGCTTCATGGCATCTATAGGCTTACTAACCTTAACTTCCTTGCCGTTCTTCATAAGCTTACCGCCTATAACTCGATCAGCTCCGAAGATTGCTCTTACGCACTCACTTCGTCCCGAACCGAGAAGACCGGTAAATCCGTTGACTTCGCCCTTCTTAATGTAGAAATCGAACGGCTTGATTCCCGCATTACTCTGAAGCTGTACAGCCTGAAATACAGGTGTACCGTTGTCAACTGCCGACTCCTTACCGGAATCGCCCTTGATATCAGACAGATCGTCAAGCTCTTTACCGAGCATCTTTGATACAAGCTCAACTCTCGGCAGATCCTGTATCTTATATTCTCCTACAAGCTTTCCGTCTCTGAGAACCGTAATCATATCACATACCTCGTAAACCTGATCGAGGAAATGTGTAACGAAGATTATTCCAACTCCCTTACTCTTCAGATCTCTCATAAGACCAAAAAGCTTCTGAACTTCACTGTCATCGAGAGAAGATGTAGGCTCATCAAGAATAAGAACCTTACATTCCATATCCACCGCACGGGCAATCGCAACCATCTGCTGAACTGCGAGTGAGCATGTTGCGAGCTGCTGGGTTGCTTTTGCAGGAATGTCCAGTGATCTGAGAATCTTATCCGCATCCTCATTCATCTTCTTCCATTTTGTCATGCTGCCCTTTGTTCTTCCGATAAACATATTCTCTGCTACTGTCAGATTCGGGCAAAGAGTAATCTCCTGATATACCGTACTTATTCCGAGATTCTGAGCATCCTGCGGAGAATGTATATTTACCGCTCCTGAATTACCCTTCAGGAATATCTCTCCTTCATCCTTCTCGTATACTCCGGTAATAACCTTTATCAGTGTTGATTTTCCCGCACCGTTCTCTCCCATAAGAGCATGGATTTCACCCTCTCTAAGAGTAAAATCTACACCCTGAAGAGCTCGAACACCGGGAAAGCTTTTATGTATTCCATGCAATTCCAGCACTGCCTTATCTTTCACTGTTTCACCTCTCCCTTTAAAGAAAAGGTGCGGCACTTGAGATGCCGCACCCCCCGATATAGTATAATCTAATGATTAGATTCCGTAATTATCAACGTCTTCCTGCTTGATGGTTGTTGCGTCAAAGCCCTTCTCTTCCATGATGATTGTCTTCTCTGCAGGTGTTCCGCCTGACTCAAGAGTCTTGATAACTTCATCAATATACTTAGCCTGGAATGGATTACACTGTCCATCATAGTTCCAGTTCTGAGCAAGGAGTTCTTCAAGTGCCCACTTGTTGCAGTCAAATCCGATAATAACAACGTCCTTACCAACACCGTGTGAGATATTAGCCTTGTCAAGTGCTGCTACAGCACCCTTTGCCATATCGTCGTTCTCTGCATATACTACGTTGAACTTCTCACCTGAGTCGATAACTGACTTAACAATCTGCTCAGCCTTCTCTGCATTCCACTCAGCTGTCTGCTGTGTAACGATGTTCCAGCCATTATCCTTAGCAAGCTGATCAAGTGCTCCTGATCTACCCTGCTGAGCTGCTGAACCCATAACACCCTGAAGATGAATAATGTTGTACTCGCTGAGGTTCTGATCCTTTAACCAATTAGCTGCCTGCTCACCTTCCTTATCCATATCGGATACGATTGAAGCTGCATAAAGGTTTGGATCTGCATCTATAGTACGGTCGAAAAGGATAACCTGGATTCCTGCATCCTGAGCATCCTTAAGAACGCCGTCCCAACCTGATGTATCAGCAGCTGAAAGGAGAAGATAATCAACTCCGTCCTGGATGAACTTCTGAGCTGCTGTAATCTGCTCGTCATTCTTTAAGCTGTAAGCAAATGATGCATCATAGCCGTTCTCTGCACAGAACATAGCCTTGAGATCCTTATCATTAGCTGTACGATATCCTGACTCATTAGGATCGTTGTTGATGATACCAACCTTGATGAGGTCACCGCTTGATGACTGTGCCGGTGCAGCTGCTTCTGTATCTCCGCCGCCTGAAGCCTGTGTAGCTGCCTGTGTTGATCCCGATCCGCTTCCACCGCATGCTGCGAAGCTAAGTGCCATAGTTGCAGCAACTGCTGTTGCAACAAGTTTCTTACCAAATTTCTTCATATTGATATTACCCTCCTATATCCTGTATTTGGTCTGTTTGTTGATATACCAAATATAGCAAAGAGCCTATGTCTTTGATACGGAATAAAAAGAGAAGTTTGTTCAAATATTTACTATCTGAAACAAACTTCTCAACTTAAAAATCATGATTATTTATTCAAAAATTTTGATATTTTACGATAGAGTGATTTCTCTGAGTAAGAATTCACACATTTTAGGATTTTTTATCATATTTTTTTATTTCTTTAATCTGCTAATATTCTCTTCCTTCAAATATCTCCTGAGTGATCGGTGTTATATCGTATACCTTCTTATCAACGATAACGCTTTTTACCGTATCATCCGAGGTAAATGTTTTCTCCTCGATATATGTATACTTGTCCACCGTCTTACCCTCCTCAACATCATTTATGATCTTACGGAGTACATCTCCCTGAAGAGGATTACATTCAACGTCGAGAGCAATCTTGCCCTCAAGCATCATGGAAAGTCCCGAATGTGCGGCATCGAAGGATATGATCATTATCTCTCCGTTTGCAATATCCGTTCCGACCTTTCTTCCCGACTCTTCGATGGCTTCGATTGCTCCCAGTGCCTCGTTGTCATTCTCACAGTAAACCACATTTACGTTATCATATCTGTGAAGGAATCCCAGCATAACCTCTTTACTCTTCGCCTTGGTATAATCCGCCGGCTCCTGTGCCAGAAGATCCCATCCATATAAAATGCATGAGTCACGAAGCGCATCACTTCGTCCGATCTGTGCCGTACCACCCATGGTGCCCTGAATACCAACTATATGTATATCCTCAGGAGCGATTTCCTTCTTCTCCGTAAAGGCATTCAGCCATTCACAGGCTATCCTTCCCTCGGTCTTGAAATCCGATCCTACCCATGCGGTATAGAGTTCCTTATCCGTCACGTCGACCATTCTGTCAACAACTATGACAGGAATACCGGCATTCCTCGCTTCCTCAAGGACCGTATCCCATCCCGTCTCCATAACCGGAGCAAGAACTATACAGTCAACCTCCTGGGCAACGAAATTTCTTATGGCTATGATCTGCTTATCCTGCTTTTGCTGAGCATCATCATACATCAGATTAAAGCCGTATTCTCTGGTAAGCGCGCCGCATATGGATTCGGTATTTGCAACTCTCCAGTCCGACTCCGCTCCTACCTGGGAAAAGCCCACATTTATATACTTTACTTTGGCAGTCTGCGTCGACTCGTCCTGAGCCTTTCCGCAGCCCGCGAACGCTGCCATCAGCATTCCTGCAAGAAGCGTACCGGTTATTAACTTTTTACTGCGTCCGATAAAACTCATCTTTTACACCCTCGGTATCTTTACAGTTACCTCAGTTCCTTTATCATATTCACTCTTTACTGTCATTCCGTAATCGGAACCGTAAAGCATTTCCAGTCTTTTCTCAACGTTTGCCATACCGAAGCCTCTCTGATCATCAGAGCTTTCCTCACCCGAGATAAGTCTTCTGAGACGTGCCAGCTCTTCTTCAGTCATGCCTCGTCCGTTATCCTCTACGGTGAATACTATATCGTCTCCATCCGCCTTTCCGGTTACACGGATCATACCTCGTCCACGCTTGTTCTTTATACCGTGATAGAGCGCATTTTCAACTATAGGCTGAAGTGTCAGCTTCTGTATATGGTTTTCAAGTATTTCCTCATCAAAATCTATCTCATAATCCAGAATATCCTGATATCTGTAACGCTGTATCTCGAGGTAGCTTCTGACATGTTCCTTCTCATTCTTTATCGTGATCTCACTCTGACCCTTGCTGAGAGAGATTCTGAAAAAGCTTGAAAGCTCCTGAATGATCTGGATAGCCTTCTTGTTTTCCCCCGACTCCGTCATCCAGATTATCGCATCAAGTGTATTATACAAAAAATGTGGATTAATCTGTTCCTGAAGCAGCCTGAGCTCCGCATCCTTGGCATTCTCCTGCTCTCGATGAATTCCCTCGATGAGAACCTCGATTTCCTTAACCATGCTGTTAAAGCTTTCGGCCAGCGTCTCCATCTCATCATTACTGTTTGTATGATAGGAAACGGTGAAATCACCGCCGGCAAACTTCTCTGTCATTGCAGCCAGTTCGGTGATAGGCTGTGTAATTCTCCTCGAAAGCCTCCTGGAAAGTATAAATACTACAAGAAGCATAAGAATCAGCATTATAACAAGAAGCCTAAGCGTACTTACAAGGCTTGACGCAACCTCTCGACGGAGTTTTTCCATGTTGGTCGCTTCGTCATATATGTACTTCTGAATATCATCCTGAATAAGTGAGGTAAGTGTCCTGATGTTCATATCCAGCATTTCGATATTCTCATCGTAATGACCGCCCTCGGCTACATTTTTCAAAATATCATCTACACGTTCGTCGAGTATTCCGAGGAGCTTGATGAGCGCGTCAAGATCTGCCTGAACGTTCTGAGTTTCTGTATTGGCTCTCAGCTCGATGAAATGTTCCGTTGCCTGAGCTATAAGGCCCTTCGGATCTTCACCCTCCAGCTTCTTCTCGGAGTCGGTCCAGTTTGCCGAACCGATGATAATTTTATACATCATCTCATCCATGGAATTCTTGAAGTCCATGTTATACTCGTTTGCACTGGTTATATTCCTTACGAGCTGATCATACTTCTGATAGTATTGAAGCAGCTGGAATATGGCAAACCCGAAAAAGATGATAAAAGGAAAAACGCATATCCAGATATATGTTATGAGTCTGGATTGTATCCTGCTGTTTTTGGTCTTTTCTTTTTTCATGTCTCCGTCTTCGCTTTTCTATATTCCTTAGGCGACATTCCCTGAGTCTTCTTGAAAATGTAACTGAAATAGTGCGGATCCCTGTATCCGACCTGGAATCCGATCTCCGACGTTTTCATGGCAGTACATACGAGAAGCGTTCTGGCCTTCTCCATACGTACCTCTGTAAGATAATCTATGAAAGTCTCACCCGTCTCCTTACGGAATATAGCACTGAAATGGTTCGAGCTTACATTTACTTCGAGTGCTACGGACTGAAGGGACATATCCTCATTCTGATAATTGTTCTGAATATATTCCTTGGCCTTCTCGATTATCTCTATATATTTCTGATCCGAAAGCTTGTTCCTATACTCAAGTATGGTATTCAACAGCTTTCTGATATATTCTCTTGCACTGTCTACTGAC
Organism: Eubacterium sp.; assembly: GCA_017634555.1. Taxonomy (GTDB): domain Bacteria; phylum Bacillota; class Clostridia; order Lachnospirales; family Lachnospiraceae; genus Eubacterium_Q. Next base: position 166,783 of record JAGBNF010000046.1, on the reverse strand, counting down.
GACGCATAGCCTGCGGGATCCTTGGTATCACCGAGTATATCCTCAAGCTCTTTACCCTCCACGCCTACAGTCTTCATAAATGCAGCCGCACTGAGCAGCGCTTCAACGAGAACGTACTGTCTCAGCATCATGGATTCCATAACCTCATATCCGATACTGCTGAAATACTCCTCGGTAAAGTTTTCTACTTCTGCGATAGTACCGTTCTTCAGGAAATGCAGTATCGTCTTCTGGGATATCTTTCCCGCATCAATACTGTTCAGATCTATCTTATCTGCCGAACGCTTTCCTGCTGAAAAAGCCTCCTTCGTCAAATGCTCGCTCTTCTCTGCTGTTCCGTCAAAGATGGCACTTTCCTCAAGCATATATCTCTCTGCAAACTTCCTGCTGGCGTCTTCATAGGAAATGTTTACGTCCCTGATTCTTTCAACGATCTTTCCAACTGCCATGAAATAAAGCATATCGGTATGATCCTTCATCAGAGTTTTAATACTATCGATTCCTCTTCGGATCATATCCTTTAATTCCTCATGGGAATCCGCCTTTACCAGAAAGCAGAGCACGTCTCCTACCTGATCGTAAAGGAATACATTTGGAATATCATTGCAATTATCCTTTATCCTTGAATAAATATCTTCCTTAATTCCCGAATAGGATTCAATATCGCTTTCACCCGAATTGCCGGAGAATATCTGCATAAGAAGTATTGAATAACACTCTGCAGTAACCTCTATTCCCAGCTTCTTGCCCTGTACCATGGACTCCTGTATGGAAAGCTTGCCGTCGATCATATCATGCAGGAATTTCTGCTGTTCGAGGATTCTGATTTCCTCCATATCATGCACATATTTTTCACGTGCTTCACTTTCCTGACGTTCCTTGTTTATGATATCGGCAACCTTCTTAAGTTCTTCCATAAGCGTTTCTTCCGAAACCGGCTTTAAAATGTACTCCTCAACGCCTATGGATATGGCCTGCTTAGCATAATTAAAATCATCATATCCACTGAGGACGATGATCTTAATATCAGGCATCTCACTCTTAACAAGTCGCGAAAGCTCAAGTCCGTCCATAAAAGGCATACGTATATCCGTGATCAGGATATCCGGCTTTGACTTGATGATCTTCGGAAGTGCAACCTCTCCGTCGCCTGCTTCACCTACAAGCTCGAATCCGTCTCTCTCCCAATGAATAGATCTTTTGATCCCTTCTCTTATCGCATATTCATCTTCTACAAGAAATACCTTAATCATATAACCCCACCAGTAAATCTTCAGCATACTATATAACTGCATAACCTTCGTACTGTCTACGATGATCATGCAGTTATCCTAGATGCAAAACTAATATCAGTCCTGTCCGTAATATGCATTTTCTCCGTGCTTGCGGAAGAAATGCTTGTCTCTGATGCAGTCCGGAGCCGGCTTAACATTTGGATTGATAAGCTCGGTACGTGTTGCCATCTTAGCAACCTCTTCCATAACTACTGCATTGTGTACAGCCTCTGCTGCATCCTTGCCCCATGTAAATACACCATGATTTGTGCAGAGCACTCCGGGTGTGTACATAGGATTCATTCCCTTACTGTCAAATGTCTCGATGATAACAAGTCCTGTGTTCTTCTCGTACTCACCGTTAATTTCTTCTTCTGTAAGACTTCTTGCACATGGAATCTCTCCGAAGAAATAATCCGCATGTGTTGTTCCGTAAAGAGGAATGCTTCTTCCTGCCTGAGCCCATGCTGTAGCCTCAGGAGAATGTGTATGAACCACTCCACCGATTTCAGGATATCTCTTATATAACTCGATATGTGTCGGAGTATCTGATGAAGGCTTATACTTTCCTTCAACTCTGTTTCCGTCAAGATCCATAACTACCATATCATCTGCAGTCATTGTCTCATAATCAACTCCGCTTGGCTTGATTACGAAAAGTCCTGACTCACGGTCAATGCCACTGACATTTCCCCATGTATATGTAACAAGTTTACGCTTCGGAAGCTCAAGGTTGGCTTCGAAGACGGCTTTCTTAAGTTCTTCTAACATCTATGTTCTCCTTTATTGTCTATTCAATCAATCGCTGCAGGTCTGTTCGTGACTCGGCTCTTGCCTCAGGCCGCAGCGATTTATTCGATTGTACATTTTTAAGTATAATATGCTGTTTATATAAAAATCATCTCAAAGAGCAATCTGTATTCATATATAACATATATAGTTTACAGTGTTTCAACTGCTGCCTGCTCGATCGGAAGTGTTGCCTTGAAGGTCTCCATGAAACGGTCGAACCCGTCGATTTCTTCCTGAGATGCTGTAATAGATACTCCTTCTGCTCCCTTGAAGATTACATCATTAAGGTAATCTGAGAGCGACTTTCCTTCACCATTCTTAAGGAATAGTGCGAGTACTGCGATTCCCCATGCTCCGCCTTCACCGGCTGTCTCCATTACTGTTACCGGACCGCCTGTTGCAGCTGACATGATCTTCTGTCCTACTTCAGGTGTCTTGAAGAATCCGCCATGTCCGAAAAGCTTATCTACCTTAACCTTCTCTTCCTTGATGAGTATATCCAGACCAACCTTAAGTGTGCTTACTGCTGAGTAAAGATTGAATCTCATGAAGTTTGCAAAGCTGAAGTCTGCGTTTACCTTTCTTGCAAATACAGGTCTTCCTTCTGCAAATCCTGTTACGGGCTCACCTGAGAAATAGTTGAAGCCTGCAAGTCCGCCGCAGTCAGGAGCTCCGTCAAGAGCAGCCTTGAAGAGTGTTGTGTAAAGCTTATTTGTATCAACCTCGATACCGAATGCTTCAGAATACTCACGGAAGATCTTAGCCCATGCATTTATATCTGATGTACAGTTGTTGCAGTGAACCATAGCTACATCATCTCCTGAAGGAGTAGTAACTACATCAATCTCTTCATGAACCTTCTCAAGAGCCTTCTCCATAACTACCATAGCGAAGATTGAAGTACCTGCGGATACATTTCCTGTTCTTACTGCTACGCTGTTTGTAGCAACCATTCCTGTACCTGCATCACCTTCAGGTGGGCAGAGAGGGATTCCTGCTTCGAGCTCCTTATCAACGTCAAGAAGTGCAGCTCCTTCCTCTGTAAGACGGCCTGCTTCTTCTCCTGCTACAAGTACGCCCGGAATGATGTCCTCAAGCTTCCATGCAACACCTGCACTGCCAAGTACATCATCGAATTTCTTCATGTACTCTGTATTATATTTTCTTGTTGTACTGTCAATTGGGAACATACCCGATGCATCGCCAACACCCAGAACCTTCTCGCCTGTCAGCTTCCAGTGGATGTATCCTGCAAGGGTTGTAAAGAAGGCAATATCCTTAACATGGTCTTCGCCATTTAAGATTGCCTGGTAAAGATGCGCTATACTCCAGCGCTGTGGAATATTGAAGCCGAAAAGCTCTGTAAGCTTTCCTGCAGCTTCCTCTGTAATAGTGTTTCTCCATGTTCTGAACGGAACAAGCAGTTCTCCATTCTTATCGAATGCCATATATCCGTGCATCATAGCACTGAAACCGATAGCACCGATCTTCTTAAGTGTCACGCCATACTCAGCCTTAACACTCTTCTTAAGCTCAGCATATGCCTCCTGAAGTCCTGACCAGATCATATCAAGACTATAGGTCCAAACTCCGTTCTCGTACTGATTCTCCCAATCACTGTTACCCTGAGCTATAACCTGTCCGTCATCCCCGACAAGAACTGCCTTGATTCTTGTTGATCCAAACTCGATTCCGAGCGCAGTTCTTCCTTCTTCCACTAAACTACTGATACCCATATCAAACCTCCTGTTAAAACATTAAATGTATCATTAAAAAATCTCATCAACAAACATAGACACAAATAAAGCAGATGCATGAGGGCATCTGCTTTATTGTATCATAGCGTGAGTATTTAAATCAATCGTTCATATCTGTTAACTATTCACAGTTAACGTGGATTTATTTCATAAATACAAAGCTCTCAAGCTCAAACAGGCTTCTGCCCTTGAAATAATCTGCCATCCAGCCATCGCCGTAATCGGTTTCGATTGTGAAGTATACTGCGTGACGTCCTGTAACGGCCTCTACCACAGTTGTGATAACCTCATCGTCATGTCCGATCTCGATGCTTCCGATCTTCTTTCCGACTGTCTTGCAGGTCTTAAGCTTATCAGGAGAATCAACTCCGTCAATAAAGATATTCATTCTGCAGTTAGTTCCCATTCCACGAACCTTTGCAGCGAATTCCATAGTCTTGCTGTCGAAGTCTTTTCCGAAATCATAATATCTGTAGCCGATAATAGTATCGGTTGTTATATTTCTGATAAATCTCTCGAACACATTTCTCTCAGAAATAAATGCACCGCCTGTAAGAACACATGCGATATCAGCATCCGTTATCTGATATGGATTCAGTGAATCCTCAAAACCGAGAGATGTTGCCTCAACCTCAGGAATTGTTCCGTCCGGAAGAATCTCTATCTTCTCAACGCAGCCTCTTCTTGACATGATCGTTCCGTTTGTCATTCTGTGATAGAAGATATACCACTGACCGTTTACATTCATAATAGACCCATGATTGTTTCCGCCCGGATAATCAGCGCCGCTGTTTACTATGTAACCACCAAACTTGAACGGTCCTGTCGGCTTGTCAGCCGTAGCATATGCAAGGTTAGGACAATCCTTCGGTGAATAGATCATATAATATGTATCTCCGACCTTACGCATTGAAGCAGCTTCAAAGAATGTCTTATCTGCTACATCAAATCCGTCCTCAGGACGAAGTACTACAGGATCACTTGATGGAATAAAATGCTCGATGAGTGTTCCATCCTTTATCTCATACATGTTGTCTTCAAGCTCAGCCATAAATGACTTAAGGAATCCACAGTAAATATATGCTCTTCCGTCATCATCCACGAAAACTGACGGATCAATGAAAAGTCCGCCTGCACAAACCTCATCAGGAATTGTGTATTTATATTTTGATAAAAGTTTAAACGGTCCTTCAGGGCGATCGGCTACTGCCACACATCCCTTCTTGTTATCTATATATGCATAAAGGTAATACTTACCATCTTTTTCTACTACATCGGGTGCAAAGAGTCTTGCACTTTCATCAGTCCAGTCTGTATCGGATTCATGATCTCTTGTTTCGGACACTCTGAATATATCACCGTGGCATACCCACTGGTTAGGATTATCAACCGGCGCGCTCCAAACCTTGTGAACTATATCACAGAAGGAACCTGAACCGGCAAGATCATGAGAACCATATATATAAACCCTGTCTCCGAACACTCTAGGTTCGCCGTCAGGAATATACTCCCATCTTGGTAAATATGGATTTGACATTATTGCCCTCCTACTATTAATTGACTTTTTGTAAAAAAAGGATGCCATGCTATACAGCATGGCATCCGATAAAACTCAACAACTAAATATTACTGAGCTGCTTTTCTGGCATCGAGCATTGGCTGATACTTCTCTGTATCGAACTTAACGAGGTCTGCATATCCAAGACCGTCAAGCTGGCTAACCATCTCATCCCACTGAGCTTCGAAATCAGCTTCGTCAGTTGCGAATACCATTCTCCATGAAGCTTCCTTAATAACATCACCTGTCTGGTTTCTGATAAGAGATGTATCTGTATCATCAATTGCAAGTGACATATTGATTGAAGGAACAACTGTCATCATGTTGTTTTTAAGAAGGTACTCAACATCGTCCTTAGCACCAAACTTCTCTGTCCATTCCTTAGTTGTCTTTGTCTGGTTCAGTTCGAGTGTTGTTGACCACATCTGATCGCTGTAAGGCTCGCCTGTCTCCGGGTTGATATCGCAAGAAGCAACGATCCACTGGTTGATCATGTTGTTACCATCATTCCAGTTTCCGCCACCCATCTCATCAGGAACCTTAACTTCTGCTGAGAATCTGTTAAGACCATCTTCTGTAGGTGTGTACTTACCATTCTCGATTGTGTATGTAAGTCCTTCTGTACCTGCATGCTGAATCTGAACACCTTCCGGTGAAGCATACCAGTCAAGGAACTCCATAAGTCTAGCAAGGTTCTCTTCTGAAACCTGAGAACCAACACCGATAACACGTCCGTCACCGTAGTATGTATCTGATGGCTGATAAAGGTTTGTATCAGCAACAGGGATCTCTACGTAGTTAACGCCTTCCTCACCTCTAGCCGGGCTGTTCCAGAAACCATACTGCCAGCTGTACCAGTAAAGGTAAATTCTCTTGTCCTGCATCTTAGATACTACTGCGTTCCAATCCTGTGTAGCAGAGTCAGGATCTACAAGACCCATCTGATTTGCCTTGAAGAAGAACTTGAGCATCTTATAGTATGCACCATTCTTATCTGTAAGTGGAGTAATGCTGTTGTCTGTTCCAATAAGTACAGAACCATTTACTTCCTGTCCGTACCACTTAGTAACCTGAGCTACACACTCCATGTAGTTACTATCCCAATCCTTCCAAAGGCTTATAGCGTATGCAGGGTCACCCTTGTCGTTTGTTGGATGAGCATCCTGGATAGCCTTAAGGCAATTAAGAAGGTCATCAGTATTCTTAAGCTCCGGAGCACCAACTTCGTTGTACATATCCCATCCCATACGAGGGTATGTGTAAACATGAAGCTGCTTGTAATCTGTAGGTCCGTTATTGTTCATTTCAAGAGGTATAGCATATATACCGCTTCCATCACCAATCTGCTTGTTGAATGCTTCGATCTGGCTCTGGAACTTCATAAGGTTTGGATAGTTCTGGATGATGCCGTTCAGATCCATAACAAGACCTGCGTCAACACATTCAGAAAAATCAGCGTTATCAAGGATGATAAGGTCTCCAAGGTTACCAGCTGCACAACGTGTCTGGTAAAGAGCTGCTCCATCACCTGATACCTGAGGTGCGATAATGTTAAGGTTCATGTTGAACTTATCCTTAACAATCTTGCCATACCATCCAGGCTGAACACCCTGGAAGTTAGCTGCTACATTGTAGAAGTCTACAGTGTACTCTGTGTCATGATTTGCTACAAGCTGTCCACCTGATGCAGCTTCTGTTGTAGTATCATCTCCACCACCACTGCTCTCTGTCTTAGCTTCTGTCTTTCCTGCCTCTGTAGCTGCAGTGGTTTCTCCTGATGAGCCGCCACAGCCTGCGAGTAATGACATACCCATAGCTGCTGTAAGCGCAAGAGAAGTAACTTTCTTTAATCTCATTTTACGTCCTCCTTTTTTATAAATACCCCCGGTTATAACCCCAGGGAAAACGCACATATTAAAGATTTAAAAATTTAATTATACACCCTTAAAATAATTAACCCTTTACTGCTCCGATCATGATACCCTTTACATAGTATTTCTGGAAGAAAGGATATACAACCATGATAGGAAGAACTACGATAACTGTGATAGTCATACGTACTGATGTTGTTGTTGCAGTTGTTGCAGCTGCAGCAGCAAGTGATGTTGTACTTGTTGTACTCTTTGCAAGCTGTGCAAGTGAACTTGCCTGATTCAGATACTGATAAAGCAGGAACTGCAGAGGATACAGTTTTTTATCTGTCATGAGAAGCAGTGTATCCTGGAATGCATTCCACTGATTTACAGCAGACCAAATAGCAACAGTTGCAAGGATTGGCTTAATAACCGGGATCATAACCTTAAAGAATACTGTAAGGATTCCGGCACCATCAATCATGGCAGCTTCCTGAAGCTCTCTAGGTACATTCTCGATGAATGTCTTTGTAAGTATTAACAGGAATGGTGACACGATAGCCGGGAGAATATATCCCCAGAAGTTATTTGTAAGGTGAAGGTTCTTCATAATGAGATACCAAGGAATGATACCTGCGTTGAAGTACATAGTTGCAACTACAAGTCTATACCATACCTTACGGAGCCACATCTTCTCCTGTGTGAACATGAATCCCATAAATGCACAGGCAAATACTGTAAGAACAGTACCGATAACTGTTCTGAGAACAGAAATAACTGTTGCATTTATAAGGCCATCAATCTGAAATGCATTGATGTAGTTTTTAAAATGTATTCCCTTCGGCCAGAAGAGAACATCGCCCTTTGCACTGATATCGTTTGCACTGATCGTATTAATTATTACATAATAGAAAGGATACAGACAGATGAGTGCAGCTAACGCGAAGATAATATAACAGGTTATCTCAAGAGCACGGTCGCCCTTGCTTACCTTAATTTTATTTCGTTTGTTTACTTTTACTTTTGCCATGTCTCTCCCCCCATTTACAGAACGCTCTCGCCTCTAATTGACTTAGAAGCTCGATTTAATACAATCAACAGGGTTACACTTATAAGACTCTTCAGCATACTGATAGCTACTGAAACCGGATAACCACCGTTACCCATTGCTAAATGGAATACATAAAGGTCAAGAACCTGGATATATTCCTTATTGAATGCGTTTTCAAATACGTAGTACTGCTCCATACCATTGTTAAGGAAGTTAGCAATATTGATAACGAGCAGAACGAAATATGTAGGAAGCAGACTAGGAATAGTAATATGCTTGATAATCTGCATTCTTGAAGCACCATCTACTCGAGCTGCTTCGATCATTTCATCATCAATACCTGAAATAGCGGCGATGTACATAACTGCCTGCCATCCAAGGTTCTTCCATGTAAGCCACAGCCACTGTGTGAACCATACATGATTACTCTGCTGAAGGAAGAGAATAGGCTGATCGATCAGACCAATCTTCATCAGTAATGAGTTCATCATACCTGTACTGTTGAATAATGAAAATGCGATAGAATAAACCATTACCCAGCTGACGAAGTTAGGAAGTGTTGTAACTGTCTGTACAAACTTACGGAACTTCACGCCTCGAATTTCATTAAGGAATACAGCAAAAAGCATTGGAAGCCAGCTGGTACCAAGAGTAATACCACTCATGGCGAAGGTATTCTTCAATACCTGAATAATCTGCTTTACTTTCACCGGACTGCTCACCAATGAAACAAACCACTTAAATCCTACAAACTGGCTATCTGCCAAAGTTCTTGGCGGCTTATAATCATAGAACGCGTAAATCCATCCGTACAACGGATAGTAGCTGAATAAGAATACCAAAATAAGAAATGGTAATACCAGCAAGAACAATTTGATAGAAAGCTTAAAATTATTATTTTTCTTACCTTTTGACACTCCTGCCCCTCCTTAAATATTTTCTTATATATTTAAATTAATTTGTAAAAATAATAAATTAATATAAATATCTATATCTTTGAAACCGAATCTCTGACTCTCATGCTGCATGGAATCTTTATAATCTGAGGTGTTGTTGAAATTTCTTCCTCTTCCTCATCACTTTCTTCCAGCTTATGAAGCAGCAATTCTGCCGACCTTTTTCCTATCTCCCTTAACGGCAGTGCCGTGGTTGTAAGGCGCGGTCTGAAGAAATCCGATATTCCTTCGTTATCAAAACCGGCAACCGATATATCTCTGCCTATCCTGATGTTCTTCTCATAAAGATAATCATATATGCCTCCGGTCATCAGATCCGATATTCCGAAAAGCGCCGTAACATCCTGTTCTAACAGTTTTCTGGCACCTTCATATCCCGATCTTCTCGACCAGTCACCATAATATACAAGCTTTGGATCAAACAGAAGACCCTGTTCAAACATAGCTTTCTGATATCCCGCCAGACGTTGAGCCGTATGTATATTATCGATTCGCCCGCCGATAAATCCGATTCTTCTATGGCCGTTGCCGATCAGGTATGTAACCATCTCGTAGGCACTCTCTTCATCATCTATAACAACCGACGGAACCATCGGCGACTCTGAAAAGGCATAACACATGACAACCGGCAGATTAAAATTGTTGTTAAACGTTGTAACAACTCGCGCATGTCCAGCAACATATATAACTCCGTCGACCTGCGCAGACATTACATCTCTGAGAACCGGTGATATGACTGCGTTATATTCGTCTTCTCTACGATACCAGGTATCCTGCCATCTGTCGTAAAGACGCAGATTATGAACGACTACTCTGTAATCCAGTTTTTCGCAGTTTTCCATGATACTCTCGATGATTGTCGGAGACGTGAACTGCGCAAGATCCTCGGCTATGATAGCTATGGTTCTTGACTTCTTGCTGCGAAGTCCCTTTGCGATTACATTTGGCTTATATCCGGTTTCCTCAACTACCTGTAATATTCTCTGTCTGGTTTCCTCACTTGTCTTTTCTTTGCCATTTATTACATTGGATACCGTCGTAGCAGACACCCCACAAATCTCTGCAACTTCTTTTAGAGTAACCATTATCTCTCCTTGATATATTTGTCATAAATGGTAAATCGTTAAACTAATATTAACTATAAGACACTTTTAAGGAAATGTCAATATTTTATACGTTTTTGCATATTTATTACAAAGTTTTTCGGTCATTTTTTAGCACATTTTCCAAAAAATATATTAAGGCCTTAATTATTTGTTAATTTTTCATGTTTATCGTTTAACAATGTAAATATTTATAGCATATTAATCATTTCTTAATAAATATAATATGAAATTCATTTAAATAGGAAAATCATTATTACCGAAACAACCAGTGCGATCACTCCGCAGGCAAGTCCGAGGAGCAGTTTTTGGTACGGACGTTTGCCTTCCTCGCGTGCCGCTTCTATCTCATCAAGTGTCTTTCCTTCAAGGAAAGCCTGGATCTCACGGTAGGTCTGTATATTGAGTGTCTTTTTCTTCTTTTCGATTTTTAAGGCCACTGCCATAGCAACCGCAGCGAGCACTGCCCATATGCCCAGTCCCCAGAATCCAAGGAACTTTGCCAGCGGTATCGGTGTTATAAGTACCATGAAAAACAGTATTGTATACAGCCATGAGTACTTTGTAAAGTCATTTATATCATCCTCTTTTATTATCTTCTTCATTTCTTCCACATCTCCTTTGAGAAGGATGTCTACAGAAACTCCAAAGACCTCACTCATTCTGATCAGACTGTTTACGTCCGGATAACTTTTCCCTGTTTCCCAGTTTGAGATGGTCTGTCTGGATACATAAATCTTTTCTGCAAGCGCATCCTGCGAGAGTGACAGCTCTCCTCTAAATTTTTTCATCTGATTTCCAAGTTCCATGACCGATTCCTTCTCAAACTTTTTCTATAATATGATACTAATATTTTCTCACAAACAAAACTATTTGAAAAGGAACTTTTTACTCAGTTTCAATCTATTGCACAGCTCTGTCTGACATAAGAAGACACCATGGTTCCGAGAGTTTCCATCTCTTTTCTTATGCTGTCCATAGCTTCCTCATCATTTTCAAGCTTCGCATTCTGATAGTGATAAAATAATCCATAATATCTGAAGCTTTCATCCTCAGAATCAAGAAGCACATCTATCAGCTCATTATCATAGCTGTCATCCTCACCATACAGAAATGTCTTGAATATAAATGAAAGAATAGCCTTTTCTTCCATAGCTTCCTTTCCGCCCTTAACTATTCTCTTAAACCTGGTTCCGTCATTATAAAGGATTCCTGTCTTAATATTCATAGGAAGTATGCATGCAACTCCCTCTCCGATTGCCACAAAACCGATCATCATTGCAAGCTCACTCTTTGTAAATATCATTATTACTATGAATACAGCTCCAAGAATAAGAGAAGCCACCGGACCGGCAAGAAGGATCTTTGCAAAAGTTCTGATATTATCATCATCTAATTTCCTAGGAAATGTACCGCCGTATCCACCCCATACTGCAGGATTCTTTTCAATACCGAATCTGATCTTATCCTCCGGACTGTTTCTGTAAAACTTAAAAGGACCCACACACATTGCCAGAAACTTCCAATTGCATATCAGTCCGCATACCACATGTCCCATCTCATGAACGATCGATGCAAAAAAGTAAGCTACGACCGCATAACCCATCATCTGTAAAAACACCATAAATCTTTCCATTTCGTTACCTCTTTTCTTTCCGCTGCCCTGCAGCAATTTTTGTTTACGGCCTCATCATATGCCCCGCTTCCCCGAACTGTCTATCCAAAGGCTTTGACATCGGCCTTTTCGCATCAAAAAAGGGCTGTCAAAAGTCTTTGACAGCCCTGAAAAGCCTTTAAACAGGCACTTTTTTTGAATTTACTATTTCCACCTGAAAATCTTATCATCAGGTAATTTTTCTCTCAAAATATCATATAAAAAGTCTTCCATTTCCATCCTTATCATCTCCGGATATTGATAATATCCGTTCTCTAATTCATATGGAAAGAATGCCACCGAAGAATCAGGATAGCTTTTTCTGAAATTTTTTATATAGTCTTTTGAGATTCTGAAGGATCCGAGACTCACATCCCGAAGCTTATTCCAATCCAACGCATTTGAAATTATGTCAACCATATTTGAATATACTTCTTTATATCCCCTCACATACATCATCGGATCAAAACACATTCTCACCGGAATCCCCTTCGAGATCATCTCATTCGCCGCTCTGCATCTTGCACCAAGTCCCGGAGTATATCTTTCATATTTCGATATCACCTCGTCCGGACTCATTGTCAGTGCAACGATCATATTAGACGACCAATCCGCCAGCGGTACATTTGTACATTTAGTCCTTACTTCCAGAAGAACATTTTCCTTTCCTTCAACCCAGGCGGCCCAGTCAGCCAGCATCCCTGTAAACCCTTCTATTGCAAGCATATCGCTTTCATAGGAAACAGATACATATATCTTCGTTCCTCTCCCGTTCTCTCCGCTGTCCGCCCCCTTTTGACCGACAGTTTTCTCTATCTCGTCAAATGTATCCTCAAGGTTCACAAAGATCACGATATTCGAAGTCGGATACATTCCCTTCAGAAAGCAGTATTCGCAATCATAAACGCAGTTCATAGCATTCGAGGTATAGTAAAACTCTTCTTCTCCGAAGCTCTGACATACAGGCGCACCCTTATATAAGAAGCCGTCCTTCTTCACCGCAAGAATAAGCTTCTGACTCTTATGCTGAACGCCCGCATCCTGATTCTTTCTGTTGAACACATCCCTGTAATCCCTGATCTCTATAACCTCTGCGCCGGGAAATGAATTGATCACCCTTTTTGTTCTTTCAAATCTGTAAGCCTCTTTCTCAACGTAAATGTGCGAAAACGGCTTCATATATTCCGTCATATATTTTCTTACCTTCGTTTTTCTTTGTTACCGGCAGCACATTTTTCTGATATATCCTGTCTATCAGACCCGATACGTCCTCTCCTTCAATATTCAGGTATCTGAGAAGCTGCTTCAATCCGGACGTCATGGTAACAGAAAGTCTCATATCTTCCGCCAGGCGTTCAATTCTTTCTTCTAGTTTCTTATAGTCTGCAACATCGCTGCTGCTTTTCACCAGCTCCTCTATCAGAACGCCTGCCTTGTCAAGCAGACCGCACATACACATTTCGTTAATTTCATGGGTTACACCTTCTGTATCACCAGCATCGGAGACCACCTTCAGAAATACCATCCTGTCAGCAGTAAAGAATTTTTCTCCCGCTGCATATATTCCCGAACTTTCCATATCCGTGAGGAAGCCCTCCTTATACCCCGGCATCGTCACTGTACAGACTGCCCCTTCGGCCATCCCGTAATCATAGATCATATCAGGGAAATACTCCCTCTTTGTTACGTCATCAACTATACGGTTCACCAGGAATACGTCACCCTTCGAAATACCCTTATCCATCGTTCCCGCTATTCCCGCATTTAACAGGCAGTCACACGAAACAGGAGGTATGCGTGTGCATACCTCCGTAACTGCCATTGCAGCCGAGAGAACTCCCGTTCCCGTAACGGTAAGCAGCATTTCATCATTTCTGAAAACCTGATAATGATGAAATGTCATATCTCTCGTCAGATCATATTTTTCTATAAACGGCTTTGCTTCGCTAAACAAAGCACAGAATATATATACCATTTATCTTACTACCTTTTCGAAGTCAGATGCCGGATGCTTGCACCATGGACAAATGAAATCATCCGGAAGATCTTCACCTTCATATACATATCCGCATATTTTGCATACCCATACCGTCTTACCGCCCTCGGTCTCACCCTTCTCAAGAGTCCCTACCGTTTCGCCTGTCTTGATAGCTTCAGGCTTTGGCTTGATGTTCGACTGATAATACTCATAGGTTGCAGATACCGCCTCATCAAGAACCTCCATATCAGTAACCTCTGCTATAAAGAAGGTATGGGTTCCGAGATCCACAGTCTGCTTAACCTTTCCTGAAATGTATGCGTTACAACCCTTTGTTATATAAGGGATTCCGTTGGCCGCAGTCTTATAATCCGAAAAGTCTGCGAACTTATCGACTTCTCTTCCCGACTGGAAGCCGAAATGCTTGAAAAGCTCAAAGTCAGCCTTCTCACTAATTATAGAAAGATTGAATACTCCCGTTTCGATCAGCATATCATGTGTGAGATTAACCTTGTTTACCGCAAATCCTATCTGATTAGGTTCAGACGTTACCTGTATAGCAGTATTTGTTATACATCCGTTATCTTTATCCGTCTTTGCTGTCAGAACAAACAATCCATATGACAGCTTATACATAGCTTTCTTATCCATAATCATACACCCCCGTTCAACTTACGAATAACCAATAAACTCTTAGAATCCAAGACTATCATTTACAAGTATTACATGTACTCTTCCCGGATGATGCTCAAGTCTTGTTATAAGCATCTGACAGCATATACTGTCCGGCGACTTACAGTTTCCGCATGCACCATTAAGCTTACATGGTGTATTGATCGGGAATCTCTGTGCATTGATAGGTGCTGCTTCATTTCTCACTCTGTAGATAGCCGCATCCACATCCTTTGCCACCTTATTCATTCCGGCGATAATGATAACATGCTCCGGACCGTAAGCAAGACATGCAACTCTGTTTGAATTGCCGTCAAGATTTACGAGGATTCCGTCCTCTGTTATAGCATTTGTTCCCGATATAAACCAATCACAGCCAAACGCCTTAAGAACGATTGCCTTCTTCTCTTCCTCATCCTTGGCATCTGCTCTGTCATAAACTGTATAGTTACCTTTTTTAACAGCCTCAAGAAGCCCTATCTCTGATGCTGATGTAGCTCCGCCCCAGCTAATGCTCGATCCTTCCGGAATAAGCTCAAGCGCCTTCTTCAGTGCCTCTTCTTTAGTCTCTACAAAATATCCGGCCATGTGACGTGACTCAAGTCCCTTGATAACCTTAGCAGCAAGCAGGCTGTTTCTGGTCTTTCTCATTTCTTCCATATGTAAATAAACTCCCTTCTCCATATAGATTGCTTAAACCGTCAGTAAAACAACTATTCTAATTATATAGTCTCGCAGGTTTGTTTTCCACATATTTATCTTGAATATCAAAGAAGGGAGCGTCTTTCGACGCCCCCCATTTGAATAATATAGGAAGTCTAAGTTTGAACGATTTGGTATGTCGTTATAATATCTTTGTTTTTTATATAGCTGCAAAACCTGCCTCAAGATCTGCAATGATATCATCGATATTCTCAGTACCGATTGAAAGTCTGATTGTATTCTGCTCAATTCCAACACTGTGAAGTTCTTCATCAGAAAGCTGTGAATGTGTTGTTGAAGCCGGATGGATAACGAGACTCTTTACATCTGCAACATTTGCAAGAAGTGAGAAAATCTTCAGGTTATCGATGAACTTCCAAGCCTCTTCCTTTCCACCCTTAATATTGAATGTGAAGATAGATGCTCCGTCATTCTTGAAATACTTCTTATAAAGCTCATGATCCGGATGATCAGGAAGTGAAGGATGATTTACCTTCTCTACCTTTGGATGATTCTTCAGGAAATCAACAACCTTAAGTGTATTCTCTACATGTCTCTCAAGTCTGAGTGAAAGTGTCTCAACTCCCTGAAGGAGAATGAATGCATTAAACGGAGAAATGCATGCTCCTGTATCTCTGAGAAGAATCGTACGGATATATGCTGTAAATGCTACTCCGCCAAGTGCATCATAAAATGAAATTCCATGATAGCTTGGGTTTGGCTCTGTAATCTGTGGATACTTTCCTGACTTCTTGAAATCGAACTTTCCGCCTTCAACGATGATTCCACCAAGGCTTGTTCCGTGTCCGCCGAGGAACTTTGTAGCTGAATGAACTACGATATCTGCTCCATGCTCAAGTGGTCTGATAAGGAAAGGTGTTCCGAATGTGTTATCGATAACAAGTGGGAGATCATGCTTATGAGCTATCTCTGCGATGGCATCGATATCAGGAATATCACTGTTAGGATTTCCAAGTGTTTCAAGGTAAATAGCCTTTGTATCTTCTTTAATTGCTTCCTCAACCTCTGCAAGGTTATGTGCATCAACAAATGTGGTTGATATTCCATACTGAGGAAGTGTATGTGAAAGAAGATTGTAGCTTCCACCATAGATTGTCTTCTGTGCAACTATATGTCCGCCGCCTGCTGCAAGTGCCTGGATTGTATATGAGATTGCTGCTGCACCTGATGCAACTGCAAGTCCTGCTGTACCTCCTTCAAGAGCTGCAACTCTTGCTTCAAGTACGCCCTGTGTTGAGTTTGTGATTCTTCCGTATACATTACCTGCATCTGAAAGATCAAATCTTGCTGCAGCGTGTGCACTGTTCTTAAATACATAAGATGTTGTCTGATAAATAGGAACTGCTCTTGCATCTGTTGCCGGATCCGGCTGTTCCTGTCCTACGTGTAACTGAAGTGTTTCAAATTTGGAATTGCTCATAATTTTGTTCTCCTTTCGCATATCGGATATTTATTTCGTATAGGTAATTCTTATTACCTTTGCTCTGGCTATATACTAATACTTTTTTCATATTATCGCTAATCCCTAAATATTATACTTGGTTATAGCCTGTGTCTATATCCAAATCACATCATCAACCTTTATGTATGTATCACCGGCTGTGATCATTCTACTGATTATTTTTTCATAGATTATATTATTATTGACACATATTCCCGCATTTGATATATTGTTATTATCATATTGATTATATCTAATGATTTATTGACCATTTTATAAATGTGCGAGGATGTGTCTATGAAAAAACTAAGCAGATATAAAATAATATGGCTGATTGCCATTATTTCGACTCTTATCCTGGTTCTTTTTGAAAAAGTTATGGGTGTAGGAATAGGACTATTCCCATTGGGAAGCGGCGGAGAGGTAGATGTGAAGCTGACACTCGGAGGCTTTGTCCATGAGACATATTATCCTTTGACATCTTCGGATAATCCTTATAGCGGACCAAGCTCGGAGCTGTTTTTCGAACCTGTTCTTTTTACGGTAATGTTCTTTGTGCGAATGTTCATAATCATTCCCCTTGTACATCTTTTTGTATCACCTGAGGAAAGTCATTTTCATTACTCTCCGGAACACAGCGAAGAACAAGGATCATCAACTGTAGGACGTCTGTCCGGTTTTCTGAAGTATTTTGTAATTCTCTATATAGTTATCGGTATCGTACTTTCAACTATCCTTGTTTACGAAACTATAGGATTCAGTGAAGCAATAAAGACCACCTCTTCTACTTCATCAAGAATCATCAAACAACTTACACGTGAGAGAAACATGCTGCTGGTATTTATGATATTCGACCTGATATATACCCTGCATCACTTTATCACAAGCGGACTTATACTTAAGAAAAAGCATACATTTTTACTGTTTTACAAAACTTCTTACATCTTAGCATTTCTGATAACGATCGCTACGGTTGTATTACTCTTTTCAGGCGGAGTACGATATCTGCCATATTCGTTCTTTAAATGGCATACACTCATATACGCACTCGACCTGATACTGTTTATGGTGAATCTTTCCTACCTGAAGGATTCATATGATGTGTTCCAATACATGAATAACGATGACAGTTATACCAAGCTTAAACTGTTCAAATAGAATTATCCCCCATGCTGATTTCTCAGCATGGGGGATTTATTATGCTTTCTTATTCAACTGAAACTGTATTTACAGTATTACTCAGCATCATTTGTGTAAAGCTTAACAAGACCCTGAAGGTGATCGAAACGCTTCTTTGAGTTCTCTTCAGCCATAGCGAAGAGCTTATCTGCCTTCTCAGCGTTAACCTTTGACAGAGCTGTGTAACGAGCCTCACCACCGATGAATTCCTGATAAGGAACTGTAGCAGCCTTTGAATCAAGAGTGAACTTCTTATCTTCAAGTGCAGGGTTGAATCTGAAGAGGTTCCAGTAACCTGCATCAACTGCCTTCTTCTCCTCAGCCATAGCCTTGCTCATACCAGCCTTGATTCTGTGGTTGATACATGGAGCGTAAGCGATGATAAGTGAAGGTCCGTTGTAGCTTTCAGCTTCCTTGATAGCCTTGCAAAGCTGGTTGTAGTTAGCACCCATAGATACCTGAGCAACATATACATAACCATAGCTCATTGCGATACCTGCAAGATCCTTCTGCTTGATTTCCTTACCTGAAGCAGCGAACTGAGCAACTGCTCCTGTAGGAGTAGCCTTTGAAGACTGTCCACCTGTATTTGAGTAAACTTCTGTATTGAATACGAAGATGTTTACATCCTCACCTGATGCAAGAACGTGGTCAACACCACCGAAACCGATATCGTATGACCATCCGTCACCACCGAAGATCCACTGTGACTTCTTTCCGAGGAAGTCCTTGTTCTTAACGATTTCTACTGCATCCGGATCATTGTTTCCTTCAAGTGCTGCAACGAGTGCGTCAGCAGCCTCAAGGTTTGTATTTGTATCATCAAATGTCTCGAAGTACTTATCAGCAAGTTCCTTGATAGAAGCATCCTTCTCTGCAAGAGCCTCAACCTTAGTCTTGAGGTTGTTACGAAGTGTCTTCTGAGCAAGATACATACCATAACCGAACTCTGCGTTATCTTCGAAGAGTGAGTTATCCCAAGCCGGTCCACGTCCTGCCTTATTTGTTGTATAAGGTGTGGATGGTGATGAGTTACCCCAGATAGATGAACATCCTGTTGCGTTAGCAACATACATTCTGTCACCATACATCTGAGTAATGAGCTTAGCATAAGGTGTCTCACCACAACCTGCACAAGCGCCTGAGAACTCAAGCAGCGGCTGTCTGAACTGTGATCCCTTAACTGTAGCTGCACCGAACTTCTCGATGAGATCTTCCTTATCAGGAACTGATATAGCATAATCGAAGAGAACCTGCTCAGCCTTAAGAGCATCATCAAGCGGCTTCATCTCGATTGACTTTGTAGGACATACATTTGTACAAGAACCACATCCAAGACAGTCCATAGTAGAAACTGCGATGTTGAACTTGTAATCTGTACCTGCGATATCCTTTGACTGGAATCCTGCAGGAGCAGCAGCAACTTCATCAGCTGTAAGAGCAACTGTTCTGATTGCAGCATGAGGACATACGAATGAGCAAAGACCACACTCTACACACTTATCTGATGTCCAAACAGGAACTGATACGGAAACACCTCTCTTCTCGTAAGCAGCTGTACCTGATGGTGTAGAACCATCTGTGTATCTTGCTACTACAGATACAGGAATTGTATTTCCTTCCTGAGCTGAAACCTTGATCTGAACGTCGTTTACGAAATCGATCTGAGCCTGTGTACCCTTTGTTGCCTTTGGATAATCAAGACCCTCATCAACTCCGTTCTTCCATGAATCAGGAACGTCAACCTTAACTACTGCGTTAGCACCAAGGTCGATAGCCTTCCAGTTCATCTGAACGATATCATCACCCTTCATACCATATGACTTCTTAGCGGCTGCCTTCATATGATCGATAGCTTCTGCCTCAGGGATGATTCCTGTAAGCTTGAAGAATGCTGACTGAAGGATTGTATTAATTCTTGTTGGTCCCATACCTGACTCGATACCAAGCTTAACACCATCGATTGTGTAGAAGTTGATATTGTGATCAGCTATATACTTCTTAACCTGGCCTGGGAGATGCTTATCAAGCTCTTCACCCTTCCATGGGCAGTTAAGAAGGAATGTACCACCATCAACAAGCTCTTCAACCATGTGATACTTCTTAACGTAAGCTGCATTGTGGCAAGCTACGAAGTTAGCCTTATGGATGAGGTATGTTGACTTGATTGGCTTATCACCGAATCTAAGGTGTGACATTGTGATACCACCTGACTTCTTTGAATCATAATCAAAGTAAGCCTGAACGTACTTATCTGTGTTATCACCGATAATCTTGATAGAGTTCTTGTTAGCACCTACAGTACCATCTGCACCGAGACCCCAGAACTTACAGCAAACTGTTCCTTCAGGAGTTGTAACAAGAGCATCACCTGAATCAAGAGAAAGATTTGTAACATCATCGAAGATGCTGAGTGTGAACTCTTCCTTCTCTGTATTGTTATATGCAGCAACGATCTCAGCAGGAGTTGTATCCTTTGAACCAAGTCCGTAACGACCTCTTGTAAGAAGAATATCCTTGAACTCTGTTCCACGGATAGCAGCCATAACATCAAGTGCAAGAGGCTCTGCTGTTGCACCAGGCTCCTTTGTTCTATCAAGAACAATAATCTGCTTAGCTGTCTTAGGAATAGCTGCGATGAACTTCTCGTTATCGAATGGTCTGTAAAGACGAACCTTAACAACACCGACCTTCTCGCCCTTAGCTGTAAGGTAATCAATTGTCTCCTCGATAGTATCACATACAGAACCCATAGCAACGATAACCTTCTCAGCATCAGCTGCTCCATAGTAATTGAAGAGCTTATAGTCTGTACCGATCTTAGCGTTGATCTTGTTCATGTAGTCTTCTACGATTGCCGGGAGATCATTATATGCCGGGTTGCAAGACTCTCTTGTCTGGAAGAAGATGTCAGGATTCTGAGCTGAACCCATTTCGCATGGATGATTTGGATTAAGAGCGCCTGATCTAAACTTATCAAGTGCTTCATAATCAAGGATATCCTCGAAGTCTTCGTTTGACCAGCAGTCGATTTTCTGGATCTCGTGTGATGTACGGAAACCATCGAAGAAGTTAATGAAAGGAATTCTTCCTGTAAGTGCAGAAAGATAAGCAACAGGAGTAAGGTCCATTACTTCCTGTACTGATGACTCACAAAGCATTGCACAACCTGTCTGACGACAAGCGTAAACGTCTGAGTGATCACCGAAAATATTAAGAGCGTGAGAAGCTACACAACGAGCTGATACGTTGAATACACCCGGAAGTCTCTCACCTGCTACCTTGTAAAGGTTAGGGATCATAAGAAGAAGTCCCTGTGATGCTGTGTAAGTAGATGTCATAGCACCTGCAACAAGTGAACCGTGAACTGTTCCTGCTGCACCAGCCTCAGACTCCATTTCTACAATCTTAACTGTGTTGCCGAAGATATTCTTTCTTCCGGCAGAAGCCCATTCATCAGTATGTTCAGCCATAGGTGATGAAGGTGTGATAGGATAGATAGCTGCGCAATCTGTAAAGATATACGATGCATGAGCTGCAGCTTCATTTCCATCCATGGTCTTCTTAAATCTTGCCATTTGTTTATACCCTCCTGGTTAAAAATAATTAATGTTCACATGTACAAAATACTAACACAAGCACCGTAAAAAGTAAACAAGTGCATGCCCTTATTTCGTCTCATTTTTGTTCAATATAACTAACTATAATTAATGTATTTATACTCGGGTTGAATTAAAGAAGCAGCACATTTCTCTGCCTATTATTTACAAAAAAAGGACAGGCAATTCACCTGTCCTTTATACTATTCAATTTACCTGAAGTTTTTTAAGTTTAGTCCCCGACTTATCTTAATCTCTGATCAAGTCTTGAAGCAATCTCAAGAAGAACTGATATTTCCTTCTCTTTTGCTATGCTGAAATACATCTTGAATCTTGACGCATCACTAAGCTTTCCGTTAATAGATATCTTGATAAGAAGATTTCTTGCCGTAAGCATGTTCTTAACAACCAGCTGATACGTATCAAGAAGATCCTGATCGTAATTGAGATATCCGTTTGCCATAAGATATTTGATTCTCTCATACATGAGAACCTTATGGTCATACATTATATGAAGCGCTCTGACATCAAAGTCAGGTTCCTTCTTGTCCATCTGCAAATGTATACGATCAAGCACTCTGTCATAAACCTTTATTCCAAAGGTTGTATCATTAAAACGGTTTCTCATCATTCTGAAATGATTCTTTGTATCCGCTGAGCTGAGATACTCTTTGATCGTATCTCTTATAAGTGCTGTATCCACATCATAATATACAGTATTTACATTCTTCTGGATAACAAACAGGCCTCTTGTTCCCTTGTAATCATCCTTAAACATATGATCTTCGGGAGCCGATATAACTTCATAGCCTCTGCGAACATCCTCGAAAGAAACTGTATTGTATGAATACTTATCCTGGAATGTGAAGTCGCCGACATAGAAAATTTCCTTTTCCATATCATATCCGTAGATAAACAGCTCATGAGGGAACTTATAATCTACTTCGATATCACTGAGGATCCTTGCTTCATCGAATACACCGTATACGTATCCGTCAAGGTCTATGGTCTTAATGATGAAATCTATAATATTTCCGCAATAGCTCTCAATCTGCTGTTTTGTAAGCAGTGATGTTATAAGATAAGGACACTCCTTAAGCGAGCTGCTGCCCGGCATGATATCCGTAAGGAGAATGTCATCTCCTGTAAATATCTCTTCGATATTGTAGCATCTTAACTGGATATAGTTACTGAATATCCACTTCTTTGCGTTGTCATCTCCGGAAAGAATGGAAAACAGTGTAGCATGCCACTGCCAAGATGTGATCATAGGATATGTAACCGGTAATTTCTTTGCATTTGCCATACTAACGCTCCTCCTTATTCCACATCTTCCAGCTTATCGTATACAACCCGGGCGAAATCACCGAAGGTATCATATGAATCAAGTGCAAGCTCATAATCTGAGAAAGAAATCTCAAACTTCTTCTCTGCTTCCACAATAAGCTTTATAATCGAAACAGAACTAACTCCGTATTCGGAGACGATATTCTTGTCAAATGCAACATCTTCCAATTCAGGCATTACATCTTCAATAAGCTCGAGAACTGCCTTCTTTACTTCATCTTTTTCCATCCGACTAACAACCCCTTTCAAATCGAAAATCATGCTTCGACAGTTGATCTAATGGTCCCTAATTATCAAAATACCTACTAAAAGTATATTAAAATTACACAAAAAAAGCAACACAATTCGGCAATATCCGCCAAACTGTGTTGCTCTTAAAATCGTTTATAAATACAGATTATTTTGCTGAGCTGTCAGCTGAACCAAACTTAGTTGTGTTAAGCTTAATTCCAGGGCCCATTGTTGAAGTGATTGTAACACTCTTAAGATACTGACCCTTTGCGCTTGATGGCTTAGCCTTGATAACTGCATCCATTAAGGCTTTAAAGTTGTCCGCGATCTGCTCCACGGTAAATGATGCCTTACCAACTGGAACATGGATAATGTTTGCCTTGTCAAGTCTGTACTCAATCTTACCTGCCTTAACATCAGCAATTGCCTTCTCAACGTCAGGTGTAACTGTTCCGGCCTTTGGATTTGGCATAAGTCCCTTAGGTCCGAGTACACGTCCGAGACGTCCTACAACACCCATCATATCAGGAGTTGCGATAACAACGTCGAAGTCAAGCCATCCTTCGTTCTGAATCTTTGGAACGAGTTCATCACCACCGGCATAATCAGCGCCTGCTGCGAGTGCCTGGTCAACCTTATCTCCCTTAGCGAAAACGAGAACCTTAACATCCTTACCTGTTCCGTGAGGAAGAACAACGGCACCACGTACCTGCTGATCAGCGTGACGTCCGTCAACACCGAGCTTAAGATGTGCTTCAACTGTCTCATCAAACTTAGCACTTGCTGTCTGCTTGATAAGCTGAGCAGCCTCTTCAAGATCATAAAGTTTTGTCTTTTCGATAAGCTTTGCAGCTTCTAAATATCTTCTACCTTTTTTCATTTTAGTTTTACCTCCTGTGGTATTATCGGAGGAGCGACCTCCTTCCACCTATTAATTACACTTAAACATCTATTCTCTGACCGGCAGCTGATTAATCTACTACTTCAACGCCCATAGAACGTGCTGTTCCGGCGATCATGCTGCAAGCTGTCTCAATTGAAGCTGCGTTAAGATCCTTCATTTTCAATTCAGCAATTTCCTGAATCTGAGCCTTTGTGATCTTAGCAACCTTCTTCTTATTAGGCTCACCTGATGCCTTCTGAATCTTGCAGGCCTTCTTGATAAGTACTGCAGCAGGTGGAGTCTTTGTAATAAATGAAAAGCTTCTGTCTGCGTATACAGTGATAACTACAGGGATGATAAGATCTCCCTGATCTGCTGTACGAGCATTAAACTGCTTTGTGAATTCTACGATGTTAACACCGTGCTGACCGAGTGCCGGACCAAATGGTGGTGCAGGAGTTGCCTTTCCTGCAGGTATCTGTAATTTAATGTATCCTGTGACTTTCTTAGCCATTTTTAATTACCTCCTATGTGGTATTATCGGGGTTTTCCCTTCCACTAATCTAACTTCTGAATATCACCTAAACCGATTTCAACATCAGTTGAACGTCCAAAAATATCAATCTCAATTGTTGCTGTTTCCTTAGCATGATTGATAGTCTTGATACTTGCTATAGTGCCTTCCCAAGCTCCTCTGATAACCTTGATGGTATCTCCGATCTCTACATCGATAACATAATCATCAATGCGAACACCGAGCTTTCTCATTTCCTCGCTTGTAAGAGGAACAGGCTCGGATCCCGGACCAACGAAACCTGTAACACCACGAGTGTTTCTTACTACATACCATGTTACGTCGTTCTTGATCATATGTACGAGTACATATCCAGGGAAAATCTTCTTGGATACTACCTTCTTGGAACCGTCCTTCTTAGTCTCCAGTACATCCTGGAGCGGTACCATAACCTCAAACATCTGATCCTCAAGTCTTCTGTTTTCAATGGTCTTTTCGATATCAGCCTTTACCTTATTCTCATATCCCGAATAAGTATGTACAACGTACCAATGTGGTTCGTTGTCACCGTTCTGCTTTACATTAGATGAAACAGGTCGTTTCGGTTCTTCTGTCTCAGCTGTTCCTTCAGCTGCCTCTGCTGCAACTTCCTCAACTGTCTCAGCTGCTGCTTCGGTTACTTCTTCAGCAACTTCTACTGTTTCTTCATCAATGCCAACTGTTTTTTCATCTGCCATATCATCACCGCCTACCATAAAAATGCAAGACCGGCTTTAAGCAGAGCATCGATTACCACGATCAGACAGCCAAGCAGAAGTGCTATAACAAGAACAACTACAGCTTCCTTAGCAAGCTTGTTCTTTGTAGGCCATGTGATCTTTCCAAACTCCGACTTAAGTCCCTGAAACCAGCTTCTCTTAAGTGCAGGTGATGTCCCTTTTTTCTCTGATGACATATCTCCACCTCTTTCGATCTACTGAATCCCTAAACTACTTTGTTTCCTTGTGCATTGTATGCTGCTTGCAGAACTTACAATACTTCTTTGTTTCCATCCTGTCCGGATGAAGCTTCTTGTCCTTAGTCAGGTTGTAATTACGCTGTTTACATTCCTGACATGCGAGTGTGATTTTTACGCGCACAACTGTCACCTCCATTTTTCTTTACAACTTTTGCCTTACATTTTAAGCACTACAAAAAAAGCGCTAAAAACGCAAGTGTTAGGATAACACAAGTACCTATATAAAGTCAAGCGGTATTACAGCACGTTTTTTCTCTTTAATCTTTTTATATATTTATTTATGTTCCTTTACTCTATCTTTATACTTATCTTTAATCTTTCTTTATTCCTACACGCAGAGCAAACATCCTCATCAATAATCACATATTTACAAACACCATTATTTCATCTTATTCTCGTAATCTTCCCTAAAATGGAAGATATTATCAACTATCGCCATATCATCTACAACCCGAAAGAGCATAAAGTAATCATGATGAAGATAGTTTATTCTCTTATATCCCAAAGCTCTAAGTCTCGGATTCTCGCAGTACTGAAGACTTCCAGCCGAATTAACCAAGCTGTTCTTTGTTTCTTCAAAATCATCAGCCACACTTTTGGCGGCCTGATCGTTGAATAACTTTTCTAAAATATACCTTATATGCCTGATAAAATCGTTTTCCGCATCAATCGTCATAACAACTTTATATTCCATACTTCGACCTCACATCGGTCAAAACATCATCTGCATCCCTATATAGTCCTTGTTCAGCGTGTGTTCTTGATATCGCCAGTTTCTCTAAAATTTCACTTTCTGTTAACGGCCTATATATATCAGCATTTCTCCTTATTTCAAAAGGAAACCCATTCGCAGCAAGAGCCTGCGTTAAGAATATTCTTATAGCTGTCGTAGTATCTGTTCCAAGGGATTTAAACAAAATATCAGATCTGGTTTTTAAGTCATCATCTACTCTTACCTGTATTACACTAGCCATAATAACAGCCTCCTTTATTGTTATTGTATTACAATTGTAATGCATATACATTATTATTGCAAACAATTTGTTCCTTTTGTAAAGTTTTCCAGTTAACTGATAATCTCCTATATATTTTTAAGTCACATCCATAATATGCGTTATCAATACTAAATAAAAAAAGAGCTTTAGCACTACACTAAAGCCCTTTGATATAGTTTAATCATATATTTTACCCTATTTTCTTCAGATTATTTTCTCTTTCCACACTTGGAGCAATACTGGTAATCTTTAACTGTTACTTCTTCATCCCATTCGTCTACGTCATATACCGCATCATGGTGGATGGAGCCAATCTGAACGCTTCCAGTATGATATCCTGTTCCACAGCTATTAAGGTGCGATATTGCATCGTTAGTATATCCGCCATATGTTATATCAAGATCCAATCCACAATTATTACAAAAATTATGAACTTCATATATTGGTTCATCCCACGCATCACTGACAAGGTATCTCTCAGATTTATGCACTGTTTCTGTATGTGTATGCCATATCCAATTATGGTTGCATACAGGAGTTTGAGCAGGAGCTATAACCTTTCCATTTCTAATTGTATATCTTACATCGTTATAAGTTTTCTTACCCGAGAACGACTTATCCAATTTGCCATTCTTTACGTAATATTGTGATCCGTTCGTTGCTTTCGCAATTCCTGTAAAGCTTTTATCAACTTTACCTTTTGTGACATAATACCATCCACCATTAGTACAATATGCAATCACTCCACTGACTTTAGTATCCGGCCGTCCGTTAGTACAATAATACCAAGTACCATTTGTTGCCTGTGCTATCTTTCCCGTAAATGTTTTTGTCGGAACCCCTTTATTAACATAGTACCATCGGCCATTTGTTGCCTTTACTATCTTCCCCGAAAAGTTTTTATCAATATGTCCTTTACTGACATAATACCATTTACCATTTGTTGCCTGTGCAAGCCCTTTAAATGTTTCATCATAAACTCCACAGCTAATAAAATACCATTTTCTGTCTTTATCCCATTGAGCTATCCCTGTAAATGAACTATCAATCCGTCCATTTGTATGATACTCTAATCTCCCATTAGCCAAAACTAATTCACTTTCACTCGAAGCGAATGCTTCATTAGCCGGAAATACAATAATAATCAACGCAATTGTCAGTACAGTTATCACTATGCTTTTCGTAGTTTTCTTGAAACTATTAAACAAAAAAACGCCCTCCAATCTGATCATCCGCAAAATCTTCTTACTATATTTTCTTTATCTCTTCATCAGTGAGATATCTCCACTCACCCTCTTTAAGGTCGGGATCAAGTGTGAGACTTCCCATAGAAAGTCTCTTCAGATATATAACATTCAGCCCGAAAGCTTCGAACATTCTCTTTATCTGATGATATCTTCCCTCAGTGATCTTGATAACCGCTTCATATATAACTGCGTCAGTATCTTCTATCTGTTTTATAGTGTCAAGCTCCGCGGGAGCCGTAGGTTTATCATCTCCTATATCCACTCCCGAACATATCGCCGAAGATACCTCTTCAGTAATAATGCCGTCAACTCTTACAAGATATTTCTTCGCCACATGCTTTCCCGGTGCGAGCAGCCTGTGACTCAAAGCTCCGTCATTAGTAATAAGAAGAAGTCCCACCGTATCCTTATCAAGCCTTCCGACCGGAAAAAGGTCCCTTCTCTTCTTATCTGTAATAAGGTCGAGAACCGTCTTCTGATTCTTATCCTCAGTTGCCGTGATAACCCCGGCAGGTTTATTCAGCATATAGTAAACCATTTCGGAATAGGAAATGTCTTCTCCGCCGTAGGTGATTCGATCCTTATCCGTATCAACCTTCCTGCCCGGATCCTTCTGGGTAACATCATTAACTTTTATCTTCCCTGACTTAATAAGGTTCCGGACCGAGCTCCTCGTTCCGAGACCTGAATCAGCCAGAATCTTATCAAGCCTTGCTTTCAAAGCCGTCAATCCTCCGTCATTTTTACATTATTATATATGTATGATGTATACTTATGCGGCAATCGCCTTAATCGCAAATACTATAAGTACTAATACTCCGAGTGCTATACGATAAAAACCGAACATCTTGAAATTATGCTTCTTAATATAATCCATAAGGAACTTGATGACCAGCATCGATACAACGAATGCAACCACCATACCAAGTATCAGTTCAAAGAATTCAAAGAATGAATAATGGAAGCCGAACTTTATAAGCTTTACAAGGCTCCATCCGAACATTACAGGTATTCCCATGAAAAATGTGTACTCAGCCGCTACTCTTCTTGAAAGCCCTGTCTCAAGACCACCGATGATGGTAGCTCCCGATCTTGATGTTCCCGGGATAATAGAAAGGCACTGGAAAAGTCCGATTTTCAGAGCATCTATGAAAGAAAGATCAAGCAGTTTCTTAACTCTAGGCTTCTTCTGCTTATTTCTTTCCTCGATCCATATGAACCATGCACCGTACACTATAAGTGCTATAGCTATAACCCATGGCTTATGCATATGCTCGTCCATCCAGTCATCAAGAAGGATTCCTATGATTCCTGCAGGAACTGTAGCAACGATAACTCTGAGCCACAGATTTATGATTTTCTTATTAACCATAATTCCCGAACCGCTGCTGTCTTTCTCAGATTTCTTGAACGGCCACAGCTTATCCCAGTAGATTACAACGACTGCAAGTATGGCGCCAAGCTGGATAACAACCAGGAACATTTCCCTGAACTCCTCTGTCATCCTCATATTAAGGAATTCATCTACCAGAAGCATATGTCCCGTACTGCTGACAGGAAGCCATTCCGTTATACCCTCAACAATTCCGACAAAAATAACCTTCAGTATTTCCAGAAAATACATTTCACCCCTGACCTTTCACTTATTTCATAAATCTAAACTATGATGTTTCCTTATCATATCTATCCGATATGGTTTTCGAATCGCCGATGCAGACCAGCTTTCCTTTTTCAAGTATCATAGCCTTATTGCACAGACTTCTAACCTGTTCGGTATTATGTGAGACAAAAAGAACCGTAACGCCCTTATCGATCAGCGACATAAGTCTTTTCTCACTTTTCTTCCTAAACTTAGCATCTCCCACGGAAAGAATCTCATCCAAGATCAGCATATCCGGTTCAACCACCGTTGCAATCGCAAATCCGAGACGAGCCCTCATTCCCGAAGAATAATTCTTCACAGGGACATCTATAAAATCCTTAAGCTCGGAGAACTCAATTATATCATCTAATCTTTCATTGATAAACCCCCGGCTGTATCCGAGGCACGCTCCGTATAATAAAATATTCTCTCTGCCGGTATACTGCGGATCAAAGCCCGCTCCCAGCTCGATAAGCGGTGCAAGTACTCCCGTTCTCATCACACTACCTTCCGTCGGCTTGAATACTCCGGCAATAACCTTAAGCAGCGTAGACTTTCCCGCTCCGTTAAGTCCAAGTATCCCGAGTCTGTCACCCTTCTCAAGAGAAAAGCTGATATCCCGGAGCGCCCAGAACTCATTATATTTTAATTCTCCTTTGGCCAGTGCTATGAAGTATTCCTTCAGAGAATCGTGCTTCTCCTTGCTGAGGTTAAACTTCATACCCACCTTATCGACCGATAAAACCGTTTCACTCATATATTTAAAATAAACTTATCCTCGTTCTTTTTAAACACTAACCATCCAAACAGAATGCATACAATGCTGAAGCAGAAACTGTAAGCGAGAAGCTTGTACTCAAGCGGTCTTCCAAAGATTGAATCTCTGAAGCAGGCAATAGTACAGTATAAAGGATTACATTTAAGTATATATCCCCACCCGCTCTGAAGAAGCTTTTCAGGCATATAGAATATTGCCGATGTATACATTATAAGCATAAGGATAACATTCCAGAGATACTCCATATCTCTGAAAAAAACTCCGATCGTCGATAAAACAAGTCCGACTCCCAGAGTCAGCAGGAAAAGAACTGCCAATGGCAGAAATGCCTGCAAAAGATATATTGTAGGATATACATGAAGTACTACAGATACCGCAGCCAGAACGATAAGCGATATGAGAAAAATTACATAATTAAATATGACTGCCGAAAGAGGATAAAGCATCTTCGGTACATAAACCTTCTTTATTATAGAACTGTTTGCGCGAATAGATTTAAGCGCTGCGATCGTACCTTGTGAAAAGAATCCATAGAACAGTCTTCCTGCAAGGATATAAACCGGAAAGGTTTTATCCTTGATTCCCATAAGTGTTCCGAAAACGATAGTAAGAACTATCATTGTAAGAAGCGGCTCAAGAAGTGACCAGACAATTCCGAGATAGGAGTGTCTGTATTTTAACCTGATACCCTTTTTAACAAGCTCAGACAGAATAAATCTGTTCTGAAGAAGTGTATTATTCATTATCAAATACCACCGAATCCGCCCATTTGAAAAAATCATCGGATGATTCCTTATATGCATCCTTATAGCAGGCAAAATTCACCATCCAGTAGCTGTCACCATGATCATATACACACGTCAGGTAAGCAAACTCTGTCTTTGAGACAGTATCCGTATATTCATAATATACATATCCGTCTCTGGTCTTAATCTCGGGACTTCCCGGAATTCCATTAGCCCTGATATAAAGTGCAGCATAATCCGAGGCTGAATTAATCTCCTGTCCGTCATTTTCCAGACTGAGTTTATCAACCTTTATGCCCATGGCAAGAGCATCCTTGCTCTTATAATACCAGGTTGCATTTTTAAGAGTCGAACGCTGAAAATCCTTTGTGAGCGTAATCTCCATATTGTCCTCATGCACCTTCATCTTCCCCGGGCCGCAGGATGTGAGAACCATCATCATAAGCAGCGATATCAGTGCAATGAGTAAAGCTCTGTTTCTTCTTTTTGCCATACCCCTTATACCTTAATGGGCACCGTTTCCATCATATGGAACCGGTGCCCTGATCTACCAAATCAACTCGAGTTAACTGATCACCTTGATCCATCCCTCAGGAGCTTCGATTCTACCCATCTGAATTCCTGTGAGTGTATCATAAAGCTTCTTAGTTACAGGACCCATCTCATCCATACCGCTTGGGAAGCATATTTCTTTACCATGATCGTTAATCTTTCCTACCGGAGAGATTACTGCAGCTGTACCGCAAAGTCCACATTCATCGAATGAAGCAACCTCATCGAAGAATACCTCTCTCTCTTCTACCTCAAGTCCAAGGTAATCTTTTGCAACAACCTCAAGAGAACGTCTTGTGATTGAAGGAAGAATACTTGATGACTTCGGTGTAATAAACTTATTGCCCTTAATGAAGATGAAGTTTGCACCTCCTGTCTCTTCAACCTTTGTTCTGGTCGCAGGATCGAGATACATATTCTCATCAAATCCCTTCTTATGTGCATCAACTATTGCATGAAGTGACATAGCATAGTTGAGACCTGCCTTAACATGTCCTGTACCGTTTGGTGCTGCTCTGTCGAAATCACTTACTCTGATAGTGATAGGCTTAGCGCCGCCCTTGAAGTAAGGTCCTACAGGTGTTACGAGAATTCTGAACTGATACTCATCAGCAGGCTTAACACCGATAACTGAATTATAACCAAACATATATGGTCTGATATAAAGTGTAGCACCTGATCCGTAAGGTGGAACCCATGCCTCATTTGCCTTAACAACCTTCTCTACTGCATCGATAAATCTGTCTGCAGGGAAGCCCGGCATCTCAAGTCTTGCACATGTATCGATCATACGCTGTGCGTTGAGATCAGGACGGAATGTAACGATATGTCCATCCTCTGTTGTATAAGCCTTAAGGCCTTCAAAACATGACTGTGAATACTGAAGTACGCATGCACACTCATTCATAGTAATAGTATGATCCGGTGTAATTACACCATCATCCCACTTGCCATCCTTAAAATTTGATACATAACTTGCGTCTGTTTCTACGTATCCGAATCCAAGTGATCCCCAATCAATGTCCTTTTTTTCCATTTCAACATCTCCATTCTGATAAATGTATGATGCCCGATAAACTTTACTGTTTAATCGGTCACTCTAAGAAAAAATTATAGCTCTTTATAATTTGAATGTAAAGTAGTATACTGATAAAGTTAAAAATATTAATTCAGAGGTACTGACACAAATGGGAACAATGGGAATAGATTTTAAAAAGCCAAGCAGCGTGTATTTCATGGGCATTGGCGGAATCAGTATGAGTGGACTTGCAGAGATACTTCATCAGGCCGGTTTCAAGGTATCGGGATCGGACATGCAGGAAAACACATCTGTAAAAAAACTTGAAGAGATGGGCATCCATGTCAACATCGGACAGGTTGCTTCTAATATAACACCGGGTATAGATTATGTTGTTTATACAGCAGCCATCCATCCGGACAACGAAGAATTCCTTGCAGCAAAGGAAGCAGGAATCCCTCTTATGACTCGTGCCGAGCTCCTCGGCCAGCTTATGGATCAGTATAAGTACAGCATCGCGGTTGCGGGAACACATGGAAAGACAACAACAACTTCTATGATGACGCACATTTTACTTGAAGCTGCTGTAGATCCAACCATTTCAATAGGCGGTATGCTCGATGCAATTCAGGGCAATATCCGTGTCGGAAAATCAGATTACTTTGTTACTGAGGCATGCGAATATACAAACAGCTATCATTCGTTCAAGCCTTTCGCCAGTATCATCCTTAATATAGATAATGATCATCTGGATTTCTTCAAGAATCTGGATAACATAGTGGAATCCTTTGCAACCTTCGCTACAAAGACTCGCGAAGGCGGTGCTGTTATCGTGAACGGTGATATGCCTTATCTTGATAAGATCCGTGAGCAGATCAGCGGCATGAATATAAATCTGATAACCTTCGGAACAGGTGAGGCAAACGATTACAGAGCAACCGATATAAAGCTCAACACTCTCGGTCAGCCAACCTATACATTTATCCGTCATGGTGAGGCAGTTGGCGAAATCTCGCTTTCAGTTACCGGAAAACACAACGCAGTCAACTCACTGTCTGCTATCGCAGCATCAGAATATGTAGGAATCGGTTTTGATGCTATCAAAGAAGGTCTCAGCTTATGTCACAGTGCCGACAGACGTTTCCAGTATAAGGGAACCCTCGAGGGAAATGTGAAAGTCATCGATGACTATGCTCATCATCCGACAGAAATTGCCGCTTCTCTTGCAGTTGCTAACTCTGTAAAGGAAGGCGAGCTCTGGGTAGCATTCCAGCCTCATACCTATTCAAGAACAAAGGCTCTGCTTCCACAGTTTGCAGAAGCTCTTTCATCTGCAGACCATGTACTTCTTGCTGATATCTATGCAGCACGTGAGCCATTTGATGAGACGATCAGCTCGAAAAATATCGCTGAACTCCTCAACGAAAAGGGATGCGATGCAGTATATCTCGGCAGTTTTGAAAACATCGAAAAATATTTTTCAGAAAATCATAAAAATAATGATATGTTAATAACTATGGGTGCGGGAAACATCGATTCTGTGGGCACAAATCTGCTCTCAAAATAAGTTATCAACATTATCCACAAATTTTTCACCACTCCTTTCGGCGGTGATTTTGAAGTTTATCAACAAAACGAGGACTTGGAGGCACATCTCTCCGAGTCCTTTTTTAAGCCCTTTTTCTGAAACCCTTTTGATTTATTAACAAAATCCACAATATCAACACCCCTGCAGTTTTCCCCAAAAGCCGTTTTGGTCATTTGCAAATGTTTCTATGTGCTGATATAATCAATTCGCTTATGGGAATTTGGAGGTTGAAATACGCAATGTCTACTATAAAAGTGTCTGCTGAAGAAGAAACATTTTCCAGCATTTCAAATAACTTTATCGACTATTACATGAATGACGCCAACGGCGATTTCGTTAAATTATATCTGTATCTTGCAAGGCTCTGCAGCAGCGGTGCCGGCATATCTGTATCCGATATAGCGGATCATCTCAATTGTACCGAGAAGGACGTCTGCAGAGGCGTAAAGTACTGGATCAAGAAAAATGTACTGAAGCTCTCCTACAATGATAATGAAGAAGTAAACGGAATAATCATATGCAGTCTTTCAAAGCCTGTTAAGGCAGTGGAACCAAAGAAGGAGGCTTCCTTAAGCCTTTCGCTTGCCCTTTCAGACGATGAAGACGATGCTTCCGAAGAAAATACATCTGAACCGAAAATAAATGCAACAGCAGAGACAGAAACAGAAGCTCCGGCTCCGGCAAACGAAAAGGAGGTTCCTAAAAAGTCCACTCCTACTCCTGCAGCACTTAACTCTGCACTGGCAGATCCTCAGTTCTGTAATCTGCAGTCAGAAGCTGAAGCTTATTGTGATAAGGAACTTTCAACGAGCGATATCAATTCACTGATCTATATATATGATACCCTTAAGCTTTCATTTGATCTGATTGAATATCTGCTCGAGTACTGCGCTTCTATTAAGAAGACAAACTTCAGCTACATTGAAAAGGTTGCAAAGAACTGGTTCAACAATAACATAACAACCAGAACCGAAGCCGAAGAGTTTACAATCCGTTACTATTCTCTTTACACAAAGATACTGAAGGAGCTCGGCATCACATCACGTATGCCTGCACCTGTGGAGAGACAGTTTATCGATCACTGGACAAAGGATCTCTGTTTCACAGAGCCTCTCATACTCGAGGCCTGCAGAAGAGCCATTTCATCCAAGCCGAATTCCGTTACCTTCAACTATGTTAACGGAATACTTGAGAGCTGGTACAACAGTAACGTCAGAAGCTTTTCTGATATAAATGTACTGGACGACAAACATAAGCGTACCCGTAAAGCGACAGTAAGTACAAACAACAGTCCAATGCCTGCCGCTTCAACAAGCAAGAGCTCATCCGCTCTTAAGGATATCGAGAACTTATATCTTAAAGGGGTTAAAAACAGCTGATGGTCACTAAT
Source organism: Eubacterium sp. (assembly GCA_017634555.1). Classification (GTDB taxonomy): domain Bacteria; phylum Bacillota; class Clostridia; order Lachnospirales; family Lachnospiraceae; genus Eubacterium_Q. The sequence goes on along the minus strand of JAGBNF010000046.1, from coordinate 131,244 downwards.
ATCACTGATAAAACCAATATTCTATGGCAGCTCAGCAGGATCAGAACCGATAATAAAAGGGAAGAACTGCGCCGCCGTGAGGAGATTGAAACTCTTCATCCCGACGTTACCGCAATAGATGATGAGATCATCCAGCTTTCCCTTAAGGAAGCCAGAAATCGCATCATGTCAGATAACACCGACCGGGAAGCATCAACCAAAGCTCTGCAGGAATCAACAAAAGCTCTTACTGAGAAAAGGAAACAGCTCCTTATCTCCTACGGCTACCCTGCAGACTATCTTGAACCGATATATAACTGCCCTATTTGTAACGACGAAGGCATCGTTGACGGGGTTTCATGCATCTGTGTAAAAAAGATGCAAATCGATGATTTATATAAAAATTCCAACTTGGACAAAATTTTATCTACAGAAAACTTTGACACATTTGATTTAACGTATTATAGTAAGGAATGCTCGGATGACAGACCGTCTCCGTACGATAACGCAGAACATCACCTGCAAAATGCGAAAAACTTTGTGCAGTATTTCGGTAAAAAGTTTGATAACATTTTAATGTACGGGGAACCGGGACTCGGGAAAACGTTTCTTACAAACTGTATAGCAAAGGAACTTCTGGACAGCGGACGCTCAGTCCTCTATCTTACATCCAACGAGCTCTTTGAAGATATTCTGTCAAAAGCCGTTATGGGCCGCACAAAAAACGAAGCCCTCTACGATCTTTATGACAGCATATTCTCATGCGATCTTCTCATTGTAGATGATCTTGGTACAGAGCTTATGAATTCCTTTGTTCAGTCACAGCTTTTTGAAATAGTCAATCGACGAATTCTCGAGGAAAGGTCAACCATAGTATCTACTAATCTTTCACTCGAACAGCTTTCTGACAGATATACCGAGCGTATTATGTCAAGGTTTGTTCAGCATTACACTTTTTACTATTTCTATGGTGAGAATATCCGCTATCAAAAGAGAACGGCTCTTCTCAACGAGAACAGTTAAAATGTAACCCATCGTCAAAACATTATATCGGAGGAAAAAAATCATGCCTGATCAGAGTAAGCTTATTTCTGTCCCTGCCGGCAAGCTTGGGATTGTCGCACTGAAAAGCAGCGAAACACTGGGAAATTCTATTGACAAATATCTTGTTAAATGGAGAAGGGAGCGCGAACATCTCAGCACTGACCATATAATGTTTTCAGGATATACCAGAGACTCATATCTTATTGAATCATCCTGTATAAGATTTGCTTCAGGAGAAGCTAAGGGAACTGTAAAGGATTCTGTCAGAGGTTCAGATCTCTACATCATCGCAGATGTAACAAACACAGGTATTACATATAATCTCGGTGGTCAGATGGTTCCTATGACACCGGATGAGCACTTCGCAGATATCAAGAGAATCATCGGTGCAAGTGCAGGAAAGGCTCACAGAATAAATGTGATCATGCCATTCCTTTATGAGTCAAGACAGGACAAGAGAACACGCCGTGAGTCACTTGACTGTGCTATGGCACTTCAGGAGCTCGTATCTATGGGCGTTTCAAATATCATTACATTCGATGCACATGAGCCTAGAGTTCAGAACGCTATACCTTATTGCGGTTTTGAAAACCTCATGCCTACTTATCAGTTTATCAAGTGTCTTCTCAGATCTACTCCGGATCTTGAGTTCGATAATGGACATATGATGGTAATCTCACCTGATGAAGGTGCTATGAACAGAGCTATCTACTTTGCAAATCATTTTGGGGTAGATGTAGGTATGTTCTACAAGAGAAGAGATTATTCAAAGGTTGTTGACGGTAAGAACCCTATCGTTGCACACGAATTCCTTGGAGATTCTGTAGATGGTAAGGATGTCATCATCATCGACGATATGATTGCATCAGGCGAGAGTATGCTCGATGTTGCAAGACAGCTTAAGGAAAGACATGCAAGACGTGTTTACTGCCTTGCTACATTCGGTCTTTTCACTGCAGGTCTTGATGTATTCGACAAGGCTTACGAAGACGGTGTAATCGAGAAGGTTATTTCTACAAACGTTATATACCAGAAGCCTGAGCTCTTTAACAGACCATGGTATCTCTCAGCCGATCTCGCTAAGTACATCGCAATCGTTATCGATCACCTTAATCATGATGCATCAATCAGCGATCTTCTTAATCCAAATGAGCGTATCATGTCAAGGATCAACGAGTACAAGAAGAATCATACAATATCGGATAACTACACAGCTCCGGGAGCGCAGCTCTACTTCGTATAAGCCGCTACGGACATCCGATAGATATATAAGCATAAACAATAATCGCCCGACTGCTAATCTGCAGTCGGGCGATATTTTTATGTTTAAATATATATTTTAAGTTGTTATCTTTCCGAGGAACTGCTTCGTTCTCTCTTCCTTCGGATTATCAAATACTTCCTCAGGTGATCCGGACTCAAGTATTATACCGCTGTCCATGAAAAGGACCTGATCGGATACATTTTTTGCGAAAGACATCTCATGTGTGACGATTATCATCGTCATCTTCTTCTCTGCAAGCTCCTTGATAACTCTGAGAACCTCTCCCGTAAGCTCCGGATCCAGTGCCGATGTAGGCTCATCAAAGCAAAGGATGTTCGGTCTCATGGCAAGAGCTCTGGCTATGGCAACTCTCTGGCACTGTCCGCCTGAGAGCTGATGAGGATAGTTTGTCATCCTCTCCGAAAGTCCCATCTGATTGAGTAAATCTTCTGCATCCGCTCTTATCTCATCTAGTATTTCCTTCTTGCGTGATTTATAATCTGCAGTTTTTTCAGCCTGAAGACGTCTCGCAAGCATTACATTTTCTATCGCAGTATACTGTGGAAAAAGATTGAATGACTGGAATACCATTCCGAAATGCATTCTGTTCTTTCTTATCACAGCTTCTTTTCTGAAGGACTGATCCTCCGCATCGAAAACCGTCTCTCCCGCCACACGGATAACTCCCTTATCCGCAAACTCAAGGAAGTTCATGCATCTAAGAAGCGTTGTTTTACCGCTTCCTGATGAACCGATAATGGATAAAACCTGGCTCTTCTCCAGATTAAAGCATATATCCTTCAGTACCTCTGTTTTATCAAAGGATTTGCTGATATGTTCAACCTCTAATATACTCATCGCTTATCCTCCCGGTCTACCTAAAGTAATCCAGCTTCTTCTCACATTTACCGAGAACGATAGTGAGAATTCCGTTACATATCAGATAGTAAATCGCCGTAAAGAAAAGCGGCCATATAGCACCCGATATTCCCTGTGATCCCTTCATGAATGCCTGTCCTGCCCAGATGACCTCCTGAAGCGCGATGATACGTGCTAAGGATGTATCCTTTACAAGTGTCAGTATCTCGTTTGACATCGGCGGAAGAATCCTCTTGACCATCTGAAGCAGCTTGATGCGAAAGAATATCTGACTCTTTGTCATACCCAGAACAAGTCCTGCTTCATCCTGTCCCACAGGAATACTTATGATACCGCCTCTATATATTTCCGAAAAATAGCAGGCATAATTTATTATAAACGCTACAGCCGAAGCCGCAAATCTTCCTGCCTCATCTCCGCCCCATATAGCTTTTCCCAGAACAAGTCCCGGAAAATAGTATATTATGAGCAGCTGGATCATCAGCGGAGTACCACGGACGATCCATATAATAATCTTGAAAAATATGCTGACCACCTTTATCTTCGACTGAGTGCCGAAGCATATAAGAAGGCCCAGCGGCAGCGCTCCGAGGAGTGTCACGAAAAACAGCTTAAGTGTCTGCAGAAAGCCCACATTTAACGCATGTATTACTATCGGAAATTGTTGAAAAAACTGATCCATCTCTAACCTCATTTACCATATCAATATAGTAAATCAATCCGAAAAACTATTTCTGCTCAATAAGTGCAGCCTGTACACCGTACTTCTCTGCTGTCTTCTGCATGCTTCCGTCAGCATAGCTTGAAACGAAGAAGTTGTTGAGCTCCTGTGCAAGGTCAGAACCCTTACGGAATCCTACACCGTACTCCTCGCTGTTAAGACCTACAGTATATGTAAGATCTGCGTAGCTTGTGCCTTCGCCTACCATAGCTGCAGCCATAAGTGAATCGATGATGGCAGCGTCTGATGTACCTGACTTAACCTCCATAAGTGCGCCTGCCTGATTCTGAACAGGAGTACACTTAAATCCATGAGCCTGCGCCTCTGATTCACCGGCACTTCCTGCCTCTACTGCAAAGCTGAGATCCTTAACGCTGTCCTCTGTCTGATACTGATCTGCCTTATCAGCAGGAACAATTACAATCTGAGCATTATTGCAGTATGGGTTTGAACAATCCATAGCTGACTTAACCTCATCTGTAAGTGTCATACCGTTCCATACACAATCTATATTTCCTGAGTCAAGCTCAAGGATCTTGTTATCCCAGTCAATCTCTACGAACTCAGCTTCTACACCGATGCTGTTCGCAAAAGCAACTGCCATATCAGCATCAAAGCCGATCCAATTACCGTTTTCATCCTTATAATCCATAGGCTCGAAATCAGTAATACCGACAACAAGCTTTCCCTTTTCCTTTACCTTAGCCAGGTCTGAACCCTCTGTAGATACCTCTGTGGAAGCGCTGTCATTTCCGGCTGCTGTAGCAGCCTCTGTAGCAGCTTCAGTCGTAGCATTTCCTGAACCGCATCCGAACAGTGATAAGCTCATGGTAAGTGCCATTCCAAGTGCAGCAAGTTTCTTTTTCATCATTTTTTTCCTCCGAAATGTATTCTATAAATGACGGACAATACTATAACAATAATCTCTATATAAATCAAGAAAACAAAACTATAATTATTCACTGATTACTGTCATTCAAAAAAAACATCCACGGATCGCATTATCTGCCATCCGCGGATGCTTCGGTTTTTATTAAATCACACTGATTAGATCAGTCATATATATCAGTCAAGCCCCTTCTTCAGAACCTCAAGGTTATCCTCCATTATTGAGTAATAATCCTTTCCTGATGCAAGATCCTTCTCAGTCACTGACTGAACTGAATTAAGAACTGCTATTTCCTGATTTTTATTATTTGTATTTTCAATTACAGTCTTGGCAATCTTCTGATCTGAATTCTCGATAACAAAGACCGTATCTACTCCAAGCTCATCAACCTTTCCTGCAAGGAAAGTTATAGTTTCAAAGCTTGCTTCGGATTCGGCGCTGCAGCCTATAAATGCAGCATAGTAATCAAGTCCGTAATCCTCTACCATATATCTGAACGGGAATCTGTCACAGAATATAAGTGTCTTATCTTTTGCAGAGCTTACAGCTTCCTCATATTTCTTATCAAGCTCGTCGAGTCTGCTGATATAATCATCTGCATTCTTCTTATAATCATCCGCATTTTCCGGATCAAGGCCGCATACAGCATCTCTTATGATTCCTGTAAGTACCTCGGCATTCTTAAGAGAAAGCCATATATGCTCATCATATTCTATCTCTCTGTCATCATGATGATGTCCTTCTTCCTCATCATGATCATCCTCATCGCTGTCTTCATGATGATGCTCATCCTCTTCATCCTCTTCATCCTCGGTAACCTGCATACCTTCCTTCAGTTCTTCCGCCACGGCAGAATCACCTATACTCTCAAGAAGATTGATGGTCTTCAGCTCAGGATTGTTTGCAGTCTTCAGAACTCCATCAACCCATGCGTCCGATTCTCCACCGACATAAATGAAGAGATCTGAATTTGAAATCTGCGCTATATCGTCAACCGACGGCTGATAGCTGTGAAGATCTGTTCCGTTATCAAGAAGAAGCGATACACTGTAATTATCCGCATGACTTCCAAGTACATTCAGCAGCCAGTCATATTGAGGGTAGGTTGTGCATACAATACTGTACGCCTTACCGTTTTCCTTTGCCTCTACTGTAGCCATTGCATCGGTGCTTCCGCATCCTGTAAATAGGATAAAGCATAATACGGATAACATAGCAGCTGTCATATATTTATTTTTCAAAAGCTTAAATAACTTCATAAAAAATACCGCCTTATAATTTGCATCCAATTTGCATTTTCAGATTATAACAGCGGCATTTAGCTATGTCAATATATATTTGCAATAAGTTTGCATTTTGTTAGTTTTGTCGGATTATCCGCTTTCTTCGGCCTTTTTTCTGTCTCTTTCTGCCTTTGAAAATATACAGCCGCAGTAGTCCTGACGATACAACCCATATTCCTTGGAAAGCTCTATGGATCTTTTATATCCGTTCTTCTTCTTAAAATCGCTGAAGAGAAATTTGGGATAATCCTCATTATCCGTTTTCTCAGCCAGTTCATTCTCGAGCCTTATACCAATCTCATTGATCCAGTCCGCATTTTTATAAGGACTGATAGACAACGTTGTGGTGAAGAAATCATAATGATTCTTTACTGCATAATCCACAGTCTTCTCAAGACGCATCCTGTAGCAGTCGTAACATCTCTCCGATCTTTCCGGAAGATTCTCTCTGCCCCTTGCCATTTCATAAAACTTCTCCGGCTCATAATCGCCGTAAACAAGGGATACATTTTTTGCAAAATCTGCTTCTTCCGTAAGCCTTATAAGCTCGCCGTATCTCTTATCATATTCTTCCTTTTCATCAATGTTCGGATTGTAGAAAAAGATCGTTATATCAAAAACCTCTGCCAGCAGTTCGATGCAGTGTGAGCTGCACGGACAGCAGCAGGCATGCATGAGAAGCTTAGGCTTTTCGGAGCATTCCGAAGCCTCTTTTACCTGCTTTTCAAACAGTAAATAATAGTTTCCGTTTTTCAGATTTATTTCCTTATCTTTATCCATTTTCGAACCTTTATTATCCAATCTAAAATGTCAGACTTTTTACGTTGACTTTACACATTATTTACAATATACTGAATTTAAGGTATTCATTGTTGGGGTGAAGGAGGGGTTTTGCATGACGGTAGAACAGGCTGTAAAGAAGTACAAACTTGAACCCGTAAATATATACACTGCCAAGATTAAGGCTGAAGAGCTTAATGTTGATGAAGTGTTATATATGAACGTCCAAAAGAACAAATATGCCTATATCATTCGTGATGGGTCCCGCGGTTATTTCCTTTACAAGGATGAAAAGAGCATGTATACAAAGCTGTATAAAGGTCTCAAAATGATTCCGCTTGAACCTTGATAATTCTGATATATGTATAAATCGAATGTGACAGCCAATGGCTGTCACATTTTTTTACTTTATAGCACTCTTAATTTTCAGAACTTCCTTCATATGACCGATACATTTGTCATCAAAGTTAAAAATTGAAATAGATTCCTTGTTTCCCTCTGTTGAATAGATTGCAACATCCTTTCCATCCTCAGAGATTCCCGAAAATCTGTTAACCTTAACCTGACCCTTCTTTACTTCAAGATCATTCTTTACTCTGTCCGAATCAGCATAATCCATATATGTGATGTTGCTTGCTGAAATACTGAGGACATCCTTACGACGGCTTTTTGCCATGATCTTGGCAACATCGATATCACCGTTTGTAAGTGTATATTCATACTCAAGCTTCAGACCTTCCTTAGCATATATGAAAATATAAACACCTGTCATTGCGATAATGGCACCGACTATTCCTCCGTACGGAATAAAAATAGTAACAAACGCTCCGACAAATATCATAAGTGCTGCTCCGATCAGTCCGAAAAATGTTTTCGTTTCTGCCTTTGCTTCAACAACCCTCTCGTTCATTCTGTCCATTGTCATGATTTTTCCTCCATTAACTTAACTGTATTTTAACTACACGATCTCACTGAATAAAAGATTTCCCGGATCAAACGGCAGCTCTTCAAGTGCCGCAACCATATATTTTCTCGACAAGCTTACCTGATTCATATCCAGCGTATGCTTGAAACACTGCATGATCCTGTAGTCCATAGTCAGTTTTATATATTTTATCGATGAATCCTCATCGATGCTTTCAATATCACTCGCACCATCAATTTCGATGTCATTCAAGACATTATTTTCGGTATCAGTTATATCATCGCTGATCTCAACCGAATCATATTCGACCTCCTCAGCTTCAATACTGCTGAGTGTTTCCTCGATGCTGTCGAACAGCCTTCCCATATATTCTCTGAGACCGAAATACGGTACGATATGATCGACCTCCAGGACATTTCCGTTTCTTAAAATGGAATAGCATCCCTGAATGGTTCCTCTTTTCTCAAGACAGTTGAAGCTTCCTCCTTCACTGCAAAGCTCCGAAACCATCGCATTGATATTGTCGGCTGAATATAACGGCATGATAAGATTTCTTATCATCTTTCCGAATTCAACATCACTTTTCGAAGTGACCATCTCATCTCTGAGAAGCTCCAGATCTTCCTTCTTAAATATTATATCAACCATCTGCGATACTGTGCCGAAACCCACTCCGTTATAATATGCTTCATTTGGAGGCCAGAGATAAATGAATTTGATACGCTCCGAACTGAGTACGGAATATGCATAATCAAACATTTTTTTCATTCGTCCCTGATTCCTGTAGCCTTCACGGACCATAACTCCGACTACATAGTAGGTTCTTATAATTTCCTTACCATCTCTCGAAAACACATATGGATTAAGATGAAGCATTCCCGTAAGGATTCCATCCTCTCTCATAACCACAATCTTGTTTCCGGCACATATCTTATCAAAATAAAAATCTATAAATCCATCACTGTCTCCGAAGTATTCTTTCCAAAGAATCTTCATCTCCGCTATTTCGGATGGGGACTTATCAGATAACCTGATCACTCTATATCTCCTCTAAAAGAGCAATCGACTGACATGTTATTCCGAGACCTTCTCCCGTAAAGCCAAGTCCTTCTTCTGTCGTTGCCTTCACATTAATCCTTGATATTTCCACACCGAGAACCTCGGCTATACGCTCCCTCATTTCCTGAATATAAGGAGCCATCTTCGGCTTCTGGGCAATTATCGTTGCGTCCACATTTCCTATGCGATATCCCGCTTCTGCGATCATATTGCGGACAACTCCCATCAGCACCATACTGTCGGCACCGGCATACTTTGGATCTGTATCAGGAAAATGCTTTCCTATATCTCCCATTGCTGCAGCTCCGAGAATTGAATCCATTATGGCATGCGTCAGACAGTCGGCATCCGAGTGTCCCAGCAGTCCCAATTCATAATCTATCTCTACACCGCCAAGGATCAGCTTTCTGTCCGGTACAAGGCGATGTACATCATATCCCATTCCTACTCTCAAGTCTTACTCCTCCCAGACAACATCCGATCCGTCGTCTATATATCTTCCGCCGTCGCGGAAAACTCTGAATACTGTAATTACATTTGATACTCCGATCACACAGAGAACAACGCCTATAGTAATGGCAATTGCACCCTCAAGTCCCTGAGGAACAAAGATAAGAACGATACCTATTACGAGAGATACGATATCATTTATTATATACTCGATGAAATGATCGCTCTTTCCCTTTACTATATATGCATCATGAATACTGATAACCGCATTTACGATCATACTTATACCGATAACGATAAGTATGAAATCCGCAACTCTGTCAGACAGAGCAAGGCATATGATGCCGAGCAGCACCAGAATGATCGCAAGCATCATAGTCGGTGAACCTATCTTTGAAATAGTTGAGCATCCCAGCAGAACTCCTGCTGCTACGAAAAGTATTCCAACTATCTTAACTATAAGCTTTACCCATCCTATCGGATGAAAGATCATAAAAAGTCCGATAACAATAAGTATCACCGGAACAACAAGTGTCTTGCTGTTCTTCTTCAAAAAATCTTTAAAAGATCCGTTAGCACCCATTCAAATTCCTCCATCCAAAGATCATCTCTGCTTACTCACCCTGAATAAGCATTTCAATATCATCTCTGGAAATTCCTCTTACATTCTCATTATTTCTTTCAGCAGCGGCATTTACAACCTGCCCTATATTGTGTCCGACACCCGAACCAACCTCTACAGGCTCTTCGCCCTCTCCCGTTTCATCCGGTTCCTCAGACTCGTCGATTTCGACATAAACCTCTCCGCCGCCTGCCTCTACAGCTTCCTTCAGCGTCTGTATCTCATCACGCTGTTTTTCTATCGTATTCTGATAGCCCTCCTCGCGTTCCTCGAGAACAGCCGCCTTTTCCTCAGCGGTCTTTGCGATAAGATTCAGATTATCTATCTCCGAGTTTCTCGATGCGATGGTACTGCTGTAGGTACGATCCATCTCATTTATCTTATCAAGATACTCCTTCTTGATGCCCGGAGCAATAAGGAAATAGAAAACGCATGCACCGATAATGATACCGGCCAGCATATAGAAGTTAGCATATTTGATAAGCGTCTGCTCGTTCGAGCTTCTGACTCTCACTCTCTGCTTTTCCTTCTTCTCAGGAGTAACCTTTCTTGCAGGTCTTCCCTTCGTCTCTTCCATTCCGTAATAATCAAATACATCTCCGCCTGCCTCTGCAGACTCTGACGAATCCTTCTCTATAAGGCTTTCCACGCTCTCGCTGTCCTCACCCATTTCCCTCAGGAAATGCAGCGCGGACGGATTACCCTTATCTATCGAAAGTACGTGTGCCAGATATTTCTTCGCCTCAGCACTTCTTTTTGTCTCAAAGCAAATGAGTGCAAGAAGCAGATATGCCTTTATAAAATGATCATTTCCGGTGATACATTTATGAAGCTGTATCATAGCAAGATCAAATTCATGAGCCGCCGCCTGCTGAAGTGCCTGATTAAATCCGCGTGCTATCTCATCACTCTCCTGAAGAGTTTTCGGATTATCCCTTAGCTCCTTCAGATACTTCACTGCCGGATTATCTATCGTAGTATAGTTTACGCTGAGAACCCAATGTGAAAGAGCCTGAACCGTCTCACCCATCTGATAATAGATAAGGCCTATCAGGTTACGCGAATTCACATTTGTCTTATTATATCTGAGAGACATCTTAAGCGAATCGAGAGCTCCGGAAAGATCATGAAGTCTGGCTCTGTCCAGACCTATATTATAATAGTACAGCGATGTATTTCCCGCCTTGGCAAGAAAGTCCTGATGAAGCCTGCAGGATGTGCAGTATCCTCCCGCTCCGACCGGCTTGCCGCAGTAGCTGCACAGTCTTCTTTCTGCCATAATTAAGTCCTTTCGGTTCCTCTCAGGTTCTCTGTCATCTGAAGAACTATATCCGTAATATCCTTAAGGTCATTACTGTATATATCTTCTTCTGCCTGACTAACCTCCAGGCTTGGCGAAAATCTCTTAAGTTCTTCATCAAAATCTATCATAATTAATTCTCCTGACTAAGCAGTTCTCCTGCAAGATACAGGGAACCCGTAACAATCAATAACTCGTCATCCTTAAGCTCGGCAAGGGCCGCCTTATAAGCCTCAGCAGCCACATCATAGCAGCTGACCGTCACCTTGTCTCCAAGCTTACTCTTAAAACTCTCCTCGGCAATCTGCTTGTTCAGCCTTCTTCCCGATGAAAGCTCGGTGATATATACCTTTTCAGGTCTGATGCCGAATGCCATTTCATTTATAACCTTTTCATAATCCTTATCGGATGCGATAGCAAAAAGGAGTTTCTTCTTAAGACTTCTGAAGCTCGAATATCTGGATCTCAGTGAATCTATCAGCTCGTTCACCGCATCCTCATTATGAGCTCCGTCCAGTATAACATTTTCCTTCAGATACTGGAACCTTCCGGCCATTCTGAAACGTTCCAGCCCTTTACGAATGATCTCATTTTTCTTCGAGACATCCCATCCATGGAAAAGTCTGTCAAACATATATACAGCGGTTGCTGCATTTCTTGTCTGATAACGCGGTGCCGCCTCAAGTACCAGATTATCGTATGTATAATATCTGGTATCAAGTGAAAAATCAATCTTTCCCTTATTTTCTTCTTTAATATCTATATTTGTCCAGCACGCATTAAATGCGGGGCAGCCCTTCTCTCTTGCGGTATGCTCGAGTACCTTATTTGCCGAAACTCTTCCCGTATGGTAAACGAGAGGAATTCCCTTCTTGATAATGCCTGCCTTTTCTCCTGCGATCTTCTCTATGGTGTCGCCCAGATACTGCATGTGATCGAAGCCTATCTCGGTGATGGCTGTCATGCATGGTTCGATGCAGTTTGTGGCATCAAGTCTTCCACCGAGCCCTGTCTCATATACGACATAATCACATTTTTGTTCTGCAAAATATACCGCACCCATAGCGAACAGGAATTCGAAATATGCAGGATGGCTTCCTCCCTCCTTTACAAGAGTATCCGATGCTTCCTTAACTATATCAAAGATACGGCCGAAATCATCGTCACTGATATCTTCGCCCTGAACCGATATTCTCTCATTAATACGGACAAGGTGCGGTGATATAAAAAGTCCTGTCTTAAAGCCTGCCTCTGTAAGTAAAAGGCTCATCATTCTGGATACCGACCCCTTGCCGTTTGTTCCGGCAACATGTACGGTCTTGGCCTGCTTCTCCGGATTTCCGAGTATCTTCATCAGCCTCTCGGTATTTTCCGGCCCTGTCTTATCCGCAAATCTCGGAATATCACTAATATAATTTTCAGCTTCCTGCTTTGTCATTGCTAAACTTAACTCCTCTTCATCGGTAATAAATTCTCATTCTGTGACTGAGTCACTTAAACACTTACCGATTATCTACTTTTTCGGGATACATATCGTGCTCGGTCAGTCTCTTCCATGCAACCTCTTCCCACTTTGTACCCGACTTTCCGTAATTACAGTAAGGGTCAATGGATATTCCTCCTCGCGGAGTGAACTTTCCCCATACCTCGATATATTTCGGATCCATAAGCTTTATCAGATCCTTCATTATCTTATTTACACAGTCCTCATGGAAATCTCCGTTATTCCTGTAGCTGAAAAGATAGAGATTGAGAGATTTACTCTCAACCATTCTTTCCGAAGGAACATAGGAAATGTATATTGTCGCAAAATCAGGCTGTCCCGTGATAGGACAGAGACTGGTAAATTCCGGACAGTTAAACTTTACAAAATAATCATTCTCCGGATGCTTATTGATAAATGTTTCAAGTACCTCAGGACAGTAGCCTTCAGGTATTACCGTTTTGCTGTTTCCGAGGAGAGTGATTCCTTCTTTATCTTCAGGTGTTGTTCTCATTTTTCTACCTCACTGTCTATCTCACGGCTGATCTTTTCAACCGCTTCTCTGCAATCAACTTCCTCGCCGAGAGCGAGGCAATAAAATATTATACCATTTATTTTCGCATCTGTAATCATAGAAAGTGAAACACTGTAAAGATAAAGCTGAACACTGTATCTTTCTATCAGTTCACTTCCGCTTCTCACTCTGTCTGTCTTATAGTCTACAAGCGTAATACCAAGGCTTCCGTCAGGATTCTTCTCATAGAAAAACGCATCCATGGTTCCCTGAACCGTAACTATATCATCACCGAAGCTTTCCTTCTTAAGATCAAAGCCCGGAATCTTATCAGGCTTCATTCCCATGAAGAAGGATTTTTCTCTATAGAGACAGCCCTCTGCCGAAGCCTTCTTCATTCTGCGGAACAGCGACGACTCATCATCACTGTAAAAGTTATGAAGCAGTCTTCTGTTGAGATTGGCTCTATCCTCATCGGTAAAGAAATTACGTGCCATGATCCTGTCGATCTCGGCATCCATATCAGAGATGGAATCAACTTTGGAATAATCCAGCAGCTCCAGCACCTTATGTACTACAGTACCTCTTCGCATTGCCGCTTTAGCCTGTCCTGCCGCATAGTCCTCCTGTGAAACATCGTTGTCCCTGTAATCAGATTCAACTATCTGTCCGTCATCGGTCACGATCATAAGCTGGCTTTCAGGACTTTCCTTACTTTCCTGTTCTGCCGACTTCTTCTCGATATAGTTCTTCTCGAGTTTTGTAACTGCAGTCTTGGACACCGTTCTGATCGCCGCGGTATAAGGATAATCAACCTCATAAGGATTTACAGCAGTTTCGCCGTTTTTCCTTATCGCTTCCTTCTCTTTATCGATTTCCTTCTCAAGTATCTCATATACTTCATTCTTATCACGAAGCTGCTTTGATGAATCATCACCGAAGGATGCCTTAAGCTCCTCCGCTTTACTTACTGTCGTAAATTTGAAATGCTTATCAAAGCCCTCCAGATTTACAGCCGGAAGTATCATATCGACAAAGTTTCTCATCTTCCCCAGTTCACCAAGGCTGTATCCGAGTCCTTCATTATCCTTACTCGTAACTCCGGTTATTATAAGCTTTTCCTTGGCTCTTGTCATTGCAACATACAGAAGTCTCATACGTTCCGCAATGTCTTCCTTCATCATTGCACTTATAAGACACTTTCTCTTTATACCGGCCTTCTTGATGCATATTCCGCTTTCCTTAACCTCATATACATCATGCGCCGCTCCCTGCTCGGGATCTACTATCACCGGGCTCTTATAATCCTGATCATTAAATCTCTTACCTGCTCTGGCAAGGATAACTACAGGGTACTCAAGTCCCTTACTCTTATGGATAGAGGTTATCTGAACCGAATTTCCTATATCTCCCGATGCTCCCGAATCTCCGAAGCCTTCATCATGGATCTTACATTTATCAATATATCTGAGGAAATCGAAAAGACTTGTAAAGCCCGACTTTTCAAAGCATTCAGCCTTATATCTGAGCATTCTTAAATTCGAAAGTCTGATATTTCCCTGAGGCATCGAGGATACAAAAAGCAGATAATTCGTATCCGCAAGTATCCTGTCTATTAGCTCAGCGATCGTAACAAAGGACTTGATCTCCTTCCAGGAATTCAGATAACCGTTGATACGTCTCAGCTTTGCGGCAACCTCTGCAAGATTCTTCTCCTCAGAATCAATATATGCATTTTCAAAATCAACGCACATATCATACATATATCTGCGTCTCTTCGGCCTGCGTGTAACAATAAGCGCAAGCTCAGGCTCTGTAAGTCCTCCTATGGATGAGAGCAGAACCGATGCATAAGGTATATCCATTCTGGAGTTATCGATCACATTCAGAATCGATATCATAGTAACGATCTCTGCCGCATCGAAGTATCCCTTACTGTAATCGAGCCTTGCCGATATACCCTTCTTCTCAAAGATGTCTATCATATTTTCCGCACCGGATACGATACCCATAAGGATCGTTATATCTCCGTACCCTGCACGTCTGTATCTCTGATTGTCCGGTCCTTCCGGTCTCTCACTGTCGAACTTTTCATTAACTATATAAAGCGGGCTTATTCCCTTCTTCTCATCACCGTGAACGATCTCATTGATCTTATCGGCGATCACAACGGCCTCAAGCTCTTCCTTGGAAATGAAGTCCTCGGCACCCGTAAGGTTATCATCCTCTTCAACCTCGGTATTATCCCCATCCGATGCGTCGCTATCATACTGAGCAGCCGCGTTTTCTCCTGCTCCCAAAGCATCCTCATCGCCATCCGCCGCATCCGATACCAGGATGATCTCAGGCAGTCCGCCTACATTCAGTCCTTCCTCCGCCGGAGGATAATTCTTCAGATAATCCTCTTCTGCCGGAGTCTTAAGCTCCGCATCAATATCATAATCTATGCGTCCGAATTCACGTCTCATAAGATTCCTGAAGATGAAGTTTGTCCCCTCGAGGATCTCACGGCGTGATCTGTAATTCATATTCAGATTGATAAGCCTTCCCGGTATCTTCCCGTCCTTATAGTTATCAAACTTATCCATGAAAAGGCGCGGCTTCGCAAGCCTGAATCTGTAGATACTCTGCTTTACATCGCCTACCATAAAGATATTATACGGATAACCGTTTTCATCCCGTCTCGCTATGGATGTGAGGATCTCCTCCTGAAGGTCGTTGCTGTCCTGATACTCATCTATATAGATATACTTATAATTATCTCTGAGCCTCTCTGCTACAGGCGAGATTTCTCCCGTCTCCTCATCATGAAGAATCCTGTATGCGAAATGTGCTATATCTCCAAACTCATATTTTCTGTTCTTTGTTTTTTCGGAAATAAGTGCCGCCGCATATTTCTCGGTATAATCCAGGAGCTGCAGTGTCAGTTCTCTGTTACTCTCCATCTCCTCCTTAAGCTCCTCTATACTCGGAAGAGTCTTAAGCTCGGTACGGATTTCCTTTCTCAGATTGTCATAGTAATCCACTTCACCTTCAAAGGCAGCGGTACATTTCTTCTTACCATTAAATCTCTCCAGAGAATTATCGGCATATTCGAGAATTTTGTCCGGTGTATCAAAGGCCTTTGCATAGTCAATATAATCTATATCGGCACTGATCATCTTAATCATCATTTCGGCTGCTTCCTTATCCTCGGACTCTAGCAGCTCCTTATAATGATCCCTCATATTGTTCAGCTCTTCCCTGATGCCGTCCACGCGGATGAATACATCATCCACCACAGACTTAACCCACTTCTCATCACCGACTGTTTCAGCTTCGATTGCAGCTTCTTTCCTGAGTTTTTCATAAAATCCCTTTTCGTTGGCATAGCTCTGAGACACCGAAAATATTTTCAGGATAATCTGTCTAAGCAACGAGTCGTCAATCCCCCTCTTTATAAAGAGCTTGGAGAGCTTTGAAAACTCCGGATCCGTATTGTACCATTTCTCGAAGCAGTCCTGAAGAACATCCTCGTGGATCATCTTGGCTTCGGCACTGTCATAAAGATCGAAGGCCGGATCTATCCCCAGCACGCTGAAGTTTTCCTTAACAACTCTGTTGCAGAAGCTGTCGATGGTATTGATATCCGCTCTGTCCGCTATGGCAAGCTGCTTTATGAGCTGAGCATCTCCTCCGTCGGCACAGAGCTTCTCAAGAGCCTTGATGATCTTCGCCTTCATCTGCGCCGCAGCGTCCTTCATGAAGGTTACGACCAGAAGCTCATCTATATTACATTTTTCTTCGCGGATACTCCTTATTATTCTTTCAACAAGAACCGCTGTCTTGCCTGAGCCTGCAGCTGCCGCTACAAGAACATTACTGTTTTCCTCCAGGCTGTCCAGAACCATCTGTTGTGAGTCGTTCCACTTTGTCATACTCTACCTCTTTACTGATCTTATCCTTCATAGCTTTGATCATCTCTATATCCGTTTCATTCTGCTTAGGAACATAATTTACATTTCCGCTGTATACACCGAATCTGCATACAGTCTTATAATCGCATATAGAACATTTCCTATATCTGGCGGATGAATATCTGATAGGATGCTTATCTATCTTTCCTGCAAGTATATCCTCCGTAATCTCCACCATACGGCTTCTTCCGAATCTTCCCAGATCCTCCAGCTGCTCGGTACCCACCGCAGACGTTCTTGCAGTATATGACTTGTCGGGATACCTTCCCGCAACGGATGCCTGTACAACTGTTGACCCGCCGAGGCTTCCCTTCTCATCTATCATGTTACGGTCCTGAAGCTTCAGATATTCATGAGTCTCACTGTCGTCATCATTAATGGCTCCTCTGAGACGAAGCTCCTTTCTCTGTTCGATGACCGCAGCCTTCGCCACATCACCCTCGGAATCATTCAGGGCTCCCTTCGTGATCCTATGTCTGTTGATATCCGGATTGGAAACATGATAATAGTAGAGACCTGCCGGAATAACCTTTTCATCCTTAAAATCTCTCTTCATTATCTCCCTGATTATATCCATATAAACTGTCAGCTGAAGATCCGTACCCTGAGCTATATGTTCAGGCCTGAAGCTTTGATCGCTGGTCTTATAATCAACTATCCTGAAGAAATGTGCGTCT
Source organism: Eubacterium sp. (assembly GCA_017634555.1). GTDB lineage: Bacteria > Bacillota > Clostridia > Lachnospirales > Lachnospiraceae > Eubacterium_Q. The sequence goes on along the minus strand of JAGBNF010000046.1, from coordinate 113,419 downwards.
TCATTATCAAATCCGTCTATTCTGTCGACTACACCATTTATACTTATCACAGCGTCTTTACCCGAAGGTCTCTTTGCCTTAAATGTAGCAGTAAACCTCTGCTCGAAATTCTCCGGAAGCAGACTTCCCATACTCAGCTGATAGCGTATCGTATCTATAGTTCTGTGCATAAGGTCACTGAGCTTATCGATTATCACGGTATTTCTTCCGTGCTCGGTCTCATCCTCTTCGACAACCTTCTCACAGCTTTTTACAGCATCCTCAAGAGCCTTATCCGAAATACTGCGGATTTCCTCATCCGACAGCTCTGTCCATCTGTTTCCGTACTCTTCCTTAATCCTTGATAAGGCAAGCTCAAGAGTCTTATGAACTATATTTCCCGCATCACCGTAATTGAAGTTTCTTTCTTCTCTTTCTGCGAGTCTGAGGATATATTTCATAAAATACTCATAAGGACATTCCGCATAGGTTTCAAGCTTTGATACAGATATCTCAAGCCTCAGATTTTCCATTATATCCTGAGGTATCGTTTCGGCCTCATTGCTGAAGAAGAGTGCATCCTTATAATCCTTGAAGCTGTATTTGCTGAGCTCAGAGAAAAGTGCTATATCATGAATCGCACCGTCTGACACAGCCCCTGTCTCCTCCGTATACCATGTATCATTTTTATCCTTAAGATGATCTACGGTCCTTCTCAGATTATCCGTAAATCCGAAAATGTCCGTCTTAAGTGTTCCCCTGAACATTACCGGAGCTTTTCTCTCGATAACGATCTTCGGGAACATTCTCATAACTCGTCCTACAATGTATGACATCTCCGAAGGTGCACCGTCCCTGGTTGCATCTGCGAAGGTCATGACCAGTCTCTCAGCGGGACGTGTCATCATCTGATATATAAAGAACTGTTCCATATAACTCTCAAGCCTGTCATTCGGTGCCAGGCACTTTCTGATACCCTTTTCTGAGAGAATCCTTTCTATGCAGTCCTTATCTTTATCGGTAAGTATCTTTCCGTCCTTTCTCGGAGATGGAATTATACCGTCATTCATATTTATAAAATAGAGAGTCTTGACTGTTCCCAGTCGGCTCCTGCCGGAATCGGCAACCGTTACCGCGTCAAGTGTCGGCGGGATGACTCCCAGCTTCAGATCCTCTGTTCCCGTGGCAAGCATTTCTGAGAAGGTATGCATATCAACCGTCTCATGTCCCAGCAGTTCTTCCATACTTCCGAGAATATCCGACAGCTTATCGTAAAGCTGCTCCATAGTTCTCGCCTCGGAATATCTCTCCATACTCTCATAGAGCTTTGCAGTCTCAGCTATACGTCTTTCGTAATTCAGATGATCCTTATCCATCATCTTTCTCAGGGCGCCGCACATTTCAAAGACAGTGCTGCTTTTCTTATTAAGATCCGTCATAGGAGTGAGCAGCTTCATCATGCTTTCCCTTGAATCTTCGGCACGTCTGATATCTTCTCTTATTTCATCATCGATCTCGCTTTTAATCCTGTCCTCCGGAATTCGGAAGCTTCTCTCCCAGCATCTTCTTCCTCTTATTCCGTGCTTGATACAATGATTTTCCAGAACATCGGTACAGCCCGACAGCTCCTCATCTATAAGTCCCAGCTTGATGAAGCCGAACATAGTCTCATAGCTGAAATCCTTATCTATTATCTGGGTAAGCTTTATAAGCCCTTCTGTATAAGGGTTCTTGCCTATACTTCCTGTTTCATCCATAAATACCGGGATTCCGTAATCTTCGAACACGGCGCTGCTGTAATTGGAGAGTGCACTGATATCTCCCGTAACTATGGCAAAGTCTCTGAATCTCGCTCCTCGTCTCACGCGGCGCAGTATATCCTCCGCAACAACACTGAGCTCGGATACGGGATCTGCCATTCTGTATATTTCAATGTCATTTGGTTTCTCGGTGAATTCTTTAACCGGAAATCTGAAGAGGCCCTTTTCCAGATGCTCAAGTCCGCTTCCCTTAGCGAATCTTGAAATGTCCGTTCCCCTCTCATAATATTTGATAACCGGGGTCTCACCGAGGATTTCCTTCAGAGCCTCGATCGTAAGGTAGCTCTGATAATAAAGCTCATGCTCCTTAACCTCGATACCCTTTTTAACGATATCCGTATCTATAGTAATGCTGAATATCATTTTTGAAGCTCTGGTCTTAAGCGCTTCGATGACACTGAACTGGTCCGGTGTAAAGCCTCGGAACTCATCAAAGATCAGCACTGCTCCGTCCACAGATCTGCTCTCTCCCTGACTGAGAAGACATCTTGCCATGACCTTCATCTTCTCCTCGCCCGGATGCTTTCCGCCGGCAAAATAGTTTTCTCTGATATCCTCATAGATTAGACCTATATCGTGAAGCTTGCCGCAAAGAGAATCCTGTCCCGAAAGCTTCAGCTCTTCTTCAAGAAGTTCTATATCTTCTCCGGTAATACCATACTGAATAAACTCTGAAATAAGTGTCTTCGCCTGACTTATGAAGCCCTTCTTATCTATGCTCTTTCCGTATACCTGAAGCTTGCCCACTACTCGTGATGCAGCGGCTCTGACCATCATATTTCTTTCAAATTCTTCCAGCACTTCCGTATCCGGAACGTCAAACTCGGCAAATATGTTATGTGCCATTCTTGACATACCGACGATATCCACGTTAAGAAGTCCGGGAATCCCGAACATTTTATCATTCATGGAAAGCAGCTTCTTCTCAAATACACTGGCAGACTGATCCGGTACGATAAGTATATAATTCTTATCCGGATTCTTATGTGCTTCCGTGAGTATATCCTTGGAAAGCGCTGCTGATTTTCCGGCCCCTGACGGGCCTATATACATTTCACTCTTAAATGACATTTTTTTCTCCGCATATTTTGACACTTAACGAATTTATATATATAATAATAACAGTTTTTTTGACCTATCTACAATAAAGGGGGACATAACTATGCAAACATTTAAAATTGACTCACCATACAACAATGAGATCAAACTCAAGGTATCTCAGGGACATTTTGCAACAACATCTTCACATATCAATTACTACATTGATCTTGCAACCATAAAGGCACGTGCAAACGAAGCTTATGCAGTTGCAAAGTCAATGGCTTCGGAATATATGGCTACATCCATTGTTGATACTATCGTATGCATGGACGGAACCGAAGTTATCGGCGCATATCTCGCAGAAGAACTCACAGCTTCCGGAATAATGAGTATGAACCAGCACAATACAATATATGTTATCAGACCTGAGACTAATTCCGTAGGACAGCTCACATTTAAAGATAACCTGATTCCTATGATCAGCGGAAAGCACGTTCTGCTTCTTCTTGCAACAGCAACAACCGGACGAACAGTTGAAAAGGCTCTTGAGTGTATTCAGTACTACGGTGGTGAGATCAGCGGAATCTCATCAATCTTCTCAGCTGCTTATGCTGTAGAAAATCATGATGTTCACGCTATCTTCCATGCAGAGGATATTGAAGGATATACATCATATTCTTCACATGACTGCCCATACTGCAAGTCAGGCGTTCCTCTTGACGGTCTTATTACCGATGGCGGATTCACAGAAATGAAGTATAATAAGTAATAGCTGCATAGTAATATCAGATATTCAAACAGGGTGCGGAGTCGATGCTTCACACCCTGATTTTTTATTTTCTCTTTTTAGAATTTCTCTTATTTTTGTTTTTCTTTTTGGTTCTTTGTGATGTACCGCCGCTTCGAACCGCTGTACTGCTCTTTGCTGCTTTATCGTTCTGAAGCTCTTCATCCTCGTCATCATCATCGCCATCTTCGTAAGCAGCTTCGCCAGAAGCTTCCGCAGTTATTCCTTCAGCTCCTTCCGCTGCCATTTCCACAATATCTTCAGGATGCTGTGATGCTTTCGCATAGCACATCCAGGTTATAAGGATATATAACGGCATTACAGCAACTTCTCTCATCATATATCTTATATAACCGTTAACCGGTGACAGGAAGCATATTCCGATAGAAAACGCGGGAATGATAAATATGATCGCACTCTTCCAATCCTTCTTTCTGATAAGTGCTCCCAGCATTATTATTCCAAACCATGTATAAACACCACAGTTTATCAGCATCGAAAGGAATGGGATCTTATCCCAGAGATATATGCCTCTCTTGCATGATTCTCTTATATTTTCACTCATAAAATAATGTGAGTATTCAACATCCTTATCAAAATCACCTATCGGTTCCTTTGTGTACAGCTGATAATATGCCATTCCTCTGTAGAAATAGAACGGGTAAACATATCCGAACATTTCATCTATGGCAGCATCCACATAAACCTCAGGATGCTTCTTAAACAGCAGCATCCACTGCCTTACAAAAGCCTTCCAGTCTGCGATACTATAATTCTGCTTATAATTATTCTTTACGGGATCCGCAACCTCCGGATTATATTTGGTTGAAAGATCACGATATTCCAAAACGCTGTCTATCGTAAGCTTCTCTTCGTACGTCATTTCCTTACGATACATCTTTACATATCTTGCAACCTGCTGAACAACTATCGAATATGATTCTATTCTGTTGCCCGGCTGGATCTTTAATCCGTCTACGACTACGGAATTCAGCAGTGCGAATATAATACCTATCGTAATCACTGTAGCAACAAGCTTCCTGCGTTTTTCCATGATAACAAAAAGTATCACAAATGCTATAAGCACCAGATATTTACCTTCATGTCTGAACAGACAATGAATAAGTCCTGCTATTCCGAGCCATCTGTAATTCTTCTTGGATACATTTTTATCCATAAATATCCTTACGAATTCCAGCATAAAAAGCGCAAAGGATATAAAGCCTATTGTATCCTTCTGAACCGCCTGCATATTTGTCCAGAAAAGCGGATTTATCGCAAAGAAAAGCAGACTGAAAAATCCGGCACGCATACCGCGTGTACACTCCTTGATGAAGCAGCATATCTTTGCAAAAACCAGTGCTCCCACTACTGTCTGTAGGAAAACAAAAAGCAGAACTCCCCCAACTGCCCCGAACATCCATTTTCCGATATCATATATCAATCCTATCAGCATTGTTGAATAATACGGATGATGTGTTGTCATCGTCATATATCCGTAATACTGATTAAGCTGCTTTCTTCCATCGAAAGGAATCGAGCCCGGCAGGAACGGAATCATAAACAGCAGCCATACAACAATCAATGTTATAAAACAGAACAGGAAGAAATGTCTGTCTATCTTATCATGCCATCCTATATAGCTTGTCTTTCCCGGAAGGATATACTTTCTCCTGTCCAGCATATCATATACTAAAGTCAGGATTGCATATAAAACAAGCATTACACCAAACAACGTCGTTAATGATACAACAACCTGTAAACCGTCACCCAGTATGAATCTCGAATCATAATAGGAAGAATAACTGATTCCTATAACATAAAAACATGAAAGTACAAAGCTTATCCAGAAGGCAGTCAGGCTGAATGCAATCTTTCTACGCATAAAAACATGGTAAAAGATCATCATTACAAGAATAACGGCTACCATATCCGCAAGCCCGACCTCACCCAGCTGAACCGCATATCTTTTTATCAATTCAGTCATGACACCGGTATCACCCTTATATTTTCCTACCCTTGCAGGGTCGATATTAATCGCAATACCGGAGATCATAGTCATGAGAATAATAATGATTCCGCCAAATGTATTATTCAGTTTTATTTTTTTCTTTTCTTCTTTCACTGAATACATCCCTCAAACTAAACCATTTTAATACATGTTTCTTAAATATAATAATACTATTTTATTAATGTTTTTATATTATTTTTCAAGCCGGGGCTTATCGCTCCGGCTCTCAGCAAAATACAATTTTTTTTATTTCTTACAATGTGTCGCAATAAAGAAATCAACATGATCCTCGATCAGCTTCATAACCTCATCTTTTCTTTCAGGCTCTCTGTCGATCAGCTGTATCAGAAGTGATGTCGGACTCGTAAACTCAAGTGCCATAAGTCTCGGATCCACATTTCCGATTGCCTCGTTCTGCTTCATATAAGCAAACACTCTCTCGAAAAGATTAATGATATTGTCAAACTGGAAATGTGTCGTCTTCTGAGCTGTCTCCTTGTTTCTGAACTGATTGATGGTACCGAGTCTTCTGTACTTTGTTATATGATCGTTACTGATCGTGTAGTTTACCTGATACATGGTAAACTCTTTAAGCTCGGCTCCGTTATGAATAAATACCAGTGACTGCTCGCCGAATTTCATATTACTCTCATAATCAGCTGTTAAGCCCTGATTCAGAGTATTAAGAATATCTTCTTTACCGCTGAAATAGTTGTAGATGATAGGTCCCTTCATTCCTATTGACTCAGCGATCTCATCTACTGTTGTGGAGTCATAACCCTTAGTTGAGAAAAACTCCAATGCTGCATCAAGCAGCTTCGCTTTTGTTGATAATATCTCTGTATTTGATTGTTTCATTCTTCGTTCCCCTTTTCTAACCTTACTTCTTTTTCCACGTCTGTGGTGCAAGCATTATGAGAACCGGGAATATCTCAAGTCTACCGGCTATCATATCAAATACAAATACCCATTTGGATAAAAGTGAATATCCATCATAATTTCCTATCGGACCTACCACTTCAAGTCCCGGACCGATATTGTTAAGTGTTGCTGCAACAGATGTAAAACACGTTATCAGATCATATCCATCGATGCAGATGATAAGCATCGATACGATAAATACTGCAGCATAGGCCATCAGATATACATTTGCACCTCTGATAGTATCTTCATCGACCACATCACCGTCAAGACGTATCTTCTTTACAGATCTCGGATGAGTATACTTTGCAACCTCTCGTTTGATCTGCTTCAGATAAAGTATCCATCTCGATACCTTGATACCGCCACCCGTACTTCCTGCGCAGGCTCCCGTAAACATTATGAGAACCAGTATCGCCTTCGGAAGAGTTGTCCATGTATTAAAGTCATGGGTTGCATATCCTGTGGTTGTCATGATAGATGCAACCTGAAAACATGAAGCCCTTACGGATTCGCCGACTGTTCCTAAATCACTTACTATATTGATTGCAACAAGTAAAGATGCCGCAACATATATGATCGTATACCACAGTACCTCTTCACATTTCAGGATTTCCTTAAACTTCTTAAATACGATAAGGAAATATACCTTGAAATTTACTCCGAAGAGGAACATGGATATCGTGATCAGCACCTGACAGAGAGGCGAATAACTCGCGCAGCTGTCAGCCTTTACACCAAATCCTCCGGTACCTGCCGCGCCGAAACCTATACAGACAGAATCGAATATCGGCATTCCCGCTAAAATGAATGATACGATTGAAACAACGGTTATTCCGGTATAAAGTGCATAAAGGATAAATGCGGTGGTCCTTACTCTCGGAACCAGCTTATCTACCGACGGTCCGGGAGACTCCGCCTTCATCAGGTTCATTTCGTCCGCACTGGACTTAAGGAATATCAGCATGAAAACGAGAACTCCCATTCCGCCGATCCAGTGTGTGAAGCTTCTCCAGAACAGCATACATCTGCACATAGCCTCAATATCTACCAGTATACTTGCTCCGGTTGTAGTAAATCCCGAAGCTGTTTCAAATACCGCATTCGTAAAGCTTGGTATCTCTCCGCTGAGCCAGAAGGGCATTGCGCCCATAACACTCATTACGAACCAGGAAAATGCGGTCGCTACGAATCCTTCCTTCGGATGGAACTTTGTGTTCTTCGGCTTGATCAGCCTGAGGAGCGATCCTATGGTAAATGCCACAGCCGCCGAAAGCAGCAGATATTTCGACTGCTGTTCGTGATAATACAGTCCGACTGTAAAAGGAAGAATCATAAACAGTCCTTCGAACTGAAGCAGAGAGCCTATGAATTTAATTATCAACAGATAGTTCATGATATGAATTTATCTCCTTATAATCTCATCAAGACTGTTTATTCCCTTATGCGTTGTAACGATAACAACACTGTCTCCCGCTTCAAGGGTATCATTTCCACCCGGACGTATGATCTTTCCGCCTCTGTAGATACTGCAGATAAGTGTACCGCTTATAAGTGACAGATCCTTCAGGCTCTTGCCCGAACCGATAAAACCTGCACCTATATTAAACTCCAGTGCCTCAACTCGTCCGTCTACCAGTCTGTATAAGGTCTCAACCTCACTTCCCAGACTGTTCTGCATTGCTCTGATATAACGTAAGATATAATCTGCCGTAATTCTCTTAGTTGATATGGTCTGACCTACAGGCAGCTCTGAAACCAGCTCCTCATAAGAATCTCTGTGAATTCTGGTCATGATCTTTGCCGGTGAATACTTATGGGCATAGAGTGAAAGAAGGATATTTTCCTCATCCTCATTCATAAGTGCACAGATGGCATCCATTTCATCTATAGCTTCCTCTGTAAGGAGGCTCTTATCCGTTGCATCACCACAGATTATCATAGCCTTTGGAAGTGACTCTGCCAGCTTGTCTGCACGCTCAGGATTCATCTCTATGATCTTGACATCCATCTTCAGGTTTATCAGCTTCTGAGCCAGATAATAGGTCATGGTTCCGCCACCTGCGATAAGAACATTCTTTATGGTCTTTGTCTTAATTCCAACCTTGTTGAAAAATGTATTTATATCCGCATAAGACAGAGTTACCCATAATCTGTCTCCTACCTCAATCTCATACTCACCGTCAGGTATGACTACCTTGTCACCCTTTGCGGCAACGCATATAAGTGCATTCATACCTATCTTGGAATGAAGCTGCTTAAGCTTGATTCCGTCAAGCACTGAATTCTCGAGAACCGCAAAGCTGATAAGATTAACTCTTCCCTTTGCAAAGGACTCAACCTCAAGGGCTGAAGGAACCTGAATCAGTCTGATCATTTCATCAGCCGCAACCTTCTCCGGGTTGATCGACATGGAAAGACCGAGATCTTCCTTAATATACTTTATATCCTCAGCATACTGAGGACTTCTTACTCTCGCTATAGTCTGACATCCGCCGACTTTTCTTGCCACAAGACATGTGAGCATGTTCTTCTCATCATCACTTGTAACTGTTATCAAAAGATCCGTATGTCTTATACCCGCTTCCTCGAGTACATTTATACTTGTACAGTCTCCGTGATAGCCCATAACATCAAGTGAGCTTTTCACAGACTGGAGTGCCGCTTCGTTACTATCTATTACCGTAACCTGATGACCCTCTTCACAGAGTCTCATTGCTATTGATTTTCCGACCTTTCCGCAGCCGGCTATCATGATATTCACGGTTTATCCTCCTAAGCTTCGTATAAGTGTTTGAGATACAATCTGAGAAATGCATCATGTATTCCCAAGCCTTCTTCTATTATCTCTGTCTCATATCCCTGATTACAGAGTCTATCTTCATATGAATTTTCTCCGCCTGCGATATGGTAGCCCATATCTCCGAGGATAAATCCAAAAGGCGCCACAACAACTCTTCCGCTCCTGCCCTGACGTCTCATATCCATCAGCACAGTGGTCAGATTTCTTCTTCCGTTCAAGGTTGAAATGTATGCCTTACCGCCGAATCTTTCGGCAACTGTTCTTTCGAGCTTTTCAAAGATCTCCTCAGTATCGGGATCATCAAATCCTCTTGCCATAAGGATCAGACAGTCATCCCCTACTCTTTCTCCGAAAACACTGTGCAGTGCTCTCGCGCAGAGATCAAAATCATTTCCTTCCTCCACCAGAGGTCTGGAAACATGAATCGAATTAAAAAGCGAAGCACAGCCCGACAAGTCTTCACTCATCCGTCTGTAATCTTCACCGGCAACAACATGGGTCGACAGAATATAAAGATCTGTGACACCCTCCTCCTTCATGGAGAACATTGCTGCCTTAACTCCCTGAACATTCTCTCCGGTCAGTTCTCTCACTTTACGCCTTATTTCAGGATTTGTAAAGGCTCTTCTTACAGGAAGTCCTTCATTTCTTTCTTCTATCAGAAGCTCCAGCTCCGTCAGATACCTTTCTCTGATATCCGGTTCCGTGGTTCCTCTGCTTACAACGAGATATCCCTTCATAGTGAGCGTCCCCCTAATCTAAATCATTCACCTGCAAATTCGTCCGACTCATCTGACTCCTTACCGATTATCTCATTCATAAATCTCTTAACTTCAAACCATGCCTTCTTTGATTCCGGCATAAGCAGTGCCGACAACTGAAATACATGGAACATACCTTCATATACCGAAAGCCTTACCTTGACTCCTGCAGCCTTTGCTTTTTCCGCAACGGTTTCCGAATCGCTGAGCAGTATCTCCTCTGTTCCTACCTGAATAAGCATCGGAGGAAATCCGCTGAAATCTCCGAAGAGCGGTGAAATCTCCGGATCCTTAGGATCCGCCTCTCCCGGATAAGGATTATTGAAGACAATCTCTCCCTTGGTTCCTCCGAACACAGGATCTATCTCTCTGTTTGTCGTATAGGATTCTCCGCTGTTGGTCTGATCAGTCCACGGTGACATTGCTACTATTCCTGCCGGAAGCTCTTCTCCAAGCTTCTTCAGCCTGTAGCAGAGAGCCATCGCAAGTCCACCGCCTGCCGAATCACCGCCGAGCACGATCCTGTCTGCCGGAAATCCCTGCTCCTGCAGCCATTTGAAGGATCTGTACGCATCATCCACTGCCGCCGGATACGTAAACTCCGGTGCAACTCTGTAATCCACCGAAAGAACCACTGCTCCGCCTGCCACCTCGCTGTAGAGTCCGGCCATTGTTCTGTAGTGGTTGGTAAAAGGACTGAGATATCCGCCTCCGTGGAAATGCAACACTGCCCATTCACTCTCTATATCATTCCTGCTGAGCTTCTCCATACGGAAATCGCCCATATCGATTATTTCCGCACTGTAATTATCAGGATATCTGAAGGACTTATCCATTTCGCTTTCGCCGTAATCTTCGTGTTCAATCCTTCTTTCCAGATATTTCGTATTATTGAATATCTGTACTAAATCTGAAATTATTCTCGCTCTTACACTGAGTTCCTGCATTAAACCCTAAACCTCCTCTTGATCTCATCCGATACAAGTTTCGATCCGAAAAGGATTGTTGCCGCAAGTATCGTACCTGCTATCAGTGTAGCAATGAGAAGTAAGATAGAACTTTTTATAACACCTATTATCTGAAGTAAAAGCAGGATCACGCATATTGCGGTTACTGCTATCTCTGTCATTATATAACTCTGCCAGTTATCTACATTTATTATCATAAGCACGACGACACCCACCGGAATCGCCATAAGGGTTATAGGTATCGCATACCTTATGGACCAGCCTCTGTAACCCATCAGATTATCCAGCGCCACCATACATATCAGTGCCAGGAACATCTGCACATTTATTATCCTCTGAAGACTCCTGTTTGTACTGAAGGAGTAAACCAAAGTGAAGCATCCGTATGCCAGAACCAGTCCGACGATCAGTGACCACCATACTCCGTTATAGGTATAGTAGTTAACGATTATCGAAACCACCTCGGCAACCACCGCAGCAAATATAGCTATCTTGATAGCCATCTGAATTCTTCTCAGTGCGGGAGCCACATCGGGATACGTAGTCGATCTGGAAATGTATATTCCGCTCTCGTTCTTCTCCGCCTCCAGATACTCCTCCTCATCACGGACCAGAACTCCGTTACAGAGCGGACACATCATGGAGTCATCTTCTATTGTTAATTTACATCTGATACATTTTGCCATATAAAGCTCTTTACTCCGTTAATCGTAGTATGCTCCGTTAGTTTCTATAGTAACCTGTATTCCGTCCTCGGTAAGCTTTCTGAAGAAAGCTCTCTGAATACCCGTCTCGATGATGTTTGCCGAAAATGTAGCAACCAGAGTATCCTTATATGAAAGGACGGTACATTTCATGCTCTGTCCCTTGGACATTGCCAGCATTGCCTGAAATCTTTCTATATAGTCTCCATAAGGCTCTGCAACCTTCTGAATTCCGAGATTAGTAAGTGTTGTGGTATTCGCCTTGGCTGATGCGTTATATACCTGTGCTATCGCTATCTTCTTTATGAAAAGCGGGATAGCTCTTAGTATCATATTCATTTCATTAGATACATTATAAGAGAACAGTCTTTCGAGATTCTCCTTTGTAATCTGCTCCTTAAGGCTGATGGATATTTCCTTCAGAACCTCCTCAAAGGATGCGTTGTTGACCATTGCATTATACACAGCCGATACCATAACAAAGAAATTCTTATTGGTATCCGAATCAAAGTACGGTCTCAGATTTACGGGACATGCTATGCTTATCGGATACTTGCTCACATGCTGCTTCAGATAGGACTTATAGATAGCCCATGCATAAACGCCCACCAGATACTGATTAATGGTCACTCCGTAGGACTTTGATACTCTCTTTATATCCTGAAGATTAATGATTCCGTGGATTATTCCCAGCTGATTAACGATGAACTTATCACCCTTTACAACCACGGCTCTCTTCGTCTTATATGTCTTCTTCTCTTTTTTCTTATAGTTCTGGACATAACTGTCTTCATTGTTCAGTGATGTCTCTGCCGCAAGAGAATCCTTAACCACGCCCTTCAGCTCAGGATGCGCATTTCTTATATACTGATAAGTAATCTCCTTAAGGAATGAGAGAGCTCCGTTTCCGTCCGTTACCGCATGAAAAACCTCAAGATTGATCCTGTTCTTATAATACGAAAGTCTGAACAGATGATCGTTCTTGTTGTTATCGGGATCGATGTAAAGACAAGGGTAGGTATTTTCCTTCTTCACCTTCGGGAAAGGAACCGGACTCGATTCCAGATAATACCAGAAGATTCCCTTTTTCATACAGGACTGGAACATATCAAAATAAGGCAGAACCTGCTCCAGCGCCTTCTGCAGCAGCTCTTCTCTGATATCCTCCTTAAGAAGTACAGAAACCCTGTATACGTTGCTCATTCCGGGTTTAGCTATAACCGGAAAAAGATTACCCGTATTATCCAGTTTATTCCATTTTAATCTACTTCTCTTCATACTCGCTCATCTCTGTAAGATCATCTTCGCTGAACTTGCACGTTCTTTTAAGATAGAACTTTCCTCCGTCTATTGTTATGCAGCCGCAGGAACAGCTGACCGGATTACATCTTGCCTTTGACTCGATCACGTCCCCACACTTATTACATTTGGCCATATTCCTTATTATTCTTTTCATTGAATAAACCCCTTTATTATAAGTTTTTCCCTTAGCGGGTATACTGCCCATAACCAAATTATTATACCGCATATAAAAGCTTTTTTCTATATTTAACAGAAAGCTGTGTGAAACAACGCCGGATATGCTATAATATTCTTCTATTTAAATTTTGGAAACGGATCATATTATGAAAAAAGAAACCAAGAAGACTGCAAAGGGTAAGAGCGGGAAAAAACGCTTTCTCAGATTTATCCTTTTCATCTTACTGCTGGTCATCGCTCTTTATGGCGCAGCCTCTGTAGCAATATGGAATTACTCCCATAGGGACGAACGACAAAATGCAGACGTTATCATAGTTCTCGGAGCCGGGCTCTCCTCCGACGGAGTTTCACCGGTATTCCGCGAGAGACTTAATCACAGCATCACATTATATAAAGAGGGTTATTCGGATAAGATTCTCGTTACGGGAGGTCTTGGCGAAGGAAGCTATCTCAGCGATGCCTATGTAGCAGGCATGTATCTTATAGATCAGGGAATCCCTGCAGAGGATATCCTCCTGGAAGAGGAATCCGAGCAGACCATCACTAATCTGGCAAATGCAAAGAAGATCATGGATGAAAACGGATTCTCTGACGCAATAATAGTCAGTGATCCTCTGCATATGATGCGTGCCATGCTTATTGCAAAGGACGAAGGGATTTCAGCTTACAGCTCTCCCACACCGTCCACCAAGTATACCGGTTATCAGAGCAGGATCGACTTCATGATCCGAGAAAGTACTTTATATATCGGTTACTTTGTCTACCGACTTTTCAGATAATAAGACAGCTCTGCTGTCACGAGGGAGGTAATCATGTACATACTTGAGGAGATGGAACCTGCGGCAGTACTCAGACATTTCGAAGATATCTGCAGTATACCTCACGGTTCAAAAAACACTAAGAAGATCAGCGATCATATCAAGGCATTTGCCGAAGCACATGGACTCAGATGCATTCAGGATGAAGTTAATAACCTGATCATCTTTAAGGGCGGCAGCTCAGGCCGTGAGAACGAAGAGCCCGTAATCCTTCAGGGACATATCGATATGGTATGCGAGAAGGAATCAGATTGCGATATCGATTTTATGACAGACGGGCTCCGTCTCGTTCTAAAGGACGGAATCCTTACCGCAGACGGCACCACACTGGGTGGAGATGACGGAATCGCAGTTGCCTACTGTATGGCAATTCTCGAATCAGATTCCATAAGTCATCCGCCTCTTGAGGTGATATTCACTGTTGATGAAGAGATCGGAATGGACGGTGCCAGAGCACTCGATCCTTCACCGCTCAAAGGCAGACGTCTTATAAACCTCGACTCCGAGGAAGAGGGTCATCTTCTGGTAGGATGTGCGGGAGGTGCCACAGCAGCTCTCAGAATACCATATAAAACCGTTCCTGCAGATTCCACGTCTGTTCCGGTAAGGATACATTTAACAGGCTTTATGGGCGGTCATTCCGGCATGGAGATCGACAAGGGACGCGCCAACCCGAATATCATGATGGGCCGTCTTCTCTATCTGCTTCAGAAGGAATATCCTATAAGCCTCATCGAGATTTCAGGCGGCCAGAAGGATAATGCGATTCCTAGAGAATGTACAGCTTTGATAACTCTCAATTCGAACTGCCTTGAGGATTCCTTCATAGCTTCTGTCAACAAATGTGCGGCTGCCTTTAAGTCCGAATACAGTAAGACCGATCCCGATATTTCGGTAAACACAGAATTTCCTACAGATTATAAGCCTTCCTTCGTGATCGACGAAGCAGGTACGAGAAAAATCATTTCCGGTCTTCTCCTGACTCCTAACGGTGTTCAGGCTATGTGTCAGGATTTTCCGACTCTCGTTGAAACATCGCTTAATCTCGGAATCCTGAAGACAGTTGCCGATGCAGTCATCATGTCCTACTGCCTGAGAAGCAGTGTTAACACCAAGAAGGCTGAGCTTATGTTCAAGCTTGAATGCCTGGCTGTTCAGCTCGGTGCTTCCATAAGCTTTTCCGGAAGTTATCCGGCATGGCAGTACAGAGAGGATTCACCTCTCAGAGAGACAATGATATCCGTATATGAGGAAATGTACGGCGAACAGCCTATCGTAGAATCCATGCATGCAGGTGTTGAATGCGGACTCTTCGAGGGAATGATCGACGGACTCGATGCCGTTTCCATCGGACCTGATATGGCTGACGTTCATACACCGCAGGAATCACTGGATCTTGCAAGCGTAAAGAGGACCTGGGACTATCTGCTCCGCCTCCTCGAAAAACTCTAGACATATAACAATAAACATATATCAATAAATAACGCTGAACATAAAGCTATAGACATGCAAAAGACCCGTCTCACTCTGAAGTGAAGCGGGTCTTATTATATGCTGTGTTATATAACGAATTTACTGAATATCCCAGAAGCCGTCAAGTGTTGCGAAATAATCCTCAAGAGTCTCAGCTCTTCTTATCTCTATCACACTTCCGTCCTCTCTCTTCAGAAGCTCTGATGACCAGAGACGTCCGTTGTAGTTATAACCCATTGCGAAGCCGTGTGCTCCTGCATCATGGATAACAAGATAATCACCCTTATCGATCTGTGGAAGCTCGCGGTCGATAGCGAACTTATCGTTATTCTCACAGAGTGATCCCGTTACATCATAAACATGATCCAGAGGTGCATCCTCCTTGCCGAGTACTGTGATGTGATGGTATGAACCATACATTGCAGGTCTCATAAGGTTTGCTGCACAAGCATCAACTCCTATATATTCCTTATAAGTATGCTTCTCATGGATAGCCTTTGTTACGAGATGTCCGTAAGGTGCAAGCATGAATCTTCCAAGCTCTGTGAAGATCTTTACATCGCCCATACCTGCAGGAACAAGTATCTCTTCAAACTTCTTTCTTACGCCCTCACCTATAGCCATGATGTCATTACCTGTCTGATCCGGCTTATAAGCGATTCCTACACCACCAGAAAGGTTGATGAAGGAAAGAGCGATTCCTGTTTCCTCTTTGATCTTTACTGCAAGCTTAAAGAGGATTGCTGCAAGTGCAGGATAATACTCATTTGTTACAGTATTGCTTGCAAGGAATGAATGTATACCGAACTCCTCAGCTCCAAGCTCCTTCAGCCTCTTATATGCTTCAATGATCTGCTCCTCAGTCATACCGTACTTGGCATCACCGGGATTATCCATTACCTGAACAGCCTCACCTGAAGCTCCGAGAGTAAAGATTCCACCCGGATTGAAACGGCAGCAGATAGTCTTAGGAATTCCTGCTGTCTCCTTCAGGAAATCAATATGTGTTATATCATCAAGGTTAATTATCGCACCAAGCTCTACAGCCTTCTTGAACTCCTCAGCAGGAGTATCATTTGATGAGAACATAATATCCTGTCCCTTGATATTACATTTCTCTGACATAACAAGCTCGGCAAGCGATGAACAGTCAGTACCGCAGCCTTCCTCATGGAGTATCTTGAGTATAGTCGGATTCGGTGTAGCCTTTACAGCGAAGTATTCCTTAAATCCCTTATTCCAGGAAAATGCAGCATTCATTTTTCTTGCATTCTCTCTGATACCCTTCTCATCATAAATATGAAAAGGTGTCGGATAAGTCTTTACAATCTCTTCAACTTCTGCTTTAGTTATAAATGGTACCTTCATTTTATTTGCCTTTCTTATCATCTTATGCGGCAGATAAGCCTCTTTTTGCACTATAGTTACACAGTTTATTAAGATAGCTCATTCAAGTCAAGAAAAAAATTTTGATACTTTTTAAAAAAATTTAAGTAATTCACATAAACTTCACAATTCAAACTTAATTACGACATAATTTATTTGTATTATGTAATTGTTCCAAATGAAGGATTCTATACCTTCCCCCACATTTTTTCATAAAGAGAGAGCCGCTGCAGCGGCTCTTTTCTCTTTTTATCTAAACCATGCATAGAGCTCATTACCGCTCTTTCTTACCTCTTCATTGAAATACCATCTCTCAACTCTTTCCTCTTCACCGGTTCTTGGATTAAGATATCTGATGAAATCCGAGTTGTAGCTGACTACCAGCACATAGCAGTCATCATACTTTGCGATAAATGCTTCTCCATCGCTGAGGTAGCCGATCGCAACATCTACTTCTGCCCCCGAAAGATTTATACCCTTTACCGTACCGCCGGAAAATTCCGAGCAGAGCGTACTCCAATCACTTCTTCCGTTCACATCCTCATAGTTAACCTTAACTCCGGCCTGAAGCATGGCCATATATTCACACATATAGAGTGTTTCGGCTTCTGACGCATCCTTCTTACCGGCCATATAATCGAAGGAGCCTGCAACCGTAAAGTATGGGCGCATTTCCTTCTCCCTGTAGATCACATTTCCCAGATAATCTGTAATGAATCCACCGCCGTTGGATACACGCTGTATAGCCTCACCGGCGCTGAGTGTTACATCCAGCAGTCCGTAATTACCGAAAATATAATAAACCTCGTTGCTCATACTTCCTGCTATGAAGGTCTTCTTCGGCTTATCGCCGCGGGCAAGTCTTGTAATTATCTCATCAGGTCCGTCCGGAACGTAAACTCTTCCCGGAAAATCAAGATAGATTCCTCCGATTCCCGCATCATCATAATGAAACGCCGGCTGCAGAGTATCGGCCTCTTCCTCCTGACTCTCGGAAATGTAATCCGTACTTGTCTCTACGAACTTTCCTTCTTCATTCTTCGTCATTCTTGTAAGATAGAGATTATTATTCTCATATCTTGTATCGGAAATATATATATTTTCCTTCTGATAAAGCTTTTTAACATTGCCGTTCTTATCAACGATCTTAAGCTGATCGAACAGAAATGCGGTCGTACCGTCGGCACCTGTTGAAACCAATTCAGGCTTTGCGGCACCGTAAACCAGATCCTCTCCCATGAAGCATATGATACTAAGCTTCTCTCCCGGGACAGATTCAACCTGCGTAGTTCCGTCCTTAACCGAAAAAATTGTGATATTATTTACATCACTCATATCACTTGAATCAGGATAAGCAACTATAGTCTTATCCTTTGAAACATAAACATTATAGTAAGGGATTCCTGATACAAGCTCCTCCTTTTCGTTGGAGAGCACATTTATCTTGATAATCCTGTTATCCAGAAGAATGTAAAAATATCTGCTGCTCTGATCATAATATGCATATCTTCCCACCTGGTCCTTCAGGAGGTCCACCGAAAGGTCTGTCTCGATAAAATCGATTTCCTTGATTGAATTCCCCTGAAGAGTATATGCATAGAGCGCAATTCCGTTGTAACCCATGTGTGAGCCCTGAGGAATTCTTCCGTAAACTATAAAGTCTATCTCATCCTCATCAACCGCAAGGATTCTTATCTTATATCCCGAATCCTTAAGAGTCGTGAGGTCACTCTGTCCGTAGATTTTTGTATAGAAATCCTTTCCGGCCGAATAATACCAGAGAGCATTATCCATAACAAATGCGGTTCTTGATGAATCCTCAGATGCCGCATATTCCGGATTCTCATCAGACATGAGGCCCAGCTTCAGTCTTCCTGTATTGCTTATGACATCCTTGCCTGTGAAGGATTCGTCGATGAGTCTTTCATAATCCTTCATAACGAAATCGTTCTTTCCGGCATCATATTCCAGAGTATAATACTCGGTCATTGTATAATAAGTTACATCTTCACCATTTCTGGAAATCATCCTCGAAGGAAGTGCGATCACCGCACTCTCCTTACTTATCTCCTTAACAACAGGAGTCATGCTGCCAACTCTGGACATACCGAGTCCCGTCATTATGGCCTTATCATATCTCGAATTATAAACTGTATGACCGTATGTATGATAAGTGTTATCTCCGCCTTCAAAGTATTCATTAAGCGCAGAAGTACTGAGTACCGCATCCGACTCGGACGCAGGAAGGATGCTTCCTTCTGTATTCTCACCGTAGTAACCGCCCTCGGTCACACTTACCTCAGGAACGGTTCTCTGATTTTCTTCAAGGAGTGTGTTGCTGAAGGACTCTGCAAATTCGATCATCCCACTCAGTTTCTCTCCGGAGGTCCTCTTTACTCTGGTATAGTAGTAATAGGTCTCTCCTTCCTCCTCGTTCTCCTCATCCTTAAACACAAAAACAAGACTGTAGTCTCTTTCCACAGTCATATCCATACGGATGCTGAGCGAATATTCATTCTCGCCTTCTCCGTCGCGGACAGGAATAAGCTTTCCGTCCTCGATCAGATTAACGCCCTGCTGATCTCTCAGCTCATATCCCGCTGTACGTCCTTCAGATATGCTGTCCGGAATTATGACTGTTACAGTCTTTGTATCATCAACCGGAACAACCGATTCACGCATAGCTCCGGTAAGAAGCTTGGTCATATATACATCCATCGGATTGATTTTCCGGCCATCAAAAGAAATGTACGCCTTTTCCAGCGTACTCTCCACAGCTTCGACCGATTTTGTGTTATATTCACGGTTCCCTATGAAATTAAAAGTCAGGGCAGACCCTGTAAATACAAGGATAAACAGGACTGCCCCGAATAACCATCTTTTCATCTTATATCGAATTGTCTCCGAATAATTTCATTAATCACCGAAGCTGATTCCAAGTGTCTTTGCTTCCTGAATAAGCTGACAATCAGGATCTACATACTTCAGCTTGCCTGCAGTCTCTGCAAGCGGAATTGAATCTATCTGGCCGTTCTTATAAACTACAAGCTTTCCGAAATCCTCATCACGGATAAGCTCTGCAGCCTTTGCACCGAAACGGCTTGAAATGATTCTGTCATATGCTCCCGGAGCTCCACCTCTCTGTGTGTGTCCAGGAATGGCAACTCTTACGTCACCTGAGAAATCTTCAGCGATCTTCTCTGCGATCTCATAAGCAACTGAAGGATACTTTCTCTCTGCAAGTACTGCCTTACGCTCCTTCTTAGGAAGCTTTGCAACCTCCTTAGGAATAGCACCCTCAGCAGCAACGATGATCGTAAACTTCTTGCCCTGCTTCATTCTCTTATCAATAGTCTTTCTGACCTTCTTGATATCGTATGGGATTTCAGGAAGAAGGATAACATCTGCTCCACCCGAAACACCTGCGTAAAGAGTGATCCAACCAACCTTGTGACCCATTGTCTCAACAACGAATACACGGCTGTGGCTCTCTGCAGTTGTATAGATACAGTCGATGGCATGAGTTGCCACATCAACCGCACTGTAAAAACCGAAGGTCATATCTGTTCCCCAGATATCATTATCGATAGTCTTTGGAAGACCTACAACATTAAGTCCTTCCTCGTAAAGTCTGTTGGCTGTCTTCTGTGATCCGTTACCACCGAGCACGATAAGGCAGTCAAGATCAAGCTTCTTATAAGTCTTGATCATAGAAGGAACCTTCTCTGTTCCGTCTTCAAAAGGAGTATCCAGCTCTTTAAACGGTACTCTCGATGTTCCGAGTATTGTACCGCCCTTACTGAGTATTCCCGAAAAATCCATAGGCTTCATCTTCTTATAATTGCCGTAAACAAGGCCCTTATAGCCATCCATAAAGCCGTAAATGTCCACATTTCCGAAAAGATTCTCAAGACCCTTTGCCACACCTCTCATTGTTGCGTTAAGTGCCTGACAATCACCGCCACTTGTAAGAATTCCGAATTTCTTCATATGATACCCCTCCTTCGATTAACAAAAGAATATAATAGCTACAACTCCACACGTCCGTCAAGTGCTCTCTGAAGCGTTACCTCATCTATACATTCCAGGTCTCCACCCACCGGAACTCCGCTGGCTATACGTGAAACCTTGATACCTGCCGGCTTCACTGTTCTTGAAATGTACATCGCAGTTGCTTCACCCTCAACACTTGAATTTGTCGCGATGATAAGCTCATCAACAGCACCCCTGAGTCGTATCATCAGCTCCTTCAGAGTGATATCCGCAGGACCTATGCCCTGACTCGGATTAATTACTCCGTTTAGTACATGATAAACACCATTATATTGTCCGATTCGTTCATATGCGGCAAGATCTCTCGGTGATTCAACCACCATTATAGTCTTATGATCTCTGGCTGCCGATGAACATATAGGACATTCATCTCTGTCTGTAATTGTACAGCAGGTCTTGCAGTATCTGACATTCTTCTTTGCCTCTGTAATGGAATTCGCAAGAGCCAAGGCTCTGTCCTCCGGCATTCCGATTATATGAAAGGCAAGCCGCTGTGCAGTCTTCTGCCCGATTCCCGGAAGTGATCCGAGCTCTTCAATCAGGCGATTAACCTCTCCGCCGTATAATTCCATTTAGAAGAGACCTCCAAGTCCGCCTCCGAGTCCTCCTGTGATCTTTCCGAGCTTCTCCTTCTCATCATCTGCCTGTAATCTTATAGCCTCATTAACTGCTGCCATTACAAGATCCTCAAGCATTTCGATATCCTCAGGATCAACAACCTCTTCAGCTATCTTTACTGAAGTGATCTCCTTGTTTCCGTTGATTTTAACTGAAACAACTCCGCCACCTGCAGTAGCCTCATATTCCATCTCCTGAAGCTCAGCCTGAGTCTCCTCCATCTGCTTCTGCATCTTCTGTGCCTGCTTCATAAGATTATTCATGTTACCCGGCATCATTCCTCCCGGATATCCACCTCTCTTTGCCATTGGTATTTCCTCCTGTTTATATAATCTTAAACCGCATTACGGTTTTATCTGCATATCTTCGAAGAGTATTCTGTTCAGAAATGCGCAGTCATCACTTACCACTTCTTCAGTATGCCCCTTCTTTTCTTTAAATACAATACTTATCTTTCTTCCGATGATCTGTGAAAGCTCATCCATCAAATCCGAGCGATGCTGCTCGCTCTTCTCTGTCGACTTATCAAGATAATAAAGATAAGCCATATCCGTTCCGCCTTCCGCATCGGTCTTCGGAATATATATATTTATGACAGCCAGTTCTCCGTTCGGAGTGAATTCCTTACCTGCCTCGATATCAGCCTCGATAAGGTATCTCTGAGATATAGGATTAAGCTTTCCGAAATACTTCTTCCATTCGGATGCGAACTTAATTATCTCTTCATACTGAGCTGCTTCATAATTCTCTCTGATATTCTTTACGACATTCTCACTTATCTCTTCATCGGAAACAGGCGCCGCCTGCACATTTTTCAGTCCCGCCAGCTTCCTGTCAAAGGTTCTGACTGCCGTATCAAGCTTTGTATTTATCATCTCCTCAAGCTCTGAGCTTTTAACCGCAAGAGCCGTATCAATGCTCGCCTTGATGGAACTGATATCTGCCGCTCCGCCCTCCGCGGATACAGCTCCCGGTGTTCCCTTCTCAAGCATTTCCACTCTTCTGAGGAGTGACTCATAATCTCTGTCTGACTCCGGAGTCATCATCTTGATGAAGCTCATCTCCACCGTAACTCTCTTGATATTCGAGAGTCTTACAGACTGGCTCAGATCCTGAAGTATATTCAGATATCTGGTCAGCTCTTCACGGCTGTATTCGCCGGACATTGATCTGAGATATTCTATATTCTCGGATGTAAGATCCATTCCCGACGTAGAATCGGGTGACAGCTTTATGAAAAGGAGATTTCTCATAAACCAGATATAGTCATCTACATATTTTACCATATCCTTACCCTGCCATACAGCAGAGTTTACGAGATCCAGTACCTTTTCGGCTTCTCTCTTATGAACTGCATCTGTGAGACTTATGTAAACCTCAATATCTACCGCTCCCACTGCAGAAAGAACCTCATCATAGGTGAGCTTCTCTCCCAGACACGAAGCTATACATTCATCAAGTATGGAAAGCGCATCTCTCATGGAGCCGTCTGCCGCTCTCGCTATAAAGCCCAGAGCATCATCCTCAGCTTCAACATTTTCTCTGCTTACCAGATCCTTAATTCTGTTAAATATGGTCTCTACGGATATTCTGTGGAAATCATATTTCTGACATCTGGACTTGATAGTTATCGGAATCTTATTCTCCTCGGTGGTAGCCAGTATGAAGAGGCAGTATTCCGGCGGCTCCTCAAGGGTCTTAAGCAGCGCATTGTGAGCCTCCCTCGTAAGCATATGAGCCTCATCGATTATATATACCAGCTTCTTTCCGTCAGACGGTGCATACTGTACTGCTTCCTTTATCTGACGCATATTATCAACACCACTGTTGGATGCCGCATCTATCTCTATAACATTCATCGCATTTCCGGAAGCGATAGCCTTACAGCTGGCACACTCACAGCACGGATTTCCGTCACGAAGATCTGTACAGTTAACTGCCTTTGCCAGCAGCTTCGCAAGTGTGGTCTTTCCGGTTCCTCTGGTTCCCGAGAAAAGATATGCGTGACCTACTCTGTCATTTCTTACCTGATTCCTGAGAGTAGTTACTATATGGTCCTGGCCCTTTACTTCATCAAAGATGTCCGGTCTGAATTTTCTGTATAATGCAACATATGACATCGAAATTACTTCTCCCAAAAGAATCTACTGTGGAGCCCTTTCCTCCAGAAGCTCCACTAATCTATCATAGCAGAAATTTACGCTTACGTCACGTACTACATTTCTTCCCAGGTCACCAAATTCCTCTCTCCAGGTGAAAACCTCGCCGCAGACAGCGATTCCGAAGCATACGGTTCCTACAGGTTTTCCCGGCACTCCACCGGTCGGTCCCGCTATACCCGATATTCCTACTCCGACCTCAGCTCCCGTTTCCTTACATACGCCGAGAGCCATCTCATGTACGACCTCCTCACTCACCACTCCGTGAGCCTTTATGGTCTCCGGATCAACTCCGAGATACCTGATCTTTGCCTCATCAGCATAGGTGATAAAGCTCGCGTCAAGGACCTTCGAGGCATCCGGTACATTTACCAGCCTTCCTACCGCAAGGCCGGCTGTGCACGACTCTGCAAAGGAGATATGATATCCTGCTTTGATCAGCAATTCCACTACTCTGTCTTCTTTATTCATAACGATCATCTTCCTTACTCATGTTCTTACACCAACGGATTGTTACATATTGTACCACAAAACAACACAGGGATTGCTACATTTATTTTAAAATGAAGCAATCCCCGAATCATGATTATTTAAAATGTATCCTCTGCCGTCACAAGCCGGTCTTATGCCTCTGACTCATCGTCATCCGGCGCATCGATATCTTCCTCTCTCATATCCTTTTCCTTATGAATTGCATCATATATACAAGGAACCACAACGAGGGTGAGCAGTGTTCCGTAGATAAGTCCTCCTACAACAACGATTGCCATAGGCTGGGACATTTCCGTACCACGGCCCATTCCGACTGCCATGGTCGACATGGAAATAATGGTGGTAAGCGCGGTCATAAGAACCGGCCTGAGTCTTGTTCTGGATGCTTCAACTATGGCATCCTTCTTTGTCCAGCCCTCACGTCTCAGCTGATTGATATAGTCGATCAGCACGATACCGTTATTAACTATGATACCCGACAGCATTACGAAGCCGACCATCGCAATGATACTAATCTCATTATTTGAAAAGTACAGTGCAGCGAAACCACCCGTAAATGCGAGAGGTATTGTAAACATGATAATGAACGGTGAAAGAAGGCTCTGGAACTGAGCTACCATGATGAGGTAGATCAATATTACCGCAAGCAGGAGCATGAGAAGCACCTGATTCATTGCTTCATTGATGGTCTCATCCTCACCGGTGGTCTTTATGGAATAGCCCTCCGGTATATTTATCTGCTTGATGATATCGGAAACCTCACCTCCGATGATACCTATGTTATAGCCGTCTTCAAGCTCGGCAGAAACCTCGATGTATCTCACCTGTGCATCTCTGCTGATGGATTTCATCTCGCCCTTCTCGGTAAATGTAACTATATCCGATATATGGACTGTTTCCTTATCACCCGATATCTTATCCGTATATTCAAATGTCAGCTTCTTGATATCATCGATGGTGACATCCGTCTGACTGTCTGTATTTACATATACCTTAATATCTTTAATATCTGTTGTAATGCTTGTCATGGACTGTGTATCCGCAAGCTCCGCAGCTACAAGCTGGAACACCTGAGCCACCGTCATACCGTACTTTGCAGCCTTCTTCTTATCAACGGATATCATAAGCTCATCCGACAATTCACCGATTCCGTTATCGACACTCTTGATTCCATCAATACCTTCAACCTTTTCGGCTACTTCGTCAGCAAGTTCAGTAAGCTTATCAAGATCTCTACCCTTAATCTGAACCTTGATTCCGCTTCCCGTAAGCATCGACATATCCATCATCGATGTATCTACCTTTATATCACAGTCCAGATCATTTCCGAAATCCATGATTTTCTTTGATATCTCTTCATTTGATATCTTAGACTGCTCATCGATAAGTACATACATAGTAACATTGTCACCGGATGCCTGTCCCATACCGCTGAGCAGTGATCCTGTTCCCATCATTGCGCCCACTGTAGTTACATCATCCATGGTCAGGACTCTTTCCATAAGTGTATCCGAGTAGCCTGTCATTTCCTCGAAGGTCTTTTCTTCACCATCAGGTACAGACAGTGTAACCGTAACCTGTGTACTCGTCATTTCAGGGAAGAATGCTGTACCCTTTGAAAGTGACAGATATATACTTCCTGCAAGTAATCCTATAACTACAAGGAAAACGATCGGCTTAAGCTTCAGCGAAAGCTTTATAAAGCTTCCGAAAAGATCGTAGAATTTTCCCTTTGCCTCCTTGGTCTTTCCTGTCTTCTTAAGCATACCCTGTGCCATCGCCGGAACAAGTGTAAGTGCTACGATAAGACTGGCTGTAAGTGTATAGGCTATGGTAAGACCCATATCCACGAAAAGCTGTCTGGTCATACCTTCTGTAAATACGATCGGAAGGAAAACGCACATAGTGGTAAGTGTAGATGCTGTGATAGCTCCCGCAACCTGACTTGCACCGTAAACCGCCGCCTTCTTGATGGACATCTTCTCCTCCTTGCGGAGTCGATAAATGTTTTCGATAACGACTATGGAGTTATCCACGAGCATTCCTATACCCAGCGTCAGACCTGACATTGAGATGATATTAAGTGTTATTCCCGTAAAGTACATGAGTACTATGGCAAAGATTACCGAAAGCGGGATAGCACATGCGATAATGATAGTCGGCTTTATATCTCTCAGGAATATGATGAGTATAAGTACCGCCAGCGCCGCACCAACAAGCATGTTCTGTGCTATCGACTTAACGATCATATCTATATAAACACCCTGATCCATAAGGACAGCGAACTTTACTTCCTTATCAAGGTTTCTCTCAAGGATATCAAATCTCTCAAGAATATTATCTGTTACTTCACCTGTAGAAAAGCCTGTCTGCTTTTCAAATGTGAGAAGGAGTGCATTTCCACCGTTAACCTTTGCATATACGGAATCGGAATCATTGACAAGCTCCACATCAGCGATATCCGAAAGTCTTATCTCATCTACTCCATCCATTCCGAGATCGATAAGAACCATATCGTTTAAGTCTTCAAGGCTGTCAACATCTTCACCGACTCTGATCAGGTATTCTCCAGCATAGCCTGCAGGCATATCGAAATTCTGAGCGATGAGGATTCCGTTAACTGTATCAAGAGAAAGAATGCTGTTAAGATCCGCTTCCTTATGCGCATCCTCCTTCGCCTTATCTATAGACGCTTCCGCCTGTGTAATTCCGGATTCACCCAGCATGATCTGTGACTCTGCCTGAGCCAGCTGAAGCTCACCCAGTATCTGATTCTTGTTCAGCATCATGGATGCCTCATTAAGCTGAAGCTTTCCTTCATCTATCTGAGTCTTGGCACTCTTGATGGTTTCGATTCCCACATTTACCTGAGTCAGTGCAGTGGAAAGTGCGGTTACTATGCCGCTTACATCCATAGAGTTTTCAAGCTCCAGAAGCTGACTGTCGATATCCTGAACAAATTCCTTCAGGCTTTCGGTAGCATCACCGATAGACGCATTCGTATTTGCGATCATGTTCTGCACATTTCCTATCTGAGTAAGGAGTGCATCTATTCTGTCCACCGGAATCCTGCTGAGATCTATATTATATTTTGCCGCAACCTGTTCGGTCTGATTTCTTATTGCGAGATAAGTCTGAAGCAGCTTAGCCTCTCTTTCGAGAAGTCTCTGTCTTGCTGTATTTATATCAAAGCCGTTTGCCTCAAGGAACTGATCCGGTGTCATGATTCCATTATCCACAAGACCGATGAGGGATCTGAGTGATTCTATATCTGCCTTGATTCCCGGAATCTCAGCTGTAAGTGAATTTACAGTTCCTATCACCTGCTCAAGAAGAGCTTTTCCTGCCTGAAGCACTGTGAGGTTTTGATCCATATCACCTGCTGTCGCATAAAGCTGTGCCTTTTGAGTCTGAAGCTCTGTCTGTCCTGCCGCAAGCTGATTTGCTGCCTGCTGCTTTCCCGATTCAAGCTCACTCTTTCCATCCTCCAGCTTCTGTTTATTCTGTTTCAGCTCAGCCTCGGCATCCTTAAACTGCTCATCGATTGCCTTGCTGATTCTCTTATTCAGCTTGTCTATCTTATCCTGATTAAGTGTAACCTGAATTGTCTCTGTAACACCACCTGATGCATTAACGGATGCAACACCCTCTACACCTTCAAGCTGAGGGATAACATCACTTGTCACATAGTCGGCTGTTCTTATACTGTCTTCACCCTCTACAGTAACCGCAGCAACCATGATAGGGATCATATTCGGATTGATCTGGATTACCATCGGTGTACCGGCTGCATCGGGAAGATTTCCCTTAACCTGATCCAGTCCCTGCTGGATCTCTATCATTGTGGAATCCATATTTGATGTCTGCTCATATTCCAGAATGACAGTTGAATAACTGTTGTAGGATACAGACTGAATATTCTTAAGATTCGAGGTTGTTGCGAGTGTCGCTTCTATCGGAGCGGTAACCTGACTCTCTACCTCCGTCGGGCTTGCTCCGGGATCTGTTGTAATAACGAGAACATATGGAAGTGTCATATTCGGCAGAAGATCCATGGTCATTCTCGAAATTGCAACAACGCCGATTACTATTACCGCTATAACCGCAACAAGTACTGTATATGGTTTTTTTACACTGAATTTTGATAACATGTCTACTCTTTCCTTCTAGTCCTGTAAGTATTTGTTTATATTTCTGGTAATAACTCTTCGAAGAACCTCTCCGTCTGTAAGGTCGATGCCACAGGTTTCTTTTATCTCCTGATGTCTGAGGGCCAGCAGCTCGTGAGCGCTTGCTATCTCATACGCTATCAGCATGCATTCGCCATCAGACTTGGTACCCTTGAAATGTTCTTTTACGAGTGCAGTAGTTCCGTCATCCATGTCTATCCTTTTATTCATTACACAGAACTTAACAACGGCCTGGGACATACTGAAATAATTCAGCATGAGCGTCATCATATGATAGTAGCCTTCGATGAGCTTCTCTCTCGGACTCATATCGCTTTGAAGTATTTCCACCAGTTCCGGCTTACATGTTTTTACCTCTTCCTCAAGCTCCAGGAACACTTCATAAAAGAGTGCTTCCTTGGATCCGAAGCAGTAATTTATCATTGCGAGATTAACTCCTGCCTCCTTTGTAATTGCCCTTGCGGTGACTTCGGTCAAATCCTCACAGCTGAGAAGCAGCTTCTTTGCCGCATCCTTCAGGGCTCTTTCTGTTGTTCCACCGTTCTTCTTGTCCATATTAAGCTCCTAAAACTTTAAACATGTTTAATTAAACGCGTTTAATATTATTCCTTTGACCTTGGAATGTCAAGGGCAAAAAAGCAAAAGCTTCCGATACTTGCTTATCGGAAGCTTTTAATTCATATTATTAACATATATTTACTATTATTATTTGCTGAGCATATCCTCTTTAAGCTTTTCAACCTTAGCCTCAGCATCCTCCATGCTCTCGCCCTTTACACCGAAGTAGAACTTGATCTTAGGCTCTGTTCCGGAAGGACGTACACAGCACCAAGCATTGTTCTCAAGCTCATAGTAAAGAACATTTGATGAAGGAAGACCTGTTGAAGTCTTCTCTCCTGTAACAAGATCAACTCTCTCATCAGCCTTGTAATCACGAGTTGCAAGAACCTTAAATCCGCCAAGCTCCTTAGGTGGATTCTCACGGAAGTCCTGCATCTTCTTCTGAATCTCTGCAGCTCCGTCGATACCCTTAAGCTCAAGTGTAGCTAGACCTTCCTTGTAGTAACCGTACTTCTCGTAAAGATCGAGCATTGCATCCCAAAGTGTCTTACCCTGCTTCTTGCAAAATGCAGCAACCTCACAGAGCATCATAACCGCAACGATGGCATCCTTATCTCTTGCGTATGTTCCTGTAAGACATCCATAAGACTCCTCAAGACCGAATACATAGTTGTTGCATCCTGTATCTTCGAAGATCTTGATCTGCTCTCCGATATACTTAAATCCTGTAAGAACTTCGATACAGCGAGCATTATAGTTATCTGCAATAGCCTTAGCAAGATCTGTTGTAACGATTGTAGTAACGAGAGCCGGATTCTCAGGCATCGTACCTGTAGCCAGTCTCTCTCTGAAAATGTACTCTGCAATAAGCATTCCGGACATGTTGCCTGTAAAGCTTACATACTCACCTGTCTTTGTATCCTTTGCATATACACCGAGTCTGTCTGCATCAGGATCTGTAGCAAGAACAATATCTGCATCAACTTCCTTTGCAAGCTTAAGTGCCAGCTCCCAAGCCTTAGCACTTTCAGGATTAGGATAAGATACTGTAGGGAAGTTTCCGTCAGGAATCTTCTGCTGTGGCTCAACGAATACCTGTGTGAATCCAAGATCCTTAAGTACGCGTCTTACCGGTACATTTCCTGTTCCATGAAGAGGTGTATAAACAATCTTCATATCCTTAGCCATCTCAGGGATGATCTCCGGATGGATACTCTGTGCCTTAACCTGTGAGATATACTTATCATCAAAATCTGAACCGATAACATTGAAAAGTCCTACTGATCTTGCATCATCCTCATCCATTGTCTTAACAGTTGAGAAATCTGTGATCTTAGCAACTTCATCCATGATTCCTGTATCATGAGGAGGTGTTACCTGTGCTCCATCCTCCCAATAAACCTTATATCCGTTATACTCGCGAGGATTATGGCTTGCTGTAACCATGATACCTGCGATACATCCAAAGTATCTTACTGCAAATGAAAGCTCAGGAGTCGGTCTGAGTGACTCAAAAAGATAAGTCTTGATACCGTTGGCATTGAGACATCTTGCAGCCTCTCTTGCGAACTCAGGTGAGAAGTTTCTGCTGTCGTGTGAGATAGCAACACCCTTATCCTGTCCGCCGTGTGCAACGATATAGTTAGCCAGTCCCTGAGTAGCCTGACGTACTGTATATATATTCATTCTGTTTGTTCCGGCACCGATAACGCCTCTGAGACCACCTGTACCGAATTCAAGACTGCGATAAAATCTGTCCTCTATTTCAGCTTCATCACCCTCAATACTCTTAAGCTCAGCCTTTGTTTCCTCATCGAAATATGGGTCATCAAGCCAGCTCTGATATAACTCACGATATGTCATACAAAATCCTCCTCCGCAAAATTCAAAGATATGTTTATTTTAAAACTATATGACATTTCAGTCAAGGAATACCGAATTGTGTTATTCTGTGATAAGGTTTCTTACTTCAACCCTCTTGGTCTTACCCGCTGCCATATATGCAAACAGGAAATAACAAAGGGCTACAGCCGCTATCGGAAGAAATACTGTGATAAATCTGTATTCTATAACGAAGTTTACTATTCCCATGCTTCTCAGCAGATATGACAGGATTTTTTCAGAAAATGCCAAGCTCAGCGTGGTTCCGATTACGATTCCGAAGAATGCAACTATAAGAAATCTTACTGCAAACTGCAGTCTGAGATTCCTTGAAGTAAATCCCAGAGCCTTATATATTCCTATATCTATCTTCTCTCTGACAAATGTTTTCGAACATATCATGGATACAACCACAAGAGCAAATATTGCAGAGATAATATATATCACAGCCTTTATAGAATATGCCATCGTTGTGATCATTTTTTCGAAGGAACTTTCACCCGAATAAATATATACATGAATATCCCCTGTCAACTCGGATTCGATTTTTTCTTTGATATCTTCTGCTTTATCGGGATCCGAAAGTTTATAGCCCACATATTCCACAACAAAATCATCGATAAAGAAGGATGCTGCTTCACTGTTCATTCCGAAGAATCGTCCTGAATTTACAATATCGGTGATAAATCCGGAAATTACAAAATCATCTTTCCTTCCATTGTAAGATACTTCAACTTTATCACCTATTTTATATCCCATATCCTCCGCATATATCTGACTCACAACAACTTCGTTTGCATACAGAGGTGCACGTCCTTTCGTAACAGTAAATACTTCTTCATCATCAGCCATATTGCAGTACAGCTTTTCACCGTTAAATACCATATAAGTGCTCTCAAAGCCATAACGTTCTTCTATACCTGTATAATCCGTGATAATCTTTTCGATAATCTCAAACTGACTTCTCACATATTCCGTATTTTCCGGACTCCTTCCGTCCGTTTGAATAGAGACGGTAATATTCTCATTTGTAGCACCCATAGCTCGCTGTGCACTCTCAGACGATACGGCATCAGTCATTCCCGTCATTGTCATAAGGAAAAATACGAGAAGCGTAGCTATTAATATCGATGCTATATACCGCTTTCCTCCGGATGTAAACTGCCTGAAGGCAAGACTCGGAGAAAGAGCTCTTCCCTTTATCGGAAGTGTCATCCTGCTGTCAAAAAATACTTCACACCTTCCGCCCGATACGGCTCTTATAGGTGATATCGTTCCTACTTTTTCGGATATGAGCATTATATAAAGCGCTGAAATGATAAGTATTCCCAGAAGGATCAGCATGCTTGGAACTATAGCAATGCCTCCGACTATTTTAATACCCACAACTGCTTCGAATGCTCTCGGGAGATATATAATGACCGGAACAGATAATATAAATCCCACAACAGTTCCTATAACCTCGGCCAGCATATACTGTCCGAGAAATACGAGTTTCAGTCTTCTGTTATCAAAGCCCTGCGCCTTCAGAATTCCAAGGTCTGTATAATTCATTTCAATACTTGATGAAATGCTGTTAGACATTACAACAAAAACTATAACTACTAAGATAATTACAAATGACATGAAAATGTTCAGTATTATATCAGGCATAAGTCCGTGATAATAGAGACTGTCAGATCTGGTCAGAACTCCCGATGCATAGCTTTCTATATCCGAAGTTTTATTGATTTCCTGAGCAAATTTGCTGTCTGTAAGATCACAGTCATCCGCTTTTGTAATATATACTATTTCATTTAAGTCCGGAGCGAGTTCAGGATTTTCAGCGATTGCCTGCTTTCTGTTTTCGGCAATTTCATCAAAATCCTCCTGACAGATAAAAGGTACCTTAAGCGGCATAAAGGAACTTCCGCAGACCGGCTCTTCCACAAAACCCTTAATGGTAAAGTCAAAGGACGCACCTTCAAAATATGCTGTCATGGTATCTCCGACCTTAAGATCATCATAATCCTTCAAGGCTCTTGGAAGATAAATCTCACCCTTTGATAATTCGGGAACATCTGTGACAAGTGCCGTAGCATTTTCATTCCAGACAGCATCAACTGTATCATTTATTGCCACAAGTCTGATACCGAAAGATACATCTTTTCCATTGGAGTAAGTACATTTATCCGGATGCAGTGAATCACAGACTATTACTTCTTTTACCAGCGGATTATTCCTCAGCTCCTCTAACATTTCATCCGTTAAATATCTTTTTTGAATATTCAGAGTAATGTTCGCATCATACTTACGGTCATAAGCACTTTCGATTGAATTCGGAAAATTTCTTTTAAGACTGACAATGGTTGAAACAGAGAGAGCTATTATCATTATAAGTACAATTATACTTTTGAAGGACCCCTTCTTATAACGGATATTTGATCTGATAAGCTTAATGACATCCATAGTGCACCTCCTACCAGGACATAGAAGAAAGCCATGAGTTTACCTGTGTCTCACGACTCTTTTCGTCCTCTGCTTTATAAGGAGGCAGTGTCATATCTCCGATTATCTTTCCGTCTTCGATATAGAGAAGCCTTGTTGCCCTGAGCGCTGCACGCATATCATGGGTAACCATGAGGATGCTCTGTCCTTCACGGTTACACTCCGTAAGAAGATCCAGGACTTCAACAGTATTCTTTCTGTTGAGTGCTCCTGTAGGTTCGTCCGCAAAAACAAGCTCCGGCGTATTAATAAGAGCCCTTGCTATAGCACATCTCTGCTGTTCTCCTCCCGAACACTGCGCTGGAAGTTGGGTTTTGATATCGGAAATATTCATTTTTTCAAGAAGACTGTCCGCAAAAGAATCGACTTCCTCTACAGAACGGCTCTTATCCAGATATCCGGGAACCGCTACATTTTCAAACAAAGTAAGATTACTTACCAGATGAATCTGCTGGAACACAAATCCAAAATCTGTGCAGCGGAGTCTGGCCAGCTTCTTCTCGCTCATTTCCACTATATTTTCATCATTAAAGATAACCTCACCTGCGGTTGCTCTGTCCATTCCGCTGAGTGCATAGAGCATGGTTGATTTACCGGAACCTGAAGCTCCCATGATCACGGTAAAATCGCCCTCATAGATATCAAGGTTCGCATCACTGATCACATGTACCTGTCCGCCGTTATGGGCAAAGCTTTTGCTAAGTCCCCTTGCCGAAATAATTGATTTTTTCATTTTGAATTTCTCCTATTCATTCATAATCTGTGTTTCATGATCACAGTTTAGATAAATACTTATTAAGAAGTATTTAAGAGAAATCTTTTTATTATTTTTTTATCGGGAGATTCACAACCGCTTCGAGTCCCTCTTCTCCGGAAGTATGATTTATAAGTTCTACACTGCCGCCGGACTGTTCGGCAATATACTTTACTATATAGAGTCCGAGGCCGGATCCGTTTTCATCACCCACATTTTTCCCGCGATAAAACTTATCAGTTATAAACGGCATATCCTCTTCAGGGATTCCCGGTCCCTTATCCCTGAAATGAATCGAAACCGTGTCATCCACCTGGGTAAGGGAAACAGTAATATTTGTTTTTGCATATTTACGGGAATTGTTTATAAGATTCTCAACAATCTGATTGATTCTTTTCTTATCTGCATAGATAATCGGAGAAATGTCCGGCTTCCTGAAAATGACGTCCTCATGCTCTGCAGCTATCTCACTTATGGACTGCTTAAGGAACGGAACAAGCTCAAACTCCTCCGGCTGCATCCGGAGCATGTTGAGATCCGAAAGAGAATGAAGGAAAAGATCGTTTGTAAGTGCAGTAACCTCATCACATTTTCTCATAATGACTTCCAGATATCTGGAGCGCCTTTCCTCTGATGTATCAAGATTTTCCTCCAGACCTTCCGCATATGCACGTATGGAAGTGATCGGAGTTTTGATATCATGAGAAAGGGTTGCAATTACGGTCTTATTGTTTTCAATAGCCTCACGTTCTGCCATTCTCGAACGCGTTATTTCTTTTCTCATACTGTCAAATGCCCAGGTAAATGCACCGAAATAATTGGACCTTTCATAATTAAGAGGCAGATCAAAGTTTCCCTTGGCTATTTCCGATGCATAGTCCTTCATCTTATCAAAGGGACGGAGAATATTCAGATAAACATACAAAAAGACCATCGCCATAAAAAAAATGGTGAGGGCACACATAACTATTCCGTTTATTCCCACGGAATTTTCAAGAGGTTTTGAACGGAGCATGTCAGCATATTCATCCGTCTTCTGTTTTGCTGTATCATAATCTCCTCTGCTGATCAGCTGTGATATCTCATTCAGATCAACCAGCTGCTGTGACCTCTCATCCTGCGGAGACGATTTCCCGGAGCTTAAAGCAAGTATCCCGGTTACTGCCACAAGAAGCAGTGAGAAAATCACAGTAATCCTTATTACTCGTCCTTTCATATTTCTGCCTCCAGAATATATCCGACCTTATATACCGTCTTGATGAATTTAGGCTCTGCCGGATCATCCTCCAGCTTTTCTCTGAGCCAACGTATATGTACGGCAAGGGTTTTCGGTTCTACCTCAGAGAAGGCTCCCCATACTTCACTGAGCAGCTTATCTTTAGAAAGTGCCGTATTGGGATGTGTACATAGAAATGCCAGAAGATCGAATTCACGCATCGACAGATTAACGATCCGTCCTCCTTTTGTCACCGTACGGGAAGCGATATCTACAGCGATATCACCGAAATTTATAATCTTATTATCGTCATCAAATCCGTATGTCCTGCGGAGCAGTGCATTTATATGTGCCCGCAGTTCCTTCATGGAAAACGGTTTTGGAATATAATCATCTCCGCCTATATCAAGCCCTGTAATCCGGTCTGTTTCGCTGGTTCTGGCACTGGCGAAAATAACCGGAACTTCCGATACCTTTCTCAGCTCACGGCATACTTCAAAACCTAGAGCATCAGGCAGATTAATATCGAGAATTATGAGATGAAATCTTCTGTCAGTCAGAATTTCAAATGCTTCCTCACTGCTCCTTGCATGAGTCACTCCGAATCCCTGATCCGTAAGCATATCCGTAATGATCATAGCAATATCTATATCATCATCTATTATCAAAATTTCTCTTTTCATGACATTTCCTCCTGTCACAAAACAATGTTCTCAAATAAAAATTTTACCAAAACGATAAGTATTCCACAATGTTATTTACTGTACAGATCTTTCTTCTTGAGTCCGTTCTTCTTTGCATCCATCGGCCAGCTCATATTTGCAATGGCCATATAGAATTTACGTGGGAACTTGTAGGCATTGGCATATATATCCTCTGTCTTCCCGGATTTGTTTATTATATCAGCAAGCTTATCCAGTCCGTCATTTGCATTTTTAGCAGGTCCCTTGCCGCCGCTCGGCACACCTGCAAAATTTCCGTTCATCTCACCTGCTCCGATGGCGATTCCACCGGAATAATCATAACCGCAGATATCACTCCACTTCTTCACCTGAGCCATCACATTTATAAGCTGTTTGCTCTCATAAAAGCCCATATTCGTAACTGCATATATCTTCTTTGAAGATTTTTCCTGATGGCATTCCTTTCTTTCCAGAGCTTCCATTACTCTGAGAAGTGCAGACGGTATTCCGTCAACATACATAGGAATACCAAATACCACAGTTCCCGCAGATGATAAAATCTGTATCAGTTCATCCTGCTTATTAAGATATGCTGACAGATTGATGGTCTCAGCTTTTCCTTCAAGCCTGTCCGCAATTCTGTTAAGGAACTTTCTTGAGTTCGCATTATCTCCTCTGAGACTCGCATTAAGCAGTATTATTTTATCGGATACACTATTGGATAAATTATCTGCTGCATTATCAATATCGGATTTTGATTTTACAACCTCACCGTCGACAGCTCCTATTTCTTCAAAGCTTATATCCTTTACTGTACCGCGTAAGTTTCTGCAGGCCGCTTTAACATATCTTTCCGCATCCTTCTTATCCTGTTCGGTAAGATTCTTTCCTCTGAAGATAAAGCTCATTTCTTTATCCTCCGGATATCTCTTCTTATGATGCATCTCTCCCTCAACAAGCTCGAAGAAAGGAAGTACCCATCCGATACTTCTGTCGAAGACATTCTTCACGAAGCTGCTGAAGCATCCATATGTATATGTACTGATGACCACCACCTCTTCAGCCTGATGGATAAGTTCTCCCATCTTCTCATAGCCGTCCTTTATGACGCACTGTCCCGGTGACTTTATCCAACATCCGAAGCAGCCTGCGCACGGCTTGATTGTACCGTTATCATATACTTCCTGCCATCCCTCATATCTGTCCGATATCTTATTCCATTCTTCCCTGTTCAGATCATGTATCACTAACTTCATAATTATTCCTTCCCTTTTATTCACTCAATACTTCTAAACTCTTATAATCTCTACGCTCCATTTGATACAAGGATCTTCTCTATTTCCTTCTCAAGATTATCCGTATCAACAACTCCTTCTATAGATATAATCTGTGCAAGTCCATGTACCATGGCCCAGAGCGCAATAGTCTTCAGGCGCAGAGTCTCCTTGTCCAGATTCTTTCCTACATAATTATTCATTACATCCGTAACTACCGACTCAAAGAAAATGAACGGCGGATATTCGTTCAGCTTAACATTGCTTCTGGTAAAAAGGAAATGATAATAGAGAGGATTATCATGAAAGAACATTACATATCTTTTTCCTATCTCAAGTATGACCTTTATCTTATCCTTACAATTATCCGCAGCATCCTTCAGCGCATCATAGAACTTATCCGTAACATACTCCTGAACCGCATCAAGAAAAGCTTCCTTATTTTTGAAATGTGCATATGGTGCAGCGCTGCTTACACCCACCGCCTCTGCCAGCTTCCTCATGGAAAGACTTTCCACTCCGTATCTGTCTATATATTCCAATCCTTTTTCAATAAGCTCGTTTTTCAGATTTCCGTGATGATATGTATCTGCTTTCATACCCGCCCTCCAATCTTAACACTGTTTAGATTGTATAATATCATCGAATCTTATCACTGTCAAGATTATCATTTATGAACGTCCTGTGTAAGGCCTGTGACCATAATGTGAAACATTTGTTACCAAAATATGCAGTGTAAGATTTTTGACAAAAATGATAAATTTCAGCAAATCCGCCCTAAAACCGCTCACTATAATCAAATCACAAAATTCCGGAAAAACACTATTAAATACACTATTTATCACACTATTAATCTATAAAGTCTAAAAGAAGGAGAGATGCAGATATGAAGAAGAATACCGGATTTTCATTAGTGGAACTTATAGTTGTAATTGCAGTAATGGCAATTCTTGCAATCACTATCGCACCCGCGCTTATTCGATATATCGATAGCTCCCGCAAGGCCGATGATATTGATGCTGCAGGAGTGATAGCAGACTCCTTCAGCTCCGTAATGGCAAACGAGGATGCATTTGATGCGGCAACCTCAATGGGACAGAATGTTGTAATAATGATGGCCGCAGACGGGGATACCGAATGGACACTCAGGACAGGAATAGATGATCCTACGGGAAAGCTCAAAGAGCTTATGGATGAGACATGCCCTCCTCCACCTATCTGTTATAAGAAAGAAGTCGATGCTTCAGACAGTACCACAGCGACCACATTTGACAAGTTCACTCCAAAGGGATGGGCTATCGCACTTTTTAACGGAAAAGCATGCGTTCTTGTTACCGACGGAACAAATGACGGAACTCTTCCGGCAGGAATGAGTCTTTCACCTCTGGACAGCCCTGAATATAAATAATCTTTGACTAAATTTGAATCTTATGTATAATAGCGATTAGTGATTTCACCGATCGCTATTATTTTTATCCGGAGATTAGTATGAAAAAGATTGTACTTACGGGCGGCGGAACAGCCGGCCATGTCACTCCCAATATAGCCATAATCCCTCGTCTGAAGGAAATGGGCTATGAGGTCAGCTATATCGGAACCTATGACGGAATTGAGAAAAAGTTAATCGAAGATATCGGTATTCCATACTACGGAATATCCTCAGGAAAACTCAGAAGATATTTCTCCTGGCAGAACTTCACCGATCCTTTCAGAGTACTGAAGGGTTACAGCGAAGCTAAGAAGCTTATGAAAAAGCTTTCTCCTGATGTTGTATTTTCAAAGGGTGGTTTTGTTACCGTTCCTGTAGTCTTTGCAGCAAGCAAGCGCCGCATCCCTATCGTCATTCATGAATGTGATATGACACCGGGACTCGCAAACAAGCTGGCTCTGCCAAAGGCATCCAAGGTATGCTGTAACTTTCCTGAAACAAAGAATGATTTCCCTGATGGAGTTGCTACTGTTACGGGAACACCTATCAGACCTGAGCTCTTCAGCGGAAATGCGGACGCTGCATTTGAATTCTGCGGTTTCAAGGAACGTAAGCCTACCGTACTCGTTGTAGGTGGAAGTACAGGAAGCGCAAGTGTAAATAACGCAGTTCGCTCCTGTCTGGATAAGCTTCTTAAGGAATATAATGTGATACATATCTGCGGAAAGGATAAGACTGATGCAAGCCTTAATTCCGTAGAAGGCTATCGTCAGTATGAATATGTTAAGAAGGAACTTCCTGATATGTTTGCTCTTGCAGACCTTGTTATCTCAAGAGCCGGAGCAAATGCTATCTGCGAGCTTCATGCTCTCAGAAAGCCGAATATCCTCATTCCTCTCCCACTCAAGCAGAGCCGCGGCGATCAGATACTCAACGCCGGTTCCTTTGAGAAGAGCGGCTACAGCAAGGTTCTTGCCGAGGAGGACATCACTGATGAAGTTCTTTTAAATGCAGTTCATGAAGTATTTAACAACAAGGATAAGTATATCGAAGCAATGTCACGCGACTTCGATGCTGATTCGATAACACTTATCACTGACATAATCGACAGTCTTGTAAAAAAATAAGCATAAAAAAATGTCATCCGCCGGATGACATTTTTTTGTATGTATAATTATTTAATTCGCTTGAATTATTTGCACATTGCATCAAGTGAAAGCTGATAATAAGGATTATCCTTATCATACTCAACCTGATCTACAGTAACAAGTCTGAGTGTAGCCTTTGTAATCTGACCATTCTCTCTTGTAACATCAAATGTAAGTCTTACATGTGCATTTGTATGTGTAATAGAGTTATCATCAGTCATCTGATTCTCAACCTTTACAGTACACTTGTAGCAATCAGCATAAACTGTCATTGTTCCGTTTCCGAGATCATCAACAAGCTTCTCGCCGATTGTCCATGCACTACCTGAGTAACGAGCCATCATAGAACCGAATGTTGTTGAATTGTTAGGAACCTGTGCGTTCTTAAGAGTCTTAATAACATCTTCCGACCAGCTGATTGTAACACTCTGGATTGTTTCCTTAAGAGGCATCTTATACTGTCCCGGAAGGATACAGTAAATACCTAAAAGTAAACCGATAACGATGATAATACCGAAGATAGTTCTAAACACCTTATTCTTCATAATACTCTACTCCTTATTTATAATTTATACAAAATAAATAACAAATTAGAAAAGCTCTTTTTCGATCTGATAAATGTAACTCTCAATAAGCTGCATACGCTTTACGTACTCAGCACGGGCTGTTTCAGTCTTACATCTCTTGATCTTAGGCTTGTTGGTTCTGTAGAAATCTTTGATCTTGTAATATGCACGCTTGTAGCTGGCTTCATCTTCAACAGCCGTTTCCATGCAATCGCGCATAATACCGAGAGCACCAATCTCGTCAAGAAGATCCGCATCCATAACGATCTTTGCCTCAATAGAAAGATCTCTTTCCGTATCCTTATCGGAATGCATAAGAATAATCTCGCCGACCTTGGTGATAAGCTCAGGTGCAACTCCGATGCTGTCAAGATATTCAACAGCAATCTCGGCACTGACTTCACTGTGAGGTCTGCCTTCTTCCCATCCAATGTCGTGCAGAAGTGCAGCCAGCACTATCACATCCAAATCTCCACCAAGCTTTGTCTGTAATCTGATGGCCCATCTATATACACGCATGGTATGCTCATATACGTTCCTGAATGGATAAGCATCCTTTTTTGCATTTTCAGAAGTTGTCTTTTTGACAAACTCAATTACTTCTGAGTAATCCATGTTATGCGATTCCCCTTAACATTTACAATTTGTAATATGGGTATACTATCCCCCTACCCATCCGTAACAACTAATTTACATAATAACACTAAACATACCAATATGCAATAGAAAAACCACGCGGTCATCCCTCGAAATGCCTCAATAAGCGTTACCTTAGCAGTTAACTCAGCCCAGGCACCCTCACGGCGCCCAGAGACATCCTGCTTAGTGCTGCTTTGTTCCCAACCTGACACGGTTCACAGGCACCTGTCGCGTAAGACCCGGACATCAACATCACTTACTAAGGGCAGCCCTACTCAAACACCCCTCAAGACGACCATCACCCCTGCTATAGCGGATTGCAGGTACAGGGCACCGCTAACTCCCCGGCTGCGTGGTTTCTTCAGTATAACCAAGTCTCGAATTTATGTCAAGATTTTTCCCGCCCTCAGGTCGGCAAAGAATCCCTTCATAAGTGCACTGGCTTCTTCCTCCAGAACACCCTTTGTAATATCCACTCTGTGATTGAATCCATCCATATTCAGGAGGTTTATTACCGATCCGGCGCAGCCTGCCTTCGGATTCATGCATCCGATGACCACCTCCGGTATCCTCGCCTGAAGTATGGCTCCCGCACACATCTGGCACGGTTCCAAAGTCACATACATCCTGCAGCCTTCCAGACGCCAGTCGCCCATGGCCTTACTGGCCTTCTTTATGGCAAGTATCTCCGCATGTGCAAGTGTAGTCTTATCCTTATTTCTTCGGTTATAACCTCTGCCTATTATCTTGTCCTCATAAACTATGACACAGCCTATCGGAACATCGCCGTTCTGATAAGCCTTCTTCGCAAGGCGCAGTGCCTCGCGCATATATTTTTCATCCTTATCCATATCTGCTTCTTTCACTTAATCACTGAGCTTATCGGCAAGTGCCGCGAACTGTTCCAGGGTGAGTGCTTCACCTCTTATACGTGTATCAATTCCCATTTCCGTCAATGCCGCTTCCACATTTTCCTTTGAAATGTTCATCTCTCGATAATTCTTTACCGCATTCAGTAGTGTCTTACGCCTTTCCATGAAGGCTGCTCTGATGAGTCCGAAGAGAAGCTTCTCATCCTTCACGCTGACCTTAGGCTCGATAAGTCTTTTCAGCCTGATGACTGCAGATCCCACTGCAGGTCTCGGTATGAAGCAGTTCGGCGGTACATTTGCTGCGAGATACGGCTCTGCATAATACTGAACCGCCAGTGAAAGCGCACCGTATTCCTTGGTTCCCGGACCGGCCTTCATCCTGTCCGCAACCTCCTTCTGGATCATTACCGTGATGGATTCGAAATGTGACTTTCCTTCAAGAAGTCCCATGATTATCGGAGTTGTGATATAGTACGGAAGATTCGCAACGACCTTGAAGCTCTCTCCTCCGAAAATGCTGTCGATATCACATTTCAGAATATCCTCGTTGATAACCTCAACATTGTCATATTCCGCAAGAGTCTCTCCGAGAACAGGAATCAGCTTCTCATCTATCTCAACCGCAACAACTCTTCCGGCAGCCTCTGCCAGATACTGAGTCAGGGTTCCGATACCCGGTCCTATCTCCAGAACATTATCTTCCTTCGTAATCTCTGCCGCACGGACTATCTTGTCTATAACATGGCTGTCGATAAGGAAGTTCTGTCCGAATGATTTTTTGAAATTGAAATTATACTTCTGTATTATCTCGATTGTCTGTTTTGGATTACTGAGCTTTAAATTATCTTCCAAAATGTTTTCTCCGTTTTCTATATCATCTTTTTATCTAACTCTATATCTTACTTTGCATTTATTCTATATCATATTCAGCCTGTAAAGCCTCTTTGCATTTTCCCAGGTTATATCCGCAACCTCTTCCGGAGTAAGGCCTTTTATTTCGGCCAGCTTCTCGATCACGTGGATCAGATATCCCGAATAGTTTCTCTCCCCCCTGTGAGGTGTCGGTGTCAGGTACGGACAGTCGGTCTCAATCACTATCCT
This sequence comes from Eubacterium sp., assembly GCA_017634555.1. GTDB lineage: Bacteria > Bacillota > Clostridia > Lachnospirales > Lachnospiraceae > Eubacterium_Q. Next base: position 70,345 of record JAGBNF010000046.1, on the reverse strand, counting down.
TTCCATTGGAATCGCCTCAACCGCACGTACCAGCTTCTTCGCATTTTTGTAGGTCACGACTCCTCCTATTCCGAAGTAAAGTCCCGTCTTCATCAGCTGCTCCGCTGTCTCCTGTGAATATGAGTAGCAGTGCATAACTCCCGGAACCTCACCCTCCTTATACTTATCCGGAGTAAGGTATTCCTTCAGGATATTCACCGTATCCTCAGCTGCATCACGTGAATGTATGACTATAGGCAGCCCGATTTCCTGAGCCAGCTCTATCTGGGCTTTGAACCATTTCTTCTGGACATCTCTTTCCGGATTGTCCTCCCAGTAATAATCAAGCCCGATCTCACCTATGGCTACTATCTTCTTGTTTTCCTCAGCCAGGGTGCGGAGCCTGTCTATATCACTGTCCTTCATATCTCCGCATTCTCCGGGAATGACTCCCACTGCACCATAGAAAAAGTCATATTTCTTAGTCATGGCCGCCACTGTTTCCGAGCTTTTCATATCACAGCCGATATCTGTGACCGCCAGTACATTTGACTTATGTAAACTGCTAATTATCTCTTCTCTATCAGCATCAAATACCCTGTCGTCATAATGTGCATGTGTATCGAATATCTTCATAAAAGTATCACCTATTTAAGCACTTAATTTCTTGTTTTTTTCCGCTTATTATCTTATAATATTGTAACTGTGCAAAAAACCTTTTACAGGTTAATATAGTCACAGAATAATCATCAATTAACATACATTTTATTAAGTGAGGTGTCAAATGATTTCGCAATTCTATAAAGAGATGACGGGCAAAGAATCCGTAATCAGAAAGTTCTTCGATTACAGCAGACAGCGTGCAGCTGAGCTTGGTCCTGACAGCGTTTTTAATTTTTCTATAGGAAACCCATCAGTACCTGTTCCTCAGAAGTTCACTGATGCTATGACAGAGCTTCTCCGTGACGAGGATCCGGTAAAGCTTCACGGCTACAGCCCAACACTTGGACAGCCAACAACAAAGCAGTGCATCGCAGATTCTCTTAACCGCAGATTCGGAATGAATTATGAAGCACGACACATTTTCCCTACATCAGGTGCTGCAGGCGCTCTCAGCCATGCCATCAGATGTATAGCAGGACCAAATGATACAGTTCTTACATTTGCTCCTTATTTCCCTGAGTATGTTCCTTACGTTACAGGAACAGGTGCATCACTCAGAGTAGTTCCGGCAGACACAACATCCTTCCAGATCAACTTCGAGAAATTCGAGGAAATGATGACTCCGTCGGTTGCTGCAGTTCTTATCAACTCACCTAATAATCCTTCGGGAATCGTATATACCACAGAAACCATAAAGCGTCTCGCTGAGATTCTTTATGCTAAGCAGGAGGAGTTCGGTCATGAGATCTTCCTTATTACCGACGAGCCTTACAGAGAACTTGTTTTCAAGGGTGTTGATTCACCATTCATTTCATCCTTCTATGACAATTCTATCTGCTGCTACTCCTTCAGTAAGTCACTTTCGCTTCCGGGTGAACGTATCGGTTATATGGCTGTTAATCCGAAGGCAAAGGATGCTGATTACTTAGTTGCAATGGCTGGACAGATATCACGTTTCACAGGTCATAACTGCCCATCATCCATCATGCAGCTTGCTATAGAGAAGGTCATCGATGATACCTGTGACCTTTCTATATATGAAAAAAATGCGGAGCTTCTCTATGATGCTCTGACAAAGATCGGTTACGAGATCGTAAAGCCGAAGGGAACCTTCTACATGTTCCCTAAGAGCCCTATCGCAGATGCTAACGAATTCTGCTGGAAGGGTGCCCGCGAGCTTGGTCTTATAATCGTTCCCGGAGACAGTTTCGATTGTCCTGGATACTTCAGAATATCCTACTGTGTTCCTACAGAAATGATTGAAAAAGCTATACCTCTCTTCGAGAAGCTGTATAACTTTTATAAATAATCTGTCCGACTCGGACAAAATGAATGTGAGGAAAAATAATGGACGTTACTAACCAGGTGGATAAAGGACCACAGCGTTTCGCCGGAATCCTGCTCCATCCTACCTCCTTTCCGGGTCCTTACGGAATCGGTGATCTTGGTAAAGGAGCTTATGACTTTATCGACTTTTTGAAGAGATCGGGAATGACCGCATGGCAGGTTCTCCCACTCGGACATACAGGCTTCGGTGATTCACCTTACCAGCCTTTTTCATCCTTCGCAGGTCAGCCGCTGATAATCAGCATTGATCATCTGAAGGAACTCGGACTTCTCTACGACAGCGATTTTGCAAATATGCCGCAGTGGAATCCGGAAGACATATGCTACGGAGATGTCATCACATTTAAGACAGACCTTCTTCATACAGCATATGAGCGTTTTTGTAATGAATCTATAGAAGACGGCTTCTCTTCCGATAAAGAAATGATGGCCGACTTCAGAAAGTTTGTTCTTTCAACAGAATGGCTCGAAGACTACAGCCTCTTCATGGCAGGAAAGGATTATCATGAAGGTGCCCCTTGGTACCTTTGGGAGGATTCTCTCAAATCTCCTAATGCTGCAGAGAGACGTGAGTGGATCAAAAAGCTCGAGCATGAGATGGGCTACTACAATTTCATCCAGTATCTTTTCGATGTTGAATGGACAAAGCTCAAGCAATATGCAAACGATAACGACATAGTTATAATCGGTGATATGCCAATCTTTGTTGCATGGGACAGCGTTGATGTCTGGGTACACAACAAGCTCTTCCTTCTTGATTCAAAGGGCTATCCTACAGTGGTTGCCGGTGTACCGCCTGATTATTTCTCAGCTACAGGTCAGTTATGGGGAAATCCTCTCTACAACTGGAAGGAGCATAAGCGTACGGGCTACGACTGGTGGTTCAGCAGAATAAGACATCAGCTCACTCTTACTGATTATGTAAGGATCGATCACTTCAGAGGCTTCGATCAGTTCTGGGCTGTTCCTTACGGCGACGAGACTGCTATCAACGGTAAGTGGATAAAGGCTCCGGGTGAAAACTTTTTCACCACACTGGAGGCAACACTCGGTTACCATATGCCGATCATCGCTGAGGATCTGGGTGAGATCGATCAGTCAGTTATCGACCTTAGAGATAAGTTTGCATTTCCGGGAATGAAGGTTCTTCAGTTTGCTTTCGAAAATCCGAACGAGAACAACTTCCTTCCTCATAATCATATCAGAAACTGTATCTGCTACACAGGTACACATGATAATGATACCACTCTCGGATGGTATAAGAACTGCTTCGAGGCATCCCGTGATAAGCTGAGACGTTATTTCAGCACAGATGCAAGTGACATCTGCTGGGTTATGATCCGTGCATGCTTCGGTTCCGTTGCCAACATGGCTATCGTTCCGATGCAGGATGTTCTGGAGCTTGACTCCTGGGCACGTTTCAACAAGCCGGGTATCGGTGAAGGAAACTGGTCATGGAGATATAAGCAGGAAGCGCTTACACCACACCTTGAAAAGAGACTTTATGAGACTGCTAAAATGTTCGGAAGATAAGGAGTAAGCTTATGATTCGTTTAATTGTAGCACTGATCTTTACCTTTTTTGCAGTACTGTTCTGTCTGCCGACACATTTAAGCCTGAAGGCAGCAATAAAGAAGAACCATATAGAAGGCTGGACAAAGGCATGGAAATTCGTTAAGAAATTTTTCAAAGCACTTATCTTCCTCAGCGGAACCAAGGTTGAAGTCCGCGGACTTGAACATCTCTCTGAGGATAAGCCGTATCTCTATGTTGCAAACCACAGAAGCTATTTTGATGTAATAATCCTTCAGACTATTACACCGGGTCCTGTAGGTTTCGTTGCAAAGAAGGAATTTAAAAGGGTTCCTCTTCTTCATCACTATATGACCGATATCGGATGTCTCTTCCTTGACAGAGAAAACCCACGTGAAGGACTGAAGACTATCTCAGAGGCAACAGACCATCTGAAGGAAGGTCTCTCAATGAGTCTTTTCCCTGAAGGAAGAAGAAATCATGATGCAGAGCTCCTCCCGTTCAAATCGGGCGGATACAGAATGGCCGAAAAGTCAGAAAGCGGAATCGTTGTTACTGCAATGACCGGTATGGATGACATTTTCGAAAACAACAAACCTCTGGCTTTACGCAAAAAGCATGTTATAATAGAGTTCGCTCAGCCTGTATATCCTCATGAAATGGATAAGGCTGCAAGAAAGGATTTCTATGATTCTATTCCTGAAAGAATAGTTGACATGCAGAAGAATCATCAGGTATAGTTTCCGAGGAATCAAATGAGCTGCACCCGTCAGCTCACATAACAAACAGAAATGGAGATTAAATTATGGGTTGGATCATTTTTGCCATTATCATGGTGGTAATAATCGGACTTTTAGTTGCACTGTATTTTGTAGGAAATAAAATGCAGAAGCAGCAGCTCTCTCAGAGAGAGCAGATTCAGGCGGCAGCACAGCCTGCAAACCTTTTTATCATAGATAAGAAGATAATGCCTATGAAGGATGCCAAGCTTCCTAAAGCAGTTATGGATCAGGCACCTAAGAGATATCAGAAGGCTAAGGTTCCTATCGTAAAGGCAAAGGTAGGTCCTCAGGTTATGACACTTATCTGTGATGATGCTATATTCGATTCTATTCCAAAGCACGGCGAAGTTAAGGCAATGCTCAGCGGTATCTATATCGTAAGCGCAAGAGCCGTACATAAGCAGGCCAGAAAGCAGGCTGAGGAAGAAGCTTCAACACGTAAGAAGACATTCCGCGAGAAGATGCTCGGAAAGCAGGCTGATTATCAGAAGCAGCTTGATCAGGAGCTTGCAAACAAGAAGGCTAAAGAAGAAGCAAAGAAGAACAAGGCTGAAGAGAAGAAGAAACGTGAAAGAGCAAAGAAAATCGTGGACTAATTTAATAATGGCTCTTATTCCACCACTGGCAAGCATCCCGCTTTCAGTGGTGGCTTATTTTGCCGCATTTATGATTACCTTTACCGTATCGAAGGCATCACCTGATATCGCATCGGATGAATGGGGAGTCAATGTTCCCATCTTCACCATGATCAGAAATCTTCTGTTCCTTATATTATTCGGTTATTGGTATATCATGGTATTTGTAAAGGAAAAAAAGACCGACATCTTAGATTCGGTCAAGAAGCAATTTACAGTCATCAAAAAGCCTGTACTGCTGCTTCTCCTTATTCCCGCAGGTTATGTCATTCAGTTCCTCATAACACATCTGATGAGACTTCTTTCCTCATCATTTCCGGAGCTGATGAAGGATTATAACACGAATGTAGGTTCCCTTATTACAGGAAATGTATCCGTCCTCCTGCTTATAACCGTAGTACTCATAAGCCCTGTTGCTGAGGAGATACTGTTCCGCGGGCTTACAAGAGAATATGCCGAAAAAGCAGTCGGTGCTATTCCGGCAATATTCGTTCAGGCCGTACTGTTCGGCGTATATCATATGAATCTTGTGCAGGGCATCGCAGCAGTGGTTTTCGGAATAATATTCGGCTTCATGGCAAAGAAATCGAAATCTCTGGTTCCGTCAATAATCCTGCATACCGTATTTAATCTGTCGGCATATCTGATACCTTAACAAAGCAGATTATCAGATCAATATGACATCAAAAAGCTTCCGATGAACATTCATCGGAAGCTCTTATTTTTTTGTTTCTCGATATCATATATCGTATTCTTACAGCTTAGATCCCTTAGAACCGCCAAGGCTTGCTGAATTAAGAATATTAGTATCGAATGCATAGGTTATATTCTCTTCTGTTCTTGCACGCTTAAGAGCTAACTCGATCATTCTGTCCAGCAGCTCTGTATAAGGAACACCGATTGGCTCCCAGAGATAAAATGCCAGAGAACCCGGAATTGTATTGATCTCGTTAAAGTAGAGTGAATCATCCTCTTCATCGATCATAAAGTCTATTCTTGATACACCGCTGCAGCCGAGAGCCTTGAAGGCCTTTACTGCAAGTGTTCTGATCTCCTCTCTTCTTTCAGGAGATATCTCAGCAGGAACCTTTCTTGAAACACTTGCCATTCCCTTTGAACCGCTGCCCTTTGCATTACTTACATACTTATCCTCATAACTGAGAATATCCTTTGTATGCATCGGCTCCTCACACTCTGATGCTTCAGCCACATTCTCATCACCGAGAACTGAACAGTTGATCTCTCTAAGCTTTGAAACAGCATGCTCAACCAATACACGCGAAGCATATCTGAAGGCATCATCTACTGCATCTGTAAGCTCTGCTCTGTTCTTGGCAACTGTGATTCCTACGCTGGATCCCAGATTTACCGGCTTTACGATAACCGGATAACCATACTTAGTCTCGATCTTATCGAGAAGGCCTTCCATATCCTCATAATCTGAAAGTCTGAAAATATCTGCATCGAGAACAGGAACTCCTGCTTCCTTGAGAACCAGCTTCTGAATGTACTTATCCATTCCCATGGCAGATGATATTGTGTCACATCCTACAAAAGGAACTCCAACTGTTTTAAGGAATCCCTGAAGATTTCCGTCTTCAACATTTGTTCCGTGAACTATCGGAAATACCACATCTACTGAAGTATCATAATTCTTACCGAATTTCTTCTGTGGATATCCTATGAGCTTAACTCCCTCTCCGTCATTTATCATAATAACTCTCTGAGATTTCTCGATAAGTCCTTTGATATCCTTATATGCATCTATATTTCCAACATCCTCGCCGACGAACATTTCATTCTTCTTGTTCATGTATACAGGAATGATATCATACTTTTCCTTATTCATACTGTATATAGCCTGAATAGCAGAAATAACCGATACCTCATGCTCTACACTTTTTCCACCGAATAATACGGCAACCTTAAGACTCATTATTTATTACCTCCTAGTAATTATCAGGCAGGTCATTTTCCAACAGAATGTATTTATGGCCTTCGTCCTTAATTTTATATGCATACTCCAGTGCTTCTTCAAGCTTTGGGAAGCTCTTCAGCTTAGCCTCAGGGAATCCTGCGTCAAGTGCTCCCTTTCTTATAGGCGCTGTGTGGTCTTCTTTACCGACCAGAACTATATGATCACAGCAGTCAGCTGCATATGTACCGAACTTATAATTGAATTCCTCTTCCCTGCTTCCGAGCTCAACCATTCCCGGTGTAACGAGAATTCTCGAGCCGTCAAACATCTTAAGAGTTTCGACAGCTGCCTTTGAACCTACAGGATTAGAATTATACGCATCATCAATGATAGTCACTTCACCGTGAGGTCTCATCTGCATACGATGCTCTACAGGCTGTATACGTCTTACAGGAACGATAAGATCCTTAAGCGCAATGCCGAGAGTATTTGCAACACTTATGGCGCCGACTACATTTATAATGTTATGAGCACCGATAAGTCTCATACGGAAGGTTTCTTTCTCTCCGTCAGGAGCTGTCACAGTGAACTCTGTTCCATACTCTGATACAGAAACGAGTTCAGAGGTATAACCCTCACCCTTCTTTTCCGAATAATAGAATACCTTATCCTTATAGTTTACTGCCTTTTCCTGAATATAGTCATTATCTCCGTTCAGGAAGAGCTTTCCTCCCGAAGGAAGTGCATCGGCAAGCTCAAACTTGGTGCTCTGGATGTGTGCCATATCACCGAAGGTCTCGAGATGCTGAGGTCCGATGGAAGTGATAACTCCCATATCCGGATGAACTATATCACATATTTCCTTTATATCACCTACATATCTGGCGCCCATTTCACATACAAATATCTCATGTGTCGGCTTCAGAGAACCTCTGAGTGTCTTAACAACCCCCATCGGAGTATTGTAGCTTTCAGGTGTAACAAGAACACTATACTTGCTCTGAAGAAGTGTCTGAAGATAAAACTTTACGCTTGTCTTTCCATAGCTTCCCGTAATACCTATGACCTTGATTCCGTCAACGCTCTTAAGCTTTCTCTTGGCATCATTGATATAATGTCTGTTGATTTCCTTCTCTATCGGACGGTTGATAAGATTAGCCATCATATTCATCCAGAAAAGAGTTGAGAGTATTACCATCAGAACTCCCGGAATACACTCGAAATCAAGGAAAATGCATGCCGCAGCAAGTCCTATGGCAAGTACTGTTACAAGTGTCGTGATAAGTCTTTTAACACGTGCTGTATAGACAAGCTTCTTCTTGGTATTAAGCCTCTTATGTGCTCTGAATACAAGGTATACCAACCAGAGCGTTATCCAGATCAGTATATCAAGTGCAAGAAGTGGAAAGAAGATACGTACCATTCCCAGTACGAATGAGAAGATCAGTATCCACTGCTTTCTCATATTCTTCTTCAGCCAGCTGCGCTGTTCATTATTCTTGTAGCCGTTCAACTGGAACATATGGATGTTATATCTCAGTGCCAGCAGAAAGGCCGGTATAAAAAGAATAGCTGTTATGATCAATCTAACTATTAACATTGCCTGCTCCGATTCCAAAATACGATCTCATAATGCCGCTGAACTTAGCCGGCTGTTCCAGATAGGAGAAATGTCCCGCTCCCTCCAGAACCACAAGACCCGAATTCGGTATTTTTTCTTCCATTATCTTTGCGTCTCTCATAGGAGTCGCAGTATCCTTATCTCCCCAGATGAGCAGTGTATCCTGCTTTATCAGAGGAAGTCTGTCGGTAAGATCCTCGTTGATCGCCATTACCATACATTTCTTCATTATCTCGGAAGAATTACGGTAATCGGCCGAGCCCTGTCTCGACTTCCATTCATCCACCACCTCAGGGAACAGAAAATATATCACTCTGTTACTGAGTATTTTCTTCATTATCTTATATTTTCTGATCTTGATCTTCTGCTTTGTTGTTCTTATCGGGATGATTCCCGCACTGTCGATCAAGACGATATTTCTGATCTTAAAGGGAAGACTGTCGCGTGCAGCCATCTTTATTATCATTCTTCCCCCATAGGAGTGACCGATAAGTGTTGTCTCCTCTATTCCGAGGGCTGCAAGAAACTTACAGAAAAAATCCGAAAAGGCATCCAGATTCCATGCCTCTTTCGGCTCGTCACTCTTGCCGAAGCCCGGAAGATCCAGCTGTACGACCTTAAATGCACTGTTGATGGAAGCAGCCACCGAGTCATACAATTCCATGGTAGTTCCCCAGCCCTGCAGTATCACAGCGTACTTATCTCCCTGCCCGGTAATCTTATAATTTATGTTATATCCGTCAATTTCTATATTCATTCCGATATATTATTCCTGACATATTCATCTTATCGTTTATGGAAGTCCCCGACTTCGCACAATATATTATTATAACTTATCATCATTAACAAAGCAACTTCTAGTCAGCGTCCCGATCCTATGGCAACAGCTGTATAGTAAACTCTTTCCGCCCCTGCTCCCTTCAGGACTCTTGTGCAGGCTTCGATAGTTGAACCCGTTGTATAAATATCATCAACAAGTATCACTGTCTTCGGTACCGCAGCTCCCTCCTTTACAGCAAAGGCTTTAAGAAGGTTCTTAATCCTATCCTCGTTGCCCAATTTTTTCTGCGGAAGCGTATCTATACGTCTGATAAGTGTCTTTGTATCTATAGGGATGCCTGTTTCTTTTCCGAGACTTTCTGCGAGAAGCTCTGCCTGATTATAGCCTCTCTTCCTCAGCCTGGCCGATGCCACCGGAACCGGTATCAGCACTGCTCCGCCGATCCTCTTCAGCTCATGACCGAAGGCTCTTCCCAGCTCTCTTCCATAGAATTCGGCATATTCCTGTCTCGCCTCATATTTCATTCTGGCGATGGACTCCCTTACGGGTGAAATATAGTGAAGCAGCGGAAAGCCTCTTTCAAAGCTCTTCTCAGATCTGGCACAGTCAATACAGTATTCTTCCTCTTCACTGATTATCTCCTTGCCGCACTTCATGCAGACCGGTCCTGTAATATACTTCAGGTAATGTCTGCACTTCGGGCAGATTCCATCTCCGTCCCCGGCAGGAAGTACATCATCACATATTACACATTTTTTAGGATATATCAAATCTCTGATCAAGCCCGTCGGCACTTGTTTCCCTCCTTGGATGCTCTACTGACCGTCTATCTCGACTATCCTTTCCGTAAGGCTGGTGAATCTCTTCTGTTCTTCTGTATTATCTATCATCTCGTTTATGAGATTCAGGTTTCCTACTATGACAACCATCATCTTCGCTCTTGTTACCGCTGTATATATCAGATTCCTGTTCAGCAGCTTCGGAGGTCCCGAAAGCAGTGGGATTATAACAGCCGGGTACTCACTACCCTGCGACTTATGGATGGTTATGGCAAAGGAATGCTCGAGTTCATCAAGCATCTTATAATCATATTCCGCAATACGTCCGTCATCGAAGGTCACCGTAACTATCTCATCGAAATCATTTATGGATGTGATTATACCCATATCTCCGTTGAATACGCCGACGCCCTCATCCATTATGAAGCCGCTTTCCGCATTCGGGCTGACCTTCCACTCCAGCTTATAATTATTTTTTATCTGCATAACCTTATCTCCCTCACGGAAGATCACTCCGTTATGCTCCTTTTCAAACTTCTTCGGCGACGGAGGGTTTATATATGACTGAAGCTTTCTGTTAAGCCCCTCCACTCCCACAGCCTGCTTCCTCATAGGTGTGAGAACCTGAATATCATTCATGCCGACTCCGAGATATCCCGGGAGATTCTTCGTGAGAAGTACTCTGAGCTCCTCGGTTATGCTGTCCGCTCCCTGTCTCGGAATAAAGAAGAAGTCACTGTTCTTATTGCTTATCTCAATATGCTCACCCTTCTTCATCTTGTGAGCATTTGTTACTATGGCACTTTCCTCAGACTGTCTGAATATCTTTCCGAGAACCGCAACAGGAAAGCAGTTGCTGGCAATGATATCATGCAGCACATTTCCCGCTCCCACAGAAGGAAGCTGATCTGTATCTCCCACAAATATCAGTCGTGTTCCCGGTGTTATGGCCTTCAGCAGTGAATAGAGCAGATTGTTGTCTATCATTGATGCTTCATCGACTATAACCGTATCGCATTCCAGAGGATTGTCCTCGTTCTTCATGAATTTGAGAACCTGTCTCTCATTTCCGTCATCGGAAGGTGCTCCCATGAAGTTTAGGAGTCTGTGGATGGTCTGTGCCTTATAGCCCGTGGACTCCGTAATCCTCTTTGCAGCTCTTCCCGTAGGTGCCGCAAGCAATGTAACCTGCCCCAGTGTCTCAAAATAATTTATGATTACATTTATTATGGTAGTCTTTCCCGTACCCGGACCACCTGTAATTACGGATACACCTGAAGTAACTGCCATTCTGACGGCCTTCTTCTGTTCCTCCTCCAGTTCTATATCCGAATCCGTCTCAACTGTATCTATAAGCTGATCTATATCATCTCTTTCCTGAAAATAGGAATCTCTGAGATCTATAAGCATTCTTGCGGATGAGGTTTCGCTGTAATAATTCCATCTGGAATAACATACAGGTGTTTCCTCTCCATCTATCTTATGTATCTTCATCACGATGCTTCCGTCCATTGCCATCTCAAGCAGAAGATCATGAAGCCTTGCTGTAAACTCTTCACCTACAGACTGACCATCCTCATAATAGGTGAAATCCTCCTCGGAATCTCCCTCCACAAGCTCATAGCATTTTCTGATCAGCATTTCCTCAGGAATATAAATGTGCCCCATAGCCATTATCTGATTAAGGACATATATTACAGCCGAACGGAGCCTGAACTTAGAATCCACAGGAATACCGGCTCTCATTGCAATACCGTCCGCTGTCCTGAAGCCCACACCCGGTATCTCATCGGCAATCCTGTACGGATTCTCCTTGATCACGCGGTAGATATCCTCTCCGAACTCACGATATATCTTCATCGCAAGCTTTACACTGATTCCGTACTGAGTAAGGAATACGATAACCTTCCTGTACTCGGAATTCTCTCTGAAGGAGATTGCAATCTGACGCGCTCTCTTCTCGGTAATTCCCTTTATCTCTGCAAGTCTTTCAGGTTCCTCCTCGATGATGCGAAGAGTATCCTCTTTAAACTTCATGATTATCCTGGTGGCCATTACCTCCTTAATGCCCTTGATGATGCCTGAAGCAAGAAATCTTTTTATTCCCTCCAGATCATCCGGCATAGAAAGTTCCACCGTATCACATACAAACTGTATATCATATCGCGGATGATGCTCGTACTGGCCCTCACCGCGTACATACATTCCTTCTGCAATGCCCGGATAGCTGCACACGAAAACATCCTCACCGTCCGCAGTTTCAACACTGAAGACAGTATAGCCCGTATCCTCGCTGGTGAATATTATCTTGTTTATATAACCTTCTCTGATCATATAATGCGCTGTCTCCTATATTACCTTGCATCAATTATTCGCATCATCGAGCAGGATACTCCTGCTCGATGATGCAGTCTCGGCAAAGTCATATATGCCTTCGGTATATATGACTTCAATTCTGATAAACAGACATTTGTATAAATACAAGTCTGTTTACAGAATCGAAGTCATATGCTTCGCATTTGACATTGCCTCAACTAATGCACAAAGTGTCAGCACACCATTTATGATGCGCTGACACATAATTCCATAATCCCGGATCGTATCCTCATACATTCGGCTTATCGATCCATATCCTCCAGAAAGTCAATATACTTACCTGCTCCGATTGCAACTACCTGCATCGGATTCTCTGCTGTCATTACTCCGATTCCCGTCTTCTCTTCCAGGAGCTGCTCAAAACCATGAAGCAGCGATCCACCGCCTGTAAGGATGATACCTCTGTCGGCTATATCCGCTGCCAGTTCAGGCGGCGTCTTCTCAAACACCGAACGTATCTCCTCTACAACCTTTGCTACCGTCTCACGCAGAGCCTCCTCTGTTTCATCGGATGTAATAGTTATAGTCTTAGGAAGTCCCGTAACAAGGTCTCTTCCTCTTATATCCATGGAAATGTTCTCCGGCCTCTTATAACATGTACCGATGGTCATCTTGATCTCCTCGGCCGTAACATCTCCTATAAGGATGTTATATCTTTTTCTGATATATCTTGTGATAGCGTCGCTGAAGTCGTCTCCCGCAACCTTAGATGAAGCGGTAACTACGGCGCCACCCATAGAAATGACTGCTATATCGGTTGTTCCTCCTCCGATATCGACTACAAGATTACCTACCGGTCTTGTAATATCAAGTCCGGCTCCGAGAGCTGCTGCCACAGGCTCCTCAACGAGGAAAACATATCTTGCTCCTGCGTTGTATGCAGCGTCCTCTACAGCACGTCTCTCAACCTCTGTGGCACCTGAAGGAACACAGACAGATATTCTCGGTCTTCTTCCGAAGAAATTCCTTCCAACAGCCTTCCTGATAAAATACTTCAGCATCTTCTCAGTCTTGGTTGCCTCTGATATAACACCGTGCTTGAGAGGTCTGATTGCTGTAAGGTTACCCGGTGTTCTTCCGAGCATTGCCTTTGCCTCATCACCTATCTCAACAATCCTCTCTGAATCTTTATCGTATGCGATAACGGAAGGTTCACTGAGAACTACGCCTCTTCCCTTAACATATATAAGGATATTGGCGCTTCCCAGATCTATTCCAATATCAAGATTAGCCATTTATATATCTCCTTCTTAACCGGCTGCCGGTACAAGTATGATAGCAGCCATTTTCTCCCCATTTTTCGAATCTAAATAGATTTCGGAAACATCAAAGATTCCGCCCAGTTCATTTATATATCTTGTGAATCTGGTACTGTTCTTTTTTTCTGCTGATGTCTTAGGGTTATCTGACAATACAGATAAGTCTTCCACGCCCTTCGGGATCATCCTGAAGCTGTCAGCTCCGACCATATCCGTATTGACTAATTTCTTAAATGCATCATTACAGTATACTATCCTGCCGGTATCATCATTTCTGATAAATGCTATAGAATCAACCGCATCCAGTACAGTATACATCATCTCAAGATCTTCGGTAAAACCTACATTTTCCTCACGGGCAGCAACACTCTTTGCAACCAGCTTGGTTATCTCTCTTGCGAAGTTTACTTCCGATTCTTTCCATAATCTTTCTCTTGAATTCTCAATAAAGATCAGGCGGCCGTAATACTTCTTCTTTCTCTTTAAAGGAAATACCATGATTGCTCGCACATTTCCCTCAAAGACCTCAACCCTCATCTTGTTGGTCATGGACTTACTGTCGATCACAATTCCCTCATCCCTGATCTTCATCTGGATGTCCTTATCATAATGATCGTGATTCCATTCGAAAGGCTGTTTACCCATTGAAGCCTTTCCTTCTCTTGACCAGAATTCACCGAGATTCATCTTCTCCGGATTACTAGGATCGTTCATATAGTAGACCACATGATCCACACCGAGAAGTGTTCCGACCTTAGCAAAGCATTTCTCAAGATCAAGCTCACCCTCGTCCATTTCAGCCATTATGCTGTTAACGATTTTCTTTCCCTGTATTTCAAATTCCAGTGCATCCCTCTCCGATATATCTTCGGCAACGGATATGGATTTCGAATAAAGCTTTGATAAATGTGATGACATCACTTCCGCGATGGACCACTGATTTCTGTATACCTTAAAGAGCTTCTGCGCCTGAGCGGCGTTATGGGCATACATGATCCAGATTCCGCAGCAGATACCGTTGATAACGATAGGCGCTGCCGAAAGTCTGCCCTCAGAATAAGTACTTTCCGTTCCTATCTCTTCAAGCTCCATGAAAAGCGGTCCTATATCCTGTACCACCGAATTCTTTATCTTTGAAAAGAACGGATCATACTCCAGATTTTCCATATAGTTATAGAATTCACCCAGATAGCTCTTCGGTCCAGAAGGCTCCACGATTATCCTGCCGTTCAGATCAAGAACTGTAGAATACAGGTCGCATGAAGACGCATAATTATTGAAATAGTCTTCAAGCATATTCTGGTCTATGAATTCTTTGGTAAACTTGATTGATGACAGATCTTCTTTATCAATCTGTCCGCCCACAGTTTCCTGCTTATATCTTGCCAGCTCTCTGAAAATGTACTCCACAAGGAAATCCTTATCCTCTGTTTTCAGAAAGATAACATCCATATTTATTCGTCTCAGGACACCGTCATCGCCAATGACTCTCAGCTCATAGGAAAAATCATTTCCCAATCTGAAAGCACGAGCCATAGCATCTGCAAATCCTTCTCTGTCATCCGGATGAATATAATCCTCCGGAAGACGATATCCTTTTTTGACTGTCTGAATATTCATGCCGATTCTTTCGACGTTATCGGATATATACTCGATCTTACTGCGTCTGATCTTCTCGGCACTGTCAAAATGTCTTACCATTACTACACAGCCGGCCTTCTCGACCGCCAGATATAGATAATCTCTCTCTGTATTCATACTCAACCTTCTCCTGCTTACGCATCAAGTATGTAAACTCCAAACCCCAACTTACGTACAAAGAGGGGCATTTGAATGCCCCTCTAATCCGCTAGTAAAAAACTTATTAAGCCTGTGATCCGCTTAAATCAGAAAATGCACTTTCGGAAATCTTCTTTGTATTATCTACAGCAGCATTTACATCAGTGAGTGCATTCTGAAGATTTGAAAGATATTCGCTGATAGAATCGAATTCCTTCTTAACAGCAGATCTGTTCTGACGAATCTCCTCTCTTGTAGCAGCCTTCTTAATCTCACACTCTTCAAGTGTTTCTTCCTTAAGTTTTGTGCATTCAGCTTCTGTATCTTCCTTAAGCTTCTTGCAGTCAGCCTCTGTAGTACTCATAAGATTGCTGCAGTACTCTTCAGTCTCCTGATTCTTTCTTGCACAGTTCTCATCTGTCTCTGTATTCAGTCTGTCGCATCTTTCCTTTGTTTCTGCACTTAACTGATCTGTCTCTTCCTTAGTTGTTCTTCTGAGTGTTGAGCACTCATACTCAGCAGCATCGCGCTGTTCCTTACAGGACTCTTCAGTCTCCTTGATCATTCTGTTGCACTCTGCTTCAGTAGATGTCTTAAGGCTGTCACACTGTGCTGTTGTCTCTTCTATCATCTGCTGGCACTGTGCTGTTGTCTCAGCTGTTCTTGCCTCGCAGTCCTCAGTAGTTTTTCTTGTGAGCTCATCTGCTGATTCTCTGGCTGCAAGAAGTGTTCTTGAGATTGACTCATATCTTGTAGCAGCCTCCATATCTCTCTTCTTGTAATCCTCAAGCTCAACCTTCATCCTCTCGAGCTCATTCTCAAGCTTCTCGTTTACATTCTTCAGGTTATCTATAACGCTGTCAGTCTCTGTCTTGTTAACTTCACGCATCTGCTGAAGTCCCTTAACAGCCTCACTAAGCTTAGCAGTATCTTCCTTAAGCTTTGAAATCTGCTTCTCATAATCTTCCTGCTGTCCCTCTATATAAGCCTCAACTGCTTTTTTATCGTAACCACCAAACGATACTGTCTTGATCTCTAATTCCATCGTTAAAGCCCCTTTCAACACTGATGAATTTGTTAAAATGTAGTATTTATCGACATACTACGCGTTAGTATAACATAAAACTTTTTTTATTGCATCTATATATTTTATTAAGAGTATTTTAAGTTGATATATCCGATTTTTATGATATCATGTATATGTTGTTTCCAATAAGAAATTGAAAGGTTATTAAAATGAAGTATAACAAAATAAGAATATTTTCGGCCATCAGTCTGATGCTGATAATGCTGTTAAGCTTATCGGCCTGCGGCGATGACAGAGAGATTCGATATCAGACCTATGTAGACAGTCTTATTACAGCGAACTATCTGAACAGCTGTGAACAGTATGTCCGAAGCACCGGTGCAAATCAGGATGACGCGGATGCCATGTATCTGCAGAACGTTACCAGACTTGCAAACAATCTTGAATCCTTCTATGGACTTGAGATTTCATCGGATGTAGAGCTTGCTCCTAAGATGGTTGAGCTTGCAAAGAAGATATATTCCAAGGCGCGCTTCCATACGGATCCTGCAGTCAAGGACAACAATATCTATTATGTAACAGTAACTATCGAGCCTATCAATCTTCTCAACCAGACACACGACGAGGTACTCGCTTATGTCGAGGACTTCAACAAGAGAGTTGAGAACGGTGATTATAACAACTACGTTAAAGAAGATTACGAACATGAATTCGCAGCCGGCATCATCGATATCCTCGATAAAGCCAGTGACAAGATGGAATACGGTGATCCTGTAACCATCAAGGTAAGAATAATCCTGAGCGATTCAAACTTCTATATCAGTAATGAGGATTTCCGAAACATCGATATGGCTATCCTCTCAACAGATGCTTCCAAGTATGAAAAAGAAGCCGAAGCTGCTGAGGTTTCATCCGACACAGATGCAGACGAAAACACAGATTATGAAGAAGTAACCGAGGAAGACATTGATACCGAATCGGATACTGAAGCGGACACTGAAACAAATACAACTGAACAGTAAATCAAAAAGCTTCCCATATCACTCTGATATGGGAAGCTTTTTGATTTATAGCTCCGGATTTTAATGTTTTTATTTTTGGTATTTACGCTTCAGCTATATGTCCCTTAGCCTTAATGACTTCGATAACATCATCGACAAGCTTCTCACAGACCTCATCGCTTTCAGCCTCAACCATTACACGGATAACAGGCTCTGTACCTGATTCACGGACAAGTATACGTCCGGTATCTCCCAGCTCTTCCGCCACCTTTGCAACAGCTGCCTGTACATCAGGATCATTCTGCGCATCCGGCTTACTCTTAACGCGTACATTCTTAAGAACCTGCGGATAATATACAACCGGCGCTGCAAGCTCTGACATTGTCTTCTCCTTAGCGAGAAGAACCTCCATCATCTTAAGGCTTGTAAGTATACCGTCTCCGGTAGTTGCATATTTTGAGAAAATGATATGTCCCGACTGTTCACCGCCGATACGGTTTCCTGTACTTACCATGTTCTCATATACATACTTATCGCCGACCTTAGTCTTATCGTACTCGATTCCTACTTTGTCAAACGCCTTATAAAGACCGAAGTTGCTCATAACTGTTGTAACAACCTTGTTGTTGATCAGCTTTCCGCGCTCCTTCATATAAAGTCCGTAAATGTAGAGGATATGATCTCCTGTGATCACATTTCCCTTCTCATCTACACACAGACATCTGTCTGCATCTCCGTCGTAAGCAAAACCAACATCCAGTCCCTTCTCAACAACAAACTTCTGAAGATGCTCTATGTGAGTAGAACCGCAGTCTGTATTGATATTATATCCGTCCGGTGCATCGTTCATAACAAATGTCTTTGCACCAAGCGCATCGAAAACGCTCTTTGCTATCTGCCATGCTGCACCGTTAGCCACATCAAGTCCAACCTTTATATCCTTAAAGCTGTACTTGCTGAGTGAGATAAGATATCCCATGTAACGATTACGGCCGGCTACATAGTCTACCGTACGTCCGATCTCGTTTCTCTCGGCGATCGGAATCTCAAGCTTTCCGTCAATATAGTCTTCAACCTTGAGTATTGTCTCTTCATCCATCTTCTCACCGCTTCCGTTAAGAAGCTTGATGCCGTTATCATAATATGGATTATGTGATGCAGAGATCATGATACCGCAGTCAAATCCATCAACTCTTGTTATATATGCTACCGAAGGAGTTGTGGTTACATGCATGATATATGCATCCGCACCGCTGGCCATAAGACCTGTACAGAGTGCATATTCAAACATATATGAACTTCTTCTTGTATCTTTACCGATTACGATCTTAGCCTTCTTATTCTGTCTGGCACCGTAGTACCATCCGAGAAAACGTCCGATCTGAACAGCGTGCTCAAATGTCAGGTCCTTGTTAGCCTCTCCTCTGAAGCCGTCTGTTCCGAAATACTTACCCATCTTATTTATCCTCCTTGTGAATGACTACCCCGTTATCTTTCCAAATGGATTTTTCAGGAACAACTCCTCTTACGCAGGAAGTCGGGTAAACATTTGAATGGCGGCCGATGACCGTTCCCGGATTACATACCGCATTACATCCGACTTCAACATAATCGCCGAGCATGGCACCGAACTTCTTGATTCCGGTCTCCATTCTCTCTGTTCCGTCATGAACGATAACAAGTTCCTTGTCACTCTTAACATTACTTGTTATGCTTCCCGCACCCATATGGCTGAAATAGCCCAGGATCGAATCACCCACATAATTGTAATGCGGAGTCTGAACATGATCGAATAAGATAACATTTTTTAACTCAACACTGTTACCCACAACGCAGTCCGCACCCACAAGCGCCGAGCCGCGGATAAATGCACAGTGTCTTACCTCTGTGTTCGGTCCTATGATACAAGGAGCCCCGAGATAAGCTGACGGATAAACAGTTGCTGTTTTATGCACCCATACATTCTCCGACACTTCTTCATAATCCTCACCCAGTGTAGGACCAAGACGCAGTATAAAATCCTTGATTCCCTTAAGAGCTTCCCAAGGATAGGTAAACTGTGAAAGGTAATCCTTTGCCAGAGTATGGTCAAGGTCATAAAGATCTAAAATTGTATACATGGTTACAGTCTCTCTTTCTTCCCAATTATTAAATGTTTACTCTACCGTAACCGACTTCGCAAGGTTTCTCGGCTTATCAACATCCAGTCCCTTTGCGTCGGATGTGTAATATGCGATAAGCTGAATAACTACTGCAATAGCGAATACCGAGAAGATACTGTCTACCTTCGGTATCCTGATCTGTCTGTCACAAACTTCGGTACTTTCTGATTTATCTCCTGAGGTTACCAGAATAACATATGCGCCTCTGGACTTAACCTCTCTTACATTTGAAATTATCTTGCTGTATACATGCTCCTCACTGGCAATAGCGATGACCGGTACATTTTCAGAGATCAGTGCTATGGTTCCGTGCTTCAGTTCTCCTGCCGCATAAGCCTCTGCATGTATATATGAAATCTCCTTAAGCTTGAGTGATGCCTCAAGACTCATGGTATAATCGATTCCTCTTCCGATGTAGAACGCATCCGGTGCATTCTTTATATGATTTGCAACTTCCTTGATCCTGTCTGCTTCCTGAAGTGTCTCCTTGATGATGTCGCCTACAGAAAGAAGTCTTGTCATGAATTTCTTTACAACGCTCTCGGAAAGAATTCCTTTAACGAGTCCGATACGTGCCGCAAGCAGATACATTGCGGAAATCTGAACCGTATAAGCCTTTGTACTTGCAACTGCAATTTCCGGACCTGCATGTGTATAAAGAACATAATCACTCTCACGTGCGATGGTTGAACCCTTTACGTTTACGATTGAAAGGACCTTGCTGTCCTTATGCTTTGCAAGTCTGAGAGCTTCAAGTGTATCGATTGTCTCACCTGACTGTGAAACAACAATAGTAAGTGTATCGCTATCGATGATCGGATCCTTATATCTGAACTCAGATGCAATTTCAACCGTTACAGGAATTCTGAGTCTTGTCTCAATAAGTGACTTTCCTACCATTCCGGCATACATTGCAGTACCGCATGCTACTATGTTGATATTCTTCAGATTCTTCAGAACACTGTCATCAATCCCGTCCTCTGTAAAATCAGGAAGACCGTTCTGAATTCTTGGAGTGATAGTTCTCTCAAGTGCTTCCGGCTGCTCATAGATTTCCTTAAGCATGAAATGTGGATATCCGCCCTTCTGCGCAGAAGTTATATCCCAATTAACCTCAAGATACTCAGGCTCAACCTTTCTGCCCTTAAGATCCTGAACTCCGATACCATCCGGTGTAAGAGTTATTATATGATATTCCGGTACTACGAAATATTTTTTCGAAAATGAGATAACTGCCGTCAGATCCGACGCAATGATCGAGCCGCCTTCAAAGTCTGCTGCTATCATAGGGCTGACATTTCTTACTGCGAAGATTTTTCCCGGCTGATCGTCAAAGATTATGCACAGAGCAAAAGAACCTGCAAGAAGGTTCACAGCCTGCTTGATAGCCTTATATGGATCACCATCGTAAAGCTTATCCAGAAGCGCTGCAACAACCTCTGTATCAGTCTCTGACTTAAGAGATTCCTTAAGTCCGTACTCGACTGTAAGTTCCTTATAATTCTCTATGATACCGTTATGAATGAGAGTAACACTGCCGCATCTGTGAGGATGAGCATTTTCTTCGGTAACTCCACCGTGGGTTGCCCATCTGGTGTGACCGATACCGCATGTTGCGTCTTGTGCCACATCCTTTGCGGCCTCTTCAAGCTCCGCAACCCTTCCTGTTCTCTTCTTTATAACTATGCCTGTCTTCGGGTCATAAACTGCAATTCCTGCACTGTCATAACCACGATACTCAAGCTGCTTTAAACCGTTAATGAGGATATCCTTAACCGGATTATCCCCTGTGTAACCAATTATTCCACACATATTATTTTTTACCTCGTAATCTTTTTCTTTATATGTCCTTGCGGTGTTTCATGAAAACACTCTGTACTATTCACATTCAACATAAAAAACATTCATAATGACGGTGCTTCGCACCTTACTGTCTCCTTTCGGAGACTCATTATTTCATGTTTTTTATGTTGCTGCTACGCAGTTATAGAAGAATCTCAGGCAGTTTTGCTTACAAGTAAGCAAACAGCCTGTGATTCTTCTAAAATGTGAATAGTAAAATACGCAACAAATAAAGCACTTGAACTGCCCCTCTGTTTTCCGATCGCTCGGGGTTTTAAAAGCAGAACTTACGAGATGTGCCATCCCGACAGAGCATCCGCCGAATTTTCGATAACTCTGTCCCTCGTCAACAGCCACAGCTATGACTGTCTGGCGCTAAGGTTCTTAACCTTTCGAAAGTTGTCTCTCCTTAAAAACAACCTTTGGTATTATAACACATTTCCCCTGTATATAGCAAATGGGTCAATCCATACCTAAATGAATTGACCCATTTTTATCATTTTATCATTCTATTAGCTGATCATAGATCCTGCAGGCATATCCTTCTCGGCTGTAAGGAGTGCAAGATTGCCTTCCTCATCCTCTGCACAGAGAAGCATACCCTCTGAAAGTATTCCTGCAAGCTTAGCAGGCTTAAGGTTTGTAATTACAACAACCTTCTTACCAACCATGTCTTCAGGTGAATAGAAATTCTTGATTCCCGATACTATCTGAAGAGTACGTCCCGTAACCTTTACCTGTGAACAGATAAGCTTCTTTGACTTCGGAACTGCCTCACATGATAATACCTCTCCGATCTGAAGCTGCATCTTATCAAAGTCGTCTATGGTGATCTCCTGCTTAACAAGACTGTCTACTGTAGCAGGCTCTGTCTTCTCATCATCCTTCTTTGACTTCTTAGGCTCTTCAGGCTCTTCTTCCTTCGGAGGGAATCTCTTTGCAAGCTCTTCAAGCATCTTATTCTCATCTATTCTCTGGAACAGGATCTCCGGAGAATCTGTAACCTTGTTGCCTGACGGATAAAGTCCGAACTCTCCAAGGTCGGTAACCGAACGCCTCTCTGTTCCGAGCTGCTCAAGGATTCTCTTGCTTGTATCAGGAAGGAATGGCTCAAGGAGTGTTGCTCCGATTGAGATACCCTCTACAAGGTTGTACAGTACTGTTCTCAGTCTGTCAGCCTTTGACTCATCCTTAGCAAGTGCCCATGGAAGTGTCTCATCTATATACTTGTTGCATCTCTTGAAGAGATTCCAGATCTCTGTGATTGCATCAGCAACACGAAGATCATCCATAAACTTGTTAACCTTAAGTCTTGTGTCGACAACAACCTTCTTCAGATCCTCATCAACCTCTTCGTTAACGTTCTTGTTCTCAACAACGCCGCCGAAATACTTGTTGCTCATTGATATTGTTCTGTTAACGAGATTTCCGAGTACATTTGCAAGATCGGAATTGAATCTCTCGATCATGAGCTCCCATGATACAACACCGTCGTTCTCGAATGGCATCTCATGAAGAAGGAAATATCTTACGGCATCAACGCCGAAGTAATCTACCATATCATCGGCATAGATTACATTTCCTCTGGACTTACTCATCTTTCCGTCACTCTGGATAAGCCATGGATGACCGAATACCTGCTTAGGAAGCGGAAGGTCGAGAGCCATGAGCATTATCGGCCAGTAAATAGTATGGAATCTGAGGATATCCTTACCTATAAGGTGAAGATCACATGGCCAGTACTTACTGAACATAGGATCTGAATTACCGTCAACATCATAACCGAGACCGGTGATATAGTTGCTGAGTGCATCGATCCATACATATACTACATGCTTCGGATCGAAATCAACCGGGATACCCCACTTGAATGAAGTTCTTGAAACACACAGATCCTGGAGACCCGGCTTCAGGAATGTGTTGATCATCTCGTTCTTTCTTGACTCCGGCTGAATAAACTCCGGATTGTCCTCGATATATTTGATAAGCCTGTCAGCATACTTGCTCATCTTGAAGAAGTATGCCTCCTCCTTTGCAGGAGATACCGGGCGTCCGCAGTCAGGACAGCAGCCGTCTACGAGCTGTGCCTTTGTCCAGAATGACTCACAAGGTGTACAGTAAAGTCCTTCGTACTCACTCTTGTAAATGTCGCCCTTATCGTAAAGCTTCTTGAAAATCTTCTGAATCTGAACAGTGTGATCTGCATCTGTTGTTCTGATAAACTTATCATATGATGTATTCATCAGATCCCAGATTCTCTTGATCTCTCCGGCCTTCTCATCAACAAACTCCTGTGGTGTTGAAAGACTCTCGAAAGCCTTTGTCTCGATCTTCTGTCCATGCTCATCGGTTCCTGTCTGGAATCTTACGTCATAACCGATGAATCTCTTGTACCTTGCTATACTATCCGCAAGTACGATCTCATAGGTATTACCTATATGAGGCTTACCTGAAGCATACGCAATTGCTGTCGTAATGTAATAAGGTTTCTTTGCCATTTCTAATACTCTCCCTTCTGATAACGGACTAATGATTTCCGAAATCAAAAAAATAAAAATCGGGCAGACTGGCCCGTCTACCCGACATTATACATATTTGTTACGTTTCAAACAAGAATTTATTTTTATCCTACGCGGAGTTTAAATTTCTGCATATCCCGGTCCGAGTCTATGATCTGCATATGACCGCCGAGCATACGAACCTTTGCATCGAAATCCTCATAACCACGCTTGATATACTGAATCTCATCGATGGTACTGTAACCCTCTGCTGCCAGAGCTGCTATAACAAGTGCAGCACCTGCTCTGAGATCCGAAGCAGTAATCCTTGCACCGGCATACTTATTTACACCGGAAATGATTGCTGTATTATTCTCGACTCTGATCTTAGCTCCCATTCTTGCAAGCTCAGATACATATCTGAATCTGTTCTCGAAAATGCTTTCTGTAACAAGGCTTGTTCCGGCTGCGATGCCGAGAACTGTAGCCATCTGTGCCTGCATATCTGTAGGGAATCCCGGATATGGAAGAGTCTTTATCTGTGTGGCCTTCAGCTCACCATCAGCCATGACTCTTACAGAATCATCATACTCGATAACATTTGCACCCATCTCAATAAGCTTGGATGAGATTGCCTCGAGATGCTTAGGGATAACATTCTTGATAAGTACATTTCCTCTAGTAGCCACAGCCATTGCCATGAACGTACCTGCCTCGATCTGATCAGGAATAATAGAATATTCAGCACCGTGAAGTCTTTCAACTCCGCGAACTCTGATCACATCAGTACCTGCACCCTTGATATTAGCTCCCATTGTATTTAAGAAGTTGGCAACATCAACGATATGCGGCTCTTTTGCTGCAT
This sequence comes from Eubacterium sp., assembly GCA_017634555.1. Classification (GTDB taxonomy): domain Bacteria; phylum Bacillota; class Clostridia; order Lachnospirales; family Lachnospiraceae; genus Eubacterium_Q. The sequence continues at coordinate 45,498 of JAGBNF010000046.1, read as the reverse complement.
TCTCTATAGTTGTCTTTCCTTCTGAAAGTGCAGCAGCAAGCATAATGTTGATTGTTGCACCTACAGAAACCGTATCAAGATAAATGTGTGCGCCGTTTAATCTTTCAGCCTTAGCAACGATCTTGCCGCCGGCTACTATCTCTGTTGTAGCACCCAGTTTGTTAAAACCTTTGATGTGAAGGTCTATAGGGCGTGCACCGATATCGCATCCGCCCGGGAGAGCTACGTCTGCATACTTAAATCTTCCGAGAAGTGCGCCGATAAGGTAGTAAGAAGCTCTGATCTTTCTGATAAACTCATCGTCTACAGAAAGTCCTGCATCTCCTCTGATGCCCTTACCGCAAATAACAACCGTATGTTTATCTATGTATTTAACCGAAGCTCCGATATTCTCGATAGCTTTCAGGAGTGTGATCGTATCCGAAACGTATGGCACATTCTCTATAGTGCATTCATCTTCTGTCATTATCGCAGCTGCAAGGATACCTAAAGCCGCATTCTTGGCTCCGCTTATAACAACCTCGCCTTCAAGATGAACGCCACCTTTTATAGCATATTGTTCCATTTTATACAGTCTTCCTCTGTTTAAATAATTACAAGTATTACAGGCTATAAAAACCCATAATCCTTGATATTATAACACATTTTGTGGATTTGTAAACAAAAAATATTAAGAATTTGTTAACAAACCGTGTTTTTTCCGTCATTTTGACGATTTTTTTAATTTTTTAGAAGCCGCTCATCATATATACAAGGACTTCCTTAGCTGATTTATCACTGCGTTCCTCTGTCATTACAGTAAACATTGTTCCGTCAGGTGTAAGTACAGAATCTGCAAACCATGGATAATGTGTTCCGAAAAGATCACTGTCTTCAAGAGTTCCTATACATGCTCCACTCTTATCCCAGAACATGATCTTTCTCATATTTCCGTCCATTCCCATGTATCCGTTGGCTGTATCGAAAATATATGTTAAAGATCCGAGTCCGTGATCTTCATCAACACCACCGAGAGTTGCCTGGTAATTTCCTTCTGTATCATATACAAATACCTTAAAGCCCTTTTCGTTTTCATCAGATGAATATCCGCATGCGAAAATGTGCTCGTTACTTACATTGAGGTGTGCAATAGTTCCAACCTCTGCAAGTGGCATAGGAGTGATCTCGAAGCTGTCGCCTGAGAAGCTTACCTTACCTACGTTCTCACCCTTTGAATAATTAGCGATACCGAAGGATCCGCTAGGAGCCATATAAATATAATTAGCTTTACCTTCGTATTCCTTTATAACCTGGCCATCCTTCCACTCAACAAGCGGCTTTGAATAACCTGAAAGGAATATTCTTCCGTCATCCGTAGAAACCATATTCTTAAAATCTGCATCAACCTTGTACTCTTCTGCAAGTTCAAGACCTGTTTCTCCGATATTATATTTGCGTATTGTTTTCAAATCATCAAGAAGATATATGCATCCATCCGCATAAGCTATCTGATGATCAAATACTTCATGTGTAATGAGAGGATCTGCCATCTTAAGGTACTTGGAATTGATAGTAAATCCGGCTGTCTCTGCAGACAAATCCTCTGTTTCAAATCTTGTACCTTCCCAATACCATGGGCCGTCTGTATTGCCGATATCGGTAACCTTAAATGCAATATTCTCAAGTGCAGGCTTTATAGCTGCATCATCAGTCTCACCCTGAATCTTTATGTGGATTGATTCGTTAGCGCCTTCAAGACGTGCGAGATATGTGATATTGCTTCCCGACTCATACTTTATGAAATCAACTCCACCGATATTCTCTGTAGGAATCTTTCCGTCTACATAATCGTGATAATCATATCCGTAATCGAAAAGGTTCTCTCTGAATATATATGTATCTGTGATCTTTGCATCAACCTGAATGCTTACACGATACTTCTCAGGATCATCATCCTTAGGAATACCTATTGTTAAAGTTGACTGCTTCTCTTTATCTGTAAACTTATCTTCCTTATACGACCATACATTCTGATCGAAGCCCCAGAGCCAGAGAGTTGCATCAAGACCTTCACCTGTAAATGTAGGAGCTGCTGTGGATGTACTTGACTCAGTATTTCCGGCATCCTCAGTTGTATCTTCTGTAGCATCCTCTGTGTTGTCCTCTGTATTATCTTCTGTATTCAGACCATAGTCCTCAGTTGCATCTTCTGTATTATCATAGCCGTCACCGTCTGTAGGCTGATCTGAACCTATCTCTTCAAAACCGGCAACATACCACTTACTTCCCTGCTTAACAAGTGTAAGCTCAAAATCCATAGGCTGGTCTGTTGATTCGCCCATCAGCTCCATATGCATATTCATTGAGCACTTAACCCTTGCTGCATCCTTAGCTTCAATATCAACGCCATAGCCGTCCTTCATATAAGACTTAGCTGTATCTACATCGATCTTTTCAGCTGTACCTATCTTAGTATCTGTAAATGTTACACCGAAGCCCTTAAGCATATCGAAGGCACTCTGGATTTCTTCTACGGATCCGCCGAGTCCCATTTCTTCTATATACTGCTTAGCTTCCGGAACCATGGTATCGATAAGCCCCTGTGCATCAAGCTCTGCATATGCTTTACAGAACTTCTCTGCAGCTTCCTCAGGCTTTCCGCCCTTCATACCGAATACATCAAATACAAATATAAGAAGCACCGCTGCGATGATAACCGCTGCACCTGCGATAAGTCCTATAATAAGTCCCTTGTTTACAGGTTTCTTCGGACCGCCGTCTGCATTGTCCGGACCTGCAGGAGAACTTAGAGCTGCGGTCGGGCTAGGAGTTGTTGTATTAAATGCAGGCTGTCCGTAATTCTGAGGCTGTGTATACTGAGGCCCCTCATACTTCATGCCGCTACCCTGTGTAGAACCGCTCTGTGATGAACTGTTCTGTGAATCGGCATACTGCATTCCACTGCTCTGCTGCGGCTGCTCTGCCTGCTGACCTGCGTCATACTGCTGCTGGCCGTACTGCCGGCTTGCATCATACTGCTGCTGACCGTACTGCTGGCTTGCATCATACTGCTGCTGACCGTACTGCTGGCTTGCATCGTACTGCTGCTGGCCGTACTGCTGATTTACATCATACTGCTGCTGGCCGTACTGCTGGCTTGCATCATACTGCTGCTGACCGTACTGCTGGCTTGCATCGTACTGCTGGCTTGCATCGTACTGCTGCTGGCCGTACTGCTGACCGTACTGCTGCTGATTAGGATCGTACTGACCACCGTACTGCTGGTTCGGATCATACTGCGGACCACCGTACTGCTGGTTTGGACTCATACCCTGATAATTGTTATTGTCGTCCATATTAACCTCCTCGCTGTCATTTGATTCAAAACCCAATAAACAATTTTTAAAACACATTTATACAGAAATTATAGAAGCAATGAATAATTATAAAATCATCCGTTATAATGAAAAATCGGACAGGATAAAACCTGCCCGACGGTAAAAAATATATAAGAATATATAAAGAGACATTATAAAAGCTTGATGAGTTCATCCCTTACATCATTAAGGCGTTCATCCGAAAGACCGAAATCCATTTCCTTATAGCTCCATGCAGCTCTTCCGATTCCGAACTTATTGAAGGACTTTGAAATGATCTCATACCATTTAACTGTATCCTCCGGAGTAGCATTCTCGATAACTCCGTACTCTCCGCAGTAAAGCGCTACATTTCTTTCCTCAGCTATTCTTACAGCCTCGGAAAAATACTTATCGAAATAGCTTCCGTCAAGACATGCAGACTGATCAAAGCTGTCAAATCCGATGGATACCTGTGATATCTGTTCCTTTGTGTCAGCTGTAAGCTTGCTGTAAGGTGCATCCACAGGAACCCTGAAACTCGTATCCATAGTAGGGATCCAGTAAGCTCCCTGATGAGTGAATATAAGCGGTTCATAACAATGGAAGTTATAGATTATATTCTCATCATAAGGCGGCAGAAGATCCGGAAGTGCTTCGATGGAATTATTATAATATCCGCCGATCAGTATCTTTACATCCGGTGCGATGGCACGGATCTTGGCGATACATTTCTTTGATATCTCATTCCAGAGATCACAGTATTCCTTCTCTGTAACCTCATTCAGAATTTCAAATGCGAGATGATCTCCTACGTTTCCGTATCTTCTCGCAAACTCTTCCCATAATCTGTAGAATCTCTCCTGATATTCCTCATTCTCAAAAAAGCCGCTTTCACCATGGCCCTCATCAAATGAGAAACCGTAAGTCTTATGCAGGTCAAGGATCATATTGAGATCATATTCACGGCTCCACTGAATAGCCAGATCTATATAATGGAAGCCTTCCTCAATATAGTCTCCTTCTTTAGTCTCGACCAGATTATAATCCACAGGAACACGGACATGATCCAGTCCCCACTCCTTTATCTGCTTAAATGCATCCGCCTTTATAAAATTTTCATAACGTTCTTTGGTATGATCACACTGAGACAGCCATCCTCCGAGATTCACGCCGTGCTCATATCCCAGCCACCTTTTCATAAGAAACTTACCTCCTTATAACTACACCCTCTCATTAACGAACATAAAAAGTTACATTAAGTTTAATATAGGTTATAATGTTTGTATATCATGTAAATAGAAAAAATATTAAATTTATGAATTAAACATATCGGGAGAAATGCCCATGAAAAATAATGAAAATACAAAAAGCTATCTTTGGATTTCCGAGGAAGCCGAAACTCACAGAGACACAGGTGAAGAACTCAAATTCCTTCACGCCGTATCCGACGGTGATATGGACTTCGTTCATAAGAACTGCGAAGAGCGCAGATTTCTTGATGATAAGGGAGTCGGACAGCTGTCCTCGGATCCTGTTCTGAATCTCAAGTATCATCTGGTAGTCACCGCCGCACTTATTACCCGTATGTGCATAGCACGTGGACTCGAATCGGAACACGCTTTCAGAATGAGTGACTTCTATATAAGAAAGCTTGATGACGCCCATACGGAGGAAGCCGTAGAAGCAATACACAACAGCATGGTGCTGGACTTCACCGGAAAAATGCGCCTTATCAAAAGGGATAAGGGTTTGTCGCGTACCATTACCAAATGCGTCGACTATATTTATTCTCACATCTATGATCGTATAACCATTAAGGATCTTTCGGAATATACCGGAGTCTCCTCCAGCTATCTGTCGCGTCAGTTTGCAAAGGAACTTGGGCTTCCGATCAGCGATTATATCCGTGAGAAGAAAATTGAGTTATCCCAGGAAATGCTCCGCAACACAGACGACAGTCTGCCTGATATAGCTCTCCGTCTTTCATTTTCTTCCCAGAGTCATTTCATTCAGACCTTTAAATCCGTAGTCGGAATGACTCCTAAAAAATATCGTTCTCTAAATGGATACAGCAGCTGGACATAAGCAATCCGGCTGCTGTAATGAGGGGTTTATTACTGAATTTTCTCTAATCTCACATTTGTTATATGGACAGTTGCAGTCGAATCCTGCTTGCCCATGTTGAACTCAACTCTTGCCTTATCATCATCCTCTTCCTCCATATCAAACTCGAAGGTAAAGGTCTGCATTTCGGTGTTAAGCTCAACCTTTGTATCAGGGAAGTAACGGATCCAGTCCACCTCAGGTGCCGTTACTGCCGTAATGATTGTTCTATCTTCCTCTGCATAAGCATCGAAGGAAAGTCTGTACTTCATCCCCTTGTGGAGCGGCATATCAGGCTGTACAAGCTGTACGCTGTAATCCTCTGTTCCCGCATTTGTTGAAGTGATAACGATCTCATTATCCTTAATCTCAGCTTCACCTTCGCCGCCGTTGAAGAGCAGGAACTTCCAGTTCTCATTATCCGTCAGATCCTCGGCCTCGCTGAAATCACTGTTATTTACATAGTTGCCTGTTTCATCAGGCTCACGGTCATTGAAAACCTTTACAGGCTTTTCAACATTTTCATCATAGCTGTCCTTCTGATATACGTGAACATAATCAACATACATCGCAGCTCTCTCGTCAAATATTGTTGTCTCATCAGGATAGCCCGGCCAGGAACCTCCTACAGCAACATTAAGTATCATATGGAATGGCTGATTGAAAGGTGCCGGATAAGGCTTTTCTTCCTCACCCTCTCTTTTCGTAAACCAGTCACTGTTCTCATAGAAGAGCTCGCCGTCCACATACCAGCGGAAAACACCCGGCTCCCACTCTACGGCAAATACATGGTATTCCTTTGAGAAGTCTCCTCCGTGCAGTTCATAGGTTCCCTGCTTCTGTGTATGAGGCTCACCGAAATGAAGCGTTCCGTACTGACGGTTTGTGGAATCACCAAGGACCTCCATGATATCTATCTCACCACACTTAGGCCACTGTCCGTAATAATTCTCATCTGTCGGCATCATCCAGAATGCCGGAAGAAATCCCTTTCCTTCAGGTACCTTGATCCTTGCCTCAAAGATTCCGTATGTAAAATCATGTTTACCGCTCGTATTAACACGTCCGGAAACATAGCTTCCGTCTTCATTCTTTACAGGCTGAATGATCAGCTCTCCGTCTTTAACGTAAGCATAATCACTGCTGGCAACATATTTCTGAAGCTCACTGTTAACCCATCCGACCTGATGAGCCTCATAGTTCCAGTCATCCTTTGAAAGCTCACCCTCATAGTCGTTGAACTCTTCATCCCATACAAGCTTATATTCATCTGTGACATAGCTCATAACTTCAAAGCCGGCAAGTTCAGCATCAGCAGACGATGCTGTATCTTCCGTGTCAGCTTCAGCCTGAGTCTCTGTAGCTTCTTCGGATGCTGCCTCTGTCGGAGCTTCTGTTTCAGCTGCGGTTGCAGCCTCTGTCGGAGCAGTTGTATCCTGTGTTTTCTGATTACCGCAGCCTGAAAGGAGCAGAGCTGCCGCAAGTGTCAATGCCACATAATTCTTCTTTCTCATTCGCACACCTCTCAAATCCTTAATACCGCTCACTAAAAAATCCCCTAATACATCTAAGGATATATCAAGGGATTTATGTTATATACTATTTAAGAATAAAAAATATCAAAATGATTAACCTATTTTATAATGTAGTACAGCATTGACGCACCCGCCACAGCTAAAAATACTGCTACAATAACTCCAAGGCCTATAAGGAGAAACCATCCCTCCGATAACTTCCAGGATTATCTGACCCATCATAACAAAATTCCTTCTCTCTTAACCTTCAGTCCGAAAACATAAAACAGTATTCCCAGTAAGGTAAAGAATCCTCCCACTGCAATGAAAATAATGTACAGCATCTTTGTACCATTATCTCCTTCTATTATCATTACATGAGGATCTGCCGGGTCATAATGAACCATAACAGTCTGACCTACAGTAAAATTACAGGGTGAGCTGTGTACCGGAGACATTTCCGTATAGGTTTCGCCTCCGACTGTATATTCTACAACAGGCGCATAAACCTTTGACTTATGTCCCTCATCATCCTCATGGTAGGCTTCATCAAGCCTTATTACAGTAGCTTTTGCTTCACCTGTACAGGCTTTTGCCTTCTTTTGGGAATTATTCATAATAACTATTCCGACTATCAGAAATACCACACCTACCAGAGTGAATATTATACCGATAGGCGTCAGCGTTTTATTAGAGTTCCGATAAGCAGGCCTGCTCGCAGAATAATTATATGAATTGTAATTATTATTTCCGTCCCACTCGTTCACTATAGTCTCCTTACTTATCAGCCTCACAGTAAATGCATCTGTAGATTCTCTTTTCAGGATCTGTCAGCTTGAAGATATGATCGATTCCAGGCTCGATGGCTGTAACGCATCTAGGGTTCTTACATCTCTTGATGTTTATAAGCTTCTCAGGAAGATCAACTCTCTTCTTCTCAATAGTCTCACCGTTCTTGATGATACTCACAGTTACTGTAGGATCTATATAACCGATGACATCAAGATCAAGATCATACTCCTCTTTATCAATCTTAATGATATCCTTTGTACCCATTTTCTTCGACTTAACTCTCTGAATAAGCGCAACGCTGCAGTCAAGCTTATCAAGCCCAAGATCATAATAGATCTTCATAGCATTTCCGGCTGTTATATGATCAAGTACGATTCCGTTCTGAATACTGTCTATCTTCATATTAATTCTCCTTTGAATATATACCAAACAACTTTCCGACGTCATTACCTGATTATTCAACGCTGAGCCCCAAAAGCTTCATAATAAGTGCCATTCTGACGTACTTTCCGTAAAGCACCTGTCGGAAATATGCTGCTCTCGGATCCTCGTCAACTGCAGTGGCAATCTCGTTTACACGAGGAAGCGGATGAAGGATTCTCATATCCTCCTTAGCCAGCTTCATCTTGGCCTTATCAAGGATATAGGTATCCTTGAGTCTTACGTAATCAGCCTCGTTGAAGAAACGCTCTCTCTGAACTCTTGTCATATAGAGAACATCCAGCTTTCCGATATTTTCCTCAAGTGATTCAACTTCTTCATAAGGAAGTCCTGCAGGTGTTATCACTTCATCGATTATATAATCCGGAACCTTAAGCTCCTTAGGGGATATAAGTACAAACTTTACATTCTCATATCTTGAAAGAGCCTTGATAAGACTGTGTACAGTACGACCGAACTTAAGGTCTCCGCAAAGTCCTATGGTAAAGTTATCAAGATGTCCCTTCTCCTCTACTATTGTAAGAAGATCTGTAAGAGTCTGGGTCGGATGATTATGTCCGCCGTCTCCCGCATTTATTATAGGAACCGGTGAATACATAGACGCAAGCTTAGGTGCACCCTCGTTTGGATGACGCATTGCTATGATATCCGCAAAGCATCCCACTACTCTGACTGTATCCTCTACACTTTCACCCTTTGTAGCTGATGAAGATGATGCTTCTGAGAAGCCCAGTACATTTCCTCCGAGTTCCATCATAGCTGCTTCAAAGCTAAGTCTTGTTCTTGTACTTGGTTCATAGAAAAGTGTTGCAAGCTTTTTGCCCTTGCAAACCTCACTGTATTTTTCTTTGTTCTTGATGATGTCCTGCGCAAGGCGTAACATATCATCGATTTCTTCCTTGGATAAATCAATCGGATCGATCAAGTGCTGCATTTTTATCTACCTCCCTATTTATCTTTTAATTACACAACAGAAAGCCCCGAGAAAAATCCCAGGGCTGATCAATATCAAAAATTATTAAGAAGAGTATACATAACCGCTTTCTCGGCATGACGTCTATTTTCAGCTTCGTCAAGAATAGTATCGAGATGCTTCTTCTCAACGCTTTCTGAAATTTCAAAACCGACATGCATCGGCATGTCATGGAATACGATTGCCTTACTTCCTTCAAGAAGCTCATCATTTATCTGATAAGGCATCATCTTTGCAAGGGTCTCTTCCTTCTGCTTCTGATAAGCAGGATTGTTAAAGAACTCCATATCAACCCATGTATCGGTATAAAGAATATCCATATCCTTTACATAAGCCTTTGCCTCTTCCATAGACATTGTCGGATCAAGTTCAACATAATGGCCTGATGCCTTTGCTTCCTCATAGAAATCAGGACCGCAGGCTGTATTGTTAACAAGCGGTGTAAGACCGTAGATTGTTCCCATCTTCATCTTCGAGAAGAACTCAACAAGTGAATTAAATACATTATTCTTTGCTCCGATGAAAAGAAGCTTAACATTCAGAGAACCGAACTTCTCTAAAATAGTAAGCGCATCCGCAAGAATCTGGCACGGATGATAAGAGCTGTCACAGCCGTTGATAAAAGGTACTGTAACATTTTCTCCGAAAAGTTCAACTGTCTCGTTCTTTACAAGACGAGCCATGATGATATCTACATTTCTGCAGACATATTTAATCTCGGAAACAGGCTCACCGAGGACGAAATTCGAATCCTCCCAAAGCTGGTTGAAATAGCTTCCGCCAAGCTCTGTTATACCTGTTGCAAAAGAAAGAAATGTTCTTGTAGAAGTTTTCTCAAACAGCGAATAAAGCTTCTTGCCTTTAAGGCTGTCTGCATACTTCTCAGGATTCTTCTTCATATCAAGTGCAAGCTCAAGAATTCCCATCAGCTCTTCAGCCGTGAAGTTCTTGAAGTTCAGCATATTTTTCATATCAGAAACCTCTTTTCGAATTTTTGATCCCGAACCGTCGGGACACTAACTGTGACATATTGTACCACGCATCAGACTTCTAATCAATGAAATAAAACTAGTGAATTATATCCAGCAGACTTCCGTCCACGGCATTGATCATTACGAATGTATCACAAGTCCCGTTCATGAATTCCCACGCCGGTACAAGCGTCATCTCTCCCTCAACATCAGGCGACTTTGCCGGATAATATACCATTCTGACATCTTCAAAGTTCAGCGTACTATTCTTAAAATCCACAGCAGTCAGAGTTTCGGTAAGGTCATCCTCAAATGCCTTGGTCACACTTTCATAATCAAGTATAGGAACATTTTCAGACATTTTTTCTTCATACTGGAAATTATAAACCATCCATAATCCCATGACTCCTTCGTCTGTCAGATAAACCTCTCCTCCATTATATACTCCACCGTTTGATCCTCCTCGCGGATCCACGAAAATCTCCTGGCCTCCCAGAGAATAAGACGGCAGTGACTGAAAACCATCAAGCATATATGTGTTCTCGCCCATTTTATCGAATGCATCCATCAGGTCATATATGTTTTCAACTTCAAACATATTTTTATATCCCGCACCATTAAGTGCCTTCTGATTGATATAAAATGTATACATCTTATCATAACCCGAATCACTCATGGTGTCTGCAAGGTAACCATCCGGTATCTTCATATTGAACTTCTCACGTAATAAACTTTCGGCCTCATCGATCCTGTCATCTACATCACTGTCCTGCAGCTTATTCTGACTGAGGAATTCCTTTATCGGTCCCTGCTCCGCAAGATCGTTGCCTACCCAGAAGGATACTGCTGTATCGATCTCCTGATTATTGAAATAATTTCCCAGATACTTAGGGAAAAGAGCTATATATGCTGAATTATACGATTTTTCATATCCGAGGAAGAGCTGATATTCCGTATTCTGATAGGTTCCTTCATATGTATGTATATGATAGTTTTCTTCATCAACCCATCCCGGTGCCGTATTCTTTGCCATCTGCTCTTCAAAGGAAAGACCTTGAACCTCTTCAGGATGAATTCCGAAATATAAATGCTGGATCTGCTCTACAACCAACGCTGAATCACCGGTATTTTTATCCAGATCTCCTTCAATTTTCTTTGCGCTGTCTCCGAAAATATTCTTAACTATCTCTTCCTCATTGATATCGGATTCCTTCAATTCCGACACCCTGTATACCGGTAATTCATCTGTATCCATTATTTCAGAATGGGCATTAAGATTCACATCTATTCCTGCAGTAGAAAAGGAGGCAGCCCAATCATGAGAGAGATCACCGAGCTTTTTACTGAGACATCCTTCACTCTGCAATTCCGTGATTTCATCTGCACCGGATGCAGAATCGGTTGAAGTCCCTGCTTCGGATGATATCTCTGTACTTGCGGATACCTCCTCATTTGCATTCACTTCATAATCCGCTACTGTGTATGATTCACCCTTCCCGCAGCCTGCGAGAGAAAGTGCCAGGCACATAGCTAACACTCTTTTTGAATACTTCTTAAACATAATACTTTTAATCCTCCATAACGCTTTTGTTGTTCGTGCACGGATATAGGATATGTCTTAAAAGCATCCTAAATGTATCGGATAATGAATTAAATTATTAAGATTTATTTATACAATTATTTATTCTCTAATTCTGTATTGTTATATTCTATTGCAAAAATCTCTCCGGCAGATTAACATTAAAATCCTTTGCAAGCCTTCTAAAATCATCAGGCATAATAGTCTGTAGTTTATCAAATCTTGTAGAAAAAACCTTTATAAGGATTTCCGCAGCCTTCTCTATAGTATGCATCAATCCGAATGTCAGGTCAAAATCCTCCCCGGTTGCAAAAAGTCCATGATGTGCCCATACAACCGCATCATATTTTTCCATAAGCTTTTCTGTAGCCTCTGCTATATCTCTTCCACCCGGAACCATCCATTCAACCACTCCGATTCCGTCCGGAAATACCACCGGACACTCAGTAGCCATTTCCCATAAATGTCTTGTAAATATCTCATCTTTCAACGGAAGTATATATGTCAAAGCAATTATATTCGTTGTATGTGCATGATAAACCACTCTGTATTTTCCATTCGTAATCCTCTTCTTAGCCTGATGATTCATAAGATGTGTAGGCAATTCGGATGTAGGTCTGCCTCCATTTATAAGGCCCCAAACAATTCGGTATTTCTCTCCCTTATCATCTATTTCTATTATACATACAGAATCTTCAGGCTTATCTTTTACATTTCGGAAAAACTTTCCCGAACCGGTAACCATAAAGAATTCTTCAGCCAGCAGCGGAACAGTAACACCTATATTTTCCCACTCCCCACAGCTAAAGCTGCTGTTTATCGATTCGACTTCCTCTTTCTTCAACCTATATGAAAGATTTCCTCCGTTTCTTTCATGCCATCCCATATTCCATCCATCATCGGCCATTCTCACAAACCCTTTAAAGAATTCCGTATCTTCAATTCTCATGACTTCTGTTTCTCCTCGTCTTTCTATCATTTGAATCACTGTAACTATTTATCGATTAAACAATACCGTGTTCTCATATTCTCTTACTCTTTCAAACCATGAGGCATCATCACCAACGCCACACTCATCGCAGTATCTGTCCCATACATCCCCTATCGGATACATTTTCAATTGTTCCTGAAGTATCATAAGTTCAGTATATCGTCCTTCGTCCTGAAGTTTTTTCTCCTGTTCATGTGGGATCAACATAGCCGAAAGAAGCGCCTTTTGAACATTTCGGTATCCTATTACCCAGGCAGCAATTCTATTAATACTCGCGTCAAAATAATCCAATGCAATATATACTCTGTTAAAACCGTCACATCTGACTATTTCCTTTGCCAATTCCTTTGTCTCATCATCAAGAATCACCACATGATCAGAATCCCAGCGAACAGGTCTTGTTATATGTAATGCGATTTCATCAAAAAAGCAGAGCAATGATGAAATTTTATCCGAAACCACTTCTGTCGGATGATAATGGCCATTATCCATTAACGGAATTACACCCTTATGTGTTGCAGCAAATCCAAGCGTAAATTCCGCATTTCCTGCGGTATATGATTCATATCCGATTCCGAAAACCTTCGATTCAACACAAACCTTTACAATATCTCTGTCATACTTCTCAGACAGTATTTTTTCCAAGGAATCTTTGTATCGTAATCTCGGTCCCATTCTGTCTCCCGGTACATCCTTATAGCCATCCGGTATCCAGATATTCATTACACATGTTTTGCCGGTTTCCTTAGCAAAATATTCACTTATTCTGATACATGCTTTTCCGTGTTCTATCCAGAACTTTCTAACCTCCTCATCGGGACTAGTAAGTGTAAGCCCATCCTTTACCATCTCATGTGAGAAAAATGTGGGATTAAAATCTATCCCGATTTTTCTCTCCTTCGCAAATTCTACCCATTTCTTAAAATGTTTCGGTTCTATCTTATCTCTGTCAACAAATTCTCCTTCATCAAATATTGCATAGCTTGCATGAAGATTCAGCTTTTGCGTTCCGGGCATCATACTCATAGCCAGTGCCATATCTTTCATAAGTTCTTCGGGCGTTCTCGCTCTGCCCGGATAATTTCCCGTCGTCTGTATTCCTCCTGTCAGCGGTCCATCCTGATCAAATCCTTTAACATCATCTCCCTGCCAGCAATGAACGGATACGCTTACTGTTTTAAGCTTATCTATAACCTGATCTGTATCAATTCCCAGCAATTCATATTTCTTTTTTGCCTCTTCATATCCTTTACTCATAATCGAAATAACTCCTTCTAAATCATTCTTTCACAATTACATGCTTTCTCACATCATTAATATCCTTAAATGTACCGTCGCTGATCATCTGCAAAAAAATATTACCTACTGCTGTTGCTTCCACCGGACCGGCATATACTTTTTTACATGTGTTTTTTTCTATCAATCGATTAAGATATTGTGCCTTCGATCCGCCTCCGACAATATGAATTGTTTCGTATACTACTCCCGTAATACCTTCCAGTTCATCAATCGATTTTTTGTAACAATCCGCAAGACTTCTGTAAATGAGTGCCGCATAGGCCTCTATACTGTTCGGTACTTCAATACCCTGCTTTTCACATTTTTCATCAATTGCCTTTTTCATACTATCAGGCATCAGAAAGCTGCTGTCATTCACGTCTATGACGTCCGTAATCTTATGCTTATCTGATAATTTATTATCATAATCCTCTGCCATTTGAGATATTGTCTGAAAATCATATTCATCATTGTACTCATGCCTGATTGACTGTATCATCCACATACCCATTATGTTTTTCAGAAATCTATATCTATGTTCGATTCCTCCTTCATTTGTAAAATTCGCTTTTTTAGCCTCATTCGAACAATCCGGTTCATGTATCTCTGTTCCCAACAGCGACCATGTTCCTGAGCTTATGTATATTGTCTCTTTATCAGTAGGAACAGCAGCAACAGCCGAAGCTGTATCATGAGATGCAACCTTTACATATTCTGTATCAAATCCAACCTTTTGTACTGTTTCCGCAGATAATCTTCCAATTCTGCTGCCCGGATTTATCAATCTCGGGAAAAGAGTTTTCCTGATGCCTAATCTTTCCGACAGTTCCTCATCCCAATCACATTTTTTAGCATTGATCATTCCCGTAGTAGTTGCATTTGTATACTCTGCTGATATCTTTCCGGTCAGTCTGAATGCCAGATAGTCAGGTATGAGCAGAAATTTATCAGCTTTTTCATATATTTCCGCTCTGTTTTTCTTATCTTCAAACAATTGATATATCGTATTGAATTTCTGCTTCTGTATTCCCGTATGTTCATAAAGCTCATCCGCGCTTATCAGCTTTTCAAGTTCTTTATCAGTATCGTTTGTTCTTGGATCTCTGTACGCATATACCTCATCGAGAGATCGGCCTTCTTCATCGATATATACATAATCAACTCCCCATGTATCAATTCCCATTGAAATAGGAATCTTACCGGCCATGGCACATCTCTTCATACCCTCGAGCACTTCCTCATAAAGTCTTTCTATATCCCATACAAGCCTTCCTCTACGCTTTTCCATTTTATTATCAAATCTGTAAATCTGTTCTGTAACAAGCACATTTCCTTCCATATGTGCTATAACATGTCTTCCGCTCGATGCACCTATATCTACTGCAAGATAATGTTTTGTCATAATGTAATTCCTCTCTTGAAAATCGCCATATCATGATATCCGGCTTTTTCCGAACACACCTTTGCACCTTCTGCACAAGCTATTATTTTTTCAAAAAGCTCATCCGCTGCCTTATTTCTATCCTTCCCATCCACCAGTTTACCGGCATCAT
Source organism: Eubacterium sp. (assembly GCA_017634555.1). Taxonomy (GTDB): domain Bacteria; phylum Bacillota; class Clostridia; order Lachnospirales; family Lachnospiraceae; genus Eubacterium_Q. Next base: position 29,965 of record JAGBNF010000046.1, on the reverse strand, counting down.
AATCTATCCAATTACTCTTTTTCTTAGCCAATTCCGAATTTGAAGATATCTTCATTGTTGGAACAGGTGCAGCAAACGGAGTACCTCTTCCCGTAGTGAACAAAATCATTTGAACATGAGCGGCAGCAAGTGCCGTTGCGGCTACCGGATCGTTCCCCGGCGCATATAACAGATTCAATCCCCGATCTTTTCGTTTATCACCGTAATCTATTATTCCGCATATCTGCGACGTTCCTGATTTCTGTGTACACCCCAATGATTTATCCTCAAGCGTTGTAATGCCACCCTTAATATTCCCCGGCGAAGGATTCTCATATATTGTCTGATTGTTCTGTATGAAATACGTCTTGAATCTGTTTATCATATTTACAAGTTCATTAAACAGTTTTTCATTTTTGCATCGGTTCATCAGATTCTTTTCAGCTCCAAACATCTCCGGAACTTCCGTCATGATACAGCTTCCTCCGGCATTAATAAGCCTATCCGCAACGCTTCCCAGCAGCGGATTTGCTGTTATACCGGATAATCCGTCAGATCCTCCGCATTTCAGTCCCAATGTCAGTTTATCTATATCTGACTTCTTGCGTTCATCTTTTGATGCCCGATTTATAAGTTCTTTCAGCAATGCTTCTCCTGCTTGTATTTCATCCTCGACATTCTGACATATCAGATAGCTCACACGAGTCTTATCATATTCACTCATCTTGGCAATTACTGCTTCAACGCCCGAATTTTCACATCCCAGCCCCAGAAGTAAAACTCCTCCTGCATTCGGATGGGTAGCGAGTCCTGCCAACACCTTTTCCGTAGCATCTTTATCATCACCTGTCTGAGAGCACCCATACGGATGTGTAAACGCAACAACTTCATCTATTTCTTTTCTACTGTCTCTCACATAAGCTCTTCCGAGTTCCTCCAGTTTTTTTGCAACTTCATTTACACACGCAACCGTCGGTATTATCCATACCTCATTTCTGATACCGACTTCTCCGTTTGTCCTCAAATATCCCATAAATTCATGTGATACACAGGATATATCTATCTTACCGTCCGGAGATACAACTTCCGGTTCATATCGATAATCGATTATTCCATCCAATCCTGTGACAACATTATGCGTATGTACCCACGAACCCTCTCTTATGTCTTCGGTTGCATAACCTATAACAGCTCCATATTTAATGATTGCACGTCCTTTTTTTATATCCATAAGCGCAATCTTATTACCACGTCTTATATTCTTTTCAATGTGCAGTTTTCCATATCCTGTAATCTCTATCTCATCACCTGTATTCACATCATCAAGCAATACTGCCACATTATCCTTTGTATCAATTCTTAATGCCTTCATATTTCCTCCGATATCCTGAGAAACTTCCGTTATTTTGTACATATAGCAGACATTGTCTCTCTCGCATTCTTCGAGATATTTTTTATATTTGATGTAACGCGCTCTGACAAGCCATCTATCTCATTTAAATCCATCCCCCATATTCTTTTATCTGACAGAATGCTTCTCACATATTCATCTGTTTTCAATTTCGATGTTTTTTCGAATATATCAGTAACCGTCTTCTCATCTTGTATTACATAAGCAGTTCTTTCATCTGTATAATCGCCAAAGCCCTCATACTGCCCGTTAAGATTCCGTTTTCCTCTGTAATACCTAAGAAGTGCCGCAAGAGAAAACACCATTCTATCCGGAAGCTTTCCAAATAAATCTATATAATCCAGCATAGCCGGAAGACATCTTGTTTTCCATTTTGATATACTGTTAAGCGCAATGGCAGAAAGCTCATGTCTTATATAGGGATTCTTAAACCTTATCAATACTGAATCTGCGAATTCTTCCGATTCCTTTACATCCAGATCTATGGTAGGTATTATTTCTTCTTTTAATAATCCAATAACAAACTCCTCAATAACTTTGTCTGACACAGCTTCCAGTACTGTTTCATATCCCATAAGAATCGATATCGGTACAAAAGATGTGTGTGCACCGTTTAATATTCTTACCTTTCTTTTTTTGTAAGGCTTAATATCTTTCACATAAACAACCGGCATTCCCGCGTCCTGAAGCGGAAAATCACGGCTTATGTCCCGTTCTGATTCAATAATCCAAAGGCCATAGCCCTCCCCGGTTACGATCAATTCATCCTTATATCCCCATTCCCTCCAAAGGCTCTGATCTTCTTCGGAAGGATATCCCGATATAATACGGTCAACCAGTGTTGAGCAGAAAATACATGCTTCATTAATCCAGGCTGAAAAACCAGCTTCCAAATTCCATTTAGCTGCCAATTTCAATATGCATTCCTTAAGTTTTTCCCCATTATCATCTATCAGTTCAACCGGAAGAATAATCACACCTTTTTCTAAGTCTGTGCCAAACTTCTTAAATCTTTTATATAAAAATTTTGCAAGCTTGCCGGGAAAGCTTGCAGGAGGACATGATAAAAACTTATCATTACAGTCATATACAATCCCGGCTTCTGTTGTATTTGAAACAATTATTCTCAGGTTTTCATCTTCCGCCAGAGCCATAAAGCTTTCATAATCCTCATAACATGAATATGCTTTTAAAACACAGCTTACTATTCTGTCTTCAACATTATCTCTGCTTCTTAAGGATACTGTATAATTGCAATTCTGCCTTTCAAACGCCTCAGCCAGTTTTCCTTCTCTCGGCTTAACTATGATCACATCTGCATTCATATATCCTTTCTCATTAGTTATATCTATCATTTCATCTACAAAACCCCGAAGAAAATTCCCTTCACCAAACTGAAGGATTTTCATAGCCTGCATTTCGTTGTTATATATCTTTCCTTTGATATCTCCTATTTTTCTCATTTCTTTCTTCCCACCATAGTTTATTGTTTTCACATCAACATCATTACGTCATACATAATCGTGAATTATTGCTCATAAAATGTAAGCGCTTACATTTTGTATATTACATCCCGTTCCTTAATAAGTCAACGTTTTTCTTTTATTTCCTCTTGTATAAGAGTTGAAAATAGTGTAATATCATGTAAACGATTACATTTATCAACAGATTACCCTATGTGGAGGTTAGATCCTTATATGAATATTTATGACATATCTAAACTAGCAGGTGTATCAACAGCTACTGTTTCTCGTGTTATCAACGGATTTGACAATGTAAAGCCCGCCACGCGCAATAAGGTATTGAGTATTATGGCCAGTCAGGGATACACTCCCAATGCTTTTGCCAGAGGTCTCGGCCTAAATACGATGAAATCTATAGGTATCATGTGTGCAGATTCATCAGATTTATATCTTGCGAAAGCTGTATATTTCATTGAAGGGGGGCTTCGCGAAAACGGTTACCACTGTATATTGACTTGTACAGGTTATGATCGCGAAAGTCAGAAAGATGCTATGTCTTCTCTTATGTCACAGCATGTCGACTGCGTTATACTTGTCGGTTCAACATTCATCGACAAGAACAATAAGAATAACAAATATATATATGACGCTGCCGATTCCGTTCCGATCATGATGTTAAATGCTGATCTCGAATATAGCGGTATATACTGTGTTCTTTGCGACGACTATACCGCAACACAGAATGCTACTCTCGAATTACTCGACAGCGGCAGAAAGGATATACTGTATCTTTTTAATTCATATTCTTATTCCGCTCAGAAAAAAGCTTCAGGCTACAGAGATGCATTTGAACTTCGAAATATGACATATGACGAGAGATATTATCAATTCTTTGATGGTTCATCTCATGATATTGAAGGAGTATATAATTTTGTAAATGATCTTTATAAAAAAGGACTTCAGTTTGATGCCGTACTCGCATCAGACGATTTTCTGGCGGTTGGTGCAATAAAGTATGCTCTCCGCAACAATATCAGTATTCCTGATGAGTTATCAATAATCGGATATAACAATTCTATATTGACCAACTGCTGCGAACCTGAACTATCATCCATAGATAATCATCTCGAACTCCTTTGTCGTAATCTTGTTGATATATGTATCAAGACATTATCAGGAGAATCAACTCCGCAGAAAACTGTATTTCGCGGTGAACTGGTACACAGAAAAACCACTGTATTCACTGATAATGCTTCCACCGATCAGTCATAGACTGTGCCAAAATATAATTCATACATTAGGAAGGACAATACCAAAATATGAAAACATTTATGGACAAGGATTTTCTACTTACAACACCAGTTTCGTCTATGCTTTATCATAAATATGCCGAACTTATGCCGATCATAGATTACCACTGTCACATTAGTCCAAAGGAAATATCAGAAAATAAGACATTCAAAAACATTACAGAATTATGGCTCGGCGGGGATCATTATAAATGGCGCTTTATGAGATCCTCCGGAATAGACGAAAAATATATAACAGGTGATGCTGATGATAAAACGAAATTCCTTAAATGGGCCGAGTGTCTTTCAAAAGCCATCGGTAATCCTCTTTATCATTGGAGTCACCTCGAACTTCAAAGGTATTTTGATTTTTACAAACCTCTCAGCTCTAAAACTGCTGAAGAAGCATGGGAAATCTGTAACGAAAAACTACGCCAACCCGATATGCGTGTACAAAGCATTATTAAAAAATCAAATGTAAGGTTGATATGTACTACAGACGATCCTATAGATTCTCTTGTGTATCATGATTCCATAAAAAATGATGCAGCTTTCGATACGGCAGTTCTCCCTGCATGGCGTCCTGATAAGGCCATGAATATAGAAAAGCCGGATTATTGTGAATATATTGAAAAGCTGGCCAAGGTAAGCGGCGTAAACATTTGTACTTTTAACGACTTAATCGATGCTCTCAAAATACGAATGGATTACTTTGCCGAAAGAGGTTGTCTCGTATCGGATCATGCACTTCAATATGTCATGTACGTTCCGACCTCCGATAAAGAAATAAATCATATATTTACATCCCGATTGAACGGAGCATCCATAACATCCAAAGAAGAACTTGCCTTTAAATATGCCTTTATGCAGACAGTGGCGGCTGAATATTCCAAAAGAAATTGGGTAATGCAGCTTCATTACGGATGCAAAAGAGATAATAACCGTCGCAAATATGATAAATACGGTCCCGATACAGGATTTGACAGTATCTACAACTATACACCATCGAACGAACTTGCCGACTTTCTCAACGCTCTTGAGGAAAAGGATTGCCTGCCGAAAACTATTCTTTACAGTTTAAATCCATCTGATAATGCCTCTATCGGAACCATCCTCGGATGCTTTCAGAATTCTACTGCGATATCAAAAATTCAGCAGGGAAGCGCCTGGTGGTTCAATGATCATAAGTCCGGAATAGTCGAACAGCTTACTTCACTTGCAAATCTCGGAAATCTTTCCGGATTCGTCGGAATGCTTACGGATTCAAGATCTTTTCTGTCATATACAAGACATGAGTATTTCAGACGCATACTATGCAATATACTCGGCGAGCTTGTAGAGTATGGCGAATATCCTGAGGATTACGATACCCTCAGCGAAATAATAAAAAATATATGCTTCAACAATTGTATAAACTACTTTAACTTTCCCTGTGAACCAATAAATTAATAAACACACTAATAAAGCGGATGTGTCATAATCGACACATCCGCTTTATTACAATTCTATTACCTTTATTATTTCTCCCTGTAAATCTGTTATGATCTTTACATCCGCCTTAGTTTCAAATATAACTCATCCATCTATACTGCCTGTGGAACCTGTATTTGTATTTTCTACTCTGTACACATGTTCTCCAATATATTGCTCATAAATACTGTTAACTGACGTTGTGCATCCCCAGTATAATGACGTTCTCTCGCGATGAACTCCATATATTCTTGATATATACTCCAGCACTGACAGCATAGCCGGGCCATAAGCATCTATGGTTCCTTCCAACGACACTCTCGATATTTTTCCTGTAAAAGGATCAAACTGTTGTACAAACCTGCATTCTTCCTTTAATGCATCTATGAAGCACTTCCCTAATTTCGGAATAAGTCTGTCATATCCATAGTTTTCTAAAGCTCTTATAGCTCTCTGATAAGTAAGTGCCTGGCATTGGCCGCTCCAATTATTTGTTGAAACATTTCTGAACAACGGATCACTAACCGAAATAGAAGGGAGCGGCATTGTGGTCCAAAACTCTCCGGGATTAAGCAGATGTCTCTCCACAAAGCTATCTGCCATATCCTGTTCTATGCTGCCCCAATACATAGCGCGAAGTGTATTATGATAAAGCACCGGAAGCTCAAAATGATTTTTATCCCTGTCAAAGCAAGTTCCTCTGACTTCACTCCATAGATAATCACGTATCTTCTTTTTGACAATTCCGGCTTTTATTCTCCACTTATCTGCTAATTCATCCTTTCCCTTTATTCTGCATATTTCCATGAGCACTTCTCTTGATGAATATGAATAACTCATAACATCAAGGGATGCCATCGGAACTATACGATATCCCTCCGGAGGATACTCCTCTGACCATGCATCAGGAGAATCCATGTATCTTAACGAGTTGTCTTCGCCCGTATCATACTTGCACCACGATTCCAGACATCCATCTCCATCACTGTCCCTGTTCTTCCAGAGATAATCATCGAATCTCTCCAGTGTGGAATATAACAAGTCCAAATAATCCTGTCCAGGATCTGCAATGTAATACATATTGAGCGCGGGCATCGGAAAACAGAATCCTTGAAATTTATTATACTGAGGTATAATATTTCCGTTTTCGTATGCTATCGAACCCGGAATTCTTCCATCTTCCCTGATATTTTCCATAAACAGCAGCTGATTATTCAACCCTACTTCAATATTTCTTTTGGCATACATTTCTCCACCCATAGGTTGAGTTTCTAGCCATATCTTTTCGTAACCGCCTCCTTCTATCAGAACCTTTCTCCCCGAAAAATCCTTAATATTCAGCAAACACTTTTTTTCTGCCTCATCATACAGTTTCTTAATACAGGTATCATCTATGTCAAATACAACATTTGTCACAATATCCACCTTAAATTCCCCCTATACTCAAGTAATCAAATCTCGCAACTGCCTTCTTTTCAAGCATATCATGAACATACAATCCGAAATGAGCACCTGTAAACCCTCTGCAATGCTCATCAGTAAGTATATCCGTTTTCCCCTTCTCATTTATCTCAACCGGATTATTATTCTGTTCATAGTAAAAATACACATTTATTCCATCTGTTCTGATCCCGAGTCTGATTCTTCCATCATTTATAACAATCGGTTCGATCATATCCGTAATATTTCCACTATCACTTTTTAAAAGGATCAATACTTTATTTCCATCATCATTAACAGTTTCTCCCCATATATAAAAATTCAGATTATCATACATATAGGTAATTCCTGCCAGTTCCTGATAATTCTCCGGTTCAAAGACCATACTCGTCTCAGCTTTGCATTTAAAACACTGCTGTCTTACAGCAAGAAGCGAAACATTATGAAGTGAATTCAGCGATTCTTCTCCCCTTATAACCATCATGTTTTCGTTTAGATCAACATACGCAAATTCGTTATAATCACGCCTTAACGAGGAATATCTGTTATCTATTGTTTTATTTTCAAAATTATCCTTGAAAGTGAATATATCTCCATCACAATAATCTTTATCATCCGGGACTATCGGCTCATTCACTTCCGTCTGTCCATAGTTACCGCCGTATTTAAGCCTGAACCATCCCTCAGAATCCATTTCTATTTCCTGAATTGCAGTTTCTCTTCCCAGGATGCAGCCGCCTATTTCTTTTTCCGGTCTTGAACAGAGATGTACCATATACCACTTGTGATCAGGTGTTTCCACGATATCTGCATGTCCGCATTTCTGCAGTAATCCATCCTCCGATGAAGTTAATACCGGATTATCCGGACACGTCAAATAAGGCCCATAAATATCCTCCGCTCTAGCCATCGTCACACAATGCTCATATCCGGTGCCGCCTTCAGCCGCTATCAGATAATAATACTTTCCTATATGATAAATATGCGGCCCCTCAAGGCAACCGCGACCCGATCCGTAATATACCTCCACACGTTTTCCGCAAGGCTTCAGAGTATCGCTGTCCATCTCTTGTATCGTTATACCCTTAAATCCATTTATCATATTGACAAGATACTTTTTTCCGTCATTATCGTGAAACAGGGACGGATCAAATCCAATACTGTTTAGATATATCGGATCTGACCACTCACCATATATATCATCTGTCCATACAATATAATTATTTGTATTATAAAATCTTCCTTTTTTAGTCTTAACATCCGTATAGACCAAATAAAACCTTTTACCGTCATAACTCAGGCACGGCGCCCATACTCCGCCGGACGGAGGATCTCCGATAAGATTCAACTGAGATGTTCTTCTTAACGGAGATCTGATCTGCTTCCAATTCTTCAGATCAGAAGACTCAAATAATCTGACCCCCGGCCACCATTCAAAGGTAGACGTAGCAATATAATACAAATCATTTACTCTAATAATACTCGGATCCGGGCAAAAGCCCTTCAGAATCGGATTTTTTATCATGTTTTAACACCTTTAAACCATTAAAGCTTAAGTCCGCTTGATCCAATACCTTCCACAATATCCTTATTAAATATTGTAAATATCACAAATACAGGTATCAATGACAATGTAGACATCGCAAACATAGCACCATAGTCAGTTTTAGATGAAGCATCGGCAAAAAGCTTTATTGCCAGTGATGCTGTATAAGACTCCGGCTTGCTTAAATAAAGAAGTGGGCCCATGTAGTCATCCCATTTCCAATAAAACTGAATGATTATCGTCGTTACTATCGCCGGTTTTAAAAGAGGCAGTATAATATTAGTATATACACCATACTTGCTGCAGCCGTCAATTGTAGCGGCTTCATCAAGCTCTTTAGGAATTCCCTTCATAAACTGCATCATCTGATATATGAAAAATGCCTGTCCGCAGAAGTATGGTAAGATCAGCGGTACATAACTGTTAGCCAATCCCAGCTTATACCATATAAGGAATGACGGGATCATAATAACCTGTCCCGGGAGCATCATTGTGATCAGCATACATGTAAACCAAAACTTTCTTCCGATGAAATTAATTCTGGCAAAAGCATAGGCTACAAGTGATGAACTCACTACCGTTCCCAATGTCGCAACACTCGTAATAACAAACGAATTCAGAAAAAACCTTCCGAAGGAAATACCGCTGAAGCCTTTCCAGCCTGTAATATAATTACTAAGTTTAAAATTCTTCGGTATAAGACTGAGCGATCCTCTGAGTATCTCTGAATTATCCTTAAATGAACCGGATATCATCCATAAAACGGGGTATATCATTATAAACCCTACTATAATAACAAATGTATGGAATAGTATCGATTTTATATTCTTTTTAATTTTAGTATTTCGCATTATTCATCACTTCCTTCACCTAAAACCCAATATTTCGAGGTTTTAAAAATAATAAAAGTTATAATACTCATTACGACCAGCATAAACCAGCTCATAGCACAGGCATATCCCATATGATTGTACTTAAATGCCTGATTATATACATTTAGCGCATACATCATGGTTCCGTTATTCGGTCCTCCGGCAGTGATTATAAATGCCTGAGTAAATGCCATAAATGCCTGAATAGTCTGCATTACAAGGTTATAAAGAATGATCGGCGAAAGACAAGGTAATGTGATACTCCTAAAAAGCCTCCATCCGCTTGCGCCATCGATTTTCGCAGCTTCATAATATACATAAGGAATTTCCTTCAGCCCGGCAGCAAATATGATCATGGATGATCCAAACTGCCATACAGTCATGAATATCAATGGATATAATGCCAGCTTTTCGTCTCCGAACCAGTTAACAGTTTTCAAACCCATGCTTAACAGTGCTGAATTAAACAATCCTTTTCTTGCAAACAACTGCTTCCAAACTAACGAAACAGCAACGCTTCCACCTATAAGAGACGGAAGATAATACAGTGATCTGTAGGTTGTGATCATTTTGCCGTTTCTGGTAAGCATAAATGCCACAAGTAATGCAAATGCAAGCTTAAGAGGAACCGATAGAAAAACATACTTTAATGTTATCAAAAGAGATTTGATAAATATCTCATCATGAAACAGCTGTAAGAAGTTTTCCGTTCCAACGAATACTGCAGTTTTGCTTCCCATGGAATAATCCGTAAAGGCATAATAAAACGATGTAATAATTGGAATAAGTGAAAAACAGATAAATCCGAAAATGAAAGGAAATGCAAATATATGTCCTGCAATCTGTTTGTTATTTATAAATCTTGATAATACGGATGTATGTCTTGTTTTATGCGACATAATGATCATCCCTCCTTAAAAAAGCTTTTCAAAATTTCAGGTACACTTCCTTTTGAGAAAGTGTACCTGATCTTCTAATGTGTATAAATTAATGTATCTGTCCTGATCAGTTAAAGAGTTTCTCTGCATCGGAATATGTTTTTTCTGCAGCCTCTTCCGCTGTTATTTCACCTGACACAACCTGCTGAATATAATTTCGATAATTATCAACAACCTCATCCTGTCCAGCCGGACTGAGTACATTGATTTTTTCCGGCATTTCAAATGTACCGACAAGCGTTACGTAATCATACATAATCTTCTGGCCATCAGTTGCATCTGCCTCAAGAGTCTCCCTTACATCATTATTGATAGGGATTCCTCTTTCACCCTTAAGCACATTATTACACTCTGTACTGTTCTGGAACCAGCTTATAAACTTAGCTGCCTCCTCCTTATACTTACTGTCCTTTGAAACACATAACATCTGAGAAGACTGAACTACTGTACCCGCAGGGCCATCAGCCTTAACTCTTGGAATTGTAGCAAGTGCAAGTGTTCGTCCTTCTTCAGCACATATATCATATATTGTAGGGAACTGATTTACTGCAACCCATGTCATTGCTGCCTCACCGGTTACAAGAAAATCATTTTCAATGTTAGTGATTTCCATTTCTGCACCTGCATCAGGAGACGCACCTTCATTTATAAGTTTAGCTCTCATTTCTATATATGGCGTGAGCATCTGAGGATCTGAGAATCCCATACCTGTAAGATCAATATTAAAGAAACCGTATTCTCCGACCTTTCCCTGCTGAGCTATATATGTTGAACATCCGGAAATAAATTCACTTGATGTAAATCCCGAAGATCCAAAATGTCCTGTTTTTTTAGAAATTGTAAGTGCTGCATTCTCAAAGTCTTCCCATGTCCAGTTATCAGTAGGCAGCGGAACACCGGCTTCTTTAAACATATCAACATCATAAGCTATACCATATGTGTTAAGGCCATTAGAAAGTCCTATCTGATTTCCATCCATATCCTGAGTTATCTTCAGGTATGATTCCGGAATATTTGACGTATCAACGATACCGCTATCAATATATTCATTCATATACTGAATCTTATCTATATATTCAGGGAAATTACCTCCAAGCTGGAAAATATCCCATACCTGATCGGATGCAACTAATGTTTTAAGCTTTGTAAAATAACTGTCAAAGTCATAGAATTCGTACTCGATATTTATGTTAGGATTTTCTGCCTCATACATTTCAATAACTTCTACAGTAAGATCATGTCTTGTCTGCGAACCCCACCAAGCCATTCTCAGCGTAATCTGTTCATCTGAGTCTACTGTTTCATCAACCTCTTCTCCACCGACAGCTGCAGTATCTTCGACAACCTCAGTCGTTTCAGAAGAACCTACTGCAGATGTTGACGTTTCGGGCGTTCCACAAGCTGTTAATCCCAACACCATGGCCGCCGCCAAAAATACCGATAGTTTCTTTCTCATAATCAATAACCCCTTTCTACTAAACAATTGATTCTCAATGTTTATCCGAGACAACCTCCAGACCGTTTTAGATCATCTCTTGATGGGTTGATTATATTATGTAAGCGCTTACAATAATACCAAAAAATTAGCTGTTTTATCAAAATAGTACTGTATTTTTGTCTTTTTGTGTGATATGATACAAAAAACATACCAAATAATCTTTATCTTTGAAGAGGAATTTTCAGCAAATTTTATGATTATGAAAGAATATCACGACAGTATTTTCATAGAACAGAAAGTACGTGTTCCGTCATTTATAATGAACTACGAACACACACATAATTACTGTGAGATATATTATCTAAAGCAGGGGATGTGTACATATACTGTAAATAAAAAAAAATATCACCTTAACGAAGGAGATATCTTCATTGTAAAAGCCGGTGATTCACACAGTACCTGTTATGAAGGAACAAAGGATTGCGAAAGAATAGTTATTGCATGTAATGAGAGCCTTCTTCACAAGGACTTTTTGAATAATCACCCTGATATATGCCATACACTCTCAACAACAGGCAGAGTTGTATTAAGCGAATCTGCACATAAAAAAATGAACAGCATCTTCAACGAAATGATATCCGAGAATGATATGCCTGACGATTATTCATCGGACATGCTGGTCGTCCTGGTAATGAGACTATTGCTGCTGATTCAACGTTATGGAATTTTTGTATATGAGCAGTTTGATTCATCTAAGGAAATCAGTGCTGATATCGAACAGGCAATAAACTATATTTCACTAAATTATTCTATGCCTCTCACACTTGATGATATCTCAACAATGTTCAATCACTGTCCTTCATATTTTTCAAAAAAATTCAAGAAAGATACAGGCATGACTTTTAAGGAGTACGTTAACTATATACGATTACATAAAGCTGTACAAATGCTTCTGACTACAGATGATTCGATTACAAAAATCGCCTTAAACTGTGGATTTAACAGCAGTAATTACTTCAAAGATTACTTCCGAAAAAGATTTAATGTTTCACCGAGAGAATACAGAAAACAGGCACTGAATTTATAAAGTATTTGACGTTTTAAAATATCAATGTTAGTATTTGGATACACGGACTTGGAACCAGACCGCCCTGTTTGTGAATCATACAGTCTTAGGAGAGCTATTATGATTTATTATGTACTGGATCACGGTGCAGTCGGCGATGGTTTACACAACGATACTTCCGGAATACAGGCTGCTGTAGATGCATGTCACAATGCCGGAGGAGGAAGAGTTGTCCTGTCCAAAGATCACATCTTCAGATCAGGAACTATTATCTTAAAATCCAACGTGGATTTTCATATCGAAGAAGGGGCAACTCTTCTCGCCAGTGATATCATCAATGACTTCAATGCATTTTCCGATATTGATCATTCAACTCAAGAAATAAGTGTTCCCACTTATGAAAATTGCGATTATCAAGGATGTCCGTCTTTGTTTTTTTTGTATGCAAAAGACGAAACCAACATTACTGTCTCCGGTAAAGGTATTATTGACGGAAACGAAGAAATATTCTACGGAACGATAACACCTTATCATATTGACGGCAGTTTTTATCCTCGAGTACCTCTTATGTTTTTCGAACATATTGACAATCTTACGATCAAAGATGTCACTCTTCAGAGAAGTGCATTTTGGACCATTCATCCTATCGGATGTTCAAATATCAATATTTCGAACATAGTAATAAACAACAATTTAAAACTTGCCAATTGTGATGGGATTGATCCCGATCACTGCAAGAACGTAACTATTTCGAACTGTAATATAACTTCTGCAGATGATTGTATTGTTTTTAAAAACACAAATTATGGAAGTGCTTACGGCGCGTGTGAAAATATCACCGTAAACAACTGTAAACTCATCTCTACAAGTGCAGCCATAAAAATAGGGACTGAAAGTGAAGATGATTTCAGAAATATCCTTATCAGAAACTGTATCATAAACAAAAGCAACAGAGGGATTTCCTTGCAATTAAGAGATTCCGGTAATATTGAAAACATCCACTTTGAAAACATAAATATTGACTGCCGTCTTTTTTCACAGCAACACTGGTGGGGTGATGGTGAACCTATAGCAATTACAGCCGTTAAGCGCAACAAAACTACTAAGATAGGACACATCAGAAACGTCTCCTTCGATAACATATCCTGCGTATCCGAAAACGGTATTCTGATATATGGTGACTCATCAAAAAATATAAGCGATGTATCCATTAAAGGATTAAAAATGAAAATAGTAGAAAAGGCCGGAGAAAAAAGGAACTCCAAAGATCTTCGCCCTTGCGAAGAAACCCCTACTGTTCCCGCTAAGCCATCATGCTTCTACTCCTGCAATACCGAAAGAATCACTGTTGATTCATTCGAATTGGACATCAACAACGACTTGGCCGAACTATTTAAACCATACGTAGTGACACATGATTGTTCGATAACTGATATGAATCTGAAAATGAAAGGCGGAGAAGAATAAATGGAACGTATTTTTAGTCTCGATAATCCTGTATGGAAATTTATCGGTAATATAGCAGATATGTTTTTTCTATCCGTATTATGGTATTTATGCCTCATTCCTGTTTTTACCGCAGGCTGTGCTACTTCAGCGATGTATTACGTTACACTGAAAATGACCAGAGATCTGGAAGGAAAAACCATATCCCAATTTATAAAGTCTTTTAAACTTAATTTCAAGCAGACCACTACTCTATGGATTCCGTCAGTCATTTTACTCACTATCCTGTTTATAGACATAAAAATGGCTGTTTTGAGCACGTCTGCTGTTGCCGTATTTATCGTTGTTATATTTTTTATATGTTTATTACTGATCACCATCCTATTGTCTATGCTTTTTCCGCTGATTGCTCGATGTGATGACAGTACAGTCAACCAGTTGAAGAACTGCGTTAAAATCTGTATCAGAAATCCTCTGGCATCATTATCAGTCGCTTTGATAAACATATCATTAATACTTTTGGGATTGTTTGTATTCTGGCCTATTCTTCTTATAGCACCCGGATTCAGCGCTTATCTGAATTCCTATGTTATAAACCGTATTTTCGATAAATACTCAATGAGCCTTGAATAACTCATTCATAAATCTATGTATATGATTTGTAACCGATAAGGAGATTGAAATTGAACATAAAGGAAATAGCAAAGATATGCGATGTTTCACCTGCAACAGTTTCTTATGTTTTAAACGGCAAAAACAAAACAAGTGAAGAAACACGACAAAGAATAATAAAAACCATCAATGAATATGACTATACTCCCAATGCGATAGCTCAGGGACTACGAAAAAAGAAATCCGGAGTTATCGCAGTTATATGTGAAGATATAGCACAGTTTACTTCACCGCCGATAATTGAAAGCATCGTGGAAATATGCGAAAAATATGATTATCGAGTAATAGTATACAACCTTCGTTTATATGACCGGTGGCAGGATACCTGGTATGACAATGATGAACGATACTTTTCTATCATCAATCCGATCATTAAAGATATAAAATCATCTCAGACAGACGGTATCATATATGTTGCAGGTCATGCAAGAATAATCAGATTATTCAATAACGGCTTTGATCGCCCCGTAATAATGTGTTATGCATTTTCTGAATCATCGGATATCCCTTCTGTGGTTATAAACGATGAAGA
This sequence comes from Eubacterium sp., assembly GCA_017634555.1. Taxonomy (GTDB): domain Bacteria; phylum Bacillota; class Clostridia; order Lachnospirales; family Lachnospiraceae; genus Eubacterium_Q. The sequence goes on along the minus strand of JAGBNF010000046.1, from coordinate 14,403 downwards.
TAGTGCATACCAAATAGTATCTTATCTGATTAAATGCGGCCATAAAAAAATTGGTTTTGTTGGCGGTCGCCCAGACAATATCCATACCTTAAAAAGACTATCGGGATATCAGAAAGCATTATATGAAAATGAAATACTTTATAATCCCGATCTTGTATATTATGGTGACTGGTCAAGAGAATCAGGCTATGACGCAGCCATGGAATTATATTCAAAAGATGTCACAGCTTTCTTCGGGATATCAGACCGAATGACAGGCGGAATATATGATTTCTTATATGATAATGATATATCTATCGGTAAAGATATATCCGTAGCGGGATTCGATCATGAAAATATCTCGGACTTCTTCAGACCAAAGCTTACAACTACAGAGTTACCGCTTAGATCAATAGGAATAAAAGCCGCAGAATTACTCATTGCCAAACTGGATAATTCGAGAGTATATCACAGAATTAATAAACCGGAAGTATTCAGTATTATGTGTCATCCTGTCATAAGGGATTCCGTATCACAACTATACGACTGATCAGCAAATAATCATAAAAAGGAGGCATTCCAAAGATTTACACATCTCCCAAATCTTCGAATGCCTCCTTATTCATCATCTTATTCTATCTACAGATAGCTCTTAAGCTTGTCTGCCATATCTGTCTTCTCCCATGGAACATCAATATCTGTTCTTCCAAAGTGTCCATAAGCTGCAGTCTGCTTGTAGATAGGTCTTCTAAGGTCAAGCATCTTGATGATACCTGCCGGACGAAGATCGAAATTCTCTCTTATGATCTCAACAAGTTTCTCATCTGTAAGCTTTCCTGTTCCGAATGTATCTACAAATACAGATGTAGGCTGTGCAACACCGATAGCATATGAAAGCTGAACTTCACATTTCTCAGCAAGACCTGCTGCTACAACATTCTTTGCCACATAACGTGCAGCGTAAGCAGCTGATCTGTCTACCTTTGTAGGATCCTTTCCTGAAAATGCACCGCCGCCGTGACGTGCATATCCACCGTAGGTATCTACGATGATCTTACGTCCTGTAAGTCCTGAATCACCGTGTGGTCCACCGATTACAAAACGTCCTGTAGGATTGATGAAGAACTTTGTATCCTCATCGATCATATCTGCAGGAAGAATCTCATCAAAAACATACTTCTTGATATCCTCATGGATCTGATCCTGAGTAACCTCTTCGCTGTGCTGAGTTGAAAGAACTACAGCATCAAGTCTTGCAGGCTTACCCTCTTCATCATACTCAACAGTAACCTGTGTCTTTCCGTCCGGTCTGAGGTATGGAAGTGTACCGTTCTTACGAACCTCTGTAAGACGTCTTGAAAGCTTATGTGCAAGTGAGATTGGATAAGGCATAAGCTCAGGTGTCTCTGTTGTTGCATATCCGAACATCATTCCCTGATCTCCGGCACCGATAGCCTCAATCTCCTCATCACTCATCTGGTTTTCCTTTGCCTCGAGAGCCTTGTCAACTCCCATGGCAATATCTGCACTCTGCTCATCAATTGCAGTGATAACGCCGCATGTATCGCAATCGAATCCGTACTTAGCTCTGTCATAGCCGATCTCTCTTACGGTATCTCTTACCACCTTCTGAATATCAACATATGCGCTTGTTGATATCTCTCCCATTACAAATACAAGACCTGTTGTAACAGTTGTCTCACATGCTACACGGCTGTTCGGATCCTGGCGGATCATCTCGTCGAGTATCGCATCTGATATCTGGTCGCAGATCTTATCCGGATGTCCTTCTGTTACGGACTCGGATGTAAAAAGTCTTCTTTCCATCTTTCCTTCTTCGTCTCCTTCTCTGAAATATTGTTTTCTGTTACTCCTTTGCCACGTTTTTTCGATCAAGGATATCTGGCAGATTATCATCTGCCAGATGATGTGGTCTCGCTAAAGTCATATATCTGCTTTCAGCAGATATATATGGATAAATACATTATGCCTTTGCACATAAATGTGCCGGCATATGTATTATCCATATATATGCTTCGCATATATGACCTTACCTCAACTTGACACAAAAAAACCCGGCTGTGTGAGCACAACCGGATTTGATAATTCGTTATTTCAAATCCTCTTATTGCTCACGGTTTCTCCGTGCTCAGGCTGGCACCTTCATGCACCGACATCACTCGATGCGACTGGGTTGCCGTGGCTTCAACGTTCCCTGTAACTCCACCACTCTGAATAAGAGATTATTATATGTATGTAACTAAGCTCCTTCAGGAATCTATGACCTTCCTGAAACAACCAATGTTTACTATATACTATATCAGTATAAATGTAAAGAACTTCATTATTATCTGCAGAAGATTTTTTCCGTTACCGTCTTTGACTCTCCCGGAGCAAGTTCGAGATAACCCGATTCCTCATTATGAAGCGGAAGATTTGATGCATCGATCATCCAGGTTATCGGTTCCGGACATATGAAGCCCTTATCTCCTTCATAGTTCCAGAATATCCAGAACTTAAATCCATCACATACTTCATATACTATTTCCTTGCCGGATACTATATCGGAAATAACAACTCCTCTGAAGGCTTCTCCGTCAACGTCCGCATTTACCATAGGATAAATATCATTATTGATAATATGCTTTACAGGAACCATAGATCCTGTCTGATACTGCTTATCATGATTATCAAGCGGTAATGTTTCGGTTGTAGGGAGGCAGTCTGCTCCGAGAACCCATTTCTCATCTCCTATAGATCCGAAGATTCTCGTATCGAGTCCCTTTCCGTCCGGTGTAAACGGAGCATTCACACAGGTATGATTACATATGCTGTACGGAAGCTGTCTGTCGGAATCATTTGTTATTGTTACTGCATAATGCATTCCGTCTTCGTCAAGCTCGAATGTAAAATCCGCAGTGAACTTAACCGGGAAAGTTTCAAACATAGGATCCTTCTCATCATATATATATCTTGTCTTACCTATCGCTTTTGTTCCATCAGTTTCAACCCCAACTATCTCATGCTCTCTCATATGAAGAAATCCGTGAAGATAGTTTCCTTCCGCATCATTAGGTGTGAACTGATATGTATAGTCGGAAGCCTTAAGTACTCCCTTTCCCAGACGATTTCCATAGAAAAGAGTCGGCATTCCGTAAAGCACTGACTCAGCTTTCAGTTCATCAATGGAGAGCTTATCATCGAATCTGAAAATCTCAATATCCTTCTCTTCGCTTCTCATACGAAGAAGATTGCTGCCCATAAAAGGTGCAATCATTGCGTAATATTCCCCCGATTTAAGTACAATAACATCCTTCTCCTTATACTGTGTAACCTCTGCTGATACAGGCATTTTCTCACCTCCAAAAATTATCCTAACTGAGCACGGAGTGCTTCAGCTGTTTCGGCCTGCTCTTCATCCGAAAAGCTCTTCGGATTCCATACAAGCTTGAACTTGTCATCATCAAATCTCGGGATTACATGAACATGCAGGTGGAATACAGTCTGTCCTGCTGCAGGACCGTTATTCTGCTGAATATTCACTCCATCGCATCCTGTAACTGCCTTTACTGCACCTGCTATCTTCTTAGCAAGCGGCATGATTTTTGCAGCCACTTCATCTTCAACCTCGAAAATATTATCAAAATGCTGCTTCGGTAATATAAGTGCATGACCTCTGTTAGCCGGAGCCGCATCAAGGATTACATTGAAATCATCATCCTCATATATACTGTTTGTAGGGATGATACCATTTGCTAACTTACAAAAAATGCAATCGTCCTTAACCATTTTTTTATCCTCCGTAATTATACGATTTCTTTGTTCCATCATTATATCACTTACCTTTATCTGTTGAAACCCCGATATTGAAAATGCCCACTATATTCCACAAGATAGTCCCTTGAGTTTTACATATGTGTATTATATAATTTAATTTGACTGTTTATACATACATGTACAATTCTAAAGAAGGGAAGGTATCAAACTAATGAAATTTGGTTACTTCGATGACTCTGCAAAAGAGTATGTCATCACTTCACCAAGGACTCCTTATCCATGGATCAACTACCTTGGAACAGAGAGCTTCTTTTCACTTATTTCCAACACTGCAGGTGGATATCATTTCTACAAAGACGCCCGCATGAGAAGAATCACAAGATATCGTTATAACAATGTTCCAGTAGATATGGGCGGACGTTATTTCTATATTAATGATGAGGGTACTGTCTGGAATCCGGGATGGTCACCTGTTAAGACAGAGCTTGACTTCTATCAGTGCCGTCACGGAATGGGTTATTCCGTAATCACAGGTAAGAAGCAGGAACTCAAGGCTGAAGTTACATTCTTCGTTCCTCAGGGTTACAACGGAGAGGTACAGAAGGTTGTTCTTAAGAATGAAGGAACAACTCCAAAGAACTTCACTCTTTTCTCACTTCTTGAGTGGTGTCTGTGGAATGCTGAGGATGACTCAACAAACTTCCAGAGAAACTTCAACACAGGTGAGGTTGAGGTTGAGGGTTCTACACTCTTCCATAAAACAGAATATAAGGAACGCCGCGATCACTTCGCTTTCTATACAGTAAATTCCGATATCGACGGTTATGACTGTGATAGAGAAAGCTTCCTCGGACTTTACAACGGTTTCGATAAGCCGGATGTAGTATTCGCTGATGAGTCTAAGAATTCAAAGGCTGACGGATGGTCACCGATCGCATCTCATTCTATCAAGATCAGTCTTGCACCTGGCGAAGAGAAGGCACTTGTATTCATTCTCGGATATGTTGAGAACGGCAAAGATAAGTGGAACGCTGACGGCAGCATGAATAAGTCAAAGGCTTATCAGATGATCGAGCAGTTCAATACAGTAGATAAGGTAGATGCAGCTTTCGCAGCAAACAAGGCTATGTGGGACGATCTCCTTTCAAAATACAACGTTGATACTCCTGATGATAAGGTTAACAGAATGGTTAACATCTGGAATCAGTATCAGTGTATGGTTACATTTAATATGTCAAGAAGTGCTTCATACTTCGAGTCAGGTATCGGACGTGGAATGGGCTTCCGTGATTCTAACCAGGATCTTCTCGGATTCGTTCATCAGATTCCTGACAGAGCACGTGAGAGAATCCTTGATCTCGCTGCTACACAGTTTGAAGATGGTGGATGCTTCCATCAGTATCAGCCTCTTACAAAGAAGGGTAACGATACTCTCGGCGGTAACTTCTCAGACGATCCACTGTGGATGATCATGTCTACAGCTGCATATATTAAGGAAACAGGTGATTATTCAATCCTCGACGAGCAGGTTCCTTATCGTAATGATGAGTCACTCGCTCAGTCAATGATGCATCACTTACATCAGTCATTCTACAAGGTAGCTAAGGAAGTTGGTCCTCACGGTCTTCCACTTTCAATGAGAGCTGACTGGAATGACTGCCTGAACCTTTCATGCTGGTCAGATACACCGGGTGAAAGCTTCCAGACATATACATCACCTAAGTATGGTGATAAAGGCTTCTCAGATGTTGCAGAATCAATCTTCGTTGCTACACTCTTCACCTATGCAGGTCCTGATTATGTAGCACTTTGCAAGTACAAGGGTGACGAAGCTGAAGCTGCTGCTGCGCAGGCTGAAATTGATAAGATGAAGGAAACAATCAAGAAGTACGGATGGGACGGCGACTGGTTCATCAGAGCTTACGACGATCTCGGACGTAAGGTTGGTTCTAAGGAATGTGAAGAAGGAAAGATCTTCATCGAGCCACAGGGCTTCGGTATCATGTCTGATATCGGTAAGGAAGAAGGCTGGACAGAGAAGGTTATCAACTCTGTTGAGGAACGTCTCGGATGCAAGTACGGTCTTGTACTTAACAATCCTGCTTTCACAAAGTACTATATCGAATACGGTGAGATTTCTACATATCCTGCAGGATATAAGGAAAATGCCGGTGTCTTCTGTCATAACAACGCATGGATGATCTGTGCAGCTGCTTATGCAGGTTTCGGAAACAAGGCATTTGACTGGTACTCAAGAATCGCTCCTGCTTTCCTTGAGGATATCTCAGATCTTCACAGAACTGAGCCATATGTATATGCTCAGATGGTTGCAGGTAAGGATGCAGGACGTCAGGGTGAGGCTAAGAACTCATGGCTCACAGGTACAGCTGCATGGAACTTCGTAGCAATCAGCCAGTACATCCTCGGTATCAAGGCAGACTGGAACGGACTTAAGGTTGATCCTTCAATTCCTTCAGACTGGGATGGATTCAAGGCTACAAGAAAGTACCGCGGAGCTACATATGAAATCGACATCCAGAACCCTGATCATGTAGAGAAGGGCGTTAAGTCAATCACAGTTGACGGCAACGCAGTTGAAGGCACAGTACTTCCTACATTTGCTGACGGAACACATAAGGTTGTCGTAGTACTTGGCTAATCCAAATACCATTATCAGATAAACCGAAAAACAATATCAAGGCGCTGATATCACTATCGATATCAGCGCTTTTTTTAATACATTTTTGATACTTTTAAATTATATTCTCACAGTGTCAGATTCTATCCGGCAACTTAATTTCATGCTCCCGGCAACAATTCCAGCTCTCTCGCCTTGTTTTGTTGCTTTTCACCGCCTCCTAGCAAAATTAGCAAAATTATCAGAATTAGCAAAATCAAAAAAGAGCTGAACAATAGTTGATACACTATCATTCAGCTCTATTTTTTTGATTTTATTTCTTCACTACGCCCTTAACAACATTATATGTCTTTCCCTTGTATTTTGCAGTTCCGGTAAATGTTCTATCCAGAGCACCCTTCTTTGCATAGTACAGATTTCCGTTGGTTGCTTCCGCGATTCCTGTATAAGATCTGTCTATCATTCCGTTTGTTACATAGTACCAGTTACCGTTGGTGCAGTATGCAAGCTTGCCGCTGAACTTCTTATCAGGTCTTCCGTTGGTGCAGTAATACCACTTTCCGTCTGTGGTCTGTGCAATCTTTCCGGTGAAACTCTTAGTCGGCTTACCCTTATTTACATAGTACCACTTACCATTTGTTGCCTGAACAATCTTGCCTGAAAAGTTTCTATCTATTACACCCTTCTTCACATAATACCATGTTCCGTTAGTAGCCTGCGCAAGACCGGTATAGGACTTATCAAGGACTCCATCCTTTACAAAATACCACTTACCTGATGTAGCTTTAGCTATTCCAGTAAAACTATTATCTACTTTTCCGTCTTTAATCTTATACCATCCGGTTTTTCCATTAACAACAGCTTTTGTAAGCGGTGTATCATCACTATAATTCTTATCCTCATCATAAATTGATTTAAGATTTACTACCTTACTGCACTTTGACATTCCATTATCACTTACTGCAATAACATATATTTCATTATTTCGATTTAAATCATGGGAATAAGAATATGAATTATCCTCTAAATAACCTCCACTCCACTTTACATTATTCTCCGTATCAACTATTTTCTCAACAAAGAAATAGCCTTTCGCGCCGTCAACCTTTGACCATTTAACACGTGCCTCATTATCGTTACCGGTAATATAAAAAACATTTGGAGCTTCAAATGTGTTTCCGGTTATCAGTTTTACTCCGTCATCATAAGTGAAGTAATCATCCAAATCAACATTATTGCTAATATCCAACTTTTTCAGATTTGGATTTTTTGTAACATCCAGGCGAGCCAGTTTTTTACAATTACCTATATTGATACTTGAAATATTTGTTCCACCGCAATATAAACACGTAAGTTCAGTATTATATATTAAATTTAATTCAGATATTGGATTACCACCACATGAGAGAATTGATAAGTTTATATTATTTGACAAATCAATCTGCTGAATATTGTTTCCTCCAAAGGATAAATACCGTAAGTTTTCCATATTGCTCACAGTCAATGTTCCCAACTGGTTACCACTCACAGTCAGCTCTTCCAGCAGCGAATTATTCGATAAATCAAGCGTTGATATTCCTGTTCTCGATGCACTTAAACTCTTCAATTTAGAATTATTCAGTAGATTGAGAGTCCCAATATCATTCAAATCTACTGTTAAATCTTCCAGCCCCGAACACCCTGAAACATCAATCGACGACAGATTATTCATCATCATATTTATTGTTTTCAGATTACTCTTATTCCCAAAACTTACACTTTGCAGATTCTTACATCCACTACTGTTAAAATATTCCAGGTTTGTGTTTGCTTCCAAATTTAGACTTGTCAGGTTCTGATTAAAGCAGCATGTAAGTCCCTCAAGTTTAGCATTGCTGCTAAGATTAAGTTCTGATATCTGAGTTCCCTGACAGAATAAGCGTTTCAGATTTCTGTTATTTTCAAGATGGATTTCCGTTATATCACATCCATCACATGTAAGCTTTTCCAGTGCTGTAAAGTATTCTATTCCTTTTAAACCATTCCCGGTTATATCATAACCTGTTACATTTATCTCTGTAATACTATTTATTACATCACTCGATAGAACTCCATCTCCATTATCTAAAGATGCAACATAATCTCTAAAGACAACATTTGGGAAATTATTGTCATTTATAGCTACGCCCGCTACCCTGTTTCCTGAAATCTCTCTCAATTCCGGTGTATCCGGAGATGCAACTTTCTCTTCATCAACTGCTGTTTCATCAGCCGCCTCATCATTTGTTTCATCAATCACGGTCTCATCCGCTCTAACACTTGTGCCGTTTGACACTCCTGCCACACCCATCATCAAAAGTGCTGATAATAAATATGGCAACCCCCTCTTTCTCATAAATCGTAATACCTCCTTGCTGCATTTCATTTGTTGAATAGATTTATTATCAAATCTCTTTCCTTAATTTAAATCAATTTAACACTTATGTATTATATCTCAAATCCGTAATAAATACATCTTGAATATAGAAAAAAACGAACCAAATAAAGGAATAAACCTTCATTCAGCTCGTCTGCTTTGAATCTCAATTAATGAACCTGATTATTTAAAATTTAAACTCCGCAATCAACCTTGTACCGTCCTCCGAATCTTTTAGCACAACCACCGCTGTGTCACCAGCCTCTTCAGACATGACATATGGATAAAGAACATCACCCTTCACAGACTGCATCTTATACTCTGCCCGGAAGCTCTTTAATTCATCTGCTCTTATGAGAAATTGATCTGGCAACGCGGTCATGGCAATTGCAATATACTGACCGTTATTCACATGATGATTCGTATCTATATACTGATCCGTGACAGTAATAGAATCACACGCTTTTAGTCCTTCTATATTCGGTGCCTTCAGCTTGCCCTTCTCAAAATCCTTATCAAGCGGATCTGCCATTCCGTAAGCTTTAAACTCTTCTTCAGGTACATTCTTTTCCGGAAGTCCGGTAGATGTATTTACATATGCCCACTCGGAATATGCATAAACCAGCAGCTCTCCCGTCTCAATATTTTCAATCGTGAAATTTCTCTTGCCGATAAAATATCTGAATCCGCACGCCCATGTTGTAACCTTGATATTTTCACAATAACGGGGTCTTCTGTTGATCCTTATCTGCCATCCTGTCAGCATCCAGGCAGTGTGACGTTCGCTGAGCCAGTCAACTCCCACGCCTCTGTCCTCTGCCTCAAATGTACAGCAGTCCTGAAACCAGTTAATTACGGAAAGCAGTGTTGCGTCTCTTGTTTCATCGACTTCACTGTATCTTACTCTAGTGTTATATGAATACATTTATCAGTCCTCTACTCCAAGCTCTTTAAGTATTCTTATAAGATCCTCAATAGTTGCTATTTCATCAAATCTGTCCATAGGAATCTCAACATTGAATTCCTCTTCCAGAATTACGACAAGCTCGTACAGATCAAGCGAATCAAGCGCCAGATCCTCCTTAAAAGCTGTATCCTGAGACAACTCCTGTGCCTGTATGGACAGAAAATCAACCAAAATTTCTACCAGCTTATCATATATCATATAATCTACCTCCTGAATGTCATTAAAACCATTGCCGCCCAAATCTCAACACAAATAAACATTCATTTTGAATCATTGTAAACTTTCTGAAAATACGTGTCAATCTATCAGATTAGAAATATATATTTCCATCCTCATCAATTACAAATGCGGTAAAGTCAGTAAGGTAATAATCCCCATAGATATCGTCTATACAGAAGGAATAGTAATATTCTCCCTCTGCCATGAGACTGTAATTGATTTCAACTGCCCCCTGTACTGTATACTCCGCTCCCGTATATTCACTCTCGTCATCCGTATCCAGAGAATAAGCATAATATACCGGACAGATCACATCGCCGTCTGTAAGCTTTATGATCTCTCGGGAAGCAGCTCCCTGTTCATTGATTCCGTTCCAGGCACCCTCAACCTCTGTATATCCGTTATAGTACTGTATAATACGAAGATTTGTTTCTTCTCCGTTTAGCAGAACGGGAGAGGTATATACCACATATTCATCCGTCTCTTCGACAATATATGTGGCAAGATTTTGTCCGTCAGAAAGTGAGAGCCAATAGCCGTCGAAGTTATCCGTGAAATGTCCCGAATCCCAGTCTCCGACAATATCAACTGTTTCACCGAGCTCGATGACCTCCTGCTCATCCTCCGTAAGCTCGTAAACCAGAGCATATATGCTTGAGGCATTATTTATACCGTTCTGATCAAGCGTGAGTCCGAAGGATCCGTCATCATCGACAGCAGCTTCCTCAGAAAATGTAATGTACGGACTTTCGCCTGTCTGCTCATAGTTATCCAGATAATCCCAATAGTTTTCATCGTCAGCCGCATCCCACCAGCTCCATTCATCGCTGTCATCAAACCACTGGCTGTCATCATATTGTTCAAAGCCGTAATCGGTGGCACCGGTCTTACCGAGTCTGTCAACAAAGGACAGATAATAAGGACTTACTGAAATCTTACCGAACAGTGAAAGCTCGTTTGAGCCCTGTATCGCAAGCGGATAATAAACCGAAAGTCCCTTAGCCGACTCATGTGTGGAACCGCTTATCTTATATACAACTGCATCATTCAAAGCCTTAGTGACTGCTGATGCACCGTCTGCATACTGAGAGCAGGCATCTATCACACCGCCCAGATCCACCATGTTTGTATAGCCTTCAGTCTTATTATTACCTCCGAAGTTATCTGCTTCACCTATACCGCGGATCATTTCAGCTGTTTCAGCAGAATCCTCTCCTACATCATACAAATTTTTTGCAAATACATTAAAGCTTATAAGAAGCTCATCAATCTTTGAAAGATCTATGACTGCAAGTGTTGCCATCTCTTCATCATCGTCTCTTTTACAGGATTCATAAAAGCTGTCACATACCTCTTTCCCCAGCTCTACTGTATCCACATCCGGATGTACTGCAATATAGCTGCCGATGGCGGTATAATCCCATCCGCTTCCCGGCTCCATTTCTTCAGATCCGAACATATAATCCGAATATGTAGCCAGCACATTTGCAGTCTCGATGGTACCCATAAGGCAGGCATCAAAGCCTACGAAATCGAATTTACGTCCCATGTTCTCGGTACATTTCAGAAGAGCTGCATCTATCTCCATAAGAGTCAGCGAATCCTGATCGTACTTCTCATCAAAGCATACACCGGTTATACATCCGCCGCCGTGATTCCACATTATGAGTCCCATGTGCTCCGAGTTGTATTCAGATGTTCCCCATACAAGGAAATCCGAAAGAGTTTCTGTAAGTCCCATATTTGTCAGGGAGCCTTCATCAACCTTTTCTGTCTTACCGTTCTGAATGATGAATCTCTGTATCTTTCCTTCATCAACTGTGGAATTAGTCCAGTCATCAGTTCCTCCGGTCTCAACTATGAAACGTACCTTATCACTCTTGGCAGCCGCTGCCATTTCATCCATATCGCTGGCTCCCATTCCGCTGTCCGTCTCAAGATCGGTTCCACAGAGATATACGAAGATAGTCCAGATTCCGTCATCTGTCTTCTTACCCTTGTCAACATCCTTTCTTGATATTGACAACTCCCCTGTGGAATTATCGACTGACATAGTCATTCCCGTTACAGAATCCACATCTCCCTCAGGAATGTATCCGTCGCTGTCATATCCGTCGTAGTCATCATCGCCGAAGAAATCGAACTCATCGTAATCGTCTTCGTCATAATAGTCATCACCGTAGTATCCGTATTCATCGTATTCATCATACTCATCATGCTTATAGTCATCATCATAATAATCCTCATCATACTCATCCGAGCATGCGCTGGAGCATAAAATGAGTGCGATGGACAGAATGACTGCCGACAGTTTTTTAATCTTTCTCATACCAATCCCCAATAATCTTATTCATATCTAAGTGCATCAATAGGTGACAGCCTTGCGGCACGCTTTGCAGGATAAAGTCCGAATACAACACCTACAAGCATTGAAAATCCAAAGGATACTATTATCGCAGTTATCGGCGGTCGTACAACAACCGATATAAAACTGTACTCCGTTGTTGCTACTATAGATTTTGCAGCTACGGATATCAATGCTCCGTTGATAAGCCCCAGAACGATTCCTATAATTCCGCCTATGGAGCATATAAGCACCGCCTCAACCAGAAACTGTCTCTCAATAACCTTATTCTTGGCCCCGAGAGCCTTTCGGATTCCAATTTCCTTAGTTCTCTCTACAACGCTTACCAGCATAATATTCATTATGCCTATACCGCCTACAATAAGTGATATTGCAGCGATAATAGAAATCGCAACAGTAATCACATTCAGCATACTTGTTATCTGCGTAAGCTGTTTTTCCAGTGATTCCACTTCCACATACCAATTGGAGTCCGGATCAACGCAGTTGGTATTAAACCACGCTTCTGTCTCCACAATTATCTTATCCGGATCAACTCCGGGCTTTGCAAGTATATTAAAAAAGTATGTAACTCTCTCGCTTTTCGGTGTAGCTGTGAGTTCATAAAGATAGTTGAGCGGAACAAACATCATCGTTGTTACATCATAGAGAGGCTTTCCTCTGTCGCTATAATCACCGATCCTGTTGACATCATACTCATAAACACCGATGATATATGCTTCAAAGCTCAGTCCCGACTCAAGCTTAAGTGAAATTTTCTCCCCGATAGGATCCTTATTTCCAAAAGCATACTTTGCAAATGCATCCGAAACCACCACTACCTGTCTCTTATCAATACTGTCCTGCATGGTAATGGCTCTTCCCTGCACCACATCCACTCCATATGTCTTAATCGCCGAGCCTGTTTCTCCTCTGACACTATATTTAAGTTCATACTGATTGGTCTCATACTTTCCGTCTCCGAGACCCATTTCGGCACCTATAGCATTTATATCATCCTTATAGATTTCCTGAAATGTCTTAAGGTCATCCAGCATGATATGGGGTGCCGCATCCCAGTCGCGGTCATCATAATCATCAGTCGTAATGTATGCATACAGTGTATTAACTCCTGCCAGTTCATTAACTGATGTGGCAATGGACTGCTTAAGGGATGAACCGATTGTTGTGATCGTAATTACCGCACTGATACCTATAATGATGCCCAGCATGGTAAGAAATGATCTCATTCTGTTGGAACGGACGCAGGACCAGGCAAGCCGGAGATTTTCTCTAAAATTCATAATCTCCACCTCCTGTCACAGAATCTGAATCACTACCCTTGTAGACACCTCTGTTATCTGCATCGGATATGATACGTCCGTCACTTATTGTTATTATCCTGTCTGTTTCAGCCGCCAACTCACGGCTGTGTGTTATAAGAACTATTGTTTTTCCCTGCTCTCTGTGAAGCTTATGGAAAATGTCCATTATGAGATGACCCGTCTTTGAATCGAGAGCTCCTGTCGGTTCATCCGCAAGAATGATCGAAGGATCGCATGCCAGAGCTCTCGCTATGGCAACTCTCTGATTCTGACCACCCGAAAGCTCGTTTGACTTATGGTCATATCTCTCGCTCATCCCCATCATATCCAGAAGCTCCATAGCCCTCTCCCGTCTCTTCCTGCGGGATATTCCGGCATACATAAGCGGAACCTCAACATTTTCAAGGGCAGTTATCCTTGGAATCATGCAAAAGCTCTGAAATACAAATCCGATCTCATTATTTCGTATCTCACTGAGTTCCTCATCATCCATGGTAGATATATCTTCTCCATTGAAGAAGTATTCACCTGAACTTGGTCTGTCCAAGGCTCCCATGATATTCATCATGGTACTTTTTCCCGAACCCGACTCCCCGACCAAGGCAACAAATTCGCCTTCGGCAACGGTCATATTGATGTCATGGAGGATGTGCAGTTCATTTTCCTGACCTTCATAATAGTTCTTATAAATGTTTCTCATATCTATAACATTCATAATTCCGTCCTCACATGCACCGGGTCAACGTTCATCTTTATTCA
>JAGBNF010000045.1 GCA_017634555.1 Eubacterium sp. | reverse complement strand
CTTCGACCGACTATGTTCTCAGTACAGAAGGAAACTTTGTAGAGGCTGAAATAGATGGTGTGACAGAAGGTGAGATAAAAGAGATAAAGAAAGTCTCGAATCCAAAGGTGCTTGCATTTGAAGATAGTACAAATGGACAGACTTATATAACAGTAGAAAAGGTTGATATATATCCGGAACTTGGCTCAAAGGTAGATAAGGATTACTATGCGGAGCGGCTTACGGAGAATCCTGTCAGTGACGAAGTGCTTTCAAGCTGGGAGAGATTTAATGGAAAAGGCATATATGTTACCGGTGATATTTATTCCTCATATATATACGATGCAGGAATAATGAAGCTTTATATGAGAGAAGACCTTCCGGGATATGTGCTTGGTGTTAAATCTATAGGTACTGCACTTTTTAAGATACAGGATGCAGAAAATGCAGTTGCTTTTAATACACTTCCAGATTCAGCCAACAGAGATATGATGGATATTCATATTGAAACAGAAGGAGACAGAGTTACGGTTACTTTCAGTGATGGCTTATCATTTATTACAGAAGAAGATGTGGCGGTATTTGACGGAAGCGTAAAGAGTATTGAATTAAAATCAAGAGAAGCTAAATGGTTTAAGATCAGTGATAATATGGCCAACACGACTATCACCGTAGAAAGACCGGAGAGCAGTGCAATTTATGTATTCAACAAATATGATGAAGTGGTTTATACATCGCATTTCGTAGGTGCATCCAACGATATACCGCTACCTAAAGACGGTAAGATTCTGTTCGTCGGAGAGACAGGCAGTGTGGTCAATATAGAATAGATTCAGGATGAGATAATTGCACCCGAAAACTCTTCGACAACATACATGAGGACGCAGCGAAGCGAAGTCCGAACGAGTCCCTCTCAAGCTTGACACAAAGCAACACTTATGATATTATCAACATGAATATAACACAATAATGATTTATTCACCGCAAAATGTGGAAAGGATTGAAAATGCCGGAACTGGTTATGATTTTCTGTTTATTTTGTGTTTTGCCGGATGTGGGGGCACTTATCGCGGCGTTTGTCCACAGGAAAGATCTAAAGAATGCGAAGGTTATCAGTACATTGGGATATGTGTACAGGATGAAAGAGGCCGGCCTTACAAATGAGACGATGCCTCTTAGTGATGAGGATGTGGAACGATTCAAGAGACGCCATTCGGTTATAGTAGGACTTGTCATAATGCCTATAGAATTCAGTGCGATTGGCAGCCTGATGATTATATTTGGATTTCAAAATAATCCCGATGTATCGAATG
The DNA here is from genome assembly GCA_017634555.1 of Eubacterium sp. Taxonomy (GTDB): domain Bacteria; phylum Bacillota; class Clostridia; order Lachnospirales; family Lachnospiraceae; genus Eubacterium_Q. The sequence goes on along the minus strand of JAGBNF010000045.1, from coordinate 65,390 downwards.
TTATAGTGATAGGCTTATTTGTACTGGGGATTCTGATGGGTGTTACGACCGGTGTAGTTGTATATAAAATGTTGAAGCAGAACAATGACTGTACGGATTACACGAAACGTAGAGGTGTCTGTCTCGATCTTGTGATAAAGAAAATTGGTGTCGGAGTGAAGAAGAACCCTATATATTATGCAACAGTGGGATATATCAGTGATGATGGCACACCGGTTGTGTTTAAATTGCAGATTACCGACGAGATATATTATGCAATGCGCTATGAGAAGGGTTGGTTCGTGGTAGTTGGAAGCGATAACCGAAATGTGAATGTAATCTCCGAGAAGTCTCTTTACGAGATGGTTAGTGAGGATAAGGCAAATGGTATCTCGCGTCATATGACCCGGAAAGGAATATTTAGTGGATATTATGATTAATAAGTAGCAGAGAGGAAATAAACTATGGATGATAATAAAACTAATAGTCTTTATGAAGACAGTGATGCTAAAGAAAAAAGATTTATGAGATTCTGGCTTATAGCATATATTATCATGCTTGTAATCGTGAGCTGGATTATTCCGGGATGTGCATTCTGGAAAAGTCATATGAAAGGATGGGATACAGGAGATACAGCAATGGGATTATTCTTTTTTCTGGTTCCAATAGGGTTGGTAGTGACAATCCTGCTGTATACAATAGTTACTGGATGTATAAAAAAAGCGCTTATTATTTATGCGGTATGCATGTTACCGTGGGTATTTGTTCCATTTATCGGATCTATAATATTTGTGCTTCTGTACGGAGGAGGTGCAGCTATAGTCGGAGCGGTCGGCTGGTTTATAAATATAGTAGTAGTCGATCCGATGAGAGATAGAAGATTCAGACATAAGATGGATGCGTTGAGATAATGAAAAAAATATTTATTCATACTTCTTAAGTGCCTCGGAAAAGTCCATATCGCCCCTGAAAAAATAGAAAGTAATATTACAGTACTTTTCATTTCCTTCAACACTTTTCAGGATGGATGACACAATCTTATCATTATCGGGATATTCGTAATTGTCGTTGTAAAACAGATATACGATAAATGTTCCGTCAATTTTGTTCTCTATATATTCAGCATCACTGACATACTCAAAAGAATCTTCGCTATTCAGATCAGAATATCGGGTCTCGAGTTTATCATAATTGAAGTTATTTTCAACCATACATTTTATATGATCATTAATTGCGGCGTCATGATATCTGTTCGGATAGTTGCTGCATAGCACTCCGTCTTTTTTGCAGATATAAAACTTCTGATCCGGAAAAAGTTGGGAGGAAATAAGTATTTCATCTGCATGGTAAGCAAACATCTGTTCTGTAGGATGGCCTTCATATGTAAAACTATCGTCAGGATAGTTTTTCTCCATCTCTTTGATCCAGCCTTCCTGCTCAGAAGTTATAGGTGGTTCGTCATCAGAAATAAAGAAGTCATGATTATGTCTTTTACTTCTGATGTTCAAGTATATCCCCGGGCTGACAGTCCAGGACTTCACATATTTTATCAAGAGTTTCAAAGCGAACAGCCTTCGCTTTACCGTTTTTTAGAATTGAAATGTTAGCCAGCGTGATTCCAACCTGGTCAGCCAGATCGGAGACCTTCATTTTACGCTTTGCCAGCATAACATCAAGATTAACTATTATCATGCCGACACCTCCTAGATAGTAAGATCATTTTCCTGCTTGAGTTCATAAGCGTTTTGAACCAGCTTAGACATTGCAATACATAGAATAACGAATATCATAAACGCAAAAATCTTTAATAAAGTGTATGACAGCGGAATCAGTTCAACTGCACTGTTTACTGCCCATACCACAAGGAGAACGATATGTTCCACTATGAGAAGAATTCCGCAGACTGCCATATTCTTGAAGTTCTTTACATTCTCCATGGAAAAGGAATTATCCTTTCCGATTTCGTTTACGATTCTCCAGAAGAAGAAAAGAATGATATAGCAGAAGGCTGCTGTTATCCATAATGGAATGATGTTCTGCCTCAGATATACAGGAATCGGTTCATTAAAGTCAGGTTTGTAAATATAAGCATATGCGGATGCGCCCCCGAAGAACGCCAGGCCGAGCAGTGCGCCGAAAACTGTAACGGCTTTCAGCCAGTAAGTTACGTTTTTTGATTTCATAATATGTCCCTCTTGTTGGAATGTATTTATTGGAATCTAATGAAATGATTATAATACATAATTGAACGTGATACAAGAAAAATATATCGAGAAACGATAAAAATGTGATAGCATAGCAATATCATAAAAGGACGGTGAAGAATCACTGTCCTTTTGTTATAATAGACAAGGATAATTTTTGATAACTAGAGGTTAACTGATGAATTTTGATTCATGCGATGAAAATATAATATTGGGATATATCGGGGCTCTGATCGGAGCGGTGATCGGTATTTCTTTATGGATTTTCTGTGGATACTTCGGTATCATTCCGGGAATAGTAGGTTTTATTTTTGCGTTTCTGACTATAAAGGGATATATGCTTCTCGCAGGCAGTATCAGCAGAAGAGGCCTGATCGGCTGTATTGTTATCTGTATCTTGATGATCATACTCGCTGAATTCGGAGTTGTTATGCTTACCATGTACATTGACGGGAATATGCATGATCTGTCGGAAATCATAAAAAATGTACCTGATTATATCCGCTCTGAAAAATTGATATTGAAGATGATAAGAAATGTAATTATCGGTATATTTACTTTCGGCGTCGGATGCTTCGGTATGTTTTTCAGGTTGTGGAATCAGACAGAGCAGGGACCGCAGGAGAATGTAAAGATCGATAACGGTATGGATATATTTGAACGGGACAGAATGCCTGTGCAAAAGGATATTCCGATAAAAGGTAATATGAAGTGGGTCATCCTGATGGTAATTGCAGCTGTGGTTTTTGTGATCGTGATGACCGTGTGGAGGGTAAATGCATAAAAAATGAGTAATTTCAGAACTATAGGATTAATAGTACTTTCGGTCATAATGATGATCGAGTGTATATGGATGACCTCTTCCAAGAATAAAAAGGGAATGGGGAAATATATAAAAGGACCGGACCCGACATTTATACCATTTTTCCTGGCACTGCTGTTTATAATGTTTATGATAATGTTCGGATCGATCTTTATTATAGATATAACCGCTGACGGAGCATATGTATTCAGGGATGAGAAAATTGAGATGAACAGCGGAAATATACCGGAAATGGGTGAATTTGTTTCTGTTAAGTTTGATGAAGTCGGTGAAGCCTTTTGTCCCGAAGGAAGAGAAGGAGTATATTATACGGTTGTTATATATGATGAATCCGGTAATAGTGATAAATCAGTCTGTGCTGTTCATGTAAACGAGAGTGAGAGAAGCACTTTTGAAAAGTACAAAGAAAATCCGGAAGGGGTACTTGAATATTCGGGAAGAATACTGGAAATAAATAATTATTATGATTTATATACTCAGACAGTTAAGGATTCCGGAATGCTCGGAAACGGATATCACGAGAAAAGATTTGTAGTAGATGCCACGGTTAGAAAAGAAGATTTAAAAGAGCGTTTTCTTTATTTCGGAATTTCGGCTGCGGTCTGCTTAATATGTGCGATAGTTTCATTTGTTATTTACAAGAAGCTAAAAAACAGAAAGAAGTAGGTAATCAGATATTTTGTTGCAAAATATACTGTAGCACAGAATATTTTTATTAAAACTGCCGACGATTAAATGTTTGACACAAATCGTCGGCTTGAATATAATAAATGTGTAAAGTAAATAAGTTGGCAAAGCAGTGGAAACGCTGTGACGCAAAGCTAAAGGGCCTAAAGAATAACGATATGGCAGCCAGTTGCAATTTTCAAAAAGCATCAGACTGGTTCGTTGGGCCGCTCGGGATGCTGTTTTTTTATTCAAAAACAGTTTCCTCTGAACATTGTTGATAAATAATAAATATAAATTAATATTGAGGAGGAACAAAAAGAATGAATTGTCCAATTTGTGCTACTGAAATTTCGAACACTGCTACAAGTTGTCCGGTATGTGGAAGAATCATGGCTGTTGAGCAGCCTACAGATTCAACTACAGCAGTTGAATCAACTACATCTACTACATCTACTACATCAACTACATCGACTGTATCAACAGCTTCTGCAGATTCAACTGTATTTTCAATAGATGGCGCATTTGAACCGGTTCCTGCGGAAATATTACATTCCGATATATTAAAGAGTATGATGAAATATAATGTACAGCCTAAGGCTGAAGAGGAAGCTCCTCAGATCAAGGAGGAAGCAGCAGCTCCTGTACAGGAACAGCAGGTTGAGGCTCCGGCACCAAAGAGTTATTCAATGCGTACAGAATCACAGCCAAAGGTGAGCGCACCGGTACAGCCTGTTAAGGAAACAGAGACACAGGAACAGAAGAAGAAAACACCGATCATAATGAAGCTTGGACAGTTTGTAAAGTTCAGACATGCATGAATGAGCAAAGGTAATGTGCGAATGACAGATATTGAAAAAAGTCGTTGCAAAGATTTTATCAAGGTGATATTGTTTAAAGCAGACAAGGCAACAATTTTGAAAAGGAAGTGATGATACCGATTATCGTACTGCCGGCCACCGGTAGGAAAATAGACGGAAAGAGCAGAGAATCATAAATGAATAGAAATCAGATAACCGTGAATACGGTTCTGTTTTCGTGTCATGATTGATTTTTGCTCTGTATAACTTTTAACCGGTAAGCTGCAGAGTAACATCTGCAGCTTTTTTGTATTTATGTGCCTTGTCTGATAAAATATAAGGAGATTAAAAAATGATTACATTTAAACTTGTAGAAGATAAAGATGAAATAACAAGAGTAACTTTGGAGATAATGAATGCACTGCCTGAATGGTTTTCACCACCTGAAGATATCGTAAATAAGTCGAAAATCCATAGAGATTTTCCTTTCATTGCAGTTTATGATGATGATAAAGCTATCGGTTTTTCAGCACTGAAGATTCATAATGAGTTTACGGCTGATGTCTATGATATCGGTATCCTTAAGGAGTATCACAGTCAGGGCATCGGACATAAGCTTATGGAGGAATGTGTTCGTTATTGCAAGGAAAAAGGATTTAAGTTCCTGACAGTTAAAACGCTGGATGAATCGGCGATATACGAACCGTATAACGGAACCAGAGCATTTTACAGAAAAGAGGGATTTTATCCGCTGGAAGTGTTCAAAACATTCTGGGATGAAGATAACCCTTGCCTGTTTTTAGTAAAGGTTTTAGATTAGATCTGAGATATCAAAGGAGGAAGAGTATGCATAAGTGGTACGATGAAGAATATGAGTTTACCGTTGAAGTTACAGGCTTTCTTCACGGTGATCATACCGAGAGATACTGTCGTAACGGAGAAGAGATAGGTGATACCTATACTTGTACATACGGATGTCCGGTCAACAAGGATGGATATGGCATCTGTTCTAAGGTAATGATGATGTTATATCCGCTGATGGAGGCAATCCGGAGCGGTGGAAGTCTGGAGAATCTTGGCGGCGACGGGAAGTACACAAAGACTGTTGTCTGCCCGGATGGATGTGTGATATTCAGGCTGACCGCGAAACCTCTTGGAAATGAGAATTTCCATACAGGTGGATTCTGGGAATACCCGGATGAAACGCAGTAAAGCGTAAACTTTGAGGAGTGCACTTATACGTGAGTTTATTGCTATACAGACAGAGAAAAAGTACGCCGTGCTTTTTGTGGGAGGATGGCTCATTCTGGCGTGCGGTCTGTGTATGTTATGGATGTAAAGGCTATGTGTATAAACGGCGGGCGGATTCGAACCGCCGAAATGCACAGCCGTGGTTATGGAAATAAATTCCAAGGTTTGGCCTACGTTTTACCACTAAACTACACCGTTTCTTTTGATCCCTCGTTTCATGAACTCGGCATCAAGTGAAATATAACATATTTTTTTTATCAGCGCAAAGGAGCTGTTATGATAGTATCTTATGATAAAGCTGAAAAAGAATATCGATTTAAGATCAAGCACGGAAAGGTTCATATCAAAAAGTATCTGGGTAATCAATCCAAGGTTATTATTCCTGAGTTTGTTGCGGATATGCCTGTAACTAAGATTGACTGGTGGGCATTCCATCTGAATAAAAGCATTACCGAAGTAGTGATCCCCAGTACAGTGAAGTACATAGAGTATGGTGCATTTGGCCTTTGTGAAAATCTGAAGAAGGTGTCATTCTCATCCAAGGTATATCTGAATGGCGCAGTTTTCGTGGGATCGGGACTGGAAGAAGTCGAAGGGTTGGAATACATTACAGGAAATGTATCCAACAGGAACTTTTTTGATTGTACACCGTTTATTGAAAAAACGGATATTATGATATGCGGCGATAAGCTTGTCAAGTGCAGCACAAAAGAGGAAGTATACAGAGTTCCTTCAAACATAAAATCAATAGGATGCCGTGCATTTTTCAGATCCCCTGTCAAAGAGGTAATATTACCGGAAGGATTAAAGGAAATACACAACTGGGCATTTGAGAATACGAATATAAGATCATTTAAAATACCGGATAGTGTTGAAGTGTTGGGTGGCAGCTCCTTAACGACATTTGCTCCGATCGCTCCGATTGAAGACTGGCGTATTCCGGAGGATTTCGGAAGACGTTATGAATGGAGATTCGATGATTTTTCAGATAAGGTAAATGTTATCTATGATACACAGTTTCGTGTAGAACAGGGACTGACAAAAAGCACTGATGAACGGGTATATGAAAATGTAAGCTGCAATGCATGTGGCTATAATTCTTTTTTAATGCCTATAGCAAAGCAGACATTTCCTGAAAAAATGAAATATCTGAAGCATGTGAGTCTGCTTGCAAGAGCCAGGGTAAATGTGCTAAAGACGGATGATTTTGAGATAGGAAGATGCGAGACGGTTTTTAGCGAAAACCACGGATTTCTGCATCCGAATCATAATACACCAAGACGTTTTCGGATTATCTTTGATCTGGAGGAAGCATATGCGGAGATAATACTCTATCTCCCATATCTGCCATGGATAAAAGATCATAAACCTACGAAGATATATGATTTCTATAACAGATGTCTGAATAACGGAAAAGATGGAAAATTCTTTGACATGCAGTTATATGATGGGGGTATTCTCGAACAGGATATTCCACTTAAGGTAAAAGGGGAAATAGCGATTCTTCGTTGTTCAAGCAATTATAGGCTTTCAGACGAGGCGAGGGAAAACTACCGCGAATTCCTGAGATACCATCAGAAGAAACTGGACATTGTTCGCATATCATGATAAGCTACCTTTTAACAGAGTTGTAAGGCAATAGTGGGGTGCAATTCTTTGAAAGGGTGTTTTAAATCAAAATATATAAAACGTAGTTGATCCTCTAATGAGGGTGAACTGCGTTTTTTATTTGGATGTTACTGAAGAGACGGCATAAGGGGTGAGAAAAATGATATTTGACGGAACAGAAAAGACAGTTGGAGTCGGGGCACAGGCAGAGGTTTTTGTGTATGTTTAAAAATATTATATTTGACTGCTTTGGCACGTTGATAGATACGGGAACAGGTTCTATCGAAGCAGTCAGGAGTATACTTAAAAGTGTAAGATGTGAGGTTGATGAGAGGGTATTCTATTCGGAATGGAAGGCTATAAAGAAAAAGCTTATGTCTCATGAGCCGTTTCATTCAGAGAAAGATCTGTTTAGAATCAGTCTTGAGAAAATGTTCGAAAGATACAGTATTATCGCAGATGCAGGTGAAGAAGTAAAACCGATGATCGATACTCTTTTTGGTGTCAGAAGAATGTTCGGGGATACAGCAGAAACATTGAAGAAACTGAATGATATGGGATATTTCAGAAAGTTTATTTGTAGGTGACAATCCGGTGGATGATGTGGCAGGCCCTCAATCCATAGGACTAAAGGCTGTATTGCTGGATAGACAGGGAAAATATAAAGATGATTCGGATATAAGGCCGGATTATATTATAACGACACTGAACGAATTGCATAGAATAATTTACTATGGAGGGTAATGAATCATGGGGAAAATAGAAGGAATTCTAAATTTACTTATTGACCTGGCCGTTTAGGCCAGGTTTATTATTTGTCCAACCAAGAAAAAGGAGGACAGATAATGAGAGATTTAAGTTTGATGACCTGGAAGGAAATCAAGGAAATCGACAAAAAGAAGAGTATAATATTTGTTGTCATGGCGCCCATCGAGGAACACGGGCACCACCTGCCGATCGCGACGGATATAATAGAGGGGCAGTATTGGAGCAGGGGAGCTATGACGAGGCTGGAAGAAAGACTTGGGATAGAATGTTTTTATCTTCCGAGTTTCCCGATTGCATCAGCTTCTGTTAATGAATTCTACGGATCGATACATTTTTCAATGAAGACAACCTGTGATACAGCATTTGCTGTTGTCGACAGTATATGCTGTATGGGATTTAAAAATATTATAGTTATTGCATCGCATGCGGATCCGGAGCATCAGATTGCTGTTGAAAAAGCAGTAAGAAAAGTGAATAAAAAAAGAGGACTGTCAGCGATAGCGCCCATGGGACAGATATTTATGGGAGTATCTGTAGAGAGTTCGGAGTATCTGCGTAGTTTTGAAGAGGAGCATAAGGATGATTATCATGCCGGATGGATAGAGACATCAAGTATGATGGATATTGATGCAGAGTATGTCAGGGACGGGTATAAGGAATATCCGGATTCGAAGATTACGGATAAGGATATGATATTTAAGAAAAAACAGCTCGCAGCAATGGGAAAATACGGATATATCGGTGCACCGAGATTTGCATCGAAAGAGCTGGGGATAGAACTGAATGAGAACTGTATTGAATCAGTATATGATGCGGCACGTAAGTTCTATGAAAGAAACGGTTATGAGAAATATGCGAATTATCTGCTGTATAAGATACTTCCATTACATATAGGATTTATTTCGGGAAAAGTAAGAAGAAAGAAGGTGACGGGATGATGTATTCAAGAGGACAGTTTGCGGTTATGGGAAATGTGGGAAGGAAAGCACTCAGACTCTATCATGAGGAAGGATTGCTTGTCCCGGCATATACAAGTGAAGAAAATGGATATAATTATTACAGTGATGAACAGCTTATTATTCTGGAAAAGATCAAACAATTCAGAAAGCTGGGCCTGTCTCTTTATGAGATAAAGCAGATAATAGAAGGAAAAGCGGGTGAAAAGGAAATCCTTGAAAGCAAGATCCTGGAAACAGATCATCTTCTTAAGGAGATGAAGGATTACAGTCAGGAGAGCAGCCACGAAGAAACTGCGGTAAAAGAAGAGCAGATAGATATAGTTTCATTCGGAAGCTTTAATTGTATATATGTGATCGAAAATACCGAAAGGGAGAATTTGGGTATGTCTGTCGGGAAGCTATATGAAAGGGCTTCGAAGGAGCAGATAGAAATTGCCGGAGACCACTTTGCTTTATTCGATGAATTAAATAAATCTGAGTTTTCTATGATGACATGCCTCCCTGTGAAAAGCTATGGTGGAGCCGATTCAATCGAAGTTTATGAGAAGAAGTGTCTTCATATCAACTTCACCGGCGGCTTTTCAAAGGTATGGAAAGCTCATAAAAAACTCAGACTGTATGCTGAAGAAAATAGTATAGAATTATCTGACCGTATTTATGAAAAATATAACAGAGATATGTCGGTCGATATATATTACGTAGTTGCGTAAGGGATTAGAAGATCATAAATGCTGCGCATAATCCTGAAAAAATGTTAGCGATTGAATGAATGATCCAGCTTGGGATGATTGATCCATCAGCCCTCTTCTCATTGATATATCCCATAAACCAAGCGATTGCTGCTGTGAAAACAAGGATGATAACAGCCTTAACGATACCAACAAGGTTAAAAAACATAATTGCATGTACAATACCGAATACTACAGCCTGAACTGAATTGGCAGCCTTGAAGCCGAACTTATTCTGAAGTCTTTTAAGTAAGAATCCTCTGAAGATTATTTCTTCAGGAAAAGCAGTATTGAAAATTGCATATACAAGGATTGCAGGAATAGCTGCTGTTCCAAGACCCTTAAAATCTGATGTTGCTGTTTCAATACCCTTAACAATGTACAGTGAATATGCACCTAACAGAAGAAATGCTGCTGTTACAGCTGAGATAACAAGAGCGGTCTTCATTCCACCTGCAGGCTTCTTAAATCCAAGCCATTTACCGAATTTCTGGGTTTTTCTTGCACTTATAAGCCACCAGATAAACGGGATAGATGAGAAAAGAATAATCTGTACTCCACTGCTGATCATCTTGTTTACTAAAAGTTCCATAATTTTTATCCTCCGATTAAATCATATTTGAAGTTTTGCACTTCTTCGTTCTTATGAGGCAATTATAGTTCCCCCGGCTTTAGACAAATTAAATCCAACCTAAAGATAAGCTAAAGATTGGAAATGAACTTAGCTTGACAGATTATTTGTTTTATATTAATATATGCACAGATGTTCATATAAACAAATGAAAGAGGTGCATTATGGCAAGTAAGAATATGTATACAGTTGTATCACCGGGATATGACCTTTTGGATAAAACGTATTTTGCGGATAAAGGCAGAAATCCCCGGGATGTTATAGGAGAGCTGATACCGGACGGGAAGTGTATGGTACTGGATATGTGCTGCGGTACATTTTCAAATGGGTTAAGTATTGCATTAAAGAGGCCGGAGGCTGTTGTGGTTGGCCTTGACAGATCAAAGCCAATGCTTAAAAAGGCAAGGAAAAAGATCAAAGAATCGGGACTGGATAATTGCAGGCTGATATGCAGGGATGCAACAGATACAGGGATTCGTTCTGAGGCCTTTGATTATATAGTGATAGGTCTTGTCCTGCATGAATGTAATCCTGACCTATGGAAGTCAATCCTTTCGGAAACGCACAGACTTCTAAAGAAGGATGGAACACTTATTATTCTGGACTGGGAGAGACAGATTTCTTTAGGAAGAAAGATAAAGTATGCGCCTGTTTATGCGGTTGAAATGCTGGTTACTCCAAAATATTATAAAGAATACTACTATAGCGATAAGACAGAGTTCTTCTCCAGATATGGTTTTTCAGCCGAAAGGAATGAAATATGTAATTACACATTTGTGATGACATTTAAGAAGACATCTGTACGGGAAGAAAACAGGTATACAGAAAGAACAAGCATGCTGGATTATGATAATCATAGAATCCAGGAGCTTATAAAAGAACGTGGATGGAAGAATATTCCGGAATATGACAGGATCAAGGCAATATATAATTTTGTCAGAGACGAGATCCTGTTTGGATATAACATAGATGACAGTATACCAGCATCAAGAGTACTAAAGGACGGATACGGTCAGTGCAATACTAAGGGAACTCTTTTTATGGCACTGCTCCGAGCATGTGATATACCGTGCAGAGTGCATGGCTTTACGATTGATAAGAAGCTTCAGAAGGGAGCTATGACAGGCTTTGTATATAAGAATGCACCGGATAATATATTCCACAGCTGGGTAGAAGTTTTTCTTGAAGGTACATGGTATGAGCTGGAAGCGTTTATAATAGATAAGCCATATCTTGGGAAACTGCAGGCGAAATATAGTGCGTGTACAGGGGCGTTTTGCGAATATGGTGTGGCTGTAACGGATTTCAAAAATCCTGTGATAGATTTTGACAGGAACAACACCTATATCCAGAGTGAAGGAATCAATCAGGACTTTGGTGTATATGATTCTCCGGATGAACTGCTTAAGGAACATCATCAGGAAATATCCGGGTTTAAGAAACTGGCTTACAGATATTACGGAAGACATATGATGAACAGAAATGTGCGGAAACTCAGAGGATATTGTTGAGCTATTTTTTGCGGAAATGGCCTATTTAAAGGAAAAAACCTTTGTCAAAATGACTTTATTGATTGATTTATTTCGTTTTTATGATAGACTAATAAAGGTTGTGTTTTGGCGACTATAAAAAATATAGGAAGAGGTTTTTTTTATGAGTAAAGAAAATCGTGACAGCTGGGGATCACGTGCCCAGTTCATTCTAGCAGCAATCGGATCTGCAGTAGGTTTAGGAAATGCATGGCGTTTTCCGGGTCTTGCTGCAAAGCATGGTGGAGGAGCTTTCCTGATGGTATATCTTCTGGCTATGCTTATGATCGGTATCCCATTTCTTATGATGGAGATTTCCATAGGACGTAAGATGCATCGCGGTGTTCCGGGCGCATTCAGAGCTATTAAGAAGTCAACTGAGCCTGTAGGCTGGTTTGCCGTATCTAATGCATTTGTTATCTCAGTTTACTATGCAGTTGTATTTGCATGGGTTATCATGATGGCTTTCGCAAGCTATAAGTTTGCAGGTCTTACAGGAGATTCCGCAGCAGCTTCAGGAATTTGGGCAGATATGATAAAGACAACAGGAACCACTTCAGGTTATGGTACAATATCATTCCCTGTTCTCGGATGTCTTGTTATAGCATGGATACTTATCTATGCATGTATCCGTAACGGTGCAGGTACTGTTGGTAAGGTTGTAAAGTATACAGTATTCCTTCCTGTTATCTGTCTTATTATCCTTTGTATAAAGGGAATGCTGATGCCTGGTGCAATGACAGGATTAACAAAGTTTTTTGTTCCGGATTTCTCATCACTTTCAAGTGCTGATATCTGGATCGATGCTATAGGACAGGTATTCTATTCACTGTCTATCATGATGGCGATTATGGTTGCTTACGGTTCATTCCTTAATGAAGACAGTAATATCGCAATGGATGCGATGATTATTGCATTCTCAGATTTTGCAATCAGTGTTCTGTCAGGTATCGTTCTTTTCACAACAATGAGCGGTACAGGCCAGCTGGATAATATGTCATCTTCAGGTATTGCGACTGCATTTATTATTTATCCACAGTCTATAGTACTTTTAACAAATAACGGTATTGCTAATGCAATCTTTGCGTTTGTCTTCTATTTCTGCCTGTGTACACTTGCAATCGATAGTGCATTTTCTATCATCGAGGGTGTATCTACTGCAGTTTCAGATAAGTTCCATCTGTCACACAAGAAGACAACTCTTGCACTTTGTATCGTAGCAAGTATTCTTTCTCTCTGGTTCGTAACAGGAGCAGGACTTGCATGGCTGGATATCGTAGATAACTGGTGTAATGCATACAGCCTTATCTTAGTTGGTATCCTTGAGGCTGTTACAATCGGATGGCTGTTCGATCCTAAGAAGGTTCTGAAGGAAGTTAACCGCAACACAAAGAGCTTTAAGATGCCTGCATGGTGGTTTGTAACATCAATTAAGGTTTTTGCACCGATCACTCTTACAGGATTCTTTATCTGGAATATCGTTTCACTTTTCAGAGCAGGCGGTATCTACGGAGCTTCAGACGGATATTCACTTGCATCCAACATTATCGGTGGATGGGTTATCCTTATACTCTGCTTCTTCAGCGGATTTATCGTAAAGGGTATTGAAAAGAGCCTGGAGAAGAAGGGCTTTGAGCCTGACGATGATGTTTGGGAAGATACTGCTGAATAATCAGTAGAATACTAAAACAGAAGATAAAAAAATAGGAGCTGTCCTTCATCAGTTTGAAGGGCAGCTCTTTTTACGTATAATTATATAACATATCACGTGTGCGATGATGGTAAGAAACCATGAAATAGGATAAGTGATATATATAGATCTTGTTGTATGGAAAGCATCTATCATAAAGAAGGTTTTAAGCCACAGTATCCTGAGTCCGCAGGCTCCAATCAGTGAAACAATCATCGGGAGAACGGAATAGCCTATTCCCCTTATGGAGCCGACCATAACGTCCATAAAACCGCATAAGAAATGTGTTCCGCACATGATGAGGAGTCTTTCAAAGCCTTTCTCTATAACGGCGCTGTCGTTGGAATAAATACCCAGCAGCTGATGACCAAAAAGTATTTCCATATATCCCAAGGTTATTCCTGTGATGGTAACCAAGATAAGACCTCTGAGGAGGATTTTACCGATTCTGTCGAAACGTCCGGCTCCCACATTCTGGCTTGTAAATGTGAGAGTAGCCTGATGAAAGGAATTCATTGATACATATGTAAAGCCTTCTATATTCTGAGCTGCAGCGCTTCCCGCAACAACGGTTGCACCGAAGCTGTTGATAGAGGACTGTATTATAACGTTTGAAAGTGAGAACAGAGATCCCTGAATACCTGCCGGAATACCTATCCTGACTATACGTTTCAGTGAATCAATATCTATACTCAGGTTCTTTAAATCCAGTTTTATATAACCGGATTCATGCATCAGACATGAGATGATGAGTATAGCGGAGATGACCTGTGATATAACGGTCGCCGTGGCTACACCGGCCACATCCATTTTAAATCCGATAACAAATATAAGGTTAAATATAACATTTATCACGCCGGCTGCAGTAAGGTAGTATAGAGGCCTTTTGGTATCACCGACAGCTCGCAGTACTGCACTTCCGAAATTGTAGATCATCATTGCGGGAAGGCCTATGAAATATATGGTTAAGTACTGTGAAGCCAGGGGAAGGACTTCAGCCGGGCAATCCATTAGTATAAGTATCCTTTCGGCAAAAAGCATTCCGAATATCATAAGGAAGATACCGCCGATAACCGAGATGGTCATGGATGTATGAACCAGTTTAACCGTATGTTCCTTGTCGTTTGCACCCACAGACTTTCCGATAAGAACATTGGTTCCTATACTGAGACCGATAAAAAGATTAGTCATAAGATTGATCAGAGAACCGTTGGATCCGACGGCGGCAAGAGAGTTATCTCCTGCAAATTTACCGACAACAACGGTATCGGCCGCATTAAACAGAAGCTGGAGAATGCTTGAACACATCAGCGGAAAAGCAAATGCGATCATCTTCTTCAGTATCGGCCCGGTAGTCATATCTATTTCATTTTTCTTAGTTTTTATAGTACTCATGGTAATTCCTCTGCCGTAATAATACCACACTATGAAAATTAATCTACTTTAAAATTATAGATAAAGAAAGGATCACCGTTAAATGTGTGGTGATCCCTTTTGTTTTATAGTTATTAAGCTTTATTACAGATCTCGTGAAATAGAATAGCTGTCTTCTGTTTCAAGGAAATCTGTCTTTTTCTTCTCATCGAAAAGATCCATAGCGCTTGCTTTATTTGCATCGCCGTTCTTAGCATCCTTAGCGGCGTTTTCTGCATCTGAAGCAGCTTCGGCCTCAGCCTCGGCAGCCTTTGCGGTTATGGCCTTTAAAATGTATATTCCGACAATGATAACTATAGTTACAATGAATATTCCGAGAAGTCCGACACCCATGATAGGGAGAGACTTGAGAAATGCATCTGTATCAATCTTCATATCGAGACCTCCTATCTGGCAATCAGGTTAAGGATAAGACCACCGGCTATAACGGAAGCTATCTGACCTGATACATTTATACCGATTGTGTGTGTGAGAAGGAAGTTTGTAGGATCCTCCTCAAGACCGAGCTTATGAACAACTCTTGATGACATAGGGAAAGCTGATATACCGGCTGCACCTATCATAGGATTGATCTTTTTCTTTGCAAAGATATTAATGATCTTAGCGAAGATTACTCCGCCTGCTGTATCAAAGATAAATGCTACAAGACCGAGACACAGGATAAGAAGTGTCTGCGGATTAAGGAATGCATCTGCCTGCATCTTCTCAGCTATTGTGATTCCGAGGAAGAGTGTAACAAGATTTGAAAGATCTGCCTGAGCAGTCTTTGAAAGTGAATCAAGTACACCACATTCACGGATAAGGTTACCGAACATCAGGAAACCGATAAGTGCTACGGCATTCGGAGCAACGATTCCTGTAAGGATAGTAACGAATATAGGGAAGATGATCTTAGCTGTCTTTGATACATTTCCCGGATTATATGTCATCTTGATCTTACGCTCTTTTTCTGTAGTAAGGAGCTTAATGATAGGCGGCTGTACGATAGGTACCAGTGCCATATATGAATATGCGGCAACAATGATCGCACCTATATACTTTGTACCGAAATATGTTGCTACGAAGATGGATGTTGGTCCGTCGGCAGCACCGATTATAGCAATCGAAGCAGCATCGCGAAGCTCAAATCCGAAGAGTGAAGCAAGGCTCAGTGTAAAGAATATACCGAACTGAGCAGCAGCACCGAATATCATAAGCTTCGGATTAGTAAGAAGCGGACCGAAATCGATCATCGCACCGATTCCTACGAAAAGTAAAAGTGGGAAAAGCTCGTTGGCTATACCGCTTTCGAAAAGTATTGAGATAGGCCCTTCCTGAACGATATCACCTACAGTCTGTGTAATTGCGCCCGACATAGGCAGGTTTACCAGAATGGCACCGAAACCTATCGGAAGCAGGAGTGTCGGCTCCATCTTCTTCTTGATCGCAAGGTATATAAGAACTGCGCCTATTACCCACATGATAAGCTGTTTTATATCAAGATTCAGAACATTTGAAAAGAGTGTTGAAAAAACTCCCATGGTGGTTCCCCTTTCTAAAAATTATTAACCAAGTGTATATTATAGCATTAATAAATCTAATAAACAATTAACAACAAAAATCATAAATATAAATCAAATGACATGAGTAAGCCTACGTGATATCATCAATAAGGAATAATACAGATATCCGAGGTTTGAGATGGATAATAACAGATCTGAAAACATCAATAAGAAAAGACTGCTTATCGTTGAAGATGAGCCGGAGATAAGAGAGCTTCTGAAGAATTACCTTACCCATGAGGGATTTGAGGTTGTGCTTGCAGAGGATGGAGTGGAAGCTATCTCACTGTTTGCCGGGGGCGGCTACGACCTTGTGGTATTGGATATAATGATGCCAAAGATTGACGGCTTCGGAGTATGTGAGGTCATCAGGAAGCAGTCCGATATCCCGATAATATTTCTTTCTGCGTTAAATGATGATAAGTCGCAGATAAAGGGCTATGACCTCATGGCAGATGACTATGTGACAAAGCCCTTTTCTATGCCGGTATTTATCCGTAAGATAAATGCACTGCTGAGACGTAAGGATTCGGCAAATACAGTACAGGATGCTGTGATTATCTGCGGAGGCATAATTATAAATACAGATACAATGAAGGTGACGGTTGACGGACGAGAGGTGGAGCTCACTGCACGTGAATTCGATATACTTTATACCCTTGCCAAGAATCCGGGAAGAGTATTCAGCAGGGAGATGCTCCTGAATCTGCTTTGGGATTTCGATTCCCTTGTGGATGAAAGGATAGTGGACAGTCATATCAAGAACCTTCGTCATAAGATCGGAGGGGACTATATAGAAACTGTGAGAGGCAGGGGGTATAGGATTGATAGGAAAGATATTTAACCGATTATCATTCAAAGTATTCCTTATATCCTTTGTAGTTCAGGTTTTATCCGGTTTTCTTATATGCTTCGTACTTTATTCGCGAACACCTGAAATGATGTATTCACCAGTTGATGCGTTGGATGATCTTGTAGAGAAGCTGAATCATTCTCCTCGTTCCAAGGGTGGAATGTTGATCGATGATTTTACTGAAGAAACGGGAATGGACATAGCTATCTATGTTGAGGAAGATTATGTGATAGGAACATATAATTATCCTGTAAATACCATAGGCAGAAGAAGTCTCAGAACTACAGATGAGATAAATAAAGCATTTGCCAGGCTTGATGAAAACGGAACGATGGGTACTGTAGGATTTACATTTACCGATGATGAGACTGACTACATAGCCATGTATTATGATTATGGAGACAAGCATAATCTGATTCCTCGGGCTCTTGCGGGGAGCTATAAGCAGATAGTTTTGATAGTCGTTCTCATATCGCTGATCAGCTCACTGATATACGCATATCTTTTTGCCAGACCGGTGAGAAAGCTGAGTCTGGTTTCGAAAAGAATGGCTGAAATGGATTTCACCGCCAGGTGTGATACGGGAAGACGTGATGAGATCGGTGATCTGGCCCGTGACCTTAACAGTATGTCTTCGACACTGGATCAGAAGATTACTGAGCTTGAAAATGAGATAACAAGAGTTAAGGAACTGGAGAGCCAGAAGGAAATGTTCTTTGCTGCGGCATCTCATGAACTGAAGACTCCGGTAACGGTTCTTGAAGGACATATCAGGGGAATGATCGAGGGAATAGATCCTTATGAGGATCATGATACTTATCTTGCCAAATCCCTTCGTACCGTAAAGCAGATGGAAGCTCTTATAAATGAGATACTCACAGCTTCGAAAATGCAGTCATCCGATGAAATGGTGAAGACACAGGTTGATATGGCAGAAATATTGAGTACCAGAATTCATGAATCCGAAGATCTGTTCATGATCAGGAATATAAAGGTGAACAAGAACTTTGAGAGCGGTCTTATGTTTGAAGGAAGTGCGGAGCTGACAGCACTGGCAGTCGGTGCATTTATCAGCAATGCGGTATTCTATTCAAAGGAGGATTCTGAAATAGATATTGAGTCGATCCGTGAAGACGGTAAGATAGTTACGAGTATAAAAAATACGGGCTCCAATATTGCCGAAGAAGATCTTCCGCATCTTTTCGAGCCTTTCTACAGACCGGATTCTTCGAGAAGTTCAAGAGCCGGCGGAAGCGGACTGGGCTTATATATTGCAAACCTCATAGTAACAAAGCAGGGAGGAACAGCAAGTATTGTCAATGAAGAAAATGGGGTACATGCGAAGATAATACTTCCCTCCACATAAAATCCATATAGAATTCCTTTCACCTCCATGTTCGTTTGTTAATATACGTATTAACAAAGATCATGGAGGTTTTTTACATGAAAAGGAAAGTATTGGTAAATGCGGCAGCAGTAATTCTATTAGCGGCCCTTATGATGGGAACGGTGGGCTGTAGCAGTAACGTGGAGGCTTCAAATGCGAGACTCACGAATCATATGACAGAAAAGGAAAAGGAAGCGGCCGAAAAAACGGAATTTATGCTGCTGGATAAGCCATGGGAGTGTGATGATACTGAAAGATCAAAAGGAGGAAAGGATTACGGTTATCTGAAGGATAAGATCGTTTATTGTGAAGGGATAGGCGCCATAGTTAATGGCGAACCTGTGTTCAATGCATTGCCGCCTAAGGGCTATGACGGTGGAGCAGGTACAACCTATTTTGGTCATTTTGATTTTTCCACTAATGATACTACGTATGAAGAGATTTCATTTGAGAGTCTTGAGGATGCAAAGGATGTACTCAGAAAAGAATATGATGAGGAAATTGCAAACGGTTATCCCAAGGTTCCGGCAGATGAAAACTATGAGCTGCTTACAGCACTGTATGATGCGGCTACATCAGGTGATTATGAAAAGATAGATCAGGCATTTATAGATGAATACCTGAATTATTATTACAGCAACAATGGAGTTGTGGATTGGGACAGTGAAAGTGAAAGCATGTATTGGGAAATGGATGATGAGAAGGTGGCTGCAATAAAGGATAGTATTACCGAGTATCATCTCTATGATGAGGAGTTGGATATCAATTTTGTGGTCCATGTAACTACTCCGCCGGAATATGACAGCTCAAGGGATTATCCTGCTCTTGTCATGACGGATGCGGTATGGAGATTCAATGATGTTACGGCTTTATATAATGCCATGGCAGAGGGAAAGGCCGATCCCGAGATCCTTATTACTATAGGGTTCGCGTATGATATAGACAGCTGGGATAACGAGGTCCGCGGAAATATTCTCTGCGATCATAAGAAGGAATTTCTGGACTTCATTACTGATAATTTGATGCCTTATCTGAATGAGGAGTACGGTCTTGATTATGATAATTCAACACTGTTCGGGCATTCTCAGGGTGGAGTTTTCACACATTATGCCGCATTCAACTACGACCTGTATGAAAACAGGCCGTTTAAGAATTACATTATAGGAAGCCCCACATTTTGGACGCCGTATTTTACCTGTGTGAGCGATTATGAAGACTATAAGAGTGAGTACGGATACTTCGAAAGAAACAGTACATACGACAGGAAGCTTCTGATAACCGCCGGCGATATGGAGGACGAGGATTATGAGGAATACTACGGTGACAACGACTCAACGACTGAGGGCGTGGAACATCTGGAGAGCCGCCTCAAGGAACACGGGGTTACCACATATAAGGTTAAGCTTTATCAGAGTCACCATTATCAGTACGTGCCGGAGCTTCTTATGGAATATCTGACAGATACTTATTGAGCTCCTTGAGACCACATTTATAGGCATCAAGGTTATGCTCTGAGATAAGGGATATACGGACAGCCTGAGGGATTTCGCTGTTGCCGACAACGAATCTCTCAGCGGAGTATATCTGAATTCCCTTGTCCAGCAGCTCCTTCTCGGCAGTGGACGGAGTGATTCCTCTTTTATCGGGAATGAAGGCCCATCTGAGCGGACAGCTGCTGTCTCCGGATGAACGAAATCCGGTACATATCTCATCAAAAAGTTTATTTCTTTCTATAACCTCTTCTATACGCAGTTCGCGTATCTTATCGAATTTACCCAGATTAACAATCCTTGTAAAAAGCTGCATCATAAGTGCAGGAGGAGTGATCACGATAGAGTAAAGAGTGTTGGATACCTCGGTATAATACTGCTTTGGAACATGAATTACAGCAAGTCTGAGACCCGGTGACAGGATCTTCGAAACACTTCCGATCATGATGCCATGCTCCGGCGTGAAGGAAGATATGGGCGGGAGCGGCTTCGGCAGAAAGAGCGAATATATGCTGTCCTCGATAAGGGGCAGCTTTTTTTTGTTTACATACTCTGCAATCTCATGTCTGGTATCTATATTCATCAGCTCGCCCGACGGATTATTGAAGTCCGGAATCAGGTAGAAGCCGCGGACATCGTGGTTCTTCACTACATAATCGAGAGACTCTGCAGTGATGGTGTTATCAAATACCGGAAGAGGTATAACCTGAATGCCGAGAGAATTTGCGGCAACCTTAAGTCCCGGGTAGGTAACATTGGTAGTTACAATCTTATCCCCAGGCGAAAAGAGCGCAGAAAGAATAGTAAAGATAGCATTCTGACTTCCGGATGAGAAGAGTATATTATCCTTGCTGGTTTTAAGCCCGTAGTAGCTGAACCATCTTATGGCGGCCTTTATTTGAAGCTCATCGTAATTCACCGGTGCATACTGCATCAGTTTATAGAAGTCCGGCTCGGTGATCATCTCCTTCAGATAATCAGTAACGGTCTCCTCTATATCGGGATTCGGAAGTATGGCACCCATTTCGATGACCTTTTCTGTGGCCTCGTGGATAGTCAGCATTCCCTTGGTTGCTGCGTCTGATGAGATAAATGTACCCCTTCCCACTACGCTGCATACGAGACCTCTCTGTTCGCACAGCTTGAAGGCGCGTGTTATGGTGCTGAGATGGATGTCCAGATAATCGGCCAGCTCTCTCTGGGGAGGAAGCTTGGTGCCGGGCGTAAGTCTGCCCTCGAGAATGTCTGTTTTGAGGGTGTCCGCAAGGGCTATATAGAGCGGTGTTTCCGAGTTCCTGTCTATTACAGGCTTCCAGCTCATGGGATAGTTGTCGAATGAATTAACCGGCATGTATTTACTCCTTTGATAGATATCGTCTTACGATGGTCATTTCTGTCACAATATTGTCTTGAAGACAATTTTAATATTGTATTCATCCAATTGCAATGATAGATTATTCGAAAAAACGAGGAGGAAGCAAATATGTTTGAAGAGAAAATATCTGAATTAAGCTTAGCTACACCGGCATCATTTATTCGAGCAATCTTAAAGACTACGGAGAGCAGCGAGGTCATTTCATTTGCGGGCGGTCTGCCAAATCCGATTTCCTTCCCGAAGGAAGAGATAAAGGAGTCAACAAATAGAGTTATAGATGAGTATGGCAGTAAGGTTTTCCAGTATTCTCTTACTGCGGGACTTCGTGAGCTTCGTGAATATATCGCAGAGCATCTGAATGAGACACAGGGGATGGATGTAACTCCCGATGAGATAATTGTTACCACAGGTTCTCAGCAGGCGCTGGATCTGATCGGTAAGGTTTTCATCAATCCGGGTGATAGGATTATCATGGAAGAACCGGCATATCTTGGTGCGATCCAGGCCTTCAGCCAGTACAGGCCTGAAATGTGTGCCATCACTCTGGAGAGTGACGGAATGGACATGGAAAAGCTTGAAGAGGCACTAAAGGAATCCAAAGCAAAGTTTATCTATACGGTTCCGAATTTCCAGAACCCAAGCGGACTTACATATTCTGGGGAGAAGAGAGAAACGCTTCACAGATTATCGAGACAGTATAACTGCATCCTGATAGAGGATGATCCTTACGGAGATCTGAAGTTTGACGGAAATCCTTACGGATATATAAGCAAGGGTGAGTTTGAAGGCAGCATACTGCTGGGTACATTTTCAAAGACGGTAACACCGGGTATGAGAAGCGGTTTCATGGTAATCAGAAATGAGGAGCTCCGCCTCAGGATAAATACGGCAAAGGAAGCTGCAGACCTGCATTCAAATGTATTCTCTCAGTATATTCTCTGGGATTATCTGACACATAATGATGTTCAGCAGCACATTTTAAAGATAAGGGAACTCTACAGAAAACAGAGTAATGCGATGATAAGGGCCATGGAATCGGAATTCCCGGAGACGGTAAGCTTTACAAGACCTGAAGGCGGAATGTTTATATGGGCAACTCTGCCTGAAAATATGATTGCGTTTGAGCTCTTTGAAAAGGCAAGGCAGGAGAATGTAGTTTTCGTTCCGGGCAATCCTTTCTATATCGACGGAAGAGCCGCAAACACAATGAGACTGAACTATACAAATTGTGATGAGGAGACCATAACCGAAGGAATAAGAAGACTTGCAAAACTGATTAAGATGTAATAAAGATGTACTAAATATCTTCTTAAATATACTATGAAGATAGGGACATTATGATGCATATCCTGTATAATACATTTTATGGAGGGTATCATATGAGAAAACTGATTCCTATTGTATTAATTCTGATGTTGGTGCTGGTCGGATGTGACAGCAGCAAACAAACTGAAAACAATAACGTAAATACTGAAATTACAGAGAATACTGACAGCGTTGAAAGCGCAGAGAACACGGAAGCTGCAGAAGATACGGATGATATAGAAGCCACAGAGTCAGCATCCGAAGAGACTCAGAAGGTAAAGGTTCTTGAAAAGGGTGATAAGGCTCCGGATTTTACTGTAAAGCTGGTGAATGGTGAAGTCTTGTCAATGTCCGATCTGAGCGATAAGATAGTGCTTCTCAACTTCTGGGCAACCTGGTGCGGCCCGTGCGTAAACGAGATGCCGGCATTTGAAAGACTTAAGAAAGACAATGATAAAGACCTTGAGATCATCTGTGTCAACTGTATGGAAGATAAGGGTACGGTTGACAAATTCGTTAAGGAAAATGGATATACCTTTAATATAGGCTATGATGAAGACGGTAGTATAGAAACATATTATCCGACAAACGGAATCCCGTATACTCTGGTTATCAATAAGGGCGAAGTTTCGGATATATACATCGGAGCAGCGGACGCAGATACACAGTATAAAGAGTATAAAAATGCCATCGAAAAATGTAAGTGATAAAAGCATCAATAAGAAAATGATCCTGCGAGGTGTGATCCTTGTACTTGCACTAACCCTGATCGTTATAGGGCTTTCTTCGGGCGGGTTTAAGGATGTTATGACCAAAGCCATAAGGATCTGTTTTGAATGTATCGGTATCGGATGATGGATCAGGATTGAGATGAAGATCAGCAAAAGACGATATACACAGCTCATAGTAGCAGTGCTGTATAACTGTAATATAAAAGGCTTTATGACGGGCAGTGTCTATAAGGGTGCCGTCAAAGGAGTGTGCGTACCGGGACTGAATTGCTATTCATGTCCGGGTGCGGTTGCATCCTGTCCGCTCGGAAGCCTTCAGGCAGGACTTCTGTCCTCAAAGTATAAGTTCCCGTATTATGTTCTGGGAACTATTATTTTATTCGGGCTTCTTCTGGGCCGATTTATCTGCGGCTTTCTCTGCCCGTTCGGCCTTCTTCAGGAGCTGCTCTACAAAATCCCACTTCCTAAATTAAAAAAGAATAAGTTTACAAGGGCACTGTCATATCTGAAGTATGTGATCCTTATAGGATTTGTAATAATCATTCCCCTTGTAAAACTTGTGCCGAGCTTCTGCAAGTATATCTGTCCCGCAGGAACGCTGGAGGCGGCAATCCCTCTCGTGACTGTTGATTCAAGCCTGCATGGGCTTCTGGGGTTTCTTTTCTCCTGGAAGGTATTCTTCCTTTCGGTGATAATCCTAGTATGTATTTTCTGCTACAGATCCTTCTGCAGATTTATCTGTCCCCTCGGCGCAGCCTATTCCTTCTTCGCACCTGTGCAGGTTGTGGGTGTAAAGGTGGATACTGATAAATGTATCCATTGCGATAAATGTGTGGCTGACTGCCCTATGGATGTACTGAAGGTGGGCGACAGAGAATGTATTCATTGCGGTGCGTGCATTCAGCACTGCCCGGTGGATGCGATAAAGATCGGATTAAAAAAGTAATATTTGATATAAAGATTGTTATATCAATCTAAATATTATGATATATGAAAAACGGTAACTTTTGTATACCTATATACAGGTAATTACAGCGTGGGATGCTGTTATGAGGAGGTTTTACAATTATGGGTTATCTTGTTTACGCGGTATATCCGGTTTTGATCGCGCTGCTTCTGTGGAAGTCGAAGCTGTATAAAAAAGGTGAATATAACGAAGAATATATGGATATATCCTGCACGAAAGCGCTGCTGGGATTTTTTGCCATATGTATTATAATGCACCACATTTCACAGAAAATGTGGGCGCAGATCCAAAGCCCGGAAAGCTTACGAAATGCACTGCATCCTTTCAGAGGAACAGGTTATCTTTTCGTGGCTTTTTTCTTTTTCTGTTCGGGATACGGACTGATGAAAAGCTCGCTTGGCAAGGAGGATTATCATAAGGGATTTCTGAAGAAGAGATTCCTTCCGCTTATTATTACATTTATTGTGACCGACAGTGCGTTCCAGTTTGCAAGGATCGCTAAGGGGGTTCAGGGATTTCCTGCAAATACCTACAGCTGGTTTGTATTTGTTATTGCCGTACTTTACATCGGTTTCTATCTCTGCATAAGATTCCTGAAGGATAAGGCCATGCTCGGAATCATCATTTTTTCAGTGATCTGGTGTGTGATATGCAGGCTGATCTACTTTGATACTTATTGGTATAACAGCGTTCTCGCATTTCCTATGGGGGCGTTTGTGGCTAAGCATTATGAAGGAGTTACGAAAAGACTTCAGAGTAAATATCCGATTTATCTTATTGTGACGCTGGTAGTAACCGGATTCTTTACCTTCTTCGGTCTGTCCGGCATGCGTATCTATAATATGCTCGGAACAACTCTTGGAATTGAAGGCTCGATGCAGGTGCAGACATTGCTGCAGCTTGTGGCAGCAGTCAGCTTTTCACTGCTCATAATGATGATCAGCATGAAGCTTAAGGTGGGCAACAAGGCACTCAGCTTCCTGGGAGGAATGACCCTTGAGATATATCTTGTTCATACCTTGTTTGTTGAAATGTTCTGCAAACAGTTCATCGGCTCTGACAGAAAGTTTTACTATATTGCAGATCCGTTCCTATATCTCATAGTTGTAGTGGCACTCACAATCCCTGCAGCATTTGCCGTAAGCCTTGTAAGAACGAAATTCGTTCCATTCGTTAAGGATAAGCCTTACACAGCATGGGCTATAAAGGTTCTGAGAAAGACAGCCATGGTTGCGGGAGTTTTACTTGCGACCGCAATAGCATATTATTCGATAACTAGTCATGTTACATCCGCCAGAGAAAAGTCGAATGTAGAACAGTATAAAGCTGAGAATATAACAATGACCGAGGTGGACGGTAAGAGCATGTCGGCATATATCACCGGAGAGGGCGAAAGAACAGTTCTTCTTCTGGGAGATGCCACAGATCCGGCACCTTCGCTTACCATGAGACCCCTTGCCGATGCATTGGGAGATAACTACAAGGTTATAGTTCCCGATCTCTTCGGACGCGGCTTCAGTGACAGCACGAAGAAGGCGCGTACATCGGAGAATATAGCCGATGAGCTTTACGATTTGGTGGGAAAGCAGAACGGCGGAAAGCCTGTGGTCCTTATCTCGTTTGAAACATCGGGAATAATAGCTGAGACATATATAAATAAATATCGCAATAATGTTGAAGTATTTGTGGGAATAGATATGGCAACCTCAGATATACTTAGTGCATACAGTGATAATCCGAATATGACTAAGGAAGAGGTTTATTATGCCGTGAAATGTTCCGGCAAAAGATCAAGATGCTTCAGTAAGCTGCTGAATCTGACGGGCTTCGTACGTATGGAGCTTATCAGCTACAGTGATGCCTTTGCCAGAGGCGTAATGAGTGACCATTTCAATATTATCGGAGAGAAGTTTATATCCGAATCCGGAAATAATGAAAGCATCGAGGAACAGGCATATATGTTCATGGATGGAAGAGCCCTTAAGGACTTTAAGCTTCCGGAGGATCTTCCGGGACTCATCCTTACCTACGAATATTCAAACAAGGATATGAATCCTAAACCTTATGATCTTTATGCGAAGCTGATATCCAACAGCGATATTCAGGAAGTATCATATATTGCGGGCAACATATATTTCATTTTCTATCAGCCTGAAACCATAGATAAAATGGTTGATGAATTTCTCGGAGAATCTAACTGACAGATACCGGTTCATTATTCCCCTTGACCTTTACCTTACGGGAAGGTTTATACTGTGTTTAACAAGGAGGGGCCGCCATGTTATCGATAGGAGAGTTTTCAAACATTTGCAAGGTGTCGACAAAGACGCTTCGATATTATGATGAGATAGGACTGCTTAAGCCGAGCGAGATCAATCCCGAAAACGGCTATCGTTATTATGCGATAGAACAGCTTGAAAGGATGCTCTTCATTAACCGATTAAAGTCATATTCTTTTTCTCTGGAGGAGATAAAAGAATTTATGCAGTCGGATGAGAAGAAGGACGACAGTCTGCATGAAGCCTTTACACGTAAGAAGAAGCAGCTTGAAAATGAGCTGAATAACTATAACCGGCTTCTGACTCAACTTGAAGAAGATATAACGGCCATCGAACAGGGAAAGTCCGTTATGTCATATATGGATGATATTGATGTGCAGCTTGTGGATGTGCCTGATATGAATCTTCTGTATATCAGGAAAAATGTAATGGCAGAAGATTTTCCTATGGAGTATTCAAAGAATTATGAAAAGCTTTTCAAGAGGATAGCAATCGACAGATTGAAAATGACCGGTGCGCCTATGGTGCTCTTTCACAGTTCGGAATACACGCCGTCGGGACTTGATACCGAGTTCGCCATTCCTGTTGAGGAATATGTTACAGGCACCAGAGATTTTTCTCCGGGACTGTGCCTGAAGACAGTGGTGCGAGGTGAATATACGGAGCTTTCGTCGGTTTATACCAGACAGATTGAATGGGCAGAGAAGGAAGGCTATAAATGTACCAATGCTCTTTTTGAAGTATATATTACAGATCCGTCGCAGGTGGAAAGAGCAAGTGATAACATAACAGAAGTATATTATCCGGTCAGAAAGATCAAAGATTGACATAGTTTTTTCTTTGGAGGAAATGATGAATCAGGATAATATCAGGAAAATGGAAAGCGTGATATCGTCAGACTATGACAACATGACGGGAATGGTAATATTTAAGGATGGTGAAGCAGTTTACGAGAAATACTATAACTCGTTCACCGAAGCAAACCGTATACATATCTTTTCGGCTACGAAGAGTATCATATCCATACTTTTCGGTATAGCGATAGATAAGGGAATGATAGAGGGTTTAGATCAGAAGGTACTGGACTTCTTTCCGGATTATCAGGTAAAAAGAGGCGAGAAAACGCTTCAGAATATCAGAATCAGGGATATGCTCACTATGACAGTTCCCTATAAGTTCAAGTTCAATCCCTATGTAAAATATTTTACAAGTCCGGACTGGGTGAAGTTTTCTCTTGATAAGCTGGGAGGAAAAGGAAAGATAGGAGAGTTCAGATATGCTCCGATCGTTGGTCCGGATGTTTTATCGGGTATACTTGTTAAGGCAACCGGAAAATCCGTTCTGGATTTTGCAAGAGAGAATCTTTTTGATCCGCTGGGTATAAACGTAGAAAATACCGTAACCTTCAAAGACAAAGAAGAGCAGATGGAATTCTATAAGGCGGATGATGTGAGCGGATGGGTTGCGGGTCCTACAGGAGTCCACACCGCAGGCTGGGGACTGACACTGGCACCGATGGATATGGCGAAGATCGGACAGATGTATCTTGATGGAGGTGTCTGGGAAGGACGAAGGATAGTTTCGGAAAGCTGGATTAAGGAGAGTACTTCAGAACACAGCAGATGGAACAGGATAAATATAGGTTACGGATATCTGTGGTGGATTGCCGAGGATGAGAACGGCTTTGCAGCCATGGGTGACGGCGGAAATATCATATATGTCAGCCGTGATAAGAGAATGGTTGTTGCCGTAACCTCAACCTTTAAGCCGAGAGCCAAAGACAGGATAGAATTTATAAAGAAATACGTAGAGCCGCTGTTCGTATGAACGCGGCTTTTTTATCGGGATGATACATTTCACGACAATAAGTTTACCATTCACAACAGGAATTAAATATTTTCCGGTTGCCTGACATATTATCTCGATGTAACTTATTTAGCGTTTTTGATATTTCAAGAACAGCGAGGGAGGGGTAATATGTTAAAGCCAATACATGACTTTGCAAAGGACAAAAGAGATGAGCTTCTGAAGGAGATTATAAAGAAACAGGGAAACGGAGCAGGAAAGCCGATACCTCGAACCAGAAAGAAGAATATTGAAAAAGCTAAGAATACAGGTTCGGAGGGAAAAAAGGATGATTAAGAAGATTTATAAGAGGTCTATAGGACTTCTTCTCGCAGCAGCAATGATGCTTTCTGCAGCAGGCTGCGGCAAGGATGCAGCACCGGCTACAGATAAGGCACAGGCAGCAACGGTCGCAACTGCAAAGACTGAATATGCCGAGACAGAAAATGCTGAGTTCGAGCAGTATATCAAGGATTCGTTTGAAGAGGATGTGCTTTCGGATTCATCTACCTACAATCAGAACATTAAGGATTTTTCAACATATGGTTTTGAAAGACCTGCAAAGGGATATTGGATGAAGGATATGCCTACAGGTTCTGCAGAGGAAATGTTTGAAACTGAAAAGAAGAAGACTCAGGAACGTTATGATAAACTGATGCAGTTTGAGGGTGCAGCTCTTACAGAGGAAGAGTACTTCACATTTATGACTGAAAAGACATATCTTGAGTTTGCTCTTAAGTCATATGAGTATACACTGTATACTGAGCAGTTTTATCCGGGAAGAGGTCTTCAGGCCAATATAGGAACTGTGTTTGCAGAGTATTCATTCAGAGAAAAGCAGGATATAGAAGATTACTTAACTCTTATGGATACATTTCCTGAAATTGTTGACTACTGCGTAAAGATTGAAAACTGGAGAGCCGATCAGGGATATGCTATGCAGGATGCTATGGCTGATAAGGTTATAGAGCAGTGCGATACATTTCTTGAAAATAAGGATAATCATTATCTGATCCAGGAATTTGACAGAAAGATAGATGAACTTGAGTTTCTTTCAGCTGACGAGAAGGCTGATTTTAAGAAGAGAGATAAGGAATCAATAAAGCATGTTTTCGAGGGTATGGAGACCATCAAGAAGACAGTAGCAGGCAATAAGGGAAAGTCATCAGTAGAGGGCGGAATCTGCAAGTATAAGGAAGGAAGAGATTACTATAATGACTATATCATTCCTTATTTCGCAGGTTCGGATAAGACAGGTGATGAGCTTATAGCCCAGTTCGATAAGAGAATTGGAGAGCTTGTGACAGAGCAGACAATGATCATGCAGAACAAGCCTGATTTATATCAGTATTATGCACAGCATGCAGGAAAAGATCTTTACGGAGATTTTGACAGCAAGGAAGTAACAGAGCAGATAAATGAGCTTCAGAGTAAGACTCTTTCCGAGAATTATCCTGAGCTTCCTGAGATACAGTATCATGCAAGCTATCTTTCACCGGTACTTTCGGAAATTATGGATCAGACAGCTGCATACTACATGCATCCTGCATATGATGATCTTGACAATAATGTTATCAGAGTAAATCAGAATAATACAATAAACATGTGGCTGTTACTTGCGCATGAGGGATGTCCGGGACATATGTTCCAGTTTAATTATTTCATGTCAACTAATCCTAATCCATTAAGAAAGAAGGCTTATTATCTCGGATATCTTGAGGGATGGGCAGTTTACAGCAGTAATAACACATTCTATGATTTTGATTTTCCGGGTACTGACGATGATGAGACTTTAGCAAAAATTCTTTATATCGATGCTGAGTTCAACTACCTGGTTACAGAAAGAGTAGATCTTGGTATCAATTATGAAGGATGGGATCTTGAGCAGCTTAAGCAGTGGCTGACAGAGCATGGCCTTAATGGAGCGGCTGCCGAAGCTCTTTATGATTCAATTATTACTACAGATCCGGGACTCTATCTCAGCTACTCACAGGGATTCTATGAGATGAAGGGAATGAGAGAGTATGCAGAGAAGCAGCTCGGAGCCAAGTTCGATGTAAAGGAATACCATAAGGTTATTCTTTCAGCAGGTCCATGTATGTATAAGGATCTTAAGTTTAAGGTTGATGAGTATATTGCCGAGAATAAGTAATATAGCATCACTGCAAACAATTAATTAATCAGCTTCCTACCAACAGGAAATAAATACTTTCGTTGAAGACTCACACAGTACAGGGGAAAATATGGTACTGTGTGAGGTTTTTCATTTATTGCGCCAAATATGTTCAATACTTTGGATGCTTTAAAATATTTTCCCGAAAATGCTTGACAAAAAAATACTTCGGATATAGAATCAAATTACTTCGAAGGACGAAATAAATATCTATACATAGCATAGGAGTGCACATGAACCTTAATAATCAGGGGTTATCCGATGAGATACTGCAGAATTTCACGGATTACATTGAAGAAATTAAAGAACTGCTGACTATGGAGCTGTGGGAGAATATATTCCTCAATTGTTCCAAGAATGAAGTCCTGGTGTTCTGGCTTCTTTTCAGACAGAAGGAAGTAAACATGTCGGACATAGCCGAATATATACATGTTCCGCTCAATACGGCAACAGGTATTATCGGAAGAATGGAAAAGAACGGTCTTATTGAAAGAACAAGATCGGCGGAGGATAAAAGAATTGTTCTCATAACCTTCAGCGAAAAGGGCAGGGCTCAGTTTCAGAAGCTTGTGGATGAGCTGATGTCATACGGCGTCAAGATCCTCGGCGAGCTTACCGCTTCGGAAATGAAGTTGATTGAAAGCCTGATGGCTAAGGTAAAGAAGGTTCTTAAAGAAGAAAAGATACAGAAGGAACCGGTAAAGAAGGTTCGTAAGATAACTATCGAATAAAAGTAAAAGGCAGCAATCAGCTGCCTTTAAAACGAATAAATACTTCGAGAGTGGAACTATTCATGAGACGAAGTATTATTCAAGGGACGTATTGTCACGGAGGAAAAGTGAAATGAAAAGAATTTATATTTTTACAGGAAAAGGCGGAGTCGGAAAGAGCAGCGTTGCGGCAGCTCATGCACTCAGAAGTGCGGATGAAGGAAAGAAGACATTACTTATCAGTACGGATATGGCACATAATCTGTGCGATATATTTGAAAAGAAACTGGGAAGGGATATAGAGACAGCTATGCCGAATCTTGATCTGTACGAGATAGATCCGCAGTATGTGATGGAAAATGATTACGAAGAGATATTCAATTATATCGGTAATCTGATGAAGACGGGAGAAGAAACAAATATTCAAGATATGGGAATGATCCCGGGAATGGAGGAGCTCTTCTCACTTATGAAGATATCGGATATTTACGCTGAAGGAAAATATGAGAGGATCATAGTTGATTCCGCACCTACAGGTGAAACCCTTTCGCTTCTGAAATTTCCGGAGCTTCTGTCCTGGTATATGGAAAAGCTTTTCCCGATAGGGAAGGTTGGAGTCAGGGTTTTGTCACCGGTATCTAAAAAGCTTTTCAAGATTGAAATGCCAAACAAGGATGCGATGAATGATATCGAGAAGCTCTATATGAAGCTGATGGAGCTTCAGGATCTGCTGAGAAACAGAGAGGTTACCAGCGTAAGGATCGTAACAACTCCGGAGAAGATGGTTGTTGAAGAGACAAAAAGAAACTATATGTACATGAATCTTTTCAACTTCAATGTTGACGGATTATATATAAACAGAATCCTGCCGGTGGATATCGACAACGGATTCTTTGATCAGTGGATAGAGCTTCAGCGCGGATATATAACATGCCTGAAGGAGACATTTGCGGCACTTCCGATATATGAGATCCCTTGGTACGATGAGGAGCTTAAGGGTGTGCAGAATGTAAGAAGGATCGTGGATGATGTGCTTGGTGATGTATCCGTATTTGAATCAAAGATCATAACCGAGAGAGAAAGCTTTGAAGAGACTGAAGACGGTTACAGACTTAAGGTTTATATCCCGGGAGCGGATAAGAAGGACATAGATCTTTATCAGGCTGCAACGGATATAGTGATAAAGACAGGTAATGTTAAGAGAAATGTACCGCTTCCGAATTCACTTAAGAATTATGTGGTATCCGGAGCAAAGTTCGAGGACGGTAAGCTGAATATCAGCTTTGTGAGAGGGGATGAATAATATGAATAACGATATGAGAGATAGATTTAAGAGAGCAAGAGAGTATCAGAGAAAGGCTATGATGGAGCTGCTTCCTGAAGGAATGGAGAAGCATCTTGACGTCATAAAAAATGAGATGAAGCTTATGATCACCGAATCGGTTGGAAGAATGATCATGGAGCGTGTAACAGACAGAGGCTTCGCGGGCTTTGGAGAATTAACGGCAGGCTTCGGATTCGGCTGTATCAATCCGTCGGATAAGGCAGAGGATGAAAAGACATCGGAGAATAAGAAGGCATCCGCAGATGGAAAGAAGAAAACAACAAAGATAGATATAGACTAGATGAGATACAAAGAAACAGGCAAAGAAAGTAGAAATCAGAAAGCAGTATAAGAAAGCAGGTAACGACATGAGAGTTATTATATATACAGGAAAAGGTGGAGTTGGAAAGACGAGCATGGCAGCAGCAACAGCATGCAGGATTGCGGACAGCGGAAAAAGAGTGCTTATCATGAGCACCGATCAGGCTCACAGTCTCGGTGACAGCTTTGATAAGAAGATAGGCTATGAGCCGACGGAGATTACGGAGAATCTTTACGCCATGGAAATCGATACGGTTCATGAGGGCGAAAAGAGCTGGGGAAATATGAAGGACTATATGAAGCAGCTGCTCACATCAAAAGGCGGCGGTGGAATCGAGGCTGAAGAGCTCCTGGTATTCCCGGGACTTGAGGAAATGTTTTCGATGTTCAAGATCCTTGAGTGGTATGAGAGCTGTGAGTACGATACGATCGTGGTTGACTGTGCTCCGACAGGTGAGACACTGTCACTTCTTAAGTATCCGGAGAGATTCTCGGCAATGATCAACAAGGTTCTTCCGATGAAGAAGGCAGGTGTTAAGGTGGTAGGACCGGCAGTACAGAAGCTTACAAAGATTCCTATGCCGGGTGAAGGCGTATTCGATGATGTAGAGTATCTGATGGACAAGATGATGAGACTTCAGAAGCTTCTGCTTAATAAGGATGTGGTGAGTCTCAGAGTTGTAACTACTCCGGAGAAGATAGTTATCAATGAGGCAAAGAGGAATTTCACATGTCTGTATCTTTACAGATATAATGTTGACGCGATAATTGTTAATCACATTTATCCGGATACAGCTATGGAAGGATATTTCAGCAAGTGGATAAAGATGCAGGAGGAGTCTCTGAAGGAGATAAATGAAAGCTTCAGTGAGGTTCCGAAGTTATATCTGGAGCTTCAGCCGAAGGAGCTCAGAACCGTTGAGGGACTCAGAGAGGTATCACAGATTCTTTTCAAGGATGTGGATCCGGATGAAGTGCTTTTCAAGAAGGAAATCTATAAGGTTGATAAGGAAGACAGCTGCCTTAAGATATATCTTCCTTTTGCAAACAAGGAGGAGCTTGATCTTAAGCAGGACAGAAACGAAGTGGTTATCGGAGTGAAGAATGAATACAGAAAATTCCCGGTTCCAACGGAATTCAATGAGATGAACATTGCGGGGGCAAAGTTCAGGGACGGATATCTGAATATTTCATTTGCATAGTGAAGTAAAGTATATAGGATTAAAGAATTTAAATTATAATAAATTATATCGAGAGGCTGTGGCTGGATTGCCGCAGCCTCTTTTGTATGGGAGTTGGAGAGTATTCACAAGTATGCTGTACGAAATATATTGACAAAATAAAAAACAAAGAGTATTATCTGTATTACAACAGGTAATACAAACAATACAAAGTGATACATAAATACAAATGATGATACAACAATGTACGTTAATGTACGTATAGAAAAGGGGTTTGAAATGGTAAAGAAGGCAATGCTTGAGATTAAGAATTATTCAAAGACCTACGGTGAAGGAAAGAAAGCCGCAGATAATGTAAATCTTACAGTGGAAAGTGGTGATATCTACGGATTCATCGGTCATAACGGTGCGGGAAAGTCCACGACCATCCGTGCTGTCGTAGGTGTACTCGATTTTGATGAAGGAGAGATATATATTGACGGACACTCTGTAAAGACGGAGTCCTATGAGTGTAAGAGTATCACGGCATACATTCCGGATAATCCGGATCTTTATGAGAATCTTACAGGAATTCAGTATCTGAATTTCATTGCCGATGTTTTCGGTATCAGTGCTGCTGAGAGAGAAAAGAACATAGGTACATATGCGGATAGACTTGAGATCACGGATGCATTTGGAGATCTGATCAGCTCCTATTCACATGGTATGAAGCAGAAGCTGGCAATCATTTCCGCACTCATACATAATCCTAAGCTGCTTGTACTTGATGAGCCTTTTGTAGGACTTGATCCTAAGGCAGCATTTATCCTGAAGCAGATCATGCATGAAATGTGCGAGAAAGGAACTGCAATCTTCTTTTCGACTCACGTACTTGATGTGGCTGAAAAGCTGTGCAACAAGATCGCGATAATCAAGCAGGGCAAGATAATCGCATCCGGAACGATGGAAGAATTAACGAATGGCGCTTCACTCGAAGAAGTATTTTGGGAGGCTGTCGATGAATAAGAATGTTATTTTATTAAAGAATTTACTGCTTTCCACAAGTCAGTGGAACATTTATAAATTCTGCAAGGATAAGAAAAAAAGAGGAAAGATAGTAGGTAATTCCATAGGACAGGCAATACTTTTCATACTGCTTATGGTTTACTGCGTTGCAAACTGTATAGGTTACAGCAAGTTTGGGCTGACCAAGGCAATTCCTGAGATGTGTGCAACACTTATAGCAAGTCTTGCATTTATATTTACATTCTTTAAAACTAACGGATATCTGTTCGACTTTAAAGAATATGATATGTTAATGTCCCTGCCATATAAGCCAAAGAGCATTGCAGCCTGCAAGTTCATCTATATGTATATAAAGAGCCTTCCATGGTTTATGAGTGTTTCCATATCCATGCTGATAGGCTATGCAATCTATGAGAAGCCGGGCTTTGCTGTATATCCGGTATGGATCATCCTTTCAATGATCATGCCGATAATCCCTATGCTGGCCGCTGCATTTTTAGGCTTCCTGGTTGCAAAGATGGGTTCCGGCTTCAGAAATAAAACAATAGTTCAGACTATAATAACAGTACTGTTCGTATTTGCTATGTTTGGAGCAAGATTTGTGCTGGAGGATATGTTCAGGAATAATAAAGCCGAGGAAGTTCTGAATTCCCTCTCAAGTGCGACCGGATCAGCTGGAAAGATATATCTGCCGATTAAATGGTTCAGAGGTGCCGTAACAGAGCTTAAGATATCAGACATGCTTCTGATCATCGGAATATCTCTGGTGCTTTTTGAACTTGTATTTATTCCGGTTGGAAGATCCTACAGAAAGATCAATTCTGCACTTAAGTCACATGCCGCAAGCCGTGCATTTGTTATGACTGAGCAGAAGGAGAAGAGCCTGCTTAATACTATTGCATATAAAGAGTTTAAGAGGATGACGGGGTCGACAATCTATCTTACAAATGCAGGTCTTGGCGAGATAATGTGTATTGTCGCAGGTATTGCAGTACTTTTCCTGGATATTGATAAGCTGCTCAGTAAGGTTTTGATGGGCGCACCGATTACCATGGAAATGATATATCCGGCTATTCCACTTATTGTATATTTCTTTGTCGGAATGGCAGCTACCACAGCTATGACCCCATCTCTCGAAGGAAAGAACTATTGGATAGTACAGAGCCTTCCGATCAGAAAGAAGACACTATATCAGGGTAAAATGCTGTTCAATATGTATCTTACAGTTCCTTGCATGGCATTTGCTATACTGGCAGTATGTTTTTCAGCCAGGGTACCACTTATCAATACAGTACTCTATGTAATCCAGGGACTGGTGCTCTGTGCTTTTTCAACAGCATGGGGATGTGTATGCGGAATTAAGCATATGCGCCTTGACTGGGAGAATGAGATTGAGGTCGTAAAGCAGGGCGCTGCAGTTTCAATATATCTGCTTCCGAATATGCTTATAACCATGGCACTTATTGCAGGAACTGTATATCTTGGACAGTTTATCAACTCACTGCTTATAACAGGACTGCTGATTGTTGTTGTGGGAATACTGGCTGTGCTGAGCTATGCGAAGGTGATGGCACTGACAAAAGAGGAGTAAAACGGACGCTCCTGAATACAGGAGCTGGTTTATATCCCATATATTATTATATTTGTCACGGGTGCCTTGATTATAATGGTCAATTGAACTATTATGTCTGTTATGACAATATAGGGTAGGAAGTAATTGTGATCAAGGGGACAGGGACATGAAAAGACCAAGTTACGTGAAGGCACTGATTGCGGCGGCAATCATGGCAATCTTTATTTCGGTAGCGGTGATAAGTGTACAGCTCTCGCAGGCAAAGAATCTGTTTGAACAGAATTTTAAGACCATGCATGGAGAATTATCTGCCAAGGTCTTTAACCGTGGATATGGATATTACATTTCAGAGGATAACGATAAAGAGCAGATGCAGTTATTCTTATCCAATATAGCGGAAGGAGTAAGCTTTCAAAAACTCTACTTTCCGTATTTTCATACATTGGTCATGACCGATGTATATAAGTTTTATGATTCAGAATTTAACTGCGTAAACGTTGATGATACGCTTCTTTATATCGAGTCGGATGAAGAGAATCCGGATTCAAAGAAGAGGCATTTCTATGCATTTAAGGATGAAAATCTTGCAAACGAAATCGATAAACTGGTTAAAGAATATGATAATATAGGAACAGTAGTCTTTAATGTGAAGGATGTATATGTAAAGGATGATAATACCTTTATACCGGGCAAAGTGTCCTGTTATGCCATGGGCAGCGGCGGATCACAGAATAATCTGAGGACCCTTTATACAGCCCCGAAGGATAAGGCCGGAATGGAAGAGGACGGATATAGATACGTAAGAAAAAACGAGAACTTCTTTCTGGGTGAAAGCGGCCTGAATGGGGACAGCTTTGCTTACTGTTATGGGCTTGATGATGAGAGAGAACAAAGGGTTAGCGAGATTCTTGATTGGGCCATTCAAAACTCCGGAGGAAGTCCGGATCAGATGTATGAGAGAAAAGATATAAGTCCATTTTCCATGGAATTATACAGCGTCCGAAAGAATGACAGTTCAGATGCGGACCGTACATACTATATTCTGATTTATGAGAGAATAAATGTTCTGGCTCAGGGATATTCATATACTGCACTAAACGGCAGAGGAATAATGTACGGCGAGATATATGCCCTGGAAATGATCGGCCTGGCAACAGTATTTATGATAATTGCTGCATTGATAGTTAAGATTAAACGAAAGAAGATGAGCTGTACTGCATAAAAGTGAATCTTACAGCATAAAAATGCATCTCACGGTGCAAAATATTGAAGAGTGATAAGGCTTCATATATAGTAGCGTTAACAAGGACAGCGGCTGTATATGAAGTCTTTTATGTTGTAAGGAGGATCGTAGGATGGAGACTAAGAAGCAGAATATAATGGTGTACGCAGCACTTATACTGATGGCGGCTTTATCATTTTCAAATTTACTGAAAATAGAAATAGATGGAGAGATACTCAAACCCGCAGGAATACTTGTGATTCTTGGAGTGATAGTTTTCTTTGTTACAAGAGATTCAAAAACAGCAGGCCTGGATATAAAGGCACTCCCGGGTCAGTTTAAGAATAAGAAAGCTGTGATCTTCGCACTTATTCCGATTATAAACGGCATTGTTGAAGTACTGGTGGAAAAGAGATTTTTCCCGGAGATGATAGAACATGTTAAGGGCAGAGTATCATTCTTAGACCCATCTAAGATCGGACCACTTTTTATAGAGCTTGTGGTACTTGCTCTCGGTGAAGAGATTGCGATGAGAGGTTTCTTCCAGAGGCAGACTGCAAAGCATATAGGAACAGTTCCTGCAATTATCCTTACTTCTATTCTTTTTGCAATGGGACATTTTACATTTGCGGATCCGATTATTGAAATCTTAGATCTTGCCAGCATATTTATCGATTCTATATTCTTTGGGCTGGCTTTTAAGGAGACAGATAATGCCTGGTTCAGCTGGACCTCGCATTTCCTGGCAAATGTTCTGGCGCTTACACTGATATATTTTATATGATATACTTATCTTTAATATTAACCCATCAAAATAGGCGGAGGAACTGATTAAATCAGTCCCTTCGCCCATTCTATTGCGTCATCTATATGAGGTCTGAAGTTATCGGCTCCGACCTTTTCAACGAAACCGTCCTTCTGCATGGTATTCATAGGCTGTTCGTTAACATGGGAGAATACCAGCTGGATGCCGTTATCATGGCATCTGTCGTAGAAGTTCTCAAGAGAGTGCATAGCGGTTGCATCAAGTGCAGGCACACCTCTCATTCGGATTATGATTACCTTTGTTACATCACGGAAGTTCATTGTGTCAATCTGGCTTGAGCTTCCGAAGAACATCGGGCCGTATATTTCATATACACGAACCTGTGGTGGAAGAGGCTTAAGGTTCATTCCGTCAGGATCTTCATCAGGATCGTAATACTTCCAGCCGACTACGCCTGACTCCTCGCTCATTCTCTTAAGGAAGAGGAGCATTGCAAGAAGCATTCCGACTTCGATTGCAAGTACAAGGTCGAAGATAACTGTAAGTACAAATGTTATAGTAAGAACAAGGACATCACTCTTTGGAGCTGTCTTGCAGAGGTGAACGAAGGTTCTCCACTGACACATATTATAAGCTACGATGAAGAGTATAGCTGCTATTGTAGGCATCGGGATCAGAGTTGCATACGGTATAAGAACAACAAGTACAAGTACGAGGACTAAGGAGTGTACCATACCTGCTACAGGTGTGCGTCCTCCGTTTTTTATATTTGCGGCTGTTCTTGCGATAGCACCGGTTGCCGGGATTCCGCCGAAAAGAGCAGAACCGATATTTCCGCATCCCTGAGCGATAAGCTCCATGTTGGAACGGTGATGTGAGTTGATCATACTGTCCGCAACAACACATGAAAGGAGTGACTCTATAGCTGCAAGTACTGCAATGGTGAATCCGTCAGGCAGAGCTGCCTTTATGGCTCCGAAGCTTATAGCCGGAATATGAAGTGTTGGCAGTGAACTGCTGATAGTATAGAGATCACCGATGGTATTTACCTTCATTCCCGAAAACTTAACAATCAGAACACCTGCTATAACTGCGATGAGAGATCCCGGAATCTTCTCGCTGATCTTCGGCCATACGATAAGGATTGCAAGGCTGATCGCACCTACAAGAAATGCATATGGATTAAATGTACCGAAGTTAAACGCCAGTGCCTTCAGCTTATCTATAGTTTCAATTGTAACTGTTCCCGCAGGATAGGTAAGTCCGAAGAAATCCTTCAGCTGACCGATAACGATCGTAACTGCAATACCTGAAGTGAATCCTGTGGTAATAGTATAAGGAATGAACTTTATCAGACTTCCCATTCGGAAAAGTCCCATAAGAATAAGGATAGCACCTGCGATAACAGTAGCTATTATCATTCCGTCCATGCCGTTCTTGGCAATGATACCTGCAACGATAGTTGCAAATGCAGCAGTAGGTCCGGCTATCTGCACACGGCTTCCGCCCAGGAAGGATATGATAAATCCTGCAACGATTGCTGTAAATATACCTTCTGTCGGTCCGACACCCGAAGCAAGAGCGAGTGCAATCGATAAAGGAAGCGCAATGATGGCAACGATGACACCTGAGATGACATCAGTACCGAACTGCTTAAGGTTGTAGTGTTTAAGCGTGCTGAACAGCATCGGCTTAAGTTTGTCTTTGTTCATAGGGGGTTCTTCTTTCTATATATTTTTTTGAAAAAAACGACGAACGACATGATAGTCTTATTTTCCGATTATTTCAAGCATTTTTTAAGAAATATGCTTTATTCAGGTATATTTATCTGCTATTGTGATATTGGGGAAAATCAAAAATTGATAAGAGCAACTTCAAATAATAAGAAGTAAATGTTTCAAAAATCACGTAAACTTTCTGCATCTTAGAACAGATAAGGAGAATCGATCTTATGAAGAAATTATATGTAAATCCTATGAATAAGCTTAGTCACATTAATCCTGAACTTCAGGGACATTTTTCAGAGCATCTGGGAAGATGTATCTATGAAGGCCTCTTTGTCGGTGAAGATTCAGATATCCCGAACAAGAACGGTATGAGAACCGACGTGGTTGAGGCTCTTAAGGAGATGAAGATTCCTGTACTCAGATGGCCGGGCGGATGCTTTGCGGATGAGTATCATTGGGAGGACGGAATCGGCCCTAAGGAAACAAGAAAGAGAATGATCAATACTCACTGGGGCGGTGTTGTTGAGGATAACAGCTTCGGTACACATGAATTTATGGAGCTCTGCGATCAGCTTGGCTGCAAGACCTACGTGAACGGCAATGTGGGAAGCGGTACAGTTCAGGAGATGAGCTCATGGGTTGAATATATGACCTTCGAAGGTGTTTCACCGATGGCAGATCTTCGTAAGAAGAACGGCAGAGAGGATGCATGGACTGTTGATTTCTTCGGCGTAGGAAACGAGAACTGGGGCTGCGGCGGAAACATGACTCCGGAGTATTATGCAAATCTTTACAGAAGATATCAGACTTATGTCAGAAACTACAATCCGGAAAAGAAAATCTTCAAGGTGTGCTGCGGCGCAAACGCAGATGATTATGAGTGGACAGATGTTGTTATGAAGAACTGCTTCAGATCACCTGAAGAATTCCATGGTTTTATGGACGGCATATCACTTCATTATTACACAGTTCCGAACAACTGGGTAAATAAGGGAAGTGCTACCGACTTCACTGACAAGGAATGGTATATGACATTAAAGAAGACTCTTAAGATGGAGGAGCTGATCTCTCATCATACAGCCATCATGGATAAGTATGATAAGCAGCATAAGGTAGGACTTATCGTTGATGAGTGGGGAACATGGTTTGATGTTGAGCCGGGAACAAATCCGGGCTTCCTCTATCAGCAGAATACAGTAAGAGACGCACTTGTTGCAGGTATCAACCTTAACATCTTCAACAAGCACAGCGACAGAGTAAGAATGGCAAATATTGCTCAGCTGGTAAATGTACTCCAGTCGGTTATCCTTACTGACGGCGAGAATATGGTACTAACTCCGACCTATCATGTATTCAATATGTATAAGTATCATCAGGATGCAGAGCTTCTTGAAAGCTTTATTGAGAATGAGACTGTTGGACTTGAGGATGAGTATAAGATTCCTGCACTTTCAGAGTCAGTATCACTCGGAAAGGACGGACTTGTTCATATTACAATTACCAACTCTTCTATCGATGAGTCATATGATATCGAAGGAGTTATAGCTGATACGGATATCAAGTCGGTTAACGGTGAGATAGTAACAGGTGAGATCCATGCTCATAATACATTTGATGCACCTGAGACAGTTAAGAAGGAAGACTTTGCAGGCTGCAGCATCAAGGATAACAAGCTCAGCTTTACAATACCTGCAGCGAGCGTACTTCATCTTGCTGTCGAAATCTAAGACAATCCTGATGGGGTAAGGGTTATGTCGGATAATGACGAGAAAAGAATATGTAAGCGATGTCTTCTCAGGGATTTCAATCCAAATGCTTATAAGGAGACAATCGAAGAATATATAAACAGAATAAGGACTTCGGAAAGGACACCGGATGAACTGTACCGTGAGCGTCTGGATGCCTGCATGAACTGCGATAAGCTGAATCAGGGAACCTGTAATGCATGCGGATGTTATGTGGAACTGCGTGCGGCATCGGTTATTGCAAGGTGTCCTAAGAAGAAGTGGTAATAACGGAGAATAACCAAGGGGGTTACAGCATTGGAAAAAGCAAAAGAAAGAGCAATCACATATTATAATGAAAATGAAACACTCCGTATAGAGGCATGGGGCCGCGGACTCAGAGTACGTTCGACTATCCTTCCGCAGCTTCCTGATACGGACTGGGCACTGGATGTTCAGGTTGATGAGTATGATGTCTCGTCAGGCGCAGACTATATCGAATGTGCGGGAATCCGCTGCGATATAAAGGAAGGCAGGCTTATCTTTTCAAGCAACGGAAGGACTGTGCTTGAGGAAAAGTCATATCCATGGGCACTGCATAAGACTGCGAGATATTACAAGCCGATCCCGATGGCGGATAACTTCAAGGCCTGTGTCAGCTTTGAACCACAGGATGAGATCCTTCACGGAATGGGTCAGTACAGAGATTCCGTATATGATCTGAAGGGGTCTGTGCTTGAGCTTGCACCGCGCAATTCGCAGATATCGGTTCCTTTCGTGATTTCCTCCGCGGGCTATGGCCTGCTCTGGAACAATCCGGCTATAGGTGAGGCTTCCTTCGGCAAAAATGTAACGGAGTTCAGAGCCGATGCCACCAGATGTATAGATTACTGGATCACTGCAGCGGATTCGCCGGCTGAGATCATTTCACGATATACGGAGGTTACAGGACATGTAACTCCGATACCGGAGAACCTTCTGGGACTCTGGCAGTGCAGGCTTCGTTACAGAACTCAGGATGAAGTCCTTGAGGTTGCACGTGAGTATAAGCGCCGCGGCATCAAGCTGGACGTTATTGTTATAGATTTCTTCCACTGGGATTATCAGGGCGACTGGTCCTTCGATCCTAAGTACTGGCCTGACCCGCAGGCTATGATGGATGAGCTTTCTGAAATGGGTACCAAGGTCATGGTTTCGGTATGGCCTACCATAGATTCAAGATCCTGCAACTATAAGGACCTTAAGGAAAAGGGATACCTTATCAGGACGGACAGCGGAATAAATGCGGCCATGGATTTCGCGGGTAAAATGTACTTCTTCGATTCCACAAATCCGGATGCGAGAGAGTTCGGATATCAGATATTAAAGAAGAATTATGGACAGTACGGAATAGATATGTACTGGCTGGATGAGGCAGAGCCTGAGTATACGGTAAATGATTATGACCATTATCGTCAGTATATCGGTCCGGTTGCGGAGACGGGCAACTTCTATTCAAGATTACATGCAAAAATGCTCTATGACGGTCAGACAAAGGACGGTAAGGATGATGTCTTCAATCTGATCAGATGCGCATGGGTGGGAAGCCAGAGATACGGCGCACTCTGCTGGAGCGGCGATGTGGAAAGTACATTCAGGGAAATGAAGCATCAGCTGATCAACGGTATCAACATGGGCGTTGCCGGAATTCCTTGGTGGATCTCGGATACCGGCGGATTCTATAATGGCGTTGTAGATAATGAGGAATTCCGTGAGCTTCTTGTAAGATGGTATCAGTGGGCATGCTTTACACCGATACTCAGAATGCACGGTGACAGACTTCCGCATCTTCCTCTGCTTGTAGAAAATGAGGACCACGGCGGCGGATTCTGCTTCGCTGGTTCACCGAATGAGCTTTGGAGCTACGGAGAGGATGTATATGAGATCCTTCTCAATTATCTGAAGATAAGAGAAGGAATGAGGGATTATATAAAGAAGTCGGCAGGTGAAACTGTAGAGACCGGACTTCCTATGATCAGAGCCATGTTTATAGAGTATCCTGAGGACAGCGAATGCTGGAATGTTCAGGATCAGTATATGTTCGGATCGGATTACCTCATAGCTCCGGTTACAGAGTATAAAGCAAGGAAAAGACGCGTTTATCTTCCTGCAGGCAGCTGGGAAGCAGCGGATTCGGGAAAGATCATAACAAGCAGCGGCGAGTATATCGAAGCCGATGCACCGCTTGACTACATGCCGGTATTTAAGCGTGTAAGATAATACGAAGTAAAATTCTGATGGGAAAGAATAATGAATAAAGACAGAATGGTTACGGGTACCAACCCGATCACAAAATTAGATTATCCGGATCCGGATGTAATATTCGTAGACGGTACATTTTACATGATAAGTACTACTATGCATTTTATGC
Source organism: Eubacterium sp. (assembly GCA_017634555.1). GTDB lineage: Bacteria > Bacillota > Clostridia > Lachnospirales > Lachnospiraceae > Eubacterium_Q. The sequence goes on along the minus strand of JAGBNF010000045.1, from coordinate 20,411 downwards.
CGGGTGCGGAGATACTCAGATCATATGACCTTATAAACTGGGAGCATGCTGCGTTTGTTTATGACAGACTGGACAGTACTCCGGGACAGAGGCTTGAGGGCGATGCACATGTATACGGTAAGGGCATGTGGGCCGCTACGATCAGACATCATGAGGGTATGTTCTATGTTGTTTTCGTTTGCAACGATACACAGAAGACATATCTCTACAGATCGGAAAAGATAGAAGGGCCATGGAGAAAGAGTCTTATCGAGGGCTTCTATCATGACTGCTCGCTTCTTTTTGATGAGGGAAAGGCCTATCTCGTTTATGGAAATACGGATATTTATCTGACAGAGCTGAATGAAGACCTGACAGGTCCGAAGGAGGGCGGTCTGCACAGACTTATCGTGAGTGATAAGGGCAATCCGCAGCTGGGACTTGAGGGCTCTCATCTGTATAAGATAGGCGGAAGATATTATCTTTTCATGATCCACTCGAAGAGGGACAGGTGGAGAAGAGTCGAGGCGTGTTATTCGGCAGATTCACTGGAGGGTGAATTTACGGGCGATGATGTCTTCGATGATGATATGGGCTACAGAAATATGGGAGTGGCTCAGGGTGGAATCGTTGAGGGACCCGAAGGTGTATGGAACTCGATAATGTTCCAGGACAGCGGAGCGGTGGGAAGACTTCCCGTTCTGGTTCCGGTCAGCTGGAAGAATGATACGGAAAAGGTGAATGCGCGTGATGTTAAGGCGGCAAAAATGTATCCCGTATTCGGAACAGACGGCAAGGCCGATCGCGAGCTGTGTCGTGAAAGCCTTCGTCCCGATTATGAATACTGTCCGCTTATCGGCAGTGACGATTTCAGATATGATCCGAAGGTTATGTTTGAAAAGGATAGAGAGAAGTACGGCTGCTTCGGCTTTAAGAGTATGTGGCAGTTTAACCACGAGCCTGAGCTCAGCCTTATAAGAAACGATGCTGATGCAGGCGAAGTCTTTATAAAGACAGGAAAGCTTTCGAAGAATATATATCATGCCGTAAATACACTGACTCAGAGAATGTCGTTCCCGGGCTGCACAGGTGAAGTGACGCTGGATGCATCCGGACTGAAGGAAGGGGATTCGGCGGGACTTGCTGCATTTCAGGGAAATTATGTCTGGGTCGGAGTGAGAAAGGAAGAAGGAAAGCTTTATGCGGTAATGTGCTCCTACACCAATAGCAGCGGCGATGTATGGCGGCTGGGTGAGGAAAGCGGAGTTATCGAGGAGAAGCTTGAACTGGAAGACAGCACAGTAAGGCTCAGACTGACTGCCGTATTCAGCGGTGAAGACGGTACGACGGATACAGCGTTCTGTGAGGTGGACAGAGGCAGCGGCTTTGAAAAAATAGGGCAGCCTCATAAACTGTCCTTTAGACTGGATCACTTTACGGGCTGCCGTTTTGGCCTTTTTGTTTATTCCGAAGCTGAAACCGGAGGAGAAGCAGGTTTTAAGAACTTTGTTTCTGTCCCTTCATCACAGCCTTAACCTCATACATTTTTTCGTCTGCTCTTTTGATGACGTCATATACTGAACGGTCTTTTGAGTGATTGTATTCGGATATTCCGCAGGCTATCGAAACAAAATCCGATGGAAGCGGAGTGACATTTGAATACGGACTCAGAAGGCTGTTCAATTCTTTTGCAAGCTCTTCACGGTTGTCGTAATCATCTCCGGAAAGAACTGCTAAAAATTCATCGCCGCCGATCCTGTAAACGGGACTGTGTTTAAATACATCGCATATGAGATGACAGGATCTTATCAGATATTCGTCGCCGGCATCGTGTCCCATGGAATCGTTTACCAGCTTAAGATTATTTATATCAAACATTGCAATGGCGAAGGCCTGCTCTGAATCAGAATTGATCAGGGACTGGAGATATTTCTCCTTATCCTCGAAGGCTCTTCGGTTGTTTACGTTTGTGAGAGGATCTCTCTTCATTATCTCAAGAAGTCTTTTGTTAACAAGGTCCAGACTGAGTGCATGTCTGAACTTATCCAGCACAAGACTCATTCGGTTCTGATATGTCTGAAGAAAATGATTTCTTACTCTTTCTATACAATCCCTGAATACAACATATCCGAAGTTATCGTCCGCTTCATGAAGCGGAAGGAAAACATACAGATGATTTGGTCCGGTACCTGTATATCCCGGAATCATTTCTTTGGAATCAAACTGAGCCTCCTTATAGCTTTTGCCGTCTTCTGTGGAGTAGATAACATCCATCTGATGACTGTAGCCGTGTTTCCTAAGCCTTATATTGGCATCATATATTGAATTGCCGAAATTCGGTTCAAGAAGTATATGGAAGGAATCACCCTCGAAATCATGATTTGATACGTACAAGCTGTGGAGGTTTTTCTTGAACTCCTGATATGAAGCACACGCCAGAATGGTTGAATCAACATAATTAAGCTTTCTGTTGAAGTATGTGGTCGTAGCACGTTTTGTGAATGCTTCTCGTCCTACTCGGCGTCTTATCTTATCACTGTTGCGGAAATCATAGCAGTTACAGCTTTCACCCGGTATAAATTCACAAGGGATGATTACGGATTTATCGCAATCAACACCGAGATTCAGGTAAGTCCACAGGTCTCCACAGGCTGCGCCCATTTTTTCAAAACACTGATCTACGGATGCGATAGACGGATCGAAGATCTGGCTGTCATCCAAAAAGTCATAGCCGCATACGAGTGCGTCCTTAGGAACGTCGTATCCGTTGGCGTTAAGTGTTATAACAGTCTCCATGGCGAGACCGTCATTTGCGCATATAAAGGCATCCGGAAGCTCGCGTCCCGACTTGCAGTAATTGTTGATATATTTGGTTGCTTCCGCGTTTTCCCATTTTGTATAACAGATGTCCAAAAGGTCATCAGGTCTTTTTTTATCGGCCAGATAATCCTGTACAGCCTGAAGCCTGAGATTTGAATCCAGTGAATCTGTTGATCCTGCAAGAAATACTATCTTCTTTGCATTATGCTTTTCTTCGAGATGCTCACACATTACACGGGTGGCAATATAGTTATCGGAACCGATATAGTATGCTTTATCATGCTTTTGTCCCTGCATAATAATCGGGATTCCCGCTTCTTCACTCCTCTTTATGATCTTATCGATCTGATCCTGAAAATTCAGTCCGCTTGCAAAGATTACAGCACCGTCGAAATCCTTGAGATCAGGGAGATTATAAATGTTCATCTCGCCTATTTTTGTAGCGGTGGTATCGACATAGGTCGGATAACACAAAAAGAGAAAGACGTCTACGGACTCTTCCTCAAAGGTATCCATCATACCCGTAAGATATTCAGATAATATTTCACTGGCCCAGCCGGTCGTGAAAACAGCAATTTTTTTCTTCATATAAAACACCGCTAAATATTATGTTAATCTGGTTATAGTGATAAAATTATATCATTTTATTATTCACAGCCGCAATGGATTTTATGCTTATTTGATGGTTTTTTTTGCAGTGGTTATTATGATATAATGTCATAGTATTACATCAGTTTATGAAGCTTTTTCGAATGAACTGTATGAGACGCCATATGGGAGGATTGGGATGTATTATTTAATTAAATCATCTCTTACGGAATGTACGGAAGAAGAGATACATAAGAGTAACTGCCAATATGTTGCGACAGTAACAAATGAAGAGTGGAAGGTGCTGCAGAACAGCTTCGATATGGGTATCGAGCTTGAGGTGGACCAGAATAATATACACAGTACTAAAGCCGAGGTTAACTATGACTCGCTTACGGGTACATTTTCAGTACCAAGCAGAAGAGATATCAGCGGACCGGATTATCAGTATGCTTATGCACTTGATGAGAAGGGAATAGTTTTTATAGATTCTACAGGTGTTGTAGAGAGGATACTGAAGAAGATAGCGAGAACTAAGAAATGGCGCGTTCCGTGTATGGAGCGCTTTATATATGATTTTCTTGAAACCATTATTGCCAGAGATTCAACACTTCTTGAGAAATACGAGAAAGAACTGGATGCCATAGAGGATGATATGATGGACGCATCCACCGAGACCGGACTCAACAGAGTGAATGAGATCCGAAGCGATCTTCGTGAACTCAGAATTCATTATGAGCAGCTGATCGATTTCGGACAGGAGCTTCAGGAAAATGAGAATAATTTCTTTAAGCCGGAGAATACCAGATATTTCAGGCTTTTTACGGACAGAGTTATAAGACTGCATGATACTGCAACGTCACTTCGAGACTTTACGATGCAGCTTCGAGATATGTATCATACTCAGATCGACGTTAAGCAGAATCATATAATGACACTGCTTACCATAGTAACTACGATATTCATGCCGCTTACACTCATAGTTGGATGGTACGGAATGAATTTCAGATATATGCCGGAACTTGAATCGAAATGGGGATATCCGATAGTTATCGCGATAAGTCTTATCATTATTATCGGAAGCTTATGGTTCTTTAAGAAAAAGAAATGGTTGTAACGGAGGAGAGATATGCTTAAGTTTCTGGGGCGCGGTGCCGGTTTTTCCGACAAGAATAACGGGGCATGCTTTTCGTCGGGCAGCAGACTTATACTTATGGACTGTCCGCTTATTACATTTATCAGATTGAAGAACGAGGGACTTTCGAAGTTTGCTTCGCCGGGAGCGGATGGCAGTGTATCTGATGTTAAGGAACTGATAGTTGCCGTGACACATACACACAGTGATCATGTGGGCGGACTTGCGATGACTATACATTATGCTACATTTATACTAAAAATGCATGTGACCGTCATAGCTCCGTCAGAGGAAGTCAGACAGGATCTGGATTTTATGCTGACCCGTCTGGACGGATGTAATAAGGATACATACAGTCTCATTACCGCAGAGGAATATATGAGAGACGGTGGTGATGGTTCTGCCTGGATGAAGGCGGTAATACCGACAAAGCATGTGCCTGCACTTGATGGCAGATGCTTCGGATATAATATAGAAGTTGATGGGGTTAACACGGTTTATACGGGTGATACGAGAACGCTTGATCCTTTCATACCGTATCTTTCGGAGGGAAGTGTGCTGTATACGGAGTGCTCGGCTTATGATACGAGCGTCCATATATATGTGGATAAGCTTATCGAATACAGAGACTTCTTTAGGGAGAAGGGCGTCAGAGTATATCTGATGCATCTGGACGACGAAGATACGATATTATCGAAGGTCTCCGGCACGGGATATGAAGCGGCAGAGCTTGCATGACCGAAGGAGACGAGTTGGGAACGGGGATCTCAGGATCTGTCGAACAGCAAGGGGGTTTATATGAGTGATAATGCAGTAAATACTACGAGTCAGCAGGAGACTCTTGAGAACATTTTCGATATATGCGGAAGACTTTATTCGGAAATGTGCACCAATAAGGAAACCGATCACGGGACGCTTTTTGAGTATATGACCGAGCTCGGAAGAACAATGGTGGACGCTGACAGAGCAAGCTTCTGGAAATGGGATAAAAGAAGACATGAGCTCTGGACAACCTCGGCTACCGGAGTTGACAGGATAGTCATACCGGATAACACGGGCCTTGTAGGAAAGGCTCTAAAGGAGGGATGTGTTATCGTTACCAACGATCCGTATAACGATCCGGATTTCAACAAGGCGGTGGATCTGAAGACAGGTTATGTGACGAAGTCAATCCTAACAATGCCGGTTGCTGATGTAAACGGAGTTTTCATCGGTGCATTTCAGATTATAAATAAGAACGGAGACAAAGGCTTTGATGAGGTCGAGGATGTTAGGAGACTGTCACCGGCTGCGGTTATTTCCGGTCTTGCCATGGAATCTGAATCATTCCTTGAGGAGTCTCATCATGATAAGCTTACAAAGCTTAAGAACAGAATGGGCTTCTACAGCGATTTCTCCCACAGATATAATAAGGCACTTGAAGAGAATAAGAATATAAGCCTTTTCATTTCGGATATAGATAAGTTCAAGAGAGTAAATGATACCTACGGACATAATGCAGGTGATGATGTACTTGCCTTTGTGGCTTCTCTTCTCGAAGGAGAGTGTACCGATAAGGAAGCTGTTTACAGATGGGGCGGTGAGGAATTCATCATGATGATGGTGGATGCTTCGCTTGAGGAATGTGTGGCTAAGGCTGAGAAGATGAGAGAGAAGATCATGAATTCACCGATCGATGCAGACGGAAACGTCATCAACGTGACCATGAGCTTCGGATGCAGACAGTTCGATCCGGAAATGTCTATCGAGGACAATATCAGCAAAGCCGATGAACATTTGTATACAGCCAAGGAAACGGGAAGAAACAAGGTTGTTTATTAGAATATTACCGAATAAGGTCGGTTTGGAACATGAAAGATGTCAGCAGGGGTATGTGGCTCCGCTGACATCTTTTGTTATTTGGTACATTTCTTTGTGCGATTTATACATGATTTCGGGTAAAAGCATGTTCACGATTTTACTTGATACAGCCTTAAACTAATGATATAGTAGTTAGATGGTATGCTCTCAAAATGGTATACTATACGTAAAATTTATCAAATTCGATAATTAGTTGGAGGTTAGAAATGCCGTTATTAGATAAAATATTCGGAACGCACAGCGACAGGGAGCTGAAGAAGATTAAGCCGCTGGTTGACGGCGTTATGGCGCTGGATGAAAAGATGCAGGCTTTGTCCGATGATGAGCTTTTCGGAATGACTGCAAAGTTTAAGGAAAGACTTGCAAACGGAGAGACTCTCGATGATATTCTGGTTGAAGCTTTTGCTGTTATAAGAGAGGCTGACTACAGAGTACTGGGAATGAAGCCGTTCCGTGTACAGGTTACAGGTGGAATCATTCTTCATCAGGGTCGTCTTGCCGAGATGAAGACAGGTGAAGGTAAAACTCTTGTTTCTACAATGACTGCTTACCTTAACGCACTTGAAGGAAAGGGTGTTCATGTCGTAACAGTAAACGACTACCTGGCTAACCGTGATGCCACAGAGATGGGTCAGGTTCACAGAGCTATGGGTCTTACAGTCGGATGTATCCTCAATTCAAGTTCACCGGACGAAAGAAGAGAAGCATATAACTGCGACATTACATACATAACAAACAACGAACTCGGTTTCGATTACCTCCGTGATAACATGGTTGTATATAAGAAGAATCTCGTTCAGAGAGGACTTCATTTCTGTATTATCGATGAGATCGACTCGATCCTTATCGATGAGGCTCGTACACCGCTCATCATTTCCGGACAGAGCGGAAAGTCAACAGATATATATAAGAGATGCGATTATCTCGCTCGTCAGATGACAAGAGGTACAGCATCAACAGAAATCAGTAAGAGAGATATCCTTATGGGTGAGGCTCCTAAGGAAGACGGAGATTACCTGGTTAATGAGAAGGATAAGTATGTAGTATTTACTGAGCAGGGTATCCGTCAGATCGAGGAATTCTTCGGTTTCGATAACTTCTCAGACAGTGCTCACCTTGAGTATCAGCATACAATGCTTCAGGCAGTTAAGGCTCATGCCCTTATGCATAAGGATCAGGACTATATCGTTAAGGACGGAGAGATCCTTATCGTTGATGAGTTTACAGGACGTGTTATGCCGGGTAGACGTTTCAGCGACGGTCTCCATCAGTGTATCGAGGCTAAGGAGCATGTAGATGTTAAGAGAGAAAGCAGAACGCTCGCAACCATCACATTCCAGAACTTCTTTAATAAATATGATAAGAAATGCGGAATGACAGGTACTGCTCTTACAGAGGAGAACGAGTTCCGTGAAATCTACGGAATGGACGTTGTAGTTGTTCCTACAAACCTTCCGGTACAGAGAAAAGATCATAATGATGCTATATATAAGACAAAGAAGGAAAAGCTCAACGCTATCGTTGACGAAATCCTGAAGAGCTATGAGAAGGGACAGCCGGTTCTGGTCGGTACAGTAAATATCGATTCTTCAGAGGAAATCAGTGCAATGCTCAATAAGCGCGGACTTAAGGGCAAGCATCAGGTACTGAATGCCAAGTATCATGAGATGGAAGCTCAGATCGTAGCACAGGCAGGTCAGAAGCATGCAGTAACTATCGCAACAAACATGGCCGGCCGTGGTACTGATATCAAGCTTGGTGAAGGCGTTGCCGAACTCGGCGGACTTAAGATCATCGGTACAGAGCGTCATGAATCAAGACGTATTGATAACCAGCTCCGTGGACGTTCAGGACGTCAGGGAGATCCGGGAGAATCAAAGTTCTACATCTCACTTGAGGATGATCTGATGAGACTCTTTGGTTCTGACAGAATGATGTCAGTTTTCGATGCTCTCAAGGTTCCTGAAGGACAGGAGATTCAGCATTCAGCCTTAACTAAGGCAGTTGAGAGAGCTCAGCAGAAGATCGAGGGCAACAACTTCGCTATCAGAAAGAGCCTTCTTGAATACGATCAGGTTAATAACGAGCAGCGTGAAGTTATCTATGCAGAGCGTCGCCGTGTACTTGATAATGATGACATGCATGAGACAGTTAAGGATATGGCTCATGATACTATAGACAGATATGTTGATATGAGCTGTTCAGCAGATGTAAATGTTGAAGATTGGGATATGCAGGAGCTTAGCGATATGCTCTGCAGAATAATCACATTTCCTAAGATCCAGCTCACTGAGGAAGAGAAGAACAACGCAGATGTTGAGCACCTCAGACAGAGACTTAAGGATGAGGCTGATGAGATTCTTGAGAAGCAGCTTGCTGAATTCCCTGAAGAGGAAATGCGCCGCGAGGTTGAGCGTAGAAGCGTTCTCCGCGGAGTTGATGTAAAGTGGATGGAACATATAGATGATATGGAGCAGCTGAGACAGGGTATCGGCCTTCAGTCAATGGGTGGAAAGGATCCTGTAGTTGAGTACAAGCTTGCTGCATTCGATATGTTCAACGACATGCTCGATTCTATTAAGGAAACAACAACTCAGATGGTATATCATACAAGATTTGTACCTAACGAAGAGGTTGAACGTGAACAGGTTGCAAAGGCAACGGGAACTAACAAGGATGATACAGCAAAGAAGAAGGCTGTTGTAAAGTCTAAGAAGATATATCCTAACGATAAGTGCCCATGCGGTTCAGGTAAGAAGTATAAGGATTGCTGTGGTAAGTTTAAGTAAGACCAGGGGATTGCCTGAGCGTTAGCGAAGGAGGGACCCGTGGCCGTGAGCTTCGAAGAAGCGAAACGGTGTGCGGCTGCGAAGCAGCGCGATTACTCGCCGAAGGCGAGGAATCCAAGATGTGATTCGAAGAATCACGTCTTGACATCAAATCTGTGCGAAAATGTTTAATAAGGATAATTATGCTGGAATTAGATGAATATAAATTTGAATACGGTAAGTATGCCACTCCTCTTGAGGAGGTCGGGCAGTCTCTGGATATAGAGGGCAAGAAAGCGCGTATCGCGGCTCTTGAAAAGTCCATGGAGGAGCCGGGCTTCTGGGATGATATAGAGGGAAGCGGCAAGGTCATGAAGGAGCTTAAGAACCTCAAGGATAATATTGAGGAATTCAAGAGTATCAGCTCCGAATATGATGATATCGGTGCCATGATCGAGATGGCTGAGGATGAGCCGGGAGATGAAGAGCTTGTTCAGGAAACCGGACAGATGCTCGAGAGCTTCAAGAAAAAGTTTGAAGCCTTCCGTATCGAGACTCTCCTCTCCGGAGAATTCGATGAGTGCAATGCGGTAGTATCGCTTCATGCTGGTGCCGGCGGAACCGAATCCTGCGATTGGGCAAGTATGCTTTACAGGATGTATACCAGATGGGCTGACAAGCACGGCTTTTCTGTTGAGGAGCTTGACTTCCTTGACGGTGATGAAGCAGGTATCAAGACGGTAACCTTCCAGGTTAACGGATATCATGCTTACGGATATCTTAAGTCTGAAGCCGGTGTACACAGACTTGTCAGGATCAGTCCTTTTAATGCGGCAGGCAAGAGACAGACATCCTTCGTATCCTGCGATGTCATGCCTGATATAGATAAGAACATTGAAATCGAGGTAAACGAAGATGATCTTCGTATTGATACCTATCGTGCCAGCGGTGCCGACGGACAGCATATCAATAAGACGTCATCTGCGATCCGTATCACTCATATTCCTACGGGAATAGTTGTTCAGTGCCAGAATGAAAGATCACAGCATCAGAACAAGGACAAAGCTATGCAGATGCTTAAGTCCAAGCTGTATCTCATGAAGCAGGCCGAACAGCAGGCTCAGCTCTCTGATATCAGAGGAGAGGTCGGAGAAAACGGCTTCGGAAGCCAGATACGTTCATATGTACTTCAGCCTTACACCATGGTTAAGGATCTGAGAACATCATGTGAAGTAGGCGATGCGGGAAGAGTTCTCGACGGAGATATCGACCCGTTCATAAATGCTTATCTTAAGTGGATAAATACTAAGCCGGAAGATGAATAAAAACCGGATAGTTATAGAGAAATAAGGAGCAAAGAAGATAGTATGGTAAATGTTGCAATACTCGGTCACGGAACAATCGGTTCCGGAGTGTATAAGGTAATTAACGATAACAACAGTCATGTTTCAAGACGTGCCGGAGATGACATCAAGGTTAAGTATGTCCTTGATCTCAGAGATTTTCCCGGGGATCCTGTAGAGGATATTCTCGTACATGATTTCGACACCATTTTAAATGATGATGAAGTGGATATTGTTGTTGAGGCTATGGGAGGCGTTGAGCCGGCTCATACTTATGCTATGCAGGCACTTCTCGCAGGAAAGAGTGTTTGTACTTCAAACAAGGAAGTAGTAGCAAAGTACGGATATGAGCTTATTCAGATAGCTAAAGAGAATAATTGCAATTTCTTCTTTGAGGCTTCTGTAGGCGGAGGAATTCCTATCATCAGACCTCTTATGGGCTGCATTACCGCCGATCATATAAAGAGTATTTCCGGTATTCTTAACGGAACTACAAACTACATACTCACAAAGATGTCCGAGGAAGGACTTGCTTTTGATGATGTTCTGAAGGATGCTCAGAATAAGGGCTATGCAGAGCGTAATCCGGAAGCTGATATCGAAGGCTATGATGCATGCCGTAAGATTGCGATACTTGCATCACTTGCTTATGAGCGACAGGTTAACTTCGAGGACATTTATACAGAGGGTATCACAAAGATTACATGTGAAGATTTCTGGTATGCAAATCAGCTTCACTCATCAATAAAGCTTCTGGGTCTTGCAAAGAGACAGAACGGAGTAGTATACTCCATGGTTGCGCCGTTTGTCGTAAATCAGGATAATCCTCTTTACGGAGTAAGTGATGTATTCAATGCAATACTCCTTGACGGTGATATGCTTGGTGAAGTTATGTTTTACGGCAAGGGAGCGGGATCTCTTCCGACAGCAAGCGCGGTAGTATCCGATGTTATTTCGGCTGTTAAAAACAGAGGAAGAAATATACCGATTCTCTGGAGACCTGAGAAGAGAGAACTCGGGCCTGTTGATGCCTTTGAAATGCCTTATCTTGTTCGCGTAAGCGGAACTGATATAGAAAAAGAGATAAAGGATGTATTTGGGGATGTGCAGTTCCTTCAGGGACAGAACGGAGAGACTGCATTTGTTACAGGACCAATGTCAGGCGCTGATTATGAGAAGGCTGCGTCTAACTTTGAGGTCGTTAACAGGATACGTATATTTTAAATCTCACAATTCTATTTAAGGTCAGGAGGAAAATAAAGTGTTAATCGTAAAGAAGTTTGGCGGAACATCTGTCGGAAACAGAGACAGGATATTTAATGTTGCCGGCCGCTGTGTGGAGGAGTACAAGAAGGGGAATGATGTAGTAGTTGTTCTTTCAGCCATGGGTAAATATACCGATGTCCTGATTGATATGGCAAAGGAGATCAATCCTAATCCACCAAAGAGAGAGATGGATATGCTCCTCACAACTGGAGAACAGCAGTCAGTTGCCCTTATGGCAATGGCTATGGCTTCCATGGGAGTTCCTGCAGTTTCTCTTAATGCATTTCAGGTTGCAATGCACACAACATCAACCTACAGCAATGCACGTCTCAAGAGAATTGATACAGAGAGAATCAGAAACGAACTTGAACAGCATAAGATCGTTATCATTACAGGATTCCAGGGAATCAACAAGTACGATGATTATACGACACTCGGACGTGGAGGTTCTGATACAACAGCAGTTGCACTTGCTGCGGCTCTTCATGCAGATCTCTGCGAAATATATACAGATGTAGACGGTGTTTACACAGCTGATCCGAGAAAGGTTAAGAGCGCTCGTAAGCTTGATATGGTTACATATGATGAAATGCTTGAGCTTGCTACACTCGGAGCAGGAGTGCTTCATAACAGATCAGTTGAACTTGCAAAGAAATACGGAGTACAGATGGTTGTACGCTCTAGTCTGAATACAAACGAAGGAACAATCGTTAAGGAGGGAAATAAGATGGAGAAAATGATAGTTAGCGGTGTAGCTGCCGATCCGGATGCTACGAGAGTTGCAGTTATCGGACTTAAGGATGAGCCGGGAGTTGCATTCAAGCTGTTTAATGAGCTTGCAAAGCATAACATCAACATAGATATGATTCTTCAGTCAGTAGGACGTCACGGAACAAAGGATATCACATTTACATGCAGCGATGAGGATGCAGATGAGGCTGCTGAGATCATCAAGAGTAAGATGGATTTCGAGTCTATCGATGTTAACAAGGATGTTGCAAAGGTATCTATCGTAGGTGCAGGTATGCAGTCAAATGCAGGTGTTGCAGCTAAGATGTTCGAGGCACTTTATGACGCTAACATCAATATCAGAATGATCTCTACTTCAGAAATCAGAGTAACAGTACTCATTAACGCATCTGAGACAGAGAGAGCAATGAATGCAATTCATGACAAGTTCGATCTCGGAAGCGACAAATAATTGACGCTTATCGCAATCCCAAAGATGCATTATTATAGTGCATCTTTGGTGATTTTATGGGGGGAGGTAAAGTGATGAAGAGAACGGATTATATCAGCTGGGATCAGTATTTTATGGGGATAGCAATGATGTCTGCTTACAGGAGCAAGGACCCGAATACTCAGGTCGGCGCCTGCATAGTCGGTGAGGACAACAGGATTCTGTCAGTAGGTTATAACGGAATGCCCGAAGGCTGCGAGGATGACGATATGCCTTGGGGAAGAGATGGAGCAGCACTTGATTCCAAGTACATGTTCGTATGTCATGCAGAGCTGAATGCGATACTTAATTATCGCGGAACGGGAAGCATGAAGGGTGCAAGATGCTATGTAACTCTTTTCCCTTGCAATGAGTGTGCAAAGGCCATCATTCAGAGTGGAATCAAGGAGGTTGTTTACCTGTCCGATAAGTATTCGGATTCTGACAGCACTATAGCGTCCAAGAGAATGTTTGATAAGACAGGGGTTAAATACAGACAGTTTATATCCACACATCGACAGATAACAGTGGAGATATAGTATTATCCTTCGTATAAGGAATGGTCTGACAGGAGACTGCTGCTATATGGACAATAAAGAATTTGAATCAAACAGCCGGGAGGAAACCTTTGACATTGCATTTCAGATGGCAAAGGAGATTGAGGCCGGCGCGGTAATATGTCTGGACGGAGATCTGGGAGTTGGGAAAACGGTCTTCGCTCAGGGCTTCGGTGCCGGACTGGGAATAGAAGAACCTATGGCCAGTCCGACTTTTACAATTCTAAGGGAATATCATGAGGGTAGACTTCCACTTTATCATTTTGATGTTTACAGGGTTTCGGATGTCGATGAGATGGAAGAGACCGGTTTTTTTGATTTTATCGACAGTGACGGAGTTACCCTGATCGAGTGGGCTGAGCTTATCGAGGATGTTATCCCGAAGGACAGCGTACACATTAAGATTGAAAAGGATGTATCGAAGGGCTTTGATTACAGGAGGATTACTGTAAGAGTATGAAGGTACTTGGAATAGACAGCTCGGGAATGACAGCAACGGCTGCTCTCATAGATGATGACAGACTGATTGCAGAGTTCACCGTGAATAATAAGCGTACACATTCGGAAACCCTAATGCCTATGATAGATAAGGTGCTTACGGCTTCCGAAACCGATATAAAGGATGTGAAGCTTCTGGCGATTGCTGCCGGACCGGGTTCTTTTACGGGTCTCAGGATCGGAGCCGCAACTGTTAAGGGGCTCGGTCTCAGTATAAATGCACCGGTAGCCGCAATCCCTACATGTGAGGGACTTGCCATGAATCTTTCCGGAGCAGAGGGACTGGTATGCCCTATTATTGACGCAAGAAGAAATCAGGTATATACGGGCCTTTACAGAGTTTCGGGAGAAATGCCGGAGGCTGTGATCGACCAGACTGCCTGTGATATATCGGAAATAGTTGAGAAGATTAACGAAGCCGGTGAGAAGGTTACCTTCCTCGGTGACGGAACTGATGTATTCAGAGAATATATCGAAAAGGAAATACGTGTTCCTTACGGCTTTGCAAAGGCAAATGCATCGCTGCAGAGGGCAGCATCGATCGCATCTCTCGGACTTCTCTACTACAGAGAGGGAAAGACAGTATCGGTTGATGATTTTTCACCTGTATATCTCAGACCGTCACAGGCTGAGCGTGTCAGAGATGAAAAGAAGTCAGCGGAGGACCGGTAATGGGCATAATAAGTGAGATTGCCGGAATCGAAGAACAAAGCTTCAATGATCCGTGGTCGGAGAAATCTCTTGAAGAAACCTTCAAGCATGACCATAACCATCTGATCGCGGTATTTGATGACGGAACTACGGTTGATGATTATGTGTTTCAGGGAAATGAAAAGCTGGCCGGATATCTGATATATTCGGAGGTAGCAGGTGAAGCTGAGCTTCTTCGTATTGCGGTTGATGAAACTATGAGACACAGAGGCTTCGGTGGAAAGCTCATGGAGCATTTCATATCGGAGCTTGAATTTATGAATGCCGAAAAGGTCACCCTTGAGGTCAGAAAGGGAAACAGTGCTGCCATAGGACTGTATACGATCTACGGCTTTGAACAGATTGCTGTCAGGAAAGATTATTATATGGATCCTGATGAGGATGCTGTGATAATGCAGCGTCCGATAGCTAAGAATGATGATGAGATTGGACGGTTTTCGGAATGATAGATATTACGCTGCTCGGAACAGGCGGAATGATGCCGCTTCCATATAGAGCTCTCACATCTCTGATGGTGAGATATAACGGCAAGAGCCTTCTTATAGATACCGGCGAAGCAACGCAGATATCCATCAGACGCAGAGGCTGGAGCTTTAATCCCATAGATACGATCCTTATCACACATTTCCATGCTGATCATATCAGTGGACTTCCGGGGCTACTGCTTGCCATGGGAAATGCGGACCGTACCGAGCCTGTAACGATTATAGGACCTGAAGGGCTGAATAAGGTCGTAAGAGGACTGCTTGTTATAGCACCGAGACTGCCTTTCAAGGTTGAATGTATAGAATTAACTGAAGAAGATGAATACTTTGATGCAATAGGAATTGATTGTCATGCTTTCCGTCTTGATCACAGTCTTACCTGTTACGGATACAGCCTTTCGCTGAAGAGAGCCGGAAAGTTTGATCCGGAAGCAGCAAGGGCACTGGAGATACCTCTTCCTTACTGGAAAAGACTTCAGCAGGGTGAGACCATCGTAGATGGTGATAAGACCTATACAAGTGACATGGTAATGGGTGGGGAGCGTAAGGGCCTTAAGGTGACATATGTTACCGATACAAGACCTATCCCGTCGATCGTAACCGCAGCTGAGGGCTCTGATGTCTTCATATGCGAGGGCATGTATGGTGAGGAAGACGGAGACGAGAAGGCACGCGACAAGAAGCATATGACAATGTATGATGCGGCCGAGCTTGCAAAGAAGGCTGATGTAGGTCAGCTGTGGCTGACACATTATTCACCGTCAATGGTCAATCCTTTTGAATTTTCGGATAAGGTAAAGGAAATTTTCCCGGAGGCTCATATCTGCAAGGACAGAAGAACACTTACTCTTAATTTTATGGATGAAGAGCCGGGGAATGAGTAATAGCGGAGAAGAAAGCTATGGCACTAGTGAAGATAAATAAAGACATAACGAAGGGGATATTTGAGAAGGTTGCCGAGGAGGCTGAGAAGCGTAAAGAGGTGACCATACTCGGAATAGAGTCTTCATGTGATGAGACTGCAGCTGCGGTTGTTGTAAACGGCAGAAAGGTTCTTTCAAATGTGATCTATTCACAGGTTCCCGTTCATACGCTTTATGGCGGTGTTGTTCCTGAGATCGCATCAAGAGCTCATGTGGAAAAGATAAATCAGGTTATCAGAAAAGCTCTTGAAGATTCGGGTAAGACAATGGATGATATAGATGCCGTTGCGGTTACCTACGGCCCGGGACTTGTGGGTCCTCTGCTCGTGGGTGTAAATGCGGCAAAGGCACTTGCTTATGCGGAGAAGAAGCCTCTTGTGGCAGTAAATCATATTGAGGGACACATTTCCGCAAATTATATTGATAAAGAAGAGCTTGTACCTCCGTTTATGTGCCTTGTGGCATCAGGAGGACATTCACATATAGTCAGAGTTGATGATTACGGAAAATATACCATAATCGGAAGAACTCATGATGATGCAGCCGGTGAAGCCTTTGACAAGGTGGCACGCGCCATCGGACTCGGATATCCGGGAGGTCCGAAGGTTGATGCACTTGCAAAGGAGGGAGATCCGCATGCGATAGATTTCCCAAGGGCTAAGGTTGGAGAATCGTCATATGATTTCTCTTTCAGCGGACTTAAGTCTGCGGTACTTAACTACCTTAACGGCTGTGAGATGAAGGGCATAGAGGTTAATAAGGCGGATGTTGCGGCATCCTTTCAGCAGGCGGTTATAGATGTTCTTACAGAGCATACCGTAAAGGCTGCAAAGGAATATGACTGCAGCAGGCTGGCGCTTGCCGGCGGTGTGGCTGCGAACTCAGGTCTCAGAGAGGCTATGAAGCAGGCGGCCGAGAAGGAAGGAATAAGCTTCTATATGCCTGAACTTATTTACTGTACAGATAATGCGGCAATGATCGCATCAGCCGGATATTATGAATATCTGGCAGGAAACAGAGCAGATATCAGTTTAAACGCGATTCCGAATCTTAAGGTAGGAGAGAGAAGATGGTAACTGCGATCGTTCTTGCGGCGGGAAGTGGAAGCCGCATGAATCAGAAAAGAGAAAAACAATTTCTTCTCCTGGATGGGAAGCCGCTTCTGTATTATTCACTTAAAACCTTTGAAGCCAGTATAGTCGATGAGATCATACTTGTTACGAAGGAAAAAGATATTGAATACTGCAGGACTGAGATAGTTGAAAAATACGGCTTCAGCAAGGTGAAGAAAATAGTGCCGGGCGGCAAAGAGAGATATGATTCGGTTCAGAAGGGAATCAAAGCATCGGACAGACGCCACAAGACAGTTATGATACATGATGCTGCACGTCCTTTTGTAACCAACAGAATGATACTCGACAGCATTTCGGCAGCAAGAAGATACAAGGCCTGTACGGTGGCGGTTCCGGTTAAGGACACCATCAAGGTGGTGGATGATTACGGGTTTGGTGAGGAAACTCCGGACAGGAGTAAGCTTTATCAGATACAGACTCCACAGACCTTTGACAGGGAAGTTATAACCGAAGCGTACTCCAGACTTCGTATCAGCGGGGATAAGGATATAACCGATGACACAATGATCGTCGAGAGATATCTGGACCAGAAGGTTAAAATGGTTGAAGGAAGTTATAGGAATATCAAGGTGACCACTCCGGAAGACATGATCTTTGCGGAGGCGATTATTAAAGGGGAAAATAACAGCTATGAAAAAGAATAACAGATTAATTGCAATGATCCTTGCGGGATCACTTATCATAGGTGCGGCAGCCTGCGGTAAGGCGAATCCGGATGATTATGAATACGGACAGAGCATAAATCAGGTTACAGGAGATGAGAATTATATCGCAGGAAACGGTGGAGACGACGATGAAAACGGCGGCGGAATCATCGGCGGCGGTGACGATGAGAATGGCGGAGGAGACGAAAACGGCGGCGGACTCAGCAATATCACCGGCGGCAAAGAAGTAAGCGATATGGATGTATGGATCGATAAGCTCCAGGCGCGTCCTACAGGTGTACAGTACGCCGATACCGAGAATAAGGAATTTGAGGAGTATATCGATAAGCTTTTCAAGGAAAGTGTTACATCCGATACTCTTAACTATAATTATGCGATCAAGGATGGTTCTGTATACGGTGTTACAGCACCAAGTCCAGCTACTATGGGTGATGCGGAATCATATGAATATTTTGCAGAGGTAGCAAAGGAATCCCATGAGGAATATGACAAGCTGAAGTCTTTCGAGGATAAGCCTCTGACAGAAGAGGAGTATTTTATACTTATAGCACTTGAGGCTGATTATGAGAGAGCACTCTACAATTACGATCATATAGATTTTTATGAGCCGTTCGCTCCGATGAGAGGATTCCAGTCAAATATCGGTACAACACTTGCTGAGTACAGATTTGATGATAAGCAGGATATAGAGGATTTTATTGCTGTAGAGAATATGATGCCTGAGTATGTTGAAAAGCTCTGTGCCTTTGAGAATGAAAGAGTTAAGAAGGGCTTTGGTATGCAGGATAATGCCATCGATGATGTTATCGAGCAGTGTGATACCTTTGTAGAAGATAAGGAAAATCATTTCCTGATCCTTGAGTTCGATGCAAAGATGGATAAGCTTGACTTCCTTACAGATGAGGAAAGAGCAACTTATAAGGAGCAGAACAAGCAGGCAGTACTTGAGTCACTTATTCCTGCAATGCTTCAGATCCGTGACTGTGTAAGTGCCAACAAGGGAAAGGCTACTGTATCGGGCGGACTTGCTCAGTATGAAGGCGGAAAGGATTATTATAATAACTATATCATTCCTCATTTCGGCGGATGTAACTTTACAGGTGATGACCTTATAGAGATCTTCGAAAAGAGATATGAAGCATGCTTCAACAGAATGATGGAGCTTTATATGTCAAATCCTGATGCGTATAATTACTACGTTGAAAACAGTGAAACTCTTTTCGCTGAAGCAGATGCAAGAAGTGCAACAGAGAATATCGATATCCTTATGAGCACTGCAATGTCTGAATATCCAAAGCTTGATAAGATTCCATATAAGGCTGACTATCTTTCACCTGCAATGGAAAAAATCATGGAGCATACACTTGCTTACTACATGTCACCTGCTTATGATGATCCGGATGGAAATATCATAAGAGTTAACGGTGCATTTTCCGATGATATGTGGGTAACTCTTGCTCACGAGGGTTGTCCGGGACATATGTATCAGAATACATATTATCAGGCAACAAATCCAAAGCCGATCAGAGCAGATGCTTACTGCCTCGGATATCTTGAGGGATGGGCAGTATACTCAAGCTACAGAACTATGGCAGAGTATGACTTCAAGGATACTGACGATGATGCTGTTATCGCAGAGTTTGCTAAGCTTGATAAAGAGCTGGGATATATGGTTTACGGACGAATTGATGTCGGAGTAAACTATGAAGGATGGTCAGAGCAGGATCTGGCAGACTACATGACAGAGAATGGTTATAATGCAGAGTATGCTGGTGAGATAATGCTCACAGTTTCCGGTGATCCGGGAGTATACCTCAGCTACTCCTTCAGCCAGTACATGATGGAAGGTTTACGTACATGGTCAGAGCATAAGCTCGGTGACAAGTTCGACCCTGTTGAGTTCCATAAAGCTATACTCGACAACGGTCCTTGCCAGTTTGAGGTTCTGAAGTTTAAAGTTGATGAATATATCCTTGAAAATCAGTAAATTTTAGTTAAGGATTCCTAACTTTTTGTTGATTTTATCGCTGAATATTGTATAATGGCGATTGGTGACAAATTGTACATAATCTTTGTTATTGCAAAGAAATAATAGAAAATAAAAAGTGAGGTAAAAAAATGGCAAACATCGATTTAACAAAGTATGGCATTACAGGTACAACTGAGATTGTTTATAATCCATCATTTGAGGATCTCTATAACTATGAGATGGATCCAAGTCTTGAAGGATATGAGAAGGGTGTTGAGACAGAGCTTGGTTCTGTTAACGTTATGACAGGTATTTATACAGGTCGTTCACCTAAGGATAAGTTCATCGTTATGGATGAGAATTCAAAGGATACAGTATGGTGGACATCAGAAGGTTATCCAAATGATAATCATCCTGCAACTCAGGAAGCTTGGGAAGCAGTTAAGGAAATCGCTAAGAAGGAGCTTTCAAACAAGAAGCTTTTCGTAGTAG
>JAGBNF010000044.1 GCA_017634555.1 Eubacterium sp. | reverse complement strand
GAGAGCTTACAGCCCACAAGAGAATCATCTTCAATGGTAACGGATATTCTGATGAGTGGGTAAAGGAAGCAGAGAGAAGAGGACTTAAGAACCTCAAGTCTACAGTAGATGCCCTTCCAGCATTCGTAGATAAGAAAGCAATTGATGTATTTACAAAGCATAACGTATTTACGGAGCAGGAGCTTTATAGCCGATATGACATCCAGCTTGAGAATTACTATAAGGTAATTGATATCGAAGCTCTTACAATGGATGCTATGGTTAAGAAAGACATTATGGCAGCTGCTAGTGATTATCAGTTTACACTTGCAGAAACTCTTAACGCAAAGGCAGCTACAGGACTTCCAGTTGATTCTTCAGTGGAAAAGAAGAGATTGGAGCAGGCAGCTAAGTTAACAACATCAATGGATGAAAGACTTGAAAAGCTTGAAGCAGACATTGATAAGGCAAAAGAATTAACTGAGACATATGATTTGGCTAAGTTCCATCATGATGTAATTTTTGCAGATATGAATGAGCTTAGAGAGGTGGTTGATGAGCTTGAAACAGTAGTACCAAGTGATATCTGGCCATACCCAACATACGGAGAAATTCTTTATAGCGTAAAATAAGCGTAATTAGAAGGTAGCACAAAGGCGTGCAGTATTTGAAAAAATACTGCGCGCCTTTTTATATAAATAATAATAAACCCCAAGGAGGAAAATATTATGGAAGCTTATTCAAGCATGTTATTTGGAGTCTGGTTCCTTATAGGAGCTGCCCTTGTATTTTGGATGCAAGCGGGATTTGCAATGGTAGAGGCAGGATTTACCAGAGCAAAAAATACAGGAAATATCATTATGAAAAACCTGATGGATTTCTGTATTGGTACAGTAATGTTTATTGTTTTAGGATTTGGTCTTATGTTTGGAGAGGATTGTCTCTTTGGATTAGTAGGAAGACCAACACTAGGAATATTTACAGACTATGCAAACTTTGACTGGAGCAACTTTGTATTTAACCTTGTGTTCTGCGCTACAACAGCAACAATCGTAAGTGGTGCCATGGCAGAAAGAACAAAGTTTATTAGCTACTGTGTATATTCTGGAATTATTTCACTTGTAATTTATCCAATTGAGGCTCATTGGATTTGGGGTGGTGGCTGGCTTTCTCAGATTGGCTTCCATGATTTCGCAGGTTCATGTGCAATCCACATGGTTGGCGGTATCTCAGCCCTCATCGGAGCAAAGATGGTTGGTCCTCGTATAGGAAAATTTGAAAAGGATTCAAATGGTAAGGTTGTTAAGGTTAACGCCTTCCCTGGACATAATATAGTAATCGGTGCACTTGGTGTATTTATCCTCTGGTTTGGATGGTACGGATTCAACGGCGCAGCTTGTACATCAGTTGATCAGCTTGCATCAGTATTCGTTACAACAACAATCGCACCTTCAGTAGCAACAGTAGTATGTATGATATTTACATGGGTTAAGTATGGTAAGCCTGATGTTTCAATGTGTCTCAATGCTTCACTTGCAGGTCTTGTAGCTATTACAGCTCCATGTGATGTAACAGATGCATCAGGTGCAATCATAATCGGTGCAGTTGCCGGACTTCTCGTAGTATTCGGAGTATGGCTCCTTGATTTCAAGCTTCACATCGACGATCCTGTTGGTGCAGTAGCGGTACATATGATGAACGGTATCTGGGGAACAATTGCAACAGGACTTTTTGCAACAACTTCAGCTCCTGGAAATGACAGTGTTGTAGGTCTTTTCTACGGCGGTGGTTTCCATCAGTTAGGAATTCAGTTACTCGGATTTGCATCAGTAGCAGCATGGACAATAGTTACAATGATCATCGTATTCACAATCATTAAGGCAATCTTCGGTCTCAGAGTATCAGAGGAAGAAGAAATTGAAGGTCTTGATTCAACAGAGCATGGTCTTGCATCAGCTTATTCAGGATTCAGTATCGTTGATATGTCAAGCGCTATGATGAGTGAAAATGAAAATACAAATCTTGGTGTTTCTGATTATGACTCAGCAAGCGAAGCTCAGAAGAAGGCTTCAGTTCCTGTAGTTGATACAACTAAGGATATGAAGAATGCAGGAATAGTTGATACAGGTATCAATAAGGTAGTTATCATTACAAAGCTTTCAAGATACGATAAGATCAAGAGAGCACTCAACAATCTCGGTGTTACAGGTATTACAGTAACACAGGTAAGTGGATGCGGTATTCAGAAGGGTACCGGTGAGAAATACCGTGGAGTTGAAATGGATATGACACTCCTTCCTAAGATTAAGCTTGAAGTAGTTGTCAGCGGAATCCCTGTTGACAGCGTAATCGAAACAGCAAAGAAGACACTTTACACAGGTAAGATCGGTGATGGAAAGATCTTCGTATATCCTGTAAGTAAGGTAGTTAAGATAAGAACAGGTGAAGAGAATTATGCAGCTCTCCAGGATGTAGAGTAATTTAATTACCCATCTTCTTATTTGCCCACCGAAGTCGGTTGTTTGTGTGGCGTATGACACACATGAACGATTGATCCGGTGGGCATTTCTTATATTTATGATAACATGCAGAGTCATCAGGAAATATTAAGGTTGAAGAGTGCAGATGGTTACGGTAAAATGGCAGGAGAAAAAGTATTGGGGGAAATTAAAGTGATACTTGTTATTGAAGATGATGCTATGATAAATAACCTTCTCTGCAAGGTGCTTTCGGATAACGGATATGAAACCGACAGTGCACTCGATGGAGAAACAGGTCTTGCAAAGGCTTTGGAAAAGGATTATGAGCTTATACTGCTGGATCTGATGATGCCGAAGAAAACAGGAGAAGAAGTTCTAGGTGAACTGAGAAAGAAAAAGAATACACCGGTCATAGTTCTTTCGGCAAAGAATGAAGTAGTAAACAGGATTGAGCTTCTGAAGCTGGGAACAGATGATTATATAAGTAAGCCTTTTGATGTGGATGAGGTAATACTTAGAATAGAAGCAGTACTCAGACGTACCGGAGATGTGAAGCCGGCAGCCGAACTTAAATATAAAGATATGAAGCTCGATAAAGAGTCTAAAAGAGTATATATAGGTGAGGATGAACTGACCTGTACTACTATGGAGTATAGTATCCTGGAGCTTATGCTGAATAATCCGAATAAGGTTTTTTCCAAGCGTAATCTTTTTGAAAGCATAACAGGTGAAGAATACTTAAGCGAAGATAATACAATGAATGTACATATGAGTAATCTCCGTAAGAAAATTGCTAAAGTAACAGATGAACCATATATAGATACTGTATACGGAATGGGATACCGCCTTTCAAAGTAAGGGCGGTATTCTTTAGTTTTTCTTTAAGATTGGTGAACATTTTTCTTAGAGTCATATAATATACTCACATCATCAAAACGAAAGGAACTAAAAAAAATGAGTGATGTAATACTTGAAACAAGAAATCTTTCAAAAAAGTATAAGGACACATTTGCACTTGATAATGTGAGTGTTACTTTGAAGAAAAATCATATATACGGTTTTATTGGAGAAAACGGAGCCGGCAAGAGTACATTTATGAAGATAATAGCAGGACTTATTTTTCCGACATCCGGTGACTTCTCACTGATGGGAGAGGATGATCCGAAGGCTATAGAAAATAAACGTAAGGCAATGGGAACAATGATCGAGGGCCCATATCTTTATCCGAAGTACTCGGTAAGACAGAATGTGGAGATTCAGAGAATGCTGGTGGGCAATCCTGATAAATCAGCAACAGACAGAGTTATCGAGCTTGTGGGTCTTGAAGATCAGCAGAAGAAAGCAGCAAAGAAGCTTTCTATGGGAATGAAGCAGAGACTCGGAATAGCAATGGCTATGATAGGAAATCCACAGTTCCTTATCTTAGATGAGCCGATAAACGGACTTGATCCTAAGAATATAGTTGCTCTCAGAAATATGCTGAAGAAGATAAATGAAGAAAAAGAATGTACGATCTTCATTTCAAGCCATATCTTAAGTGAACTTTATCTTCTGGCAACGGATTTCATCTTTATTCATAAGGGAAGAATAATTGAGACTGATACACATGAAAAGCTTGAGGAAAAATGCAGTCAGTATATTATGGTGAAGGACAGCAACATTCCTGAGACAGTGACGATCCTTGAAAAGTATTTTCCGGGTACATCCTATAAGGTTGAGTCGGATGACACAGTAAAAATCTTTGGAAAGCCGGAAATGAAGGCTGAGCTTTCAAAGCATCTTATGGAAGCAGGAATAGTTATTTCTGAGCTCTCTGAGAAAGAGCAGTCACTGGAAGATTACTTTATGACAATTACAGGAGGGGAAGCAAATGCTTAATCTGTTTAAAATAGAAAGATATAAAATGAAAAGATTTACTCCGTTTTATGTGAGTATGGGATTTCTGTTATTTTTGGTTGTGTATAATCTGATCGTTGGAGGAATTAAGCAGTCATATGTTGATGCTCATCCGAATGGCTGTATGTATGACGGATTCATGGACGGCGTTTCAGACGCTTCATTTTCTTTCCTGATAGGAATGCTTATTGCATGGTATGTGGGAATTGACTTTACGAACAGAACTCTTCACAGAGTGATCGTTACAGGTAATAAAAGATGGATGACTGTTATCAGCCAGCTTATCGCTACAAGCGTTTTAACAATCATTTTCCATCTTGGACTTGTAGTAGAAACTGTTATTCAGTACGGATCCGGATTTGGTTATTCCTTTGATGGCTTTAATAAGAAGGATATTGCATGGATTGGTGTTGTATGCCTTCAGCTCATCGCAATGAATGCATTTTATATGCTGATCACATATATCTGCGGAAATGTGTATACTGCACTTTTTGCCTGCGTATCTGTAGCTGCCGTTGGTGGAAACGTACTCAGAAATGTATTTAGAGCTAATCTTATCTACGAGCATTCTTTCTTCTGCTTTGCAAAGAGTTCAGAAAATTCTGATTTGATACCATGTGCAATATGTGCGATAATAGCTATCGTAGTGTTTGTGACAGCCACAATCATATTCTTTAATAAGCGTGACGTGGCAAATTAATTAATTGAAATTAGGAGGACCTGTTATGTTATATGTTATCATTATACTTATAGCACTGGTCCTCTTTTTGTTTATCAAGCTGATCTTGATGAAGAGCCAGATGAAAAGGGTAATCGGGGAAATGAAGAATAACCCGGACAAAAGGCAGATGAATGTTGATTTTGTGGACAGTGATCTGCAGAATATGATCACCGAGGTTAATCATCTCTATGAATATATATTGGAGATTAAGGCCGAGGGTAAGGAAGAGGAGAATAAAATGAGAGAGTCTATATCCATGATATCCCATGATATGAGGACTCCGTTGACCTCAATAATAGGATATCTTCAGATAGCATCAAAAACGGAAGACAGAGCAGAGATGACAGCGAATATAGATATTGCGCTTGAGAGAGCCCGTTATCTGAATAAGCTGGTAAATGATTTCTTTGAGCTTTCACTCATAGAATCCGGTCAGGTGGATATTGAAGCTGTGAGAGTAAATCTTTGTGAGATCATCTGTGAAGAGATACTTGCTGAAAGTCCGGAGATAGACAGAAAAGGTCTTGAGCCATCCTTCGAACAGTCGGAGCAGAATATATATGTTTTTGCTGATAAGAAAAAGCTTGTCAGGATCATTCAGAATCTTATATCAAATGCGGTTAAGTATTCGGAAAAGAAACTGGATTTTGTTATCGATCCGGAAGAGGAGGAAAATGTAAAACTCAGGATCATTACGGATCCCGGTTCGAAAATCGATACGGACAGGATATTCGACAGATTTGTAAAGGGTGATGCGGCACGTTCCACAGGCGGTGCAGGCCTCGGCTTATATATATGTAAGGGATTTGCAGAGAAGATGGGCGGAGATATCAGTGCATCACAGGATGAGTCGAGTTTTGTAATAACACTGACTCTTCCGGCACAGGAGCAGTTGTAGAGAGGATTATAATAAATTTTGTAAAAAATAGTTAAAAGCTCCTTGACTTTTGAAAATAAAGTAATATACTGATAATTGTTAAAAAAATAAATGATATTGGTTTTGAAGCAATGGCGCTTCGGGTTACATAGCTCGAAGTGCCTTTTTTTATTTGTAGTGTGAAAAAATCAGGAGGATATCGATGGCAAAGTACATTTTCGTAACAGGCGGTGTTGTTTCAGGTCTTGGTAAAGGAATTACGGCGGCTTCACTTGGAAGACTGCTCAAGGCCAGAGGTTATAAGGTGGCTGCACAGAAGCTCGATCCATATATAAATGTTGATCCGGGAACAATGAGTCCGTATCAGCATGGAGAGGTATATGTAACAGAAGACGGAGCTGAGACAGATCTCGACCTTGGACATTATGAAAGATTCATCGATGAAAATCTTAATAAGTATTCAAATCTTACTTCAGGTAAGGTATACTGGAATGTGCTGAATAAGGAACGCGAGGGTAAGTACCTCGGTTCAACTGTTCAGGTAATTCCTCATATTACAAATGAGATAAAGGAATTCGTTTACAGAGTAGGCAACGAGACTGATGCCGATATAGTTATCACAGAGATCGGTGGTACTATCGGCGATATTGAGTCACAGCCGTTCATAGAGGCAGTAAGACAGATTTCACTTGAGATTCCGAAGGAAGACAGCCTCTTTATACATGTAACACTTGTTCCGTTCCTTCACGGTTCTGATGAGCATAAGTCAAAGCCGACACAGCATTCCGTAAAGGAGCTTCAGGGAATGGGAGTACGCCCTGACATTATCGTGCTAAGATGTGATGAGCCGCTTGAGCCATCTATATTTAAGAAGATATCCATGTTCTGTAATGTTAAGGAAGACTGCGTTATCGAAAACAGAACTTTGCCAAGCCTTTATGCAGCGCCTCTTATGCTTGAGGATGCAGGCCTTTCAAAGGTTGTATGCCGTGAGCTTGGTCTTGATCCTAAGGAGCCGGATCTTGCTGAGTGGAAGAAGATGGTAAGTGATATAGATGCACGTGAGAAGGACGTAACTATCGGACTTGTCGGTAAGTACGTTCAGCTTCATGATGCATACCTTTCAGTTGCGGAAGCCCTTAATCATTCGGGTTTTGCGCTTAATGCTCATGTAACGATCGACTGGATCGATTCAGAAGAATTAAATGAACAAAATTATGAGGAGAAACTTAAGCACGTTGATGGTATAATAGTTCCCGGAGGCTTCGGAGACAGAGGTATCGACGGAATGGTACTTGCAGCTAAGTACTCGAGAGAACATAAGATTCCGTACTTCGGAATATGTCTCGGTATGCAGATAGCTGTTATAGAGTTTGCAAGAAATGTGGCAGGACTTAAGGACGCATGTTCAGGAGAGTTCCATAATGCTACAGATGTAAAGGTTATAGATTTCATGCCGGGTCAGTCTGACAGCGTCAACAAGGGTGGAACACTCAGACTCGGAAGCTATCCTTGTGTTGTTGCACCTGGAACATTGCTTGAGAGATGTTATTTCCCTGCAGGTTCGGATGAGGCAAATGAAGTTATTCATGAGCGTCATCGCCATAGATATGAATTCAATAATGAATATCGTGATGTACTTACGGAAGCAGGACTTGTAATAGCAGGTCAGTCTCCTGACGGACATCTTGTTGAGACCGTAGAACTTACAGATCATCCGTTCTATATCGGAGTTCAGTATCATCCTGAGTTCAAGTCAAGACCTAACCGTCCACATCCGATTTTCAAGGAGTTCGTTAAGAGTGCACTTGATGTCGACAGAAAATAATTATTACAGAATCATCATGAAGACTTGTTTTTTGTGATGATTCTGCTATTATGCATTCTGGAGATGTTTAAATATATTATTAGATAACTGAGGAAGAAGAATATGACTGCATTTAATAAGAAAATCATATTAGAAGACGGCAGTGAGTATCTGGGATACGGCTTTGGTGCAGACAGAGATGTGGTTGCCGAAATCGTATTCAACACATCCATGGCAGGTTATCAGGAGATCATTTCAGATCCTTCCTATACAGATCAGGCCATTGTGATGTCTTATCCTCTCATCGGTAATTACGGTATAACCGATGAGGACTTTGAAAGTAAAATGCTTAACCTCGGTGCACTTATCGTGCGCGAAGTTAATGATAATCCGTCTAATTTCCGTTTTACCAGAACCCTTTCAGAGCTTCTCGAAGAAGCAGATGTTCCGGGTATTTATGGTATTGATACAAGAAAGCTTGTAAGAAGTATCAGAGATCACGGATCACGTAAGGTTCTTGTTACGGGAATAGATACAAGTCTGGAGGAAGGACTTAAGATTCTTAAGGAGACTGAGCTTCGTCATGACGCTGTTTCAAGATGCAGCTGCAAGAAGAAGTGGTATTCAAGAACTTCCAATCCAAAGTATAACGTTGTCGCTATTGACTGCGGCATGAAGATGAATATCGTCCGCGAGCTTAATTCTCATGGTTGTAATGTAACTGTTGTTCCTTACAGAACATCAGCTGATGAGATCCTTAAGATGAAGCCGGACGGACTTTTTATATCTAACGGCCCGGGAGATCCGGAGGATGTTCCTGAAGTTATTGAGACTCTTAAGGCTCTGAAGGGAAAGCTCCCGATGTTCGGAATTTGCCTCGGACATCAGCTTATCGCGCTTTCACACGGAGCTAAAACATATAAGCTTAAATTCGGTCACAGAGGAGGCAATCATCCTGTTAAGGATATTGCTACGGGAAAGATTGAGATTACCAGCCAGAACCACAGCTATGCGGTTGATGATTCAACAGTAGAAGGCACAGGACTTAAGGTGTCACATATCAATCTCCTGGATAAAACTGTTGAAGGTCTTGCATCGGAGGATGGATACACATTTTCAGTACAGTATCATCCTGAGAGTGCACCGGGACCACAGGACAGCACATATCTTTTCGACAGATTCATTGAAAAGATGAGTCTTTTCAGAGCGAATAAATAAGCGGATATTGTTAGAACAGTTCCAGATAGAAGAGGGATAGAAAATGCCAAAGAGAAAAGATCTACATAAGATTTTAGTTATAGGATCCGGTCCTATCGTTATAGGACAGGCTGCAGAGTTTGATTATGCCGGCACACAGGCCTGCCTTGCACTTAAGGAAGAGGGCTATGAGGTTATACTTGCCAATTCAAATCCTGCTACGATAATGACAGATACAATGGTTGCAGACAAGGTTTATATGGAGCCGCTTACTCTTGAGTATATGGCTCGTATATGCCGTTATGAAAGACCGGATGCGATAGTACCGGGAATCGGTGGACAGACAGGTCTTAACCTTGCTATGCAGCTTAATGATAAGGGCGTTCTTGATGAATGCGAGATAGAGCTTCTCGGAACAGATGCTGCAAGTATCAGATGCGCAGAGGATAGAGAAGAGTTTAAGGAGCTTTGTGAAAAGCTGGGTGAACCGGTTGTTCCTTCAGAGATTACATACACTGTAGAGGAAGGACTTCAGGCTGCAGAAAGAATCGGATATCCTGTTATCCTCAGACCTGCATTCACACTGGGTGGTACAGGCGGCGGCTTTGCCGATAATCCTGAGGAAATGGCAGATATGATGAAGAATGCTCTTGCGCTTTCACCTGTTCATCAGGTACTCGTTGAGAAGAGTATCAAGGGTTATAAGGAAATTGAGTACGAAGTAATGAGAGATGCCAACGATACGGCACTCGTAGTCTGCAACATGGAGAATCTGGACCCTGTAGGAATCCATACAGGAGATTCCATAGTAGTAGCTCCTAGCCAGACACTTACAAATAAAGAGTATCATATGCTCCGTGACAGTGCTCTCAAGATCATCAGAGCTCTCGGAGTTAAGGGTGGATGTAACTGCCAGTTTGCACTTGATCCACAGTCATTTAATTACTACGTTATCGAGGTTAATCCTCGTGTATCAAGATCATCGGCACTTGCTTCAAAGGCCAGCGGTTATCCTATCGCAAGAGTATCTGCGAAGATTGCCGTAGGCATGAATCTTGATGAGATCCAGCTTGCTAATACACCTGCATGCTTCGAGCCTGCACTTGACTATATAGTAACAAAGATGCCTAGATTCCCATTTGATAAGTTTACGCTTGCATCAAATGTGCTCTCTACTCAGATGAAGGCAACAGGAGAGACAATGTCCGTAGGCCGCACATTTGAGGAAAGCCTTCTCAAGGCAATCAGATCACTCGAAGACGGAAGAAACCATATCCATCTTGAGAAGTTCGATGTTAAGAGCTTGTCCGATAAGCCTGAACCTGAAAACAGAGCTGAGGCAGTTGAGAAGTTGCTCAAGTATATCGAGGATGGTACGGATGACAGAATCTATGCGCTTTCACAGCTTATCTGGCTGGGTGTAGATCTTCAGGTCATCATGAACAGAACGGGAATCGATATGTTCTTCCTGGATAAGATCAGAAATATCGTTGAGTTTGAGAGACATCTTGAGAAGCTGGCAGGAAAGACGATCGATAAGGAAATCCTTTACTCTGCGAAGAAGATGGGATTCTCAGATTCTTATATCGCAGAGCTGACAGGACTTACAGAGGATGATGTATGGAAGCTCAGAAAAGAGTACGACATCCGTCCGGTATATAAGATGATCGATACATGTGCCAGCGAGTTTGAAAGCTACGTTCCTTACTTCTATTCAACATATGAAGAGGAAAATGAGTCTATAGTTTCAGACAACAAGAAGATCATAGTTCTCGGTTCAGGTCCTATCAGAATCGGACAAGGTGTTGAGTTCGATTACTCAACAGTACATGCCGTAAGGACCATTCATGAAATGGGCTATGAGGCTATAGTTATAAATAACAATCCGGAGACTGTTTCTACGGATTATACAACTGCAGATAAGCTGTATTTCGAGCCGCTTACCGCAGAGGATATCATGAATATTATCGACCTTGAAAAGCCTGAGGGTGTTATCACTTCACTCGGTGGACAGACAGCTGTCAACCTTGCCGAGCCGCTCAGGGACAGAGGTGTAAAGATTATCGGAACAGACTGTGATGCTATCTTCAGAGCTGAGGACAGAGATGCCTTCGAGGGTGTTATCGAGAGTCTTGACATTCCTCATCCGAAGGGGGTTGCGGTTACAGATATCGAGAGTGGTGTGGCTGCTGCAGAGAAGATCGGTTATCCGGTACTTGTTCGTCCAAGCTTCGTTCTTGGTGGACGTGCTATGGAGATCGTTGCAAACGAGACAATGCTCAGACATTACCTCAAGAGTGCGGTTGAAGTTGATGAGGACAGACCTGTTCTTGTTGATAAGTATATCGTAGGTAAAGAGGTTGAGGTTGATGCTATCTGTGACGGAAAGGATGTATTCCTTCCCGGTATCATGGAGCTTGTTGAAAGAACCGGTGTACATTCGGGAGACAGTACAAGCGTTTATCCTCCTTATTCCATTTCTGAAAAGGTTAAGGAGACAATCACAGATTACACAACAAAGCTCGGTCTCGGAATCGGTATTGTAGGACTTTTCAATATCCAGTTTATCGTTGATAAGCAGGATAATGTATATATCATCGAGGTTAACCCTCGTGCATCCAGAAGTGTACCTTTCCTTTCAAAGTCAACAGGCTATCCGCTGGTTGATATTGCTACAAAGGTTATGCTCGGACACAGCCTTGAGGAGCAGGGATATCTCGGAATCGCAGAGGAAGGCGGACTGAAGATAATTCAGGCTCAGGCTGAGGCGGACGCTGCAGCTGATGAAGAGGCTAAGGAGAACATTTTAAAGAAGGCTAAGAAGTGGTATGTTAAAGCACCTGCCTTCTCCTTCGCAAAGCTGAATGGTATGGATGCATATCTTTCACCTGAGATGAAGTCTACAGGTGAGGCCATCGGATATGACAGAAGTCTTAAGAGAGCATTCTATAAGGCTCTTCAGGCTTCAGGTATCAAGATGAAGGAGTACGGAACCGTAATGGTTACTCTTGCCGATGAGGATAAGGAAGAAGCACTTCCACTGGTTAGAAGATTCTATGAGCTCGGTTTCAATATCGAGGCAACTGTCGGTACGGGTGAATTCCTCAAGGAGCATGGTATCAGAACCAGAATCAGAGGAAAGCTCAGTGACGGTAGTGATGAGGTTCTCAGATCTATCGAGGCAGGTTACGTAAGCTATATCATCAATACACGTGCTATCCTTTCAGGAGTACATTATGGAGACGGAATTGAGATCAGACGCTGCGCTATCATGAACGGTGTAACTATATTTACATCTCTTGATACGGTAAAGATCCTTCTTGATGTTCTTGAGGATATCACTCCAAGAATTTCAACAATTTAGTGATCGCCGCGTATAGCGGTGAAATGATAATATCGGTTAAAGGTATTGATATGAGAGAAAGGAATTCATATGAATTTTACAGAAGCTGAAGTAATGGAATATATCGAAGAAGAGGATGCCAAGTTTATACGACTTGCATTCAGAGATGCCTTCGGTGTCCAGAAGAATATATCTATAATGCCGAGTGAGGTACATAAGGCATTTAAGGATGGTATCGCTATCAATGCCAAGGCGATAAGAGGTTTTGAGGGAAGTGAAGAGGCAAATCTGTATCTGAAGCCGGATCCGACTACTCTTTCTGTACTTCCTTGGAGACCTGATTCGGGTCGAGTTCTCAGAATGTTCTGCGATGTCTGCACATCAGACGGAACTCCTTTTGAGGCTGACACAAGAAATATACTCAGAAATGCAGTAGAAGAAGCAAAGGCTGCAGGAATAGAATTCAAGTTTGGATCGGAAATGGAATTCTATCTGTTCAAGACAGATGATGAAGCAAATCCGACAAAGATTCCTTATGATGAAGCAGGCTATATGGATATTGCTCCACTGGACAGAGGAGAGAATATCCGTCGTGAGATCTGCCTCACTATAGAGGAAATGGGCCTTACTCCGGAGCGTTCGCATCATGAGAGAGGACCCGGACAGAATGAGATAGACTTCCATTACGGAAAGCCGCTTAAGGCTGCGGACCAGATGATCACATTTAAGATGGTTGTAGCAACAGTGGCTGACAGAAACGGGCTTTATGCCGATTTTTCACCGATGCCGCTTTCAGATAAGCCGGGCAACGGTTATCATATCAATGTTTTCGCACAGGATGAGGATGGCAATGACGTTGCGAAGTATGCCGCAGCAGGTATTCTGTCAAAAATCAAGGATATAACAATATTCCTTAATCCGACGGATGCATCCTATAACAGATTCGGACAGGGAACTGCACCTGATAAGGTTAACTGGTCAAGAATCGGTGGATCCGAGCTGATACATATAGATGATATTAAGGGAAGCACAAGAGTAGAGCTGAGATCGCCTGACGCACTCAGCAATCCTTATCTTGCCTATGCACTTCTTATACATGCCGGACTTTACGGAATAAAGAACAAGCTTACTCTGCCTGAAGAGGTAGACGGTGAGAGCATTCTTCTTCCTAAGTCAAGAAAGGAAGCAAAGAAGATGGCTGAGGACAGTGAATTTATTAGTGGATTCCTGCCTAAGGCTATTATCGATAAGTACATTTCCTAATGATTTCAGATCGAGGCAGGTATGAAAGAAAGAAATGATAACAGGTATTCGGTGCTTATAGTGTCGTCATCCGAACAATTCAATATTACCGTGAAGAAGGTTCTTCCTGACAGACGCTTTGATATCATTGAAATCAGAAAGAGTGCTTCATCCGCAAGGCGTGAGCTTCTTGTCAGAGAGTATGATCTTGTAATAGTAAATGCTCCGCTGCAGGATGGTCTCGGAACGGAGTTTGTTATGGACGTTGTGGAGAAACACAGCTCAGGAGTTATTCTTGCGGTTCCGACAGAGGTGTTCCAGAGTGTTAATGACAGGCTGATAGAACATGGAGTAATGACGCTTCAGAAGCCTATCAAGCTGGGTGAACTTGAAAGGATGATAAGACTTGTCATAGCAATGAATGACAGGCTGAGAGCAGTCCATAAAAAGCTCAGGATACTTAATGAGAAGATGGAAGAACTGAAGCTTGTAAGTCGTGCAAAGATAGTGCTTGTGGAGAAGAAGGGAATGAGCGAGGCAGATGCTCATGAATATATAATCCGTGAGGCTATGAATAAGGGACTTACCAAACGACAGGTGGCCGAAGAAATCGTGGATGATTAACGGCTTCCGACGACAATAAAAAATTGCTCGAAAAAATTAAAAAACAGGGTTGACTTTTCTGGTTTATCGTAGTAAAGTAAATAACCGAAGAAGACAAAGGCGTCTTAGAGCTTAGCTCTAAGGCGCCTTTTTGTGCGTTAATCGAGCCAAGGTTACATATGCGAAGCATATGCATGAGATATAGCATATGTTCGAACGCTTGCGTTCAAGAACAATGTGCTATATCTCATACATATCTGCCGAAGGCAGATATGTGACTTTGGCGAGATCGCATCATCGTGAAGAATACTGAGCGAAGCGAAAGGATTCTTCACGATGTGGAAAACAGAAAATAATTATTTTTATTATTATTTAATAATGAGGAGGAACCACAAAATGGAAAAAACAAATGTACCTGAGATGTTTGGATCACTCGTTTTTGATGACAGAGTAATGAGAGCAAGACTTTCGGATGATGTATATGCATCACTTAAGAAGACTATCGATGAGAATACAAGACTTGATGAGCATGTTGCCGATGCAGTTGCAGAGGAAATGAAGAGCTGGGCAATCGAAAACGGAGCCACACATTTTACACATTGGTTCCAGCCACTTACAGGAGTTACAGCTGAGAAGCATGACAGCTTTATATCACCTTCACCGGACGGAGGAGTTCTGATGGAGTTCTCCGGTAA
Organism: Eubacterium sp.; assembly: GCA_017634555.1. GTDB lineage: Bacteria > Bacillota > Clostridia > Lachnospirales > Lachnospiraceae > Eubacterium_Q. The sequence continues at coordinate 21,315 of JAGBNF010000044.1, read as the reverse complement.
GGAGCTTATCAAGGGTGAGCCTGATGCATCATCATTCCCTTCAGGCGGACTCAGAGCTACATTTGAGGCAAGAGGATATACAGCATGGGATCCTACATCTTATGCATTCATTAAAGATCATACACTTTGTATTCCTACAGCGTTCTGTTCATATTCAGGAGAAGCTCTTGATAAGAAGACACCGCTTCTCAGATCTATGCAGGCTATCAACAAGCAGGCAAAGAGAATTCTCAAGCTTTTCGGAACAGACTGCAAGTATGTTAGAACAAGCGTTGGTCCTGAGCAGGAGTACTTCCTGGTAGATAAGGAAGTTTTCAATAAGAGACCTGACCTTAAGTATACAGGAAGAACACTTTTCGGAGCTATGCCTCCTAAGGGACAGGAAATGGATGACCATTACTTCGGAGTTATCAAGCCAAGAGTAACAGAGTACATGGAAGACCTTAATCAGGAGCTTTGGAAGCTGGGAATCCTTGCTAAGACAGAGCATAACGAAGTTGCACCTGCACAGCATGAGCTTGCTCCTATTTACTCAACAACAAACGTTGCAACAGATTCAAATCAGCTTACTATGGAGATCATGAAGAAGGTTGCTGCAAGACATGGTATGGAGTGTCTCCTTCATGAGAAGCCATTCGCAGGTGTTAACGGATCAGGAAAGCATAACAACTGGTCAATCGGAACAGATACAGGAATCAATCTTCTTTCACCTGGAAAGACACCTTATGAGAATGCACAGTTCCTGCTTTTCCTCTGCGCAGTAATTCAGGCAGTCGATGATTATCAGGATCTTCTCAGACTTTCTGTTGCTACAGCAGGAAACGATCACAGACTCGGAGCTAACGAAGCACCTCCGGCAATCATCTCAATCTTCCTTGGAGATGAGCTTACAGGTATCCTCAATGCTATCAGAAATGATGAGCCATATGAGGGAACAGAGAAGGTTGTTATGAAGCTGGGTGTTCATTCACTTCCAAGCTTCTCAAGAGATACAACAGATCGTAACAGAACATCACCGTTCGCATTTACAGGAAATAAGTTTGAGTTCAGATCACTCGGTTCATCTAACAGTATCGCATGCTGCAACATCATGCTGAATGCAGCAGTTGCAGAAAGCCTTCGTCAGTATGCTGATATCCTTGAGAAGTCAGAGAACTTCGAAGAAGATCTTCATACACTTATCAAGAAGGTTATTACAGATCATCAGAGAATCCTCTTCGACGGAAACGGATATGGTGAGGATTGGATCGTTGAAGCTACAGAGAAGAGAGGCCTTCTTAACCTTAAGACAACAGCTGATGCTATGCCACGTCTCCTTGATAAGAAGAACATGGATATGCTTATGGCTCATAAGGTATTTACAGAGGCAGAGCTTCAGTCAAGATGTGAGATCATGCTTGAGAACTATGTAAAGACAGTTAATATCGAGGCTCTCACAATGGTTGATATGGTTCGCAAGAATTATCTTCCTGCAATCGAGGGATACCTCTTCAAGCTTGCTCAGACAACATCACTGATGAGACAGGTAAGTGATAAGGTTAAGTGCAATTATGAAGTTTCTACAATCGAGAGACTTTCAGAGCTTACAGATCATATACTTGAGTCAGTTAAGGCTCTTGAGGATGCTATCGCAACACTTAAGGATCTTCCTGATATCTTCAAGTCATCAGAGTTTGTAAGAGATACACTTCTTCTTACAATGGAATCGCTCAGAGCTTATGTTGATGAAGCTGAGATGCTTACATCACAGAAGGATTGGCCATTCCCAAGCTATGGTCAGCTTCTCTTCAGTGTAAACTAATATAATCTGATTATTACGGCACACCCGGGAAACTTAGACGGTTTCGAGGGTGTGCCGTTTTTTGTTGCTTATGATATATGGACTAATGATCTGACCTGATTAATACCCACAAAAAAGTGGGTAATTGTCATTCGATTTCTTCTGTATTATTTTGAATACAGGAGGTGACAGAAATGAGTAATGAAGCGTTATTACTGATAGATATTCAGAGGATATACTTTAAACCGGGACCTATGAAGCTGTATAAGCCGAAGGATGCGGCAATGCAGGCGGCGAAGCTGCTTGAAAAGTTCAGAGCAGAAGGAAAGACTATCGTACATGTACAGCATAACTTTGAGATACTTAGATGCATACATGACCTGGTTAAGCCCCTTGAGAATGAAAAGATAGTACATAAGGATTATCCGAATTCTTTTCTTAAGACAGACCTTAGGGAATATCTTGAGGAGCAGGGAGTGGAAAAACTTGTTGTTGCAGGCATGATGTCACATATGTGTGTTGACACTACGGTCAGAGCATGTCAAGATTATGGATATGAAGTAACAGTTATAGATGATGCATGTACAACCAAGGGTCTGAAGCATGACGGAAGAAAGGTGGATGCCGAAACGGTACATGCGGTATATATGGCAGCTCTCGCAGACGGATTTGCGGATGTTGTTAAGCTGGAGAAATATCTATGAAAATAAGAGATGATTATACGTGCCCGCTTGAGATAGTGCACGATATCATTAAAGGAAAATGGAAGACTATAATCCTGTTTCAGATGAAGGAGGGACCTAAGGGACTTTCCGAGCTTGAGCATGAGATTGAGGGCATCAATCAGAAGATGCTTCTTGAACAGCTGAGGGAGCTTATTCAGTTCGGCCTTGTTGAGAAGAAGACCTTTGACGGTTATCCTCTCCGTGTTGAATATTCTATAACGGAGCGGCGCGGCAAGAAGATGATAGAGGCAATAGATATCATGCAGATGATTGGCGTTGATTATATGTTGGAAAAGGGGATGAAGGAGACTCTTATAAATAAGGGTGTCATAACCGAGAAGGATCTGGAAGGTCTGCCGGAATATAATCCGCAAAAAACAGGCAAAACAGGATAATTTTATACTTTTGTTTTTGTGCCGAATGAATTAATCTGATAAGTAGATGCTTTAATATTTTTACTTACAGAGAGGGTATTGTTATGAGGTTACAAAACGGAGATTATGAGTTGATTTTCAATGACGGCGGAGTGGTGATTGAAAAGGCAGGCAGTACGCTTTACTATAACAAGCGTCCTATGTATGCCTTTATCAAGACTGCTATGGCCGTCATTGAATTTTTTGATAGGGCCTATGATTCTGTTGAGGAATCTGAGGGCAGGGTTATCGCATCGGGAATAATGGAGACGCCGAATGGTTCAAGGCTGGAATTTAGTGATGAATACTCAGCTGAGGATGATGGAGTAGTAATTTCGAGAAGGCTTACTATTCTTGAAAAGGGAGAGGATGATCTTGGATTTGCTTCGAAGATTTCATTTGTTCTTCCAGATGCGGATACCATCAGAGATTATCAGTGCTTTGCGCCTGCAACCTGGTATAAGGACAATGAGTATGCCCGTCCTTATGTAGTAGGCTTTGATCCTGAATGTGAATATAACTGGCGCAAGGAGACAGGAATGACACTTCCTCTTTTTGCGGCATTAAGTAAGAAGACCGGTGAGGCTATTATGTTCTCCCGTGAAAAATCGGATGTGGCGCTTCCGGGACGTAAAACATGTAAGTTCGCCCAGATGATAGACAGAGAATGCAACGTAGGTTCCATAGGGCTTTCAAAGCCGGAGAATAAGACGATAGCGTATCTTTATTACGGGTATCCGGTCAGAAAAGAGACAGAAGCGGTACGTGACGGAATTACTATCGATTATGTTTATCCATGTGCTGACGGACAGGTCGGAGATCAGCAGATGTTTTTCAATATCGATTACATGATGAAGAATAAAACCTTTAATCGTGTACTCCATTCGATGGAGAAGGACTTTTCGGATGACTACGTGGTGAGACTGAATCTCGGACAGTTTGATGATTTCTATCCTATGATGAAATGGGCATGGAGATCGGTGTATGACAGACTTCGCGCTGAGCTTTTCGATGTGAATCAGGAGCTTCAGTATCACAACAATATAAATGCTATGAAGCTCCTTTGCAGAGATTACGGAGACGGAGCATGGGGTGTTCCATTCTCATCCTTCCTTCCGGATTTTGATGTGGACAGTATATCCATGCAGTTCGGATTCGTAGGACAGCAGCCGGGAATAGGCTATCAGCTTATGGATTACGGACTTCGAGAAGGAGATAATGAGGCGTTTGAAAAGGGACAGAATATGATTCTTTTCTGGGTTAAGAACGGTGCGGAAGAAAACGGTGCACCAAACGGATGCTACAGTCCGATCAACAAGGAGTTTGAACCTTATCCGATCTGGCTCCGCATGTCGGCTGACGGTCTGGAGAACATTCTGGATGCTTATGTCCTTACAAAGAAGAAGACTGAGGAGCATCCTGACTGGCTTGAATTCTGTGAGAAGGCCGCACATTTCTTCATGGGAATCCAGAATGAGGATGGATCCTTCTATCGCGCGTATGAGCGTGATGGAGCCATGAGAATGGATTCCAAGGCAAATACCATCAGTATTGTCCGCTTTTTCGTTCAGCTCTATCTTGTGACCGGCAAGGAGGAATATAAGGAAACTGCACTCAGGGCGGGACAGTGGTCCTATGATAATGTATATAAGAACATGGAGTACCGCGGTTCTACATGTGATAACACTGATGTGATGGATAATGAATCGGGTATATATGCGATGTTCGGATTCCTTTCGCTTTATGATCTGACGGGAGAGGATAAGTGGCTGGATGCACTGCTGGGAGCTGCGGACTATACGGAGACCTGGACATATTCCTGGACGTTCCCTGTGTATTCGGACAGACCTAACTGCCCGCTTTCAAAACGCTCCATCAGCGGTCAGAGTCCGGTTACCATAGGCACCGGCGGTGGTGATATGTATATGGCTGCGTGCGCATATCTTTATTATCGAATCTATGTTATTACGGGAGATGAGCATTACAGGGATTATGCGGAGTTTATCCATAATAATTCAAGGAATGCGAATGATGTATACGGAGAATTCGGTTATAGGATTCAGGGACTTTCGTGGGAAGGCGGAGGATTTGCGGATCAGGAGCTTCAAACGCTCCATCACTGGCTTCCGTGGGTTACCTATGTAGAGCTTGATCCGACCTCGAGACTCTATAATACATTCGGTGCGTATGATATTGCAGGATGTGATAAAATGTCTCCTGAAGAGAGAAAGAGGAGGAACCGTATCTACGATGATTATGCAGGCTGAGGATAAGAAGATATATTATCACTTACCGGGATTGTTTGAATTCTATAATCTGTACAGTGCATTTCTGCCGCTGTTCCGTGAGCATAGGGAATACTTCTATGACAACTGTGAGATAGGCTCGATTTACGGGGCTCCGCAGGACTGTTTGTGGGGCGGTGGACGTGTTGGATTCGGAGAAGAAAATCCTGCGGGTGTAGCTGCACTCATGAAAGAATATGATATCTCGGCACGACTTACCTTCAGCAATTCGCTTATCCGTGAAGAACACCTTTCGGATAAGAAATGCAACAGATTATGTGAAATGTTTGAGCGGACGGGCACTGCTGAAAATGGGGTGATAATATGTTCTGATCTGCTGCTTAAATATATAAGTGAGAAGTATCCGGATTTTTATTTCGTATCTTCCACTACGAAGGTGATCACGGATTTCGTGCAGTTTGAAGAGGAGCTGAAACGAGAAGAATTCCGTTATGTGGTTCCTGACTTCAGACTAAATAAGGAGCATGAATCATTAAACAAGCTGCCTTATGAACTGAAACAGAAGGTTGAATTCCTGTGCAATGAATGCTGCTGGTATGACTGCTATGACAGGAAAAACTGCTATGAAAATGTGAGCCGGAAAAGCCTGGGAGAAGACTGCGCAGATCATATATGCGTATCACCGAATGCGGCGCTGGGCTACAGGTTTTCGGAGGCGATGAAGAATCCGGGATTTATTGGTATAGACGATATTAGGGAAATATATGTACCGAATGGATTCAATAACTTCAAGATAGAAGGTCGGAGTCTGGGCAGTGCGGTGATTCTTGAAATGCTGCTGTACTATATGACAAAGCCGGAGTATCAGATTATAGTACGTGAGGAGATATATCTGGACAGCATGCTGGATATATTTTAGATAATATTATAATGATAAAAACATATTGACAATCGGATATGGTTATGTTAAAGTCATATTAACATAGTGATAATATGACTTTTTCTTATGAGAGGAATGATGATATGAAAGATAAATTAAAAATGTTTACAGGATCGATAATCATTTCAGGAATCTTTCTGCTTATGATGGGGATATATTATTCGATGTTCAAGGCGGGACTTCCGTACCAGGATCCTCCATTAGAACTGCAGGTATCTTATGCGATTGACAGCGGAATCGGAAAAAATCTGACAGAGCTGGGATTGGTTGTATTTGTGTTTGGTTTAATATCCAATATCATGATCAGAATAATAAGCAAAAAGAAGTGATATCAGACTGTGATTTGTGATATATTGAATCTATGATTTGAAGTCATCCTATGAGGAGGAAGTGAAAGATGAGTAGATTCGATGAGGAAAAGCTGACAAGCTATCTGGATTCATTGATAGATAAGGGGATTCCATCAGTTGATTGTATTGTATATCAGGACCATAAGCAGATATACAGACATATGAACGGAACGGTGGATAAGGATAGAACTAAGAAGGTTCAGGCGGATCAGAGATATCTGATGTTTTCCATGACAAAGATACAGACAATGACTGCCGTGATGCAGCTTATAGAGCAGGGAAAGATTTCTATGGAGGATGAAGTAGGAAAGTATCTTCCTGCATATAGTAAGCTTCAGGTTAAGGATGAAGAGGGGCTGAGAGAGCTTCAGGAGCCGATGAGAATCTGGCATCTTCTTTCTATGCAGTCGGGACTGGATTATGATCTGAAGAGACCGGGAATCCTTCGCGTGACAGAAGAGCTGGGAGAGAATGCAACTACAAGAGATTTTGTGGATGCATTTACTGAATCTCCGCTGGAATTCGTTCCGGGAACACATTTCCATTACAGCTTCAGCCATGATGTGGTTGCAGCAATAATTGAAGTGGTAACGGGAATGGGCTTCGGGGAGTATCTGAAGAAAAATATCTGGGAAAAGCTCGGAATGACTGATACATTTTTTGCAAAGCCGGAGAATGATGATGTTGAGAGACTTGCCCAGCAGTATATTATGAATGATGAGGGTATTGTTCCTATGGAACAGACCTGTAATTACCAGCTTTCGGAGAGATATGAGAGTGGCGGAGCCGGACTTATAAGCTGTACAGAGGATTATGCAAAGCTTGCAGATACTCTGGCGTGCGGAGGTATATCGGCTGACGGCATCAGGCTTCTTAAAGCGGAAACTGTGGAACAGATTAAGAAGAATCTTTTATCCGAAGCAGGTATGGAAGAAATCGCAACCAATATGGGGCGAGTCGGTTATGGTTACGGATGCGGCATGCAGGTATTCATGTATCCCGAAAGGGTAGGCTCAACTGCACCTATCGGTATCTTCGGATGGGACGGTGCGGCAGGAAGCAGTATTCAGATGGATACAGCTACCAGAACAAGCTTTGTATATACTCAGCATGTCAGAAATTGTGGCATGGCATACGAGACCATTCATCCGACTCTAAGAGATATAGTGTTTGGTGAATGAGAGAGTGATTAAATGAAGAAGAAAAAGAAGCTGATCATTTTTTTGGCCGTGCTGGCTGTTTTGGCGGTTGGAGCATTAATCGCGGGAAATTACTTTTTTCACACGTCGGTCAGGATTAATTCGGACTTTGATGTGCAGAACATTTCAGTAACGAACGAATCGGGAATGAAGAAAAATGTGATATCCACGAAGTTTTCACATTATGCAACCTACGGATTATATGAATACAGCTTCACCATAGATGGACATAACTTCTTTATTTATGTACTTAAGACGGATGATTTGGATCATTATAACGTTGAAATCGATGTGAGGGGCCTGGACTCGTCACAGAGCAGTGTTCCTTTTGAAATCGAAGTGAAGGCAAACGGGATTCTTATAGCTTCCGGTATATATGATCTTAATCAGATAGGTGATATATATCTGGGCGAGGGTTACTCATCTGAGGAGAGTGGAGACATCGCAGTAAGCAAAGAGGATAAGCCGGCCATTAAACAGGAAAAGATCAAGGACTATTCTGTACTGGCTGAGATGAAGGAATATGATGCTGACGGTAAGCTCCTGAAGTATGATTTTTATGAGAAGGATGGTTCGGTAAGGACTTCGGTAACCTATACATACGAGGGTGAGAATCTGGTAAGCAAGGTTGTTGCAAAGTCAGACGGTACATTTGATTATACAAAGAATAATTACGATGCGGACGGAAATCTGATCGAGGTTTATGAAGGCGACAGTGAAGATGATATGTATCTGGATGAAAAGAATACATATGAATCAGGCCTGATCAGGGAAAGAATAAATTACAATGAAGACGGGTCTATATGGGACCGTCATGAATACGAATATGAAGACGGTCGGATGATAAAGGATACCACAATACTGGAAGATGGCTATATATATAGAACATATGAATATGAGTATGATTCAGAGGGAAAGCTTATCCGTATGACTGATACCATGAATGAATATAAATGTGTATACAGTTATGATGAAGAGGAAAGACCGGTACTGGAGGAAAACTATAATGACGGCGAGTTTTCTTTTAAAGTAGAACATAAATACGGTGAGTACGGAGAAACAGAGCTTATACAAACAAGTGCGGACGGAGAGGTGTCACGGCATACTAAAACAGATTATGATAGTAAAGGCCGGATTATGAGGATGTCATATGTGCGTGAAAACGGAGAGGCAAATGTTTCAGCAGTCTGGGAATATGATAACGCCGGTAATCTGCTTCGTCATGTGGATTTCTCGGGTTATGAATATTCGGCTGAATATAACGAATACGGATATCCGGTGAAGGTGCACGATGTCTGCACTGATATGATGAGAAATGCGGGAACCTACGATCACTCGTATGAATATGAGTATACATATTATTAAAAACTTAAGCCTGAAATATGGGTATGAAAACACCATAAATTAAGGTGAAAAAACGCCGAAACGACGAAATATCGTGTGCAAGCTTAAAATCAACACACTATCTAGTTGGGATACAATAGAATCGCACTATATAGTGTGTTTTTTGTATATATTTACAATTGACTTTATGGAGAGGCTATAGTAATGTTTAATATACACATCTTCCTGCTGAAAAGATGTGGAGTGTGGAATGTCAAAGAGAGCAGTAGCGTGTCGTTATAGGAGGAATAGAAGCGATGCAAAAGGATCTAATGCTTACATTTGAAGAATGGGATGGATTTGCCGGACGTTTATGGAAAGAGGAATGTAATGTAAGAGAATTCATTACATATAATTATACTCCGTATACCGGTGATGAAAGCTTTCTCGAAGGACCTACAGAGCGGACAGAAAAGCTTTGGGGAAAACTTCAGGAACTTCAGAAGAAGGAAAGAGAGAACGGTGGAGTACTTGATGAGGAAACAGAGATTGTTTCATCACTTACTTCATATGGACCGGGTTATATAGATGAGTCCATGAAAGACATGGAGCAGATTGTAGGTCTTCAGACAGACAAGCCGCTTAAGAGAGCATTTATGCCATTCGGCGGAATCAAGATGGCTGAAGAATCACTTACAATGTATGGATATGAGCCAAATGCTGATCTTCATAAGGTATTTACAGAGTATCATAAGACTCACAATCAGGCAGTTTTTGATGCTTATACCGATGAGATGAGAGCAGCAAGACGTAGTCATATCATCACAGGACTTCCGGATACATACGGAAGAGGACGTATTGTCGGTGATTACAGAAGAATTGCACTTTACGGAATAGACCAGCTTATCGCTTGGAAGGAAGAAGATAAGAAGAATTGTGGTCATGGTGTAATGACTGATGATATTATCAGACAGAGAGAAGAGCTTGCTGAGCAGATCAAGGCTCTTAAGGTAATGAAGAAGATGGCTGAGATTTACGGCTATGATATTTCCCGTCCTGCTAAGAATGCGAAGGAAGCAGTTCAGTGGCTTTACTTCGGATATCTTGCAGCAATCAAGACACAGAACGGAGCTGCTATGTCAGTTGGCCGTGTGTCTACATTCCTTGATATTTATATTGAAAGAGATCTTAAGAAGGGTATCATTACAGAGAAGGAAGCTCAGGAGCTTATCGATCATTTTGTAATGAAGCTCAGAATGGTTAAGTTCGCGCGTATCCAGTCATACAACGAGCTGTTCTCGGGAGATCCTGTATGGGCTACTCTTGAGGTGGGCGGTATCGGTATGGACGGACGTACACACGTTACAAAGAACTGTTTCAGATTTCTTCATACACTTGAAAATATGGGACCTTCACCGGAACCAAACCTTACAGTTCTTTATTCTTCACAGCTTCCTGAAGCATTTAAGAAATATGCTGCAAGAATGTCTGTAAAGACAAGTTCTATTCAGTATGAGAACGATGATGTTATGAAGCCTGTATGGGGTGATGATTATTCTATCTGCTGCTGTGTATCAGCTACACAGACAGGTAAGGAAATTCAGTTCTTCGGAGCAAGAGCAAATCTTGCAAAGTGTCTTCTTTTCGCTATCAACGGTGGTGTTGATGCTAAGTCACGTGTACAGGTAGGACCTGCAGCAAGACCTATTACTTCAGAGTATCTTGATTATGATGAGGTTATCGAGAGATTTGAGTTCATGCTTGACTGGCTTGCAGGACTGTATGTAAATACACTCAATCTTATTCATTATATGCATGATAAGTATTACTATGAGGCAGCTGAGATGGCTCTTATTGATACTGACGTGCGCCGCACATTTGCAACCGGTATAGCAGGTTTCTCACACGTTATTGACTCTCTTTCTGCTATCAAGTATGCAAAGGTTAAGGTTATCCGTGATGAGGAAGGCTTTGCTGTAGATTATAAGGCTGAGGGAGAATTCCCTAAGTACGGAAATGATGACGACAGAGCTGACAGCATCGGAGTTTGGTTACTTAAGACATTCCTTGATGATATCAAGAAGAGACATACATATCGTAATTCAGAGCCGACTACATCAATTCTTACTATTACATCAAATCTTGTGTATGGTAAGTATACAGGAAGCCTTCCTGATGGACGTAAGGCATGGACTCCGCTTGCACCTGGTGCTAACCCAAGCTACGGAGCAGAGAAGAGCGGACTTCTTGCATCACTTAATTCTGTTGCTAAGATTCCTTATGTCTGGGCACTTGACGGTATCTCAAATACTCAGTCAATGAATCCTGATGCTCTCGGACATGATGAGGATGAGAGAGTTCAGAATCTTGTAAATGCTATGGACGGATACTTCGATCAGGGTGCACATCACCTTAACGTAAATGTATTCAGCCGTGAGACTCTTGAGGATATTATGGAGAATCCGGACAAGCCGGAGTATGCAAACTTCACTATCAGAGTTTCAGGTTATGCAGTTAAGTTCATAAGCCTGACAAGAGAGCAGCAGCTCGATGTAATAAGCAGAACATTCCACGAGTCATTATAATTAGTGAATCAAGGTCAGCCCGGAGGGATAATCTCTCCGGGCTATGTTTTAATATCGGGGGTTATTATGTCAGAAACAATCGGATATATTCATTCGACGGAAAGCTTTGGAGCGGTTGACGGGCCGGGAATCAGATTCATAGTGTTTATGCAGGGCTGCAATATGAGGTGTAAGTACTGCCATAATCCTGAAACCTGGAGTGTTGTTAATGCTTCGGGAGGAAATGCGGAAGAAAGCATAAATAAGATAAAGGCCTGCGGAATCAGAGTGGAGTGCGCAACTCCGACTGAGATTCTTAAGAAGGCTATCAGATTCAGATCGTACTGGAAAAATGGCGGAGGCATTACCGTGAGTGGCGGAGAGGCTCTTCTTCAGATCGATTTTGTGACGGAGCTTTTTACGCTTGCAAAGAAGGAAGGTATAAACACAACACTGGATACATCAGGTAATCCCTTCAGGCGTGATGGGGAATTCTTTGAGAAATTTGAAAAACTCTGTGAGGTCACCGATCTTTTTATATTGGATATAAAGCATATCAAGGACGAACAGCATAGAGAGCTTACGGGGCATACAAATAAGAATATTCTGGATATGGCACGGTATCTTTCGGATAACGGCAAGGAAATGTGGATCAGACATGTACTTGTTCCGGGAATCACGGATGAGCAGGAAGCACTTGAAGAGCTGAAGAGATTTATAGATTCGTTGAAGACTGTTTCAAAGGTTGAGATTCTTCCGTATCACAGGATGGGAGTTCCGGAGTATGAAAGACTCGGAATAGATTATCCGCTTAAGGAAGTGCAGCCGCCGACTAAGGAAGAGGTGGAACGTGCTTCGAAGATTCTGGGATTGAAACTATAAATGAATATTATCATATTATAAAGTAAGGCGGCATCCGAGAGGGTGCTGCTTTTATATTTTGAAAGATTTATGTAGTTCTTTGATCAGAAGCTCTGCCACCGGGGTAAAGGTTTGGTATTTTCTCCAGATGATAAACATCTCAGCATTTGGAACATCCTTTAGGGGACGGAAGGTGATATCGCTTCCATCACCTGTGTGAACGAGCTTATCAAGCATTACAGCGTAGCCTATGCCGGCTTTTGCCATAACGGCGCCATTATAGGGAAGGTTATACGTGGCGACTATATTTACGTCCTTAAGGTCATAACCGAACCAGTCAGGCAATTCCTGATCTACCCACTGCTTTGAACAGATCAGCGGCATATCTCTTAGATCGGAAATTGAAAAGGATTTCTTTTTTGAAAGAGCATCATCACTTCGGAAGATCACTCCCCATCTGTCCTTAGTGGACATGGGGAGATAGTTGTATTTATTCAGATCCACAAAATTCATCACAATGGCAAAGTCAAGCAAGCCTTTGTCGAGCTTTTCACAAACATCCTGCATATTGCCGCTGTATATATTGCATCGGATCTTTGGATAGCTTTTCTGTAAATTGCAGACAATATCTGCAAAAAGCCCCATTGCCTCTGATTCCGGAGCCCCGACATAGATATCGCCGCTGTTTATCTCCTCCAATGATTTAAATTCAGCCTCGGTTTTGTCAACCAGAGATAGAATATCTTCCGCACGCTCTCTGAGAAGCATTCCCGCCTCTGTCAGATGGATGCTGTAATTTGAGCGGACAAAAAGCTTGGTTCCAAGCTCTTTTTCCAGTTCCTTGAGCTGTTTTGACATGGTGGGCTGTGAGACAAGCAGACGCTCGGCGGCTCTTGTCATATTGCCCTCCCTGGCTGTCTCAAGGAAGTACCTGAGTACCCTTATTTCCATAATGAACACCTCCATAGATATTCTAAAATAGAATAACTAAAAATGCAATATAGATATTGGACATTTCTTGGTGTGGAACATATACTGTTCATAAAAGAAAGATTTCACGTGGGAGGAGTAAATAATGCAGAAACCATATATTATTTGCCACATGATGATGGCTGCAGATGGCCGTATAGACTGCTCTATGACTGAGAAAATAAATGGCGTCGATGAGTATTACCTGACATTAAATGCCTTAAATACACCTTCAACAGTGAGCGGCAGAGTGACGGCACAGCTTGAGATGGCGCAGCCCGGAAAGTTTTCACCGTCAGAGGGGAAAACATACGGAAAAGAAGGCTTCCGTAAAAATGCTGATGCGAAGGGCTATGAGATCATCGTAGATACAAAGGGAACGCTTCTTTGGGATGATGGCGATACGGATAAGCCGCATCTGATCATTATGAGCGAGGATGTGTCCGAGAAATATCTTGACTACCTTAACACCAAAAAGATTTCATGGATCGCCTGCGGCAAAGGACATATTGATTTAAGACGTGCATCGGAAATTCTGGCAGAGAATTTTTGGATTGAGCGTATGGCGATTGTTGGAGGCGGACATATCAATGGCAGCTTTCTGGATGAGGGGCTTGTCGATGAAGTAAGCCTGCTGATAGGACCTGCTATTGACGGCAGAGAGGGGGAGCCCCAGGTCTTTGACGGAAGGCGGAAAGACAGGGAACCCGTTCATATGCTGCTGAAAGATATCCAAAAATTTGAAGACGGAGCCGTGTGGCTTCGATATGAGGTGAAGAATGGCGGCGACAAATGACAGACAGGGATGTTTACTCCAAAATCTGAAGGATGCAATGTGTCCGGAGGAAATGACCAGAGAGTGCATAGGTCTGGCAGAGACAGAAAATGAGAGGGAAATGCTCCGGATTCTTGAAGGGTATAGAAAAGAACTGCTTACCAGGATACATGGATATCAGAAAGCATTGGACTGTCTGGATTACCTTGTGTTTCAGACAAAAAAGCACAGAAAGCAGGAAAAACTATGAAAATGAAAATGACAACGTTGTTTATTGTGGTTTCGATTATAGCGGTGGCCTTCAGCGCATGCGGTAAGACCGGCGCACCGGAACCTGATGCTGCTTCAACTGAAGCAGTTAACAGTAAAGGAAGTACACAGGAAGAGACAATCGGAATAACAGAGATACCGGAAAATGAATCGGAAAGCAATGTAACTGAAGATCAAATCCAAACAGAGGATTTGAAAACAGAAACGGAGGATACAGAAAAGATGCTGCAAATGAAGATAAACGGTACTGCCTTGAATGTTTTGTGGGAAGAAAATGAATCCGTTGATGCGCTGATGGATTTATGCAAGGATTCGCCGCTTGAGATTCAAATGTCCATGTATGGCGGTTTTGAACAGGTAGGACCGCTCGGAAGAAATCTTCCGAGAAACGATTCGCAGACAACCACCTCATCGGGAGATATTGTACTGTATTCAGGAGATCAGATCGTGGTATTTTACGGCAGCAATTCATGGAGCTATACAAGGCTGGGACATATCACAGATCAGGATAATGAGGGAATGGCAGGGCTCCTTGGCAACGGAGATGTGACAATTACGATAAGTATGGAGGCACAGCAGTGAAAATACTGATTTTGAATGGAAGCCCGCATCTTGATGGTCCGACTTCGGATATGGCAAGGGCATTCGCTGAAGGAGCGAAGGAAGCAGGACATGAAGTGGTAAGCGTAAATGTTGCCCATAAAAACATTCGAGGTTGTATGGCCTGTGAATATTGCAGAAATAAAGAAAAGGGCATATGTGCACAAAAGGATGATATGCTGGAAATCTATCCGGCGATCCTTTCCTCGGATATGATCGTCTTTGCATCACCGATATACTATTTCACCCTTTCCGCACAGCTTCAGGCTGTTATACACCGTACCTATGCCATCGACATTCCGAAGAATGTGAAAAAGGTGGCGCTGATTATGAGTTCGGGCAGCAAGTTTGTCTACGGGGCGGCAATCACGGAGTATTTCCAGTCCATTGTGGAATACTGGGGCGTGGAAAATGCAGGTATCTTTACTGCGAACGGAAGGCAGAACAAGTCTGAAAAGAAGAGAAAAGAATTGTACAGATTCGGCAAGAGTCTTTAAGCAAAAGGAGGAAAATCACATGTTAGGAAATTTCAGCTATTCAAATCCGACCAGACTGTACTTCGGAGATGACGCAATCGCTTTTCTGGGGGAAGAATTGAAGAATTACGGGAAAAAGGTCATGCTGACCTATGGCGGCGGTTCTATAAAGAAAAACGGAATCTACGATGAAGTGCTTAAAGCCCTTAAGGATGAAGGGAAAGAGGTTTTTGAAGATCCAGGCGTCATGTCTAATCCAACCGTGCAGAAGCTGTATGAGGGATGCAGGATCGCAAAGGAAAACGATGTTGATCTGATCCTTGCGGTAGGCGGAGGCTCTACGATTGATTATGCGAAAGCTGTTTCTGTTTCCGCCTGGTGTGAGGAAGACCCGTGGGATAAGTATTATCTGCGGATGGAGGATGTAGACAATCGTATCATTCCTGTAGGCAGCATACTTACGATGGTGGGAACAGGTTCGGAAATGAACGGCGGTGCTGTTATAACAAATCACGAGCAGAAAAAGAAGATCGGACATGTATTCGGCGATAATGTGATGCCAAAGTTTTCGATCTTGAATCCGAAATATACCTACACGGTACCGAAGTACCAGATGGTTGCCGGGATCTATGATATTTTCAACCATATCTGTGAGCAGTATTTCTCCGGCGACGATGACAATACAAGCGACTATCTTGCGGAGGCACTGATGAAATCGGTCATACATGCCTCACGTATCGCAGTAAAGAATCCTGAGGATTACGAGGCCAGGAGCAACCTGATGTGGTCTGCGACCTGGGCGCTGAACACCCTGATTGCAAAGGGAAAGTCCACGGACTGGGAGGTTCATATGATAGGGCAGGCTATCGGTGCATATACCGATGCCACGCATGGGATGACACTGTCCGCAGTATCTCTTCCCTACTATCGCCACATCATGCCTTACGGACTTCATAAGTTCGTCCGTTTTGCGAAGGAAGTGTGGGATATCCGTACAGAAGACATGGGTGAACGGGATGCGGCAGAAGCGGGACTTGCCGCAATGGAAAGCTGGATGAAGGAAATCGGCGTTGTTCTCAGTGCAAAGGAACTGGGTGTTACTGAGGATATGATTGATGGGATAGCAGATGCTACATTTCTTTTTGATGGTGGATATAAGGCGCTTACAAGGGATGAAGTTGTGGAAATCGTAAAGGAAAGTCTATAAGGTAGGATGAGAGATGAAGAAAATAATTGCAGTGATGTGTGCCGGTATCCTATGTTTGTCACTTACTGCCTGCGGAAACAATCATGTAGGCTCAGATGCACCGCAGGAACAGACACAGGCGCAAAGCAGTGAAAATACAAGTGAAGAAGCATCTGTGCAGGTTGATGATACACAGAGAAAGAGCACAGAAGGAGATTTAGAGATGAGAGTTGCCAGGGATGGGGCAGATATGCAGACGGATGATAAGGCAATGCCGACAAGACTGCCGATGGAGGGCGGTGCAAAGATGCTGGAGTACAGCAAGCATTTCGTTTATTTTCCTGGTCCTGAGTGTGATCCGATGGATCAGGCAAACGCTTGTCTCTTCCTTGCCTCAGATATGGGTAAACATGTGAAGGGACAGGTTATTCAGGTTTGTAACGGAGCATTCCTGTAACCAATGGGAGGAAATAACATGAGCGAGAAAATAGTACAGACTGCAGGAAGGCAGCAGTTAGGAGAGTTTGCACCGATGTTCGCACATCTGAATGATGATGTGCTTTTCGGCGAAGTGTGGAATGAAGCAGCAATCGATGTAAAAACAAAGTGCATCATTACGGTAGTATCCCTGATGGCATCTGGTATCACGGATTCTTCTCTTATCTATCACCTTCAGAATGCGAAGGCACATGGTGTGACAAAAGAAGAGATTGCCGCAATCATCACCCATGCAACGATGTATGTGGGCTGGCCGAAGGGCTGGGCGATATTCCGGCTGGCGAAAGAAGTATGGAATGAAGAAGAGGAAGAATTGACGGATAAGGACAGATATCAGAATACGATCTTCTTCCCAATCGGTGAGCCGAATCCTTACGGGGAGTTCTTTGTAGGACAGAGTTACCTTGTGCCTGTGTCTAAGGAGCAGATTCCGGTTTTTAATGTTACCTTTGAGCCGGGATGCAGAAACAACTGGCATATTCATCATGCGAAGAGCGGCGGCGGTCAGATGCTGATCTGTGTCGGCGGCAGAGGATATTATCAGGAATGGGGCAAAGAAGCGGTGGAAATGACTCCGGGAACGGTCATCAACATTCCTGCGGAAACAAAGCATTGGCACGGTGCGGCATCGGATTCGTGGTTCTCACATCTGGCAATAGAGATTCCGGGAGAAGAAGAATCTACGGAATGGTTTGAAGCGGTATTAGATGAAGAATATGAGAAGCTGAAATAGAAAATTCTTTTTTAGACGGTTGGCAAGGTTGTCTGTGTCAGCCGTCTTTTTTGTTTATTGGGGTTTAAAATCACGGATTTTCTTTGACTGGGATGTGAGAGGTAGAGCTGCATCCGGGCCAAGAGGATCCGTTTTGTTTTGGCTCTGTCTCAAGATTTCGAGATGGAGGTGCCGTATGAGTAATGAACATTATGAAGTCGCTATCAAAGACAAAATGACTCTTTCCATCGAGGAGGCGGCTGCATATAGCGGGATTGGGATGAACAAATTAAGGGAAATGACAAAGTCTCCGTTATGTGATTTTGTCCTCTATGTTGGGAAGAAAACTTTAATCAAAAGAATACCCTTTGAAGAGTACATAAACCGCGCTACGGAGGTGGGATTCGCCATTTTGACTTTACGCCAATATATTGAAAAAAGAGCCTGTTTATGGTAATGTATTGCTTGCATTTAGGCTCTTTTTCGGGATAAGGAAAGGAGCTGATAATATGGGAAGAGACCTGAAAGGTAAAGAACTTGGACTGGGGGTCATGCAAAGGAAAGACGGAAAGTATTCCGCCAGATTTACAGGTGCAGATGGGAAACGACATGAGAAATACTTTGATAAGGTTTCCGAAGCAAAGAAATATGTCGCTCTCGGTAAATTGAATAGTGATGAGGATGCTGATGCGAGAGCGGAGGATCTTACCGTAGATCAGTGGTACAGATACTGGATGATATCAGACATATATTTGCATGGGATCAATGCTGAAAAGTGCCATGATGAATGATATCATTCCAAGGCAACCGCTTAACGGGGTCATGATGCCCAGAGTCAAAAAGAAGAATGAGATTCATTTTCTGACTTTGGACGAGCAGAATAGATCTGTGAATCTGCAGGGATAAAACCCTTCTGTATGCATGCTCTCAGACACACCTTTGCTACCAGGTGCATAGATAGAGGTGTAAAACCCAAAGCCCTCCAGAAGATTCTGGGGCATTCCAATCCCTCCACCACAATGGATACATATGTACATATGATAGATGAATCCCTTGAGGAAGCAATGGAGATTTTTTCGAAGAAATCTACGCCAATTTTATGATGAAGGGCGTGAATGAAAATGAAAAATATGATTTGGAAAGTAAAAAAATAATCAAAAGGTTTACGTCAATTGGCGTAAACCTCCGAAATAAAATGGAAGAAAAGCCCGTAAATACGGGCATGGAGGAAATATTATGAAACTAGGTATAGTTATATGAAGTCCTATTTCATGTATCTCCATAAAGAGTCATAAGACTCTATGAAACTGCATATTTACTGGGTTCGTGGTAATTTGATCTCGTATGTAACTTGTTATAAATTATTATAATTTATAGAAAAATGGTACTCCCGTGGTACTTGGTATTTGGGAGACCAAGAAACAATATCAATATTATTTCATTTTGTAACAAGCTATATTGAGACCCGGGTTAGCAGATAGATTACACAGCATCGGACAGGTAAATGTCGGGTGCTGTTTTTTGATCAAACGCCAATATTTCTATTAGCCAAAATGAAAATAATTTTTAAAATGGCTAATGTGAATTGTTACACATCGAATAAAGAGTTGTCATGGGACAGGACAAAAACTATAGGCCATGGAGATGGTGTCTGTGACTTCAAGGTGCATATAAAATATGCGAAAGGAAATTAAGAATATGAGTGAAACCAAACTTGGAGTGGTGGAAGATACCCTCTTTGTACCGGTGCTCGGCAGAATCTACGCCAGCGAAAATTGCCGGGCTATCCTGTATGACAAAAAGGCACTGGAACTGAAAAGCAGGATGCCGGAAGGAATGATCGAAAATGATACGCAGACCAGTATACTTACCTGGCTTCTGCCTCAAGATCTGCCAATGTGGATCGATATATCGCGGATTTTATTAAGCGAAATCCCGAAGGTGTGATCATTCAACTCGGCTGCGGACTCGAAACGACATACTATCGTGATGACAACGGGCATACTAAGTAGTACGGTGTCGATCTTCCCGATGTTATTGAATACCGTAGGAATCTTTTGCCGGAAGCTGAGCGTGAAATATATATTGCCGGGGACGCTTTTAAAAAGGATTGGCTCGAAAAGATACGCTCCTGTCACCCGACTGAGTCGCTTTTTATTATCGCCAGCGGGTTGTTTTACTATTTTGAAGAAAAGCAGGTGCTTTCACTGATTCGGATGTTGCAGAATCATGGAGAGATTGAACTTCTCTTTGATACTGTCAACAAAAGCGGAATGACGATGATGCAAAAGAAGCATATGAAGACTGTCGGACATGAAGATGCGAAGATGTTTTTCTATGTGGATTCAGCTGAGGATCTTGTGGGGACAATCGGAGGAAGTGCGAGGGTACTGAATGAAGAACCGTTTTATCGTTATATCAGTAAAAAGGGGTTAAAGTTTTCAACAAAAGTCAGCATGGTAATTTCTGACATGTTTTCTATGGTGAAAATGATTCACCTTAAGGTTTGAGAGAATAAGCAGTTTATCGGTGAGGTGAATTTAAATGATAATTCGGAGATATGAGGAAAAAGACCTTCAGGATATGATAGACATCTGGAATGAGGTTGTTGAAGATGGAATAGCATTTCCACAGGAAGACGTTCTTGATGCTTCATTGGGGAAAGAGTTCTTTGAGGCACAGAGCTATACCGGTGTAGCAGAAGATGATGGTCGGATAGTTGGCTTATATATACTGCATCCGAATAATGTTGGAAGATGCGGGCATATTTGTAATGCGAGCTATGCAGTAAATTCTAAGTGCCGGGGGCAGCATATCGGAGAAAAACTTGTAAGTGATTGTCTGCTTAAAGCAATGGATATCGGATTCAGAGTATTACAGTTCAATGCTGTAGTAGAGAGCAACATTCATGCAAGACATTTATATGAAAGACTTGGTTTTGTACAGCTCGGAACTATCCCAGGTGGGTTTAGGATGAAGGATGGGCATTACGAGAATATCTGCCCATACTATCACACACTTTAACTTCCAGGTTAATGTATAAGGGAACATATAATTTCAATATGTAGAGGATATCCCAACAGGATATCCTCATATTCATTTAATAAAAAAATGTGTAAAAATCATATTCATCTGTTTTCCAACCATTAGCATTATAGAAAGCTTTAGCGGTTGTATTTGTTTTTTCGGTGATTAATGTAAATCCTTTAGCTCTATCATAAAAGTGTTTTTTAGCTGCAGACATTAAGGCTGATGCATATCCCTTTCTTCTATATTCTGGTCTTACATATAAATCATTTAAGTGCCATTGGCGTTTTAGAGATACCGTTGAAAAAGAAGGGTATAATTGAATAAATCCAACGGGTGTTTTATCATCGAAGGTGATGAATATTATGCTTTCATTATTTGTGATTCTGTTATGTAGGAAT
>JAGBNF010000043.1 GCA_017634555.1 Eubacterium sp. | reverse complement strand
GAAAGAAGAAGGTCTTCAGATTCGAGAACGAGGAAGAGCTTCGTAAAATGATGGATCGTATCGAGAAGGCAGGATACAATTATAAGTTCCTGATCCAGGATATGATCCCGGGTGATGATTCTTATATGAGAGTTCTTACAGTTTACTGTGATCAGAATTCAAAGGTACGTTTTGCGGCACTTGGCCGTACACTTCTTGAGGATCCTTCACCTACAGCAATAGGAAATCCTGTTGCCATAGTAAATGAATATAATCCTGAGCTTGTTGAAGCAGCTACAAAGTTCCTTGAGCATATTCATTATGTTGGATTCGCCAACTTTGATATCAAATATGATGAGAGAGACGGAAAGTATAAGTTCTTCGAGATAAATGTGCGTCTCGGAAGAAGTAACTTCTATGTAACAGGAAGCGGCTTCAACCATGTAAAGTGGATCGTTGACGACTACATTTACGGAAAGATGGATGACTATACGATAGCTAACAAGTCTCATCTTTATACAGTAGTTCCAAAGTCTGTTATAGAGAAGTACGTTCCGGACGGAGAGTTCAAGAATCTTGCACTCAAGCTCTGGAAGGAAGGCAAGTGGGTTAACCCGCTGCTCTATAAAGCAGATAAGAATATAAAGCATAATTACTATGCACGAGCAAACTTCTATAATTATATAAGAAAGTTTGCACGTTACGGTGCGTCGATAGCAGTATCCAAGAAGAAGTAAGCATATCAGATGGAGTGAAAATGGCAAACAAAGTACTCGGTGTTCTTGGCGGACTCGGACCACAGGCAACAGTGTATTTCTCCGATATGGTGGTAAGATACACAGAGGCTTCCCGAGATCAGGAACATATTCCGATGATAATTTTAAATGATACGGAGATTCCGGACAGAACGGATTTTATTCTCGGTGTTTCTGACGAAAGCCCGCTTCCGAAGATGATATCGGATGCGAAGCTTCTCGAAAGTGCCGGTTGCAGTTTTATCGTGATTCCATGTAATACTGCACATTTCTTCTATGATGAGATCGAGAAAAATGTTTCTGTTCCTATCATTAATATAATAGATGAAACTGTGCGCCACTGTGTTGAAAGTACTCCCGGAATCAAGGCAATCGGACTTCTTGCAACAGAAGGAACGGTTCAGTCCGGAGCATATAAGAAATATACTGATAAGTATGGGCTCGAGTTGATGGTTCCGGATGAGGAAGATGAGAAGAAGCTGATGAGCATTATCTATGATCAGGTTAAGGCAGGAAAATCAGCAGACATCTTTGACTTTTCGAGAATCGTATCTAATCTGAAGAGACGCGGTGCAGATGTGGTAGTGCTTGGATGTACGGAGCTTTCGATAATCAACAGAGAGTATGGACTTACGCAGCGCGATCCCGAGATTAAGGATTCTATGGAAATACTTGTTGCCAGATCTATCGAAAAATGCGGCAAGGCAGTAATAGATGAATTCAGACTGAACTGAATATAAGAAGTGCATGCACTTGTTTATGGCAATCGGATGGTTACCATGAACAGTAAGATGAATAGATATCATCATTAATATATAAAGGACGAATAATATGTGCGGATTTGCAGGTTTTATCAATGTATCCACGGATATAAACGAAAACAGAAGAATAATTAAGGAAATGGCAGATAAGATCATTCACAGAGGTCCGGATCAGGACGACTACTATGTGGATGAGAATGTAAGTCTCGGATTCAGAAGACTTTCAATTATCGACCTTGAGGGCGGAAGCCAGCCAATCCTGAATGAGGACGGAACAAAGGTTCTCGTATTCAACGGAGAGATATACAATTATCAGGAGCTTCGTGAGGAACTGCTTAAGGCCGGTCATATCTTCAAGACAGAGACAGACAGTGAGGTACTTCTTCACGGATATGAGGAGTGGGGCGACAGCTTTCTTGTACGTCTCAGAGGAATGTTCGCATTTGTTATCTGGGATTCAGTAGAGAAGAAGCTTTTCGGAGCAAGAGATATCTTCGGAATCAAGCCTTTCTTCTATTTTAATAAGGGTGAGAAGTTTATATTCGGATCGGAGATTAAATCATTCCTGCCTAATCCTGCATTCGAGAAGGAACTAAATATCGAGAGACTTCCGGATTATCTCTGCTTTGAGTACATTCCTACAGAACAGACAATGTTCAAGAATGTATACAAGCTCTGGCCGGGATACAGCTTCACATTTAAGGATGGAAAGTTTGAGACAAAGGAGTATTTCACTCCTAAGTACAATATAGATGATTCAAAGACAGCAGAGTACTGGGGCAACCTGATTGATGAAACCTTCAAGGGATCCACAAAGGCACATAAGATTGCCGATGTTGAGGTTGGATGCTTCCTTTCATCAGGTGTTGACTCAAGCTATGTTGTTCATGAGATGGCTAAGCATGAAGAGCTTAAGACCTTCTCTGTAGGATATGCTGAAGAGAAGTATTCTGAGCTTTCATACGCAAAGGAATTTGCTGATCATGAAGGCGTACAGAACTTTGATTATAAGATAACCGCTGAGGATTACTTCACAGAGACTCCGCAGATCCAGTATTATATGGATGAGCCTCTTCCGAATCCTTCAGCTATAGCTCTTTATTTCCTTGCAAGACTTGCAAGAGAGCAGGTAAAGGTTGTTCTTTCGGGAGAAGGAGCTGATGAGCTTTTCGGCGGATATCATTATTACAGAGAGCCGCTTGAGTTTGCTAAGTATATGAAGCTTCCGCAGGGACTGCGTAACTTCAATGCTTCGGTTGCATCAAAGCTTCCTAAGTTCCATGGAAGACGTTTCCTCATGAGAGGAAAGCTTCCTATTTCGGAAAGATATATAAGAAACAACTATGTATATGATCATTCAGAGGTAGATAATGTCCTTAAGAATAAGATTCCATCAAAGGATCCTGCATTCTACACAAAGAAGTTCTTTGACGAAGCAGGCAACGTAGATGATGTATCAAAGATGCAGTACGTTGATATCCGTACATGGCTTATTCAGGATATCCTTGTAAAGGCTGACAGAATGAGTATGGCTAACTCACTTGAGCTCAGAGTTCCTTTCCTTGACAAGGAAATGCTTAAGTGTGCGCTTCAGGTTCCGGCAAAGTACAGGATCACAAAGGAGACAACAAAGTATTGTCTCAGACTGGCAGCAGCTAAGAATCTTCCTCCGAAGACATCAAAGATGAGAAAGACAGGATTCCTCACACCGCTTAACGACTGGCTCAGACAGGATAAGTATTACGGTATGGTTAAGGAAAAGTTCGAGGGCAAGGTTGCCGCAGAATTCTTCAATCAGGAATTCATCTTAAATCTTCTTGAGGACCATAAGGCCGGCAGAGCAAAGAACATGAAGAAGATATGGTCTATCTATTGCTTCATTCTCTGGTATGAGAAGTTCTTCCCTGAGAAGGTGGCAGCGTAAATACGGATTATCGTGGCAAAGGCGTGACAGCTTTTGACATTTTAAATCATAGAAGTATCAGTATAATTAAGGCGATGCTTTATGTGAGCATCAGCGGGAAAGGTGGTATATATGGTTACAGCTATTGTAGGTGCCAATTGGGGCGATGAAGGAAAGGGTAAAATGACTGACATGCTCGCCGAGAATTCCGATATCGTTATCAGATTTCAGGGCGGTGCTAATGCAGGACATACTATTGTAAATAAGTATGGTAAGTTTGCACTTCATACACTTCCTTCAGGAGTTTTTAGTGATAATACCGTAAACATCATTGGAAATGGTGTGGCGCTGGATATTGAAAAGCTCTTAAAGGAATATAATTCGGTTATAGCAGACGGTGTTCCGGCACCTAAGCTTCTTGTATCTGACAGAGCACAGATGGTAATGCCTTATCATGTTCTTTTCGACGAGTATGAAGAGGAGAGACTTAAGGGAGCATCATTCGGTTCTACAAAGTCAGGTATCGCACCGTTCTATTCAGATAAGTATGCAAAGATCGGCTTCCAGGTAAGCGAGCTTTTTGATGACAAGGATGATCTCTGCAAGAAGATTGAAAGAGTTATTGCACAGAAAAATGTGCTCCTTGAGCATCTCTATCATAAGCCTCTGCTTACAGTAGAGGGAGTATATGAGACACTTATGAAGTATAAGAGTCTTATCGAGCCTTATGTATGTGATGTATCAGCATATCTTTCACAGGCACTTAAGGAAGGGAAGAACATTCTCCTTGAGGGACAGCTCGGAACACTTAAGGATACAGATCACGGTATCTATCCTATGGTTACATCATCTTCAACTCTTGCTGCTTACGGTGCTATCGGAGCAGGCATCCCACCATATGAGATCAAGAGAATTGTAGTAGTATGTAAGGCTTACTCAAGTGCGGTAGGTGCAGGAGAGTTTACATCCGAGATCCTTGATGAGAAAGTTGCCGACGAACTGAGGAAGAGAGGCGGAGACGGCGGAGAGTACGGTGCAACAACCGGACGTCCTAGACGTATGGGATGGTTTGACTGTGTTGCTTCAAAGTACGGATGCAGACTTCAGGGTGCAACAGATGTAGCATTTTCGGTACTGGATGTTCTTGGATATCTTGATGAGATTCCGGTATGTGTAGGATATGATATCGACGGTGAGATCACTACAGACTTCCCTACTACAGCAAAACTTAAGAAGGCTAAACCTGTATATGAGGTTCTTCCGGGATGGAAGTGTGATATCCGCGGAATCAAGAATTATGATGAACTTCCTGAGAACTGCCGTAAGTATATCGAGTTTATCGAGAAGCAGATCGGCTTCCCGATCACAATGATCTCTAACGGTCCTTCAAGAAGTGACATCATTTATAGAGGATAAGCAGAAATGCCCGACAGCAGTTATTACCATGTTGTCGGGCTGTTTGTTATAAAGCAGGACAAGGCTGATCTGTGTTTTATAATAAGTTACACAGTATTCGATTAAGGAGCGGGTATGGAAGCTGAACCAAGAACATACAGATATAATGTAAAAAGGCGTGCCAGACGAAGAATTACCTATCGTATTCTCGGTATAGTCATGGCACTTCTGTGCCTTTCGCCCTTCGTGCCGTTTTTTATGGGTTATGGAAAAGGACATATTGTAGGACTTATATGCTGCGGCATATTTGCCCTTTACGGTATTTACCTTTTTGTATATTCTTTCAGTAACGGCATGTATGACATTTCCTTTGTGTTCAATGAGGATGATTTTATCGTAAAGAACAGGAAGGGAGAGCAGACACATTTTTATTCGGAGATATCGAAGCTGGATCATATAGTTCCGGATAATGAAAATGTTTACAGCATTATCCATATGGTGCTTAACGGAGAAAGCATCATAATTCCTTTCACCCTCAAGAAGACAACCTGTGATATACTTTACAGCTTCCTGATGGAGAAGGTAACGATCGAGGATATGAGCAGTACGGGAGATACGGATGATAGATGAAGTATTACTCCGATCACTGACAGAAAAAGGTCTGGTTGATAAGATAGTATCTGTAGAAGAAACAACCTCAACCAATGATATGGCGAAGAAATGTGTGCGTGACGGATATAAGGGAACAGCACTTTTTGTATCGGAGCTTCAGACTGCAGGCAGAGGAAGACTCGGACGCAGCTGGTCATCACCATCCGGAACGGGAATATGGATGTCATATCTTATAGCGGGGATCAGTGACGGTATAGAAAACATTTCCGTGAATACACTTATTACGGGACTTGCGGTTGCCGAAGCGCTGAACGAATATGCCGCTGAAACCGGAAATGTGCTGCCTTGTCGCATCAAATGGCCAAACGATATAGTTGTCGGAGGCAGAAAAATATGCGGGATATTATGTGAGTTTATCACAGAAGGAACCGGCGGCAGCCTCATAATAGGAATCGGCATTAATACGGGACAGCAGAGCTTTCCGGAGGAACTGGCCGATAAGGGAACATCTTATTATATAGAGACCGGAAGTTTGCCACAGAGGGAAATGATCATAAATAAGATCATAGAGAAGCTGGCAAGGACAGCTCCATGCAGAGATCTTTCCGCGGGAGATGCGATAAAAAGATACTCTGATCTGATGGTAAATCTGGATAAAGAAGTTATACTTACTTCAATGAACGGGGATTTTCCGGATAATCCTTATATTGCGAGAGGCATTACCGGGCAGGGTGACCTGGTGGTTGAAGATAAGTACGGACGACAGTCGAAGGTTACCAGCGGAGAGGTGTCGGTACGCGGAGTGCTGGGGTACATTTAACATGATGTAGAATTTAACACTTTAGTGTGTTATACTGTTAAATCGTATTGAAACGTTATGAATAGTCGTTAAAACGACATACGAGGGAAATTATGATCAAGCTTATTGCAAGTGACATAGACGGAACACTGGTTCCGGATGGGACAGACAAGATAGATCCGAGAATGATGGATGTCATCAAGAGGATGAACCGTAACGGCATCAAGTTTGTCGGCGCGAGCGGAAGACAGTTTGCAAGTATGTACAGACTCTTCAGTCCGGTTGCGGAGGATATATATTATATAACAGATAACGGAAGCATTCTGAGAGACTATAAAAATGTGCTCTCGATGAATGTTATCGAGAAGAAGGATCTTTGGGGCATGGTAAGAGATGCCAAGAAGATTCCGAAAAGTGATATTATGATATGCGGACAGGACTGGGCTTATTGTGAGGA
Organism: Eubacterium sp.; assembly: GCA_017634555.1. GTDB lineage: Bacteria > Bacillota > Clostridia > Lachnospirales > Lachnospiraceae > Eubacterium_Q. The sequence continues at coordinate 29,774 of JAGBNF010000043.1, read as the reverse complement.
CGAAGGAGAAATGTTCTACTGGCTCAGGGATTCCTATAAATTCAACATAAAGGTGGTCGGAGATTTCGAAACCTATATTACTGAAGATATAGCGAAGATGTCGATATACAGGATCGGCGACTGCGAGGAAGCCGTAAACGAGGAGTTCACTCCTAAGTGGGAGAAGAAATTCCTTATTGCATCCGCGGGAACGATGTGGATGGATATAGTAAAGTACGGAGCGGATAAGGGAAGCAGCCTGAGGAAGCTTCAGAATATCCTGGGTATCACTCCGGAGGAGACGATGGTGTTCGGAGATAATCTGAATGATATCGGAATGCTGGAAGCGGCATCCGAAAGCTATGCCATCGGAAGTGCGAGAGATGAGGTAAAGGCGGCTGCAAAGTATATCGCACCTCCACTTTCCGAGAACGGAGAGACAGAGGTCATTATGGCGTATCTCGATTCGATCGGAGCTGAATAAGAAAACAATTATTTTTTTATATATATACAGGAGGCAAAAATTATGGAAAAGATCAAGATGACAACACCGCTTGTAGAGATGGATGGAGACGAGATGACACGTATCCTCTGGAAGCTTATAAAGGACGAGCTTCTCTGCCCGTATATCGAGCTTAACACAGAGTATTACGATCTCGGATTAGTACATAGAAATGAAACAGACGATCAGGTTACAAAGGATGCATCCTATGCAACCGAGAAGTACGGAGTTGCTGTTAAGTGTGCAACTATCACACCTAACGCTGCACGTGTAGAAGAGTATAACCTTAAGGAAATGTGGAAGAGCCCGAACGGTACTATCAGAGCAATCCTTGACGGTACTGTATTCCGTGCACCTATTCAGGTTAAGGGAATCACTCCTTGTGTACGTAACTGGGAGAAGCCTATCACTATCGCTCGTCATGCTTATGGTGATGTTTATAAGGCAAGCGAGATGAAGATTCCCGGAGCAGGAAAGGTTGAGCTTGTTTACACAGCGGAGGATGGAACTACAGAGTCTGTACTTGTACATGAGTTCAAGGGTCCCGGAATCGTTCAGGGTATGCACAACCTTAAGGATTCTATAGCAAGCTTTGCAAGAAGCTGCTTCAACTATGCTCTTGATACAAAGCAGGAGCTTTGGTTTGCTTCTAAGGATACAATCTCAAAGAAGTATGATCACACATTCAAGGATATCTTCCAGGAAATCTTCGATGCAGAGTATAAGGAAAAGTTTGAAGAGGCCGGAATCACATATTTCTACACATTAATTGATGATGCTGTTGCACGTGTTATGAAGTCAAAGGGTGGATTCATCTGGGCATGCAAGAACTATGACGGTGATGTTATGAGTGATATGCTCTCATCAGCTTTCGGTTCACTTGCTATGATGACATCAGTACTTGTATCTCCTAAGGGATATTATGAGTATGAGGCTGCTCACGGAACAGTACAGAGACATTATTATAAGCACCTTGCAGGAGAAGAGACATCAACTAATCCGGTTGCTACAATCTTCGCATGGACAGGTGCACTCAGAAAGAGAGGAGAGCTTGACGGAAATCAGGCACTCATCGACTTTGCAGCAGCTCTTGAGAAGGCAACTCTCGGAACTATCGAGGGCGGAAAGATGACAAAGGATCTTGCACTTATCACAGAGCTTGAGAATGTAACAACACTTAACACAGAGGACTTCATCAAGGCTATCAGAGAGAGCCTTGACAAGGAGCTTGCATAAGCTTCAATCAGCATTACCGAGTAATACAGGTTGATTTTTAGGATACATTTTGCAGATTAAGAGAGGTGTAATATGGGAAATGATTTTGAAAACAACATGCCGGGTATGATGCGTGCGGATATGAGAGAGAAAAACGGTCAGATTCTGATCGAGATCGAACTCCCGGGATACAGCAGAGAGAGTATCAATGCTAAGCTTGAAAACGGAAGACTTACGATAATCGCTTCGAGGAAGGAAGAGCTTGAAAACAGCGACCAGGAAACCCGTTATCTTATGAGGGAAAGAATGGTAGGCGAAATAAGCAGAACATTTCTTGTGGGCGACGGAGTTCATGAGAAGGATGTTTCGGCCCAGCTTAAGGACGGAATTCTTTCAATAATAATCGTAAGATCCGAGAAAGCAGTTGAAGGACAGAGCATAAAGCTTATCGATATACAGGATGTTATCGCTCTGTAATTGCAGCCTATGATGGAAATCGGTAAAAACCAAAAAATAATAGAGATAATTAAACGGTACGGCAGAGATATCATTAATGCGGAGAGCTACCAGGTTGAGAGGGAATACTGTCAGCATGGTGTCATTTCCACATATGAGCATTCTCTTGCCGTAACATATATGGCGGTTTATCTTGCCCTTCGGTCAAAGAAGCCTGTCAATATGAGGAGTATTGTCAGGGGTGGACTCCTGCATGACTTCTATATGTATGACTGGCATAATCCGGAGGTTAAGGGCAGGAAGGTCCATGGTTATACTCATGCGAGAAAAGCCATGGAGAATGCCATTAGAGAATTCGGTATATCGGCATTGGAACAGAGAATAATATATTGTCATATGTTCCCGCTGAATATTTCGAGAGTACCGAAGGAGAGGGAGGCATTTTATGTCTGCATGGCGGATAAGATATGTGCGACCTTTGAGACATTGAAATTTATAGAGTATAACAGTATTACTTCGGTGATAGGACGGGAGATGGAAGTAAGGAAGCTTCGGAAATTCATTTCCCCGAAACGCAGGAGGAGGAAATAACGTTGAGTAACGGATTATCAATCGCAAATTTCACATATATTCTTGATATTGCGGCTTATGTACTTGTGATAGTGGTAGGCTTTATTCTTTCAAGAAAAAGAGGCGATATCGGAGCGGGCAGAATCCTTGCGGCAATATTCATTCCGGTAGTGGGATTCGTACTTGAATTCTTTGTTATAGGAAATGTGTTCGCACCGAAGGATGCAGGTCAGTTCATGATCATGTCGGCTGCCACATATCTGATGCGTATAGTATGCTTTGTTATAGCGCTTTTGCTTTTTTCGGGATACTTCCCGTCAAAGCCGATATTGGTGGTTCTTGTTATACTGGTATTTGTATATGCGGCCAGATCACTTTATACCGGAAAGGTTATGTTCGGAGTAAACGGTTTCCTTAATACCAAGAACGATTTCTATAAAGTACTTATAGCGTTTATGAATCAGCCTGCAGCATTTACCCTTTCGGGATACTTATGTGCATATGCTATGCCGATAATGTTGGTAATTGATGCAATCGGTTCATCAAAGAACAACCGATAGGAGGTTATGAGATATGTCATTTTTGAGTCAGGGCGAAGCAGCAAGAGAAATCCATAAGCTGTCTGAGCTTTGTTCCGAAACAAACTCCATAAATCCCGAGCTCTATGATATCTATCAGGTTAAGCGCGGATTGAGAGAGCCTAACGGTCGTGGTGTACTTACAGGTCTTACCGAGATTTCATCGGTATTCGGATCTAAGCTTGAGGACGGAAAGACTGTTCCGATCCCCGGAATGCTCAAGTATCGAGGTATAGATATCGATAAGCTTGTTCAGGGCTTTACCGAGGATGACAGATTCGGTTTTGAAGAGACGGTATATCTCCTTCTCTTCGGAAGACTTCCTGAGGAGGCTGAGCTCGCAAAGTTTAAGAAGCTTCTGTCATATTACAGAAGACTTCCGAGTGATTTCCTCGAGGACGTAATACTTAAGTCACCGAACAAGGATGTAATGAATGCTATGGCAAGTGATGTGCTTGCGCTTAATGCTTATGATAAGCATCCGGATGATCTTTCGATTCCGAATGTTCTCAGACAGAGCATTATGCTTATTTCGGTACTTCCGATGATAGCAGCATATTCATACCTCTCCTACAGACATTACTTTATGAGAAGAGGTCTTTACATACATAATCCGAAGCCGGAGCTTTCAGCTGCGGAAAATATACTCAGAATACTGAGACAGGATAAAAGCTTTACTCCGCTTGAAGCGAAGATACTTGATATAGCGCTGGTTCTTCATGCAGAGCATGGCGGCGGAAACAATTCTACATTTACAACACATGTAGTTACTTCATCGGGAACCGATACATATTCATCAGTTGCTGCATCGCTTTGTTCTCTTAAGGGACCTAAGCACGGCGGCGCAAACCTTAAGGTCATCAAGATGTTTGATGAGATCAAGGATAATGTAAAGGACTGGGCCGATGAGGATGAGATTGCGGCATATCTTCAGAAGATACTCCGCAAGGAAGCTTTCGATAAGACAGGACTCATTTACGGTATCGGACATGCAGTATATACGATGTCGGATCCGAGAGCGGTGATACTTGAGAAGTATACCACTATGCTGGCTAAAGAAAGAGGAAGAGAGAAGGAAGCAGGACTTTACAGCATTGTAGCAAGGATTGCACCGGACCTTATGAGACAGGAAAAGAAGATGTATAAGCCGGTAAGTCCGAATATAGACTTTTACAGTGGCTTTGCATATAATATGCTAAATATTCCGGATGAGTTTATCACGCCGCTTTTTGCTATAGCAAGAATAGTCGGCTGGAGTGCTCACAGGATAGAAGAGCTTACCTGTGCGGGAAAGATAATAAGACCTGCATATAAGTCGGTAGGCGCAGATGTTGAATACATCCCACTTTCCGAGAGATAATGATGGAGGGTTACCATATGATATATAACGGACTGATGATGCAGTACTTTGAGGGGCATCAGAAGAGTGACGGTTCTTTATGGAATATGGCTGCAGAAGAGGCTAAGCGCCTTGCTGCATCAGGTGTTACTTCGGTATGGCTTCCGCCTGCATTTAAGGGCGCGGAGGGTATAGAGGACTCAGGTTATTCGGTATATGATCTTTACGATCTGGGCGAATTCGATCAGAAGGGGTCTGTAAGTACCAAGTACGGCACAAAGGATGAGTACATTAAGGCCATAAAGACTCTGCAGAAGAATAAGATAAATGTGTACGCTGACGTTGTTCTGAACCGTAAGCTGGGAGCGGATTATGTGGAGACCGTTACAGCTGCCGAGTTTAATGAGAGCAATCGTTATCAGATGATAGGCGAGGACAAGGTTATCGGTGCGTGGACAGGCTTTTCGTTTCCGGGAAGAAAGGGCAAATACTCTGACTTCGTATGGAACTGGAAGCACTTTAAGGGAATTGACTGGGATCAGAATACTCTGAAGCAGTCACTGTTCAAGGAAGGTGAAGCTGCGTCCGGAGAGGGTAAGAATAAGACAGAGAACGATGCTTATGATTACTTTATGGGGGCAGATGTGGATTTCAGTAGCAAGGAAGTTTTCGATGAGCTTGTCAGATGGGCAGTCTGGTATATAAAGACCACAAATGTGGATGGCTTCAGACTGGATGATGTAAAGAATATTCCTTCGGGATTCCACAGAGAATTCCTTACAAAGGTCAGAGAGCTTACGGGAAGAGAACTGTTTACCGCAGGCGCGTACTGGAACGGTGATGTAAGAGAGCTTACATCATATCTCGGCGAGATCAATTCCGAGGCGTCTCTTTTTGACGTACCGCTCCATTATAATTTCTTCCATTGCTCGGAAGCACACGGTGCTTATGATCTCAGAAGGATATTTGATAATTCGCTTGTAAGCAAAAATCCTCTTAAGGCTGTTACCTTCGTGGATAATCATGATTCGCAGCCGGGACAGATCATGGAGTCCTTCGTAGAGGAGTGGTTTAAGCCGCTTGCTTATGCGCTCATACTTCTGAGACGCGAAGGTTATCCTTGTGTATTCTACGGAGATTACTACGGAATAGCCGAGGATAAGTATAAGGGCGGAAAAAATGTTCTTGATAAGCTGATGAAGCTGAGAAAGACAAAGGCTTACGGCGAACAGCATGATTACTTCGATGATCCGGACTGCATAGGCTGGACCAGAGAGGGCGACGAAGATCATAAGGATTCCGGACTTGCCGTTATAATGTCTGACGGCAGAGGCGGAACAAAGAGAATGTATATAGGACGTAAATTTGCAGGACAACATTTTTCGGATATTCTGGGAAATGCGAAATATAATATAAAGATTGATGATGATGGTTGTGGCGAGTTTTATGTAAACCGCTGCGGAGTATCTGTATGGGTTCATAAAGAGCCGAAAGCGGGGGTTAAGTAATGGGCAGAACCATAAGGACAGAAACAGTAGAAGAATTTTTTGATGCGATCGATACCCTGGAATCAAGGGAGGAGTTCTATAAGTTCTTCGAAGATATCTGTACAACAAACGAAGTGCTTTCCATAGCTGACAGACTTAAGGTCGCAAGACTTCTCTATCAGGGAAAGACTTATATTGAGATTGCAAAAGAAACCGGCGCTTCTACAGCGACGATCAGCCGTGTCAACCGTTCCATGGGATATGGAAACGGCAGCTATGATTTCATATTTGAGAGACTCGGCATAAAAAAGGATAAGGAGTAATTCTGATGGATTCCGGTTCCATAGTCCGGTTGATAGTGCTTGTGATCCTGATCTTTTTATCGGGATACTTTTCCGCGGCGGAAACTGCGCTGACAACCGTAAATCTGAATAAACTTAGAGCCATTCAGGATGAAGGCGGACGACGCGGGAAGAAAGCTGCCCGCGTCATTCGTATGAGAGAGAATACGCCGAAGCTTCTCACCACGATCCTGATCGGAAACAATATTGTGAATCTTTCTGCATCTGCGCTTACTACTATCATAGCGACAGAGCTGTTCGGCAATACCTGGATCGGTGTTGCTACCGGAATACTCACACTTATCATACTTGTTCTCGGAGAGATTACTCCGAAGAATGTAGCGACTCTTTACAATGTCGGCCTTTCTATGTTCTTCGGAACACAGATTTCTGTGCTGATGGTCGTTCTTACGCCGATCATCTGGATACTTAACAAGATATCCAGAGCTATTTTCAAGCTTATTGGCATAGATCCTGATAAGAATCCTAACCAGATGACGGAAAGTGAACTTCTGGCCGTCGTTGATGTGAGTAAGGAAGAGGGTGTTATTGAACCTGAAGAGAAGAAGATGATCACAAACGTTGTGGACTTCGGTGATGCACTTTCGAAGGATATTATGATCCCTCGTGCGGATATGGTCTGCATCGATCTTGATACCGGCTATGATGAGATAATGGCTATCCTTGAAGAGGACAGCTATTCCAGAATTCCTGTTTATAAGGATTCAAAGGATAAGATTATCGGTATCCTGCATATAAAGGATATGGTGATTTTCAGAGAAAAGAACGGAAAAGAAAATTTCTCTGTTGACAAGGTAATGAGAAAACCAGTATATATTTACGAGTACCAGCGTACTGCGCAGATATTTTCCGATATGAAAACTTCATCGGCAACTATGTGTATAGTTCTTGATGAATACGGAACAACTGCCGGTCTTATCACTATGGAGGATCTGATCGAGGAGATCGTAGGTGATATCCGTGATGAGTACGACAGCAGTGAGGATGAGCTGATCAAGAATATCGGCGAGAATAAATATGATGTCGATGCATCGATCAAGCTTGATGATTTAAATGATGCTATAGGAACAACCCTCGATTCTGAAAACTATGATTCGGTGGGCGGTCTTGTTATAGAACTTCTGGACAGACTTCCGGATGAGGGTGACAAGGTTACCTACAGGGAATCTGAGATTGAGGTTACCAGCGTTAACAGGAATAGGGTTGAGAGAGTTATAGTAACGGTTGATCCTGATTATAAGGAACCGGATGAGGAATCGGATGATGGAGAAAACGGATAAGGATTATCTGGAACTGAAAAAAACAATAAGGGATCTTATCCGGCTTGACTTTATAACTCCGGAAGAAATTCCGAATATAGAGCTGTATATGGATCAGCTCACACATTTTATGGATCAGCATCTCGGAAGCACCCTGAGAAGTGAAGAAGAGAAAACCCTGACCAAGACCATGATAAATAATTATACGAAGAACAAGCTGCTTCCGCCTCCGGAGAAGAAGAGGTATTCCAGGAAGCATCTTATTCTGCTCATATATATTTATTATCTGAAAAATGTGGTCTCTATCAACGATATCAGGAGAATTCTCGGGCCGATGAACGATCCGGAGTTCGATTCCGATAAGGTGTTTAATATATATAAGTCCATTTTTGAAATGGAAAAGCTCCAGTATTTCAACGCGGAAGCCAGCATTATCAAGTCTGAACAGATAGCTGAGAAGCGTCTTCCGAAGGATAAGGATGAGTATCTTAACAAGATGGCGTTCATCTACATGCTGGGCTATGATATTTTTATGAAAAAAAGACTTATCGAGAAGCTTATTGATGAGCTTCCGGAAGATTAGGAGGAAATAAATGATTAGTGCAAACAACGTATCACTGAGATTTGGTAAGAAGGCGCCCTTCGAGGATGTAAACATTACATTTTCGCCGGGAAACTGCTACGGTCTTATCGGAGCAAACGGTGCAGGTAAGTCCACATTTCTGAAGATCCTTTCAGGACAGCTGGAGTCTACTACCGGAGACGTTACCATGGATCCGGGAGAGAGAATGTCCGTACTTGAGCAGGATCACTTCAAGTATGATTCATATTCTGTACTTGATACGGTAATTATGGGAAATAAAAGGCTTTATGAAATCCGTACAGAGAAGGATGCTATCTACGCTAAGGAAGACTTCACTGATGAGGATGGTGTAAGAGCTTCAGAGCTTGAGGCAGAGTTCGCTGAGATGGACGGATGGAATGCAGAGGCTGATGCCGAGACACTCCTTAACGGTCTCGGAGTGGAAACTGAAGATCATTACAAGATGATGAGCGAGCTTGAGGACAGCGTAAAGGTCAAGGTTCTCCTTGCGCAGGCTCTTTTCGGAAACCCGGATGTCCTTCTTTTGGACGAGCCTACAAACCACCTGGATCTCGATGCCATCGGATGGCTTGAGGAGTTCCTCATCAACTTTGAGAATACCGTAATCGTAGTAAGTCATGACAGATACTTCCTGAACAAGGTCTGCACACATACAGCCGATCTTGATTACGGAAAGATTCAGATCTATGCCGGAAACTATGACTTCTGGTATGAGTCAAGCTCACTTATGATGCGCCAGAGAAAGGAAGCAAACAAGAAGAAGGAAGAGCAGATCAAGGAACTTAAGGAATTTATCGCACGTTTCTCTGCTAATGCTTCAAAGTCAAAGCAGGCTACATCCAGAAAGAAGGCTCTCGAGAAGATCGAGCTGGATGATATCAAGCCATCAAGCCGTAAATATCCGTTCATCGAGTTCAGACCTAACCGTGAGATCGGAAATGAGGTGCTTACTGTACAGCACATTTCAAAGACAGTTGACGGCGTAAAGCTTCTGGATGATATTACATTCACAGTGGGAAGAGAAGATAAGATCGCATTCGTAGGTCCTAAGACTCAGGCTACGACTATGCTTTTCAAGATACTTGCAGGCGAAGAGGAGCCGGATGAGGGTGATTACAAGTGGGGAGTAACCACTTCACAGGGATATTTCCCTAAGGATAACACCAAGGAGTTCGACAACGATCTTGTTATCGTTGACTGGCTCACTCAGTTCTCTGAGGAGAAGGATGCAACATACGTAAGAGGTTTCCTCGGAAGAATGCTCTTCAGAGGTGAGGACGGAATCAAGAAGGTTAAGGTCCTTTCTGGAGGAGAGAAGGTAAGATGTCTTCTTGCCAAGCTCCAGATTATGGGCTGTAACTGTCTTATCCTGGATGAGCCTACAAACCACCTGGACATGGAGGCAATCACATCACTCAATAATGCGCTTATGAAGTTCCCGGGAATCGTGCTGTTTGCATGTCAGGATCATCAGTTTATCCAGACTACAGCAAACCGTATCATGGAGCTTACTGACAGCGGCCTTATCGATAAGCAGTGTACATACGATGAGTACCTTGAGAACGATGAGCTTGCTCGTAAGAGAATGGTTATGAACTTCGATAACAGTGTTGACGCTGAAGACGTCAGCGAAGACGAGGAGTAAATAAAATACCGAGTCAGTCCGATTATGGATTGACTCGGTTTATTTTTTTGTTTACAAGAATCCCACACACATGCCTCCGTGGACTCGGCTCGCGCCTCATATCGGAACGCAGCGGATTCTAAGCTCGCGGTTCACTTCGTTCCCGCTCACTAAGAACCGGCGTTCCTACATGGTCCAGTCGGCATATGTGCGGGCTTCTTTGTGAATATAAAACACAGATATAAAACAAATATATAAAACAAATATATAAAATATACTCAGAAAACAATTATTGAACCATATGACAATTCATGGACTGTCTGAGCGCTATTTAAAGAGGTACTCAACGAACTTGTTGGCGTTTTCGATGTTCTGTTCGCTGACACCCGGGAAGCAGAGATACACGGTTTTGTATCTGAGGTTCATAGACTGTATAGCAGGAACAGAGCTGATGTTTATACCGTAAACTGCAGTGCCGTCGGCGCCCTTGGATTCGGTGAGGATACCCATGGAGCGGAACTTCTCCAGATTTTCCTGAGAGAGGACCTGATCTGCCGGATAAATGTGCTGCTTCTCGGCACATATATCCATACCGTCCTTATCTGTGATGATTATGTCGAAATAGTTCTCGCTGCAGTAGGTTGCAAAGGACATATACTTGTAATTATTTACCATCTGCTGCTCGGCATCATCGGATCCTTCAGGTGCTGAAAGAATAATGTCTGTAACGGCTTCTGTCTTATAGCCCTTGTCCATACCGTAGTATGAGGCGTAATCCTTGAAGATGTCGGTATTTATATCGGCGTTGACGTTGTTGTTGAGTATCGCATAAGACATAGCCACCGGCAGTGTGCGCTGATAGATGAAGTTGATCATGTAGAGTATGAAGAAGATGATCAGAAAAACTACGAACACGTGCCATTTATAATATTCAAAGAAATACTTCAGCTTTTCGGAGGCTTTCATGTCCTTCATTGCTTCTGACATACGTTTTCGCTCGTTCTGCATCCGCTTGAATGGATTCTTTGTATAATTTTCCAAAAAATTTTCGCTCGAAGATGGGGTATCCGATTCTTTATCGGACTCAATTATCTTTCCGTCGCTGCTGAGATTATCCTCAGAAATCCGCTCCTTTTTTTCACGTTGATCAATGGCTGCATTTAACTTTTCTTTCTCAGTTTCTGAATATTTCATTTGGAATTACCCCGTAAAAATTAATTAATTCTTAAGTAACAGAATTTAACCGTATTCTAACAAAAATGGGGATGTTTGTAAAACTTTTGTAAAAACTGAACAAAAAAAAGGCCCAAAAATCAAATTATGCTTGCAATATTGTTCATAATGACATATAATGGCCTTACGTTGCGGATAGGTGCAACAAACTATTATGATGTCCGAGTATAATCTCGGAGTTGCCGGAAGTTGATCATTATGAAGATGATCTGTCCAGAACCGGCGTTAGTTGTTTCGGACAACTGATAAGGAGAGGTTCAGGGATTTGGAATTTTGAGACATGGATGGCAAGAACACATTTAACCAAAAGGAGGGTTTTTTTGTGAAGAAGTTTAAGAAGGCTATGGCTCTTTCACTTGCACTTGCTATGGGACTTTCAACAGTAGCATGTGGCGGCGGAGAGACAAGCACTACAGCAGCAGCTACAGAAGCTGCAACAGAAGCAGCTACAGAGGCAGCTGGCGGCGATGAGACAGAGGCAGCTACAGAGGCAGAAACAGAGACAGAGGCAGCTACAGAGGCAGCTAGCGGTTCAAAGGAAGTTATCAACCTTTGGACATTTACAGACGAAGTTCCGGGAATGGTTGACAAGTTCCTTGCAGCTAACCCTGACTTCCCTTACGAAGTAAATTCTACAATCATTGCTACAACAGATGGTGCTTACCAGCCAGCTCTTGACCAGGCTCTTGCAGCAGGTGGCGCTGACGCTCCTGACTTCTATTGTGCAGAGGAAGCATTCGTTCTTAAGTATACAAAGGGTGATATGTCATCATTCGCTTGTCCATACGAAGATCTTGGTATCGATGTTGATGCTGAAGTATCAGCAGCAGAGATTGCTCCTTACACAATTGATATCGGAACAAATAATGATGGTAAGCTTGTTGGTCTTGGTTATCAGTCAACAGGTGGATGCTTCATCTACAGACGTTCAATCGCTAAGGACGTATTCGGAACAGATGATCCAAAGGAAATCGGTGCTATCATCGGTGCTGGATCAGGAAACTTCGATAAGTTCTTCGAAGCTGCTGAGACACTTAAGGGCAAGGGCGTATCTGTACTTTCAGGTATGGGTGACCTTTGGACAGTTATTAAGCACAGCGCTGATCAGGGATGGCTTTCAGAGGATGGAAAGCTCCACATCGATCCAAAGATTGAACAGTACATGGATTACTCAAAGACACTTATTGAGAATGGTTACACAAACGATACATCAGCATGGGGCGATGCTTGGTTTGCTGATATGAAGGATGAGGGTACAAACCCTGTATTCGGTTTCTTCGGACCTGCATGGCTCATCAACTACACACTTGCTCCTAACTGTGGTGGCGAGAAGGTTGGTGAAGGCACATATGGTGACTGGGCTGTTTGTGAGCCTCCAGTTGGTTTCTTCTGGGGTGGTACATGGCTTATAGCTAACAAGGATTCAGATAAGAAGGAAGCAGTTGGACAGATCATCGATTGGATCACTCTTAACTGCACAGAGACAGGTCTTCAGTATTACTGGGCAAACGGAACACTTAACGGCGAAGGCGGAACAAAGGACGTTGTAGCTTCTAACACAGTTCTTGGTATCTCTGATGGTAAGCTTGACTTCCTCGGCGGACAGGACATGTTCGAGGCATTCATCCCAGCTAACAGCTACGCAAGTGGTAAGACAATGACTCAGTATGATGAGACAATCAACACAGCTTGGCAGGATCAGGCTTCTCAGTATGCTCATGGTGAGAAGGACAAGGATACAGCTATTGCTGATTTCAAGACAAATGTAACAGATCAGCTCGGTATTGAGGCAGAGTAATTCTAGAAATACTTAAATAAAGTATAAAGTACCAAGCGTGCTAAGAAGGCAGATACTTCCGCTTGCGGGGGTATCTGCTGATTGCACGATTAGGGACAAAAACTTCTGGTGCATCAGCACTAATAATGTACGGAGGTTCCATAATGAAGAAGAAAAAAGGAGTTGTCAGATATAGCAAATACGGATATTTGTTCAGCATCCCATTCGTCTTGGCCTTCCTTGTATTTCAGCTTTATCCAATTGTTTACACTGCTGTAATCGGTTTTACAGATTTGAAGGGAGTTGTTCCGCCGGCAATTCATTTTCTTAAGGATGATCCATTTGCAAACTTCAGGACTGTCCTTACAAGCAATTCCTTCAAGGTTGCTTTTAAGAATACTGTAATTATATGGCTGCTCAACTTTGTACCACAGATTCTGCTTGCACTGCTCCTTGCAGCTTGGTTTACAGACAGAAGATGGAATATTAAAGGTCAGGGTATCTACAAGGTTCTGCTTTACATGCCTAACATCATAACAGCAGCAACCATAGCCATACTTTTCAAATCATTCTTTGATTATCCAAAGAGCCCAGTTAACGACTTACTTATGAAGATAGGAATACTGCCGCAAGGTCAGCCTTTCAACTTCCCGCTTAGTAAGAAATGGGCAAAAGGTCTCGTGGCATTCATCCAGTTCTGGATGTGGTACGGATATACAATGTTAATTCTTATATCGGGAATTCTGGGTATCAGCCCTGACATTTTCGATGCTGCAGAGGTTGATGGAGCTAATAAGATCCAGACCTTCTTTAAGGTAACTCTGCCTAACATTCGAACAATCTTGCTTTTCACACTTGTAACGAGTTTGATCGGTGGTCTCAACATGTTTGATATCCCTAAGCTCTTCCTGCTCGGTGGTCCTGATAGTGCAACAAAGACCACAAGTGTTTATATCTATGAGCAGGCATTTAGTGGAAGCTACTTATACAACAGAGCAGCAGCTGCTTCAATGATCATGTTCATCGTTATCATGATCTGTTCATCATTCCTCTTCATTCTCATGAGAGATAGAGATGCTGGCGGATATGGTAAGGCAGAAGCAAAGAGACTTAAACAGCAGGCTAAGCTCGCAAAAAAAGCAGCGAAGGGAGGATTCTAACAGATGGCTGATAAGACAGAACCATTAAAGAGAACTGCCGAAGAAATAGAAAATGATAGAATCGCTCTTGAGAATGCACAGGAAAAGTTTAATAAGAAGTCACATACAGGAATGAAGATAGTTATTCATGTTGTATGTATCATTCTTGCATTACTCAGTATTCTCCCGTTCTGGATCATGATGGTTAATGCGACAAGATCAACCAACGAGATTCAGCAGACTGCGATTTCACTTATTCCTTCTAAGTATCTTATGAACAACTTTAAGATTCTTACAGGAAAATCATTCCAGCCAATGGTTGGATTTATGAATTCAATTATCATTTCAACAGGTTCAACACTGTTGAATGTATATTTCTCATCACTCACAGCTTATGCAATCGTTGCATATGACTGGAAGCTTAAGAAGGCATTCTTCAGCTTCATCGTCGGAGTTATGATGATTCCTGCACAGGTTACTATGATCGGTTTCTATCAGATGGTATATAAGCTTGGTCTTACAAATAAGCTCAGTATGCTTATTATCCCAGCTATAGCAGCACCAGCCATAGTATTCTACATGCGACAATATCTGTATCCGACGTTGTCGATGGAAATTGTTGAGGCGGCACGAATCGACGGAGCTAAGGAGTTCCGTATATTCAATACAATTGTTCTTCCTATTATGAAGCCGGCTATAGCTACACAGGCTATCTTCTGCTTCGTTGGTAGCTGGAACAACCTGTTCACACCGCTCGTACTTCTCACAAAGCAGGAAAAGTACACAATGCCTATCATGGTATCTCTTCTTAGAGGTGATATTTACAAGACTGAGTACGGTTCAATTTACCTTGGACTTACACTTACAGTTCTTCCGCTTATCGTTGTTTACTTCATGCTTTCGAGATACATCATCGCCGGAGTTGCTCTCGGTGGTGTTAAGAGTTAATCGTAAGATAATTCTGAATTTTATACATTTAGCACATTGCTTTCACGATATGAAAGCAATGTGCTTTTTTATTTCACCAAAAGAAGTCAGAGACAATTTAAAACATATAGATACGTATTGACTAGAAAGGTCTAATGTGTTAGATTAAACAGGTCTAATACATTAGACTGAATTGATGCATTAGACCGGATAATATGATTTATTATATATGAAAGGTTTGGATACGTGTTTATATGAGATATGCAGGGGTGCTTAGAAAAACGTCGATAGTTATCATGATGCTGAGTGGATTGTTAATGTCCGGGTGCGGTAAAGGCGGGGACGAAGGATATGAGATAGAAGATTATGGAGGAATGGAGTATTCTGAACAAGAATCGGTGAACAATTCCGATGACAGAGAAGAAAAAAACGATTCTATATATGAGGATGATGAATACTCAGTAAGCGTTGATCTTGATTGGAATGATAATCTGCAAATGGATAGATTTAATGTGAAGACATCTATCCGAGGTAAGCAGACTATATTGAATGATGATGTGAAGATTTATACTTGTTCTAGAGTGGATGATTTTGGACAAGAAGAAATAAATATTGTTGAGGCGCTTTTCGGAAAGGATTATACCAAACTTGAATCTGTATCATGTTCTGATGGGTCAAGCTATATTCCGTTGATAAATAAGTATAAGAGTTTAATGGCTGATTTTGAACAGTACGATAAAGGAGCCGTGGATGAGAAAGCTGCTCCTGATCTGTCTGCAAAATCGTTTGTGACAAATTATCAATCCACAAACGTTTCAGAAAATGAAAAATTTAAATGGACAGATAATGATAAGTATCATATTCATATGTATGAAGGAAATTATAATGGTGAGAGATTTAGTCTTCTATTAGCATATGATAATGTTAGAAATGTAAAATATACATTTTTTCATCCTGTTGATATAAAAGATTATTATCCGGAGTGGGAGTCTTCAACCGGTACTGTGATGTTGAGAAATTCTCAGGATCTCTATGGAAGAAAAGATACAACGCCAAATAATTGTGATCTGAGCGAAGAAGAGGTCGAAAACGAGATAACAGAATTCTTGACGGGAAAACTACATATGAAAGATACGGAGGTTGATCTGGGAAATGGATTTAAAGTCTATAGCATGACAGCAGACCCGTTCATTGGATCTGTTGACAGCCTGACTACAGACGGTGAATCAAATGCAGATGGTATATCTATGGTGATTTTTTCTGATTCAGATTATTTACGCACGGTGGTAGGTTACTCGCCGGAGTTTGAAGATGAAGATGTTGATGCGATATGTGACTGGATGGCAAGAAGTGTTGAAATCCTGACAAATCAGGATGATCCGGGCAATGCTCAGAGCAGCGAGGATCTTGAAAATATACTTTTTGATTTTACAAAATACATTTCGACTGATGAGATGAGTAAAGGGGGGATTCGGTATACCGTAGATGGTTACGCCATGTATCTTAACCCGGCATTTCAGGAAGCGTATGAAAATAACAGTGTAATAGGAAAGCTTAATTCCGGCATTGAAGTAAACTCCGGTGTTGTTGAGGTTACAAGTAAGGGGATATTTAGCGCGGATATTATACAGATGCTGGATATTGAACAGGTTGAGAAAGCAGATCTGGCTGATATCAGTGTGATTAAAGATGCTGTGAAAAATGCATTGAGTTCTGATGCATGTCCGGAACGGTTGTCGGAGAGAAATCTGTTAATGATAAATGAAGTATATTTTTCGTATTATTTATTGAATGACAGTAAGTATATTCCTGTATGGATATACAGTGTTACAACGGATGACTACAGTCAGAGTGCGGATATTATTGTTGATGCTGTAACAGGAGAGCTTGTTCGATTTGAATGATGATATCTGATATCTATCTCGTGATATGATGAAGGATTCTAAAGTACATTTATCTTATAATTCGCATTATGTAAAGCGGAATTGCTGCAGGGTGCAGTAGTTCCGCTTATTTTAAAATATTTTGTCGACCCAAAATATTTATAAAAAAAGAGTATTTTTCCACTTAACGTAGAATAACTAAAATGGAGACACTTTTTTGGGGAAAGAGGTGGCATATGACTTT
The DNA here is from genome assembly GCA_017634555.1 of Eubacterium sp. GTDB lineage: Bacteria > Bacillota > Clostridia > Lachnospirales > Lachnospiraceae > Eubacterium_Q. The sequence continues at coordinate 12,596 of JAGBNF010000043.1, read as the reverse complement.
AAGAGAAAGATTTGAAAAGGAAGAGCATGAAAGACTCAGTAAATTCGCATCTAAAAGCGATGAGTCGAGAGGCAGAGATGTACCTGAAGAGGAAAGCAATATCAGGACTATCTATCAGCGTGACAGGGACAGAATCATACATTCCAAGTCCTTCAGACGTATGAAACATAAAACACAGGTTTTCCTTGCTCCGTACGGTGATCATTACAGAACCAGACTCACTCATACTCTTGAAGTTTCTCAGATCGCACGTACTATTGCAAAGGCAATCAGTGCGAATGAAGACTTGGCAGAAGCAATAGCGCTTGCCCATGATATAGGACATACTCCATTCGGACATGTGGGAGAGAGAACACTTACCTCCTGCAGCGGCAGACTGTTTGCGCATAATGAGCAGAGTGTCCGTGTGGTTGAAAGAATAGAAAAGGACGGAAAGGGTCTTAATCTGACCTGGGAAGTTCGTGACGGAATACTGAATCATAAGACAAGTCTGACACCTTCTACACTTGAAGGTGACATTGTCAGAGTGTCTGATAAGATAGCTTATGTAAACCACGATATAGATGATGGTATCAGAGCAGGAGTATTATCGGAAGAAAGTCTTCCGAAAGAGTGTACAAACGTGCTGGGTCACAGTACCAGTGACAGGATAAATACCATAATCTGCGATGTGGTTGAGCATTCCATGGATTCACCGAGAGTGAATATGTCGGATGAGATTAAGAATGCATTTGTTGATATGAGGAAATTCCTATTTACTTCAATGTATACAAATCCTGTAGTAAAAGCCGAAGAGGTAAAGGCTGCAAGGATTATTGAGATTTTATATGAATATTTTCTTGAAAGACCGGAGGAAATGCCGGGTGAATTCAAGTTCATGCTTGACGAGGGCGATGATAAGGTGACTGTTGTATGCGACTATATAGCAGGTATGACGGATAATTTCGCGGTTGAGAAATTCCAGGAGTTATATATCCCACGCAGTTGGAGTATAGTTTGATCATAATCGGGAGGATGTAATTTGCTGTATCCGGATGAGATAATTGAAGAAGTAAGAGTTCGCAATGATATAGTTGATGTCATTTCCGAGTATGCAGGTCTGAAGAAGGCAGGCAATTCCTATAAATGCTGCTGCCCTTTTCATAATGAGAAAACTCCGTCATTTACGGTAAGCCGTGAGAAGCAGATGTATCATTGCTTCGGATGCGGAGCCGGAGGAAATGTTTATACATTTATCATGAAGTATGAGAATCTGACCTTTCCCGAAGCTATACAGTTTCTGGCGAAAAGAGCAGGCATAACACTTCCTGAGAGAGAGCTTTCCCCTGCTGACAGAGCAAAGGCGGATCGAAGGACTACGATGTATGAAGTAAACAAGATCGCGGCCGCATATTTCCATTTTTTGCTTACAAAGACGGAGGCGGGAGGAAGAGCATATCAGTATTATAAGGAAAGAGGCTATACGGACGAGACCATAAAGAAATTCGGACTCGGATATGCCGAAATCTATAGTGATGATCTCTATAAATATCTGAAGAAACGCGAGTTTAAGGATGAGATCATAAGAGATGCCGGACTTATAGAAATAGACGAAAAGAAGGGACCGCATGATGTTTTCTGGAACAGAGTCATGGTTCCTATTGCAGATATAAATGATAAGATAATCGCTTTTGGCGGAAGAGTTATCGGTGACGGACTTCCGAAGTATGTGAATACGAAGGAGACGGACATTTTCAGTAAGAGCAGAAATCTTTTCGCGATGAACCTTGCGAGAAAATCGAAGCGCCGCGGTATTATTCTGTGTGAAGGTTATATGGATGTTATAGCTCAGCATCAGGCGGGCTTTGACAATGCGGTGGCTTCGCTGGGAACCGCATTTACCGAGGCTCAGGCGAATCTGATAAAGAGGTACACAGATGAGGTTTTCCTTGCATATGATAACGACGATGCGGGAAGAAAGGCTCTTCTGAGAGCAATAGAGATTCTGAGGAAATACGATATTAAGCAGAGAGTAATCTCGCTTGAACCATATAAGGATCCGGATGAATTCGTTAAGAATCTCGGTACCGAAGCGTATGAGGACAGGATTAGGGATGCGATACCGGGAAGGATATTCGAGATCGACCAGATATATAAGAAGTATAATCTGTCGAATCCGGATGAGAAGACCGAATTTATGCATGGTGCTGCAGCTATTCTGGCCGGCATTGAGGATCCGGCGGAAAGGATTAATTATGTTGAAGCCGTTGCGGCTAAATACAGATGCGATCAGAATGAGCTGAAAAAGCTTGTTACGAAGATCGGTCTTTCGGGAATGAAGGAAGCTCCTGCTGCTGATACAGGACAGAGATATATAAATGAAAGAAAAAAAGATAAGAATCCTTATCTTGAAGCGGAAGAATATCTGATGTCTCTGATGATCAGTGATACGGAACTTTTTAAAACCCTCGACGGAATAGTGGATGAAAATGATTTCACCGAAACCGGTACGAGAGAGGTCGCGCGGGCTGTTTTCGATATGTACAGAGATAAGGGCGAGGTTAATCCCGCAACTATCCTGAACGGCTTCGAGGATGCGGATCTTCAGGAAAGAGTCACCGCAATGATGACGAGAAGCTTTGATTTTGATACGGGTCCTGAGGCTATGTCCAGGGCGCTTACTGATATAGTAAGGAAGGTCAAGATCAACAACATAGAGAAGGAACAAAGGGACAATAAGGGAAGCCAGATAGAACTGGCAAGAAAGAAAAATCAGGTAAGAAACCTGATGATCAATGTAAGAAGGTAAGAGTGGGGAGGAAACATTATGAGTACTAAGGGTACTGACAAGAAAAGCACAAAGAAAGTGGAGGAAAAATCTGACGTGAAGAAGACTAGTGGTGAAGAAAAGGCAGAAAAGAAGACAGTTAAGAAGACTGTAAAGAAAGAAGCTGAAAAGGCTGTAGTTGAGAAGGCTGAAACAAAGAAGGCAGAGAAGAAGCCTGCAGCAAAGAAGACAGCCAAGAAGGCTGAAGAAGTTACAGAAGTTTCTGCAGAAGTAAAGGCTGCAGCAAAGAAGACTGCAAGGAAAGCAGCAGCTAAGAAGGCTGCCAAGGCTGAAGAGGAAGCTAAGATGGCTGAGATGTCTCCTGCTGAGCTTGCCAAGGAAGCTGATCGTTTACTTGCTGAAGCAGCAGCTGCCGAAAATGCTGAACCGGAAGTAAACAAGGAAGCAGAGGACGCAGATGTTTCTCCTGAAACAGAAGAGCTCTTCAATAAGAAGATGGCTGAGATCCTTGAGATCGCAAGAAAGAAAAAGAATGTTATTCAGGACGATGAGCTTATCGAATACCTTAAGGGCAGCGAGCAGCTCATGGCTCCGTACTATTTCTCAAGAGCGCTTGATTTCTTCGAGAATAACGGAGTAGATGTACTTGTTATTACAGAGGATGAGGATGATCTTCCTCCTATAGATGATCTTGATATTCTCCTTGAGGATGAGGAGGAGATAGATCTTGAGCAGATCGATATGTCTGTACCGGAAGGTGTCAGCGTAGAGGATCCTGTTCGTATGTACCTTAAGGAAATCGGTAAGGTCCCTCTTCTTGAGGCAGACGAAGAAATCGAGCTTGCCCTTAAGATGGAAAGCGGTGATGAGGAAGCTAAGAAGAAGCTTGCTGAAGCAAACCGTCGTCTTGTTGTCAGCATCGCAAAAAGATATGTAGGTAGAGGAATGCTTTTCCTTGATCTGATCCAGGAAGGAAATATGGGTCTTATCAAGGCTGTAGAGAAGTTCGATTATCGTAAGGGGTTCAAGTTCTCAACATATGCAACATGGTGGATCAGACAGGCTATCACAAGAGCCATCGCCGATCAGGCACGTACTATCCGTATCCCTGTTCACATGGTTGAGACTATTAATAAGCTTACAAGAGTATCAAGACAGCTTCTTCAGGAGCTCGGAAGAGAGCCGAGTCCGGAAGAGATTGCTGAAGAGATGGATATGCCGGTTGACAGAGTACGTGAGATCCAGAAGATATCACAGGAGCCTGTATCTCTTGAAACACCTATAGGTGAAGAGGAAGACAGCCACCTTGGAGATTTCCTTCCGGATGATGAAGTACCTGCACCTTCAGAGGCTGCTGCATCTGCAATCCTTAAGGAGCAGATCTCAGAAGTGCTCAGCACACTTACAGACAGAGAGCAGAAGGTTCTCAGACTCAGATTCGGTCTTGACGACGGACGTTCAAGAACACTTGAAGAAGTAGGTAAGGAATTCAACGTAACACGTGAGCGTATCAGACAGATAGAGGCAAAGGCTCTCAGAAAGCTGAGACATCCAAGCCGTTCACGTAAGCTGAAGGAGTTCTTGGAGTAACACCAGGGGATTGCCTGAGCGAAGCGAAGGAGGGACCCGTGGCCGTGAGCTTCGGAGAAGCGAAACGGTGTGCGGCTGCGGAGCAGCGCGTTTGCTTGCCGAAGGCAAGTAAACAATACATGCGAGGAACGAGCATGGATTAACATGCAAAACACCAGGGGATTGCCTGAGCGAAGCGAAGGCAGTACCCGTGGATTGCAGGAGGTAATAATATGGCCGGATTATCGGACAGAATGATCGCGGTCGCAGGTATGGTCACACCCGGAAAAAGGGTTGCCGATATCGGCTGTGACCATGCTTATACTGCAATTTACCTTATGGAAAAGGGGATTGCGGAAAATGTGATCGCAATGGATATAGGCGCCGGACCGCTCGAAATAGCTGCGAAAAACATCGAGGTTGCCGGATTTGCGGACAAGATTGAGACCAGACTTTCGGATGGATTCGCGAAGCTCCGTGCGGGTGAGACGGATTGTGCCGTTATTGCGGGAATGGGCGGAGGTTTGATCATATCCATTCTTGAGAAGGGACGTGATATCATCACGCCCGGGTATGAGCTTGTCCTGTCACCACAGTCGGACATCGATGAAGTGAGACGCTATTTAAGAAAATGTGGTCATTATATTAATAAAGAAATAATATTATCCGACCAGGGAAAGCTGTATAATATAATGAGGATTGATGCATTTAAGAATCAGTCCGAAGGGCGTGATGAGACAGCGTTTGAGGATATCTTCGATGAGTACGGAGAGTATCTGCTGAAGCATCCGTCAGAGTTATTTCTTGATCATTTAAACTCGGAAATAGATAAAAAAAGAAATCTTATCACATACCTTTCGCAGTGCGGGGGAGATAGTGCATCCGGAAGGCTTGAGGTGATAAAGAGAGAACTGGGGATGGCTGAAAAAGCCAAAGATTATATAGAGGGTACTGCTTATGGCAAAGGAAAAGATGATTGATATTACCGTTAAGCTGGAAGACGGAAGTAATAAGGTATTTACCGAGACTGCAGGTATTTCTGTAGGTGAGATCGCGAAAAGGGTTTATAAGGAAGACAGCCGTAAATATGTGGCTGCACGGTCCGCGGGTAAGTTGAGAGAGCTTACGAGGAAGCTCAGCTCCGGCTGCACACTTGAGTTTATAACGCTTGATTCGGTAATCGGTTTCGATATGTATAAAAGAAGCCTTGTTCTTCTTATGCTGAGTGCGATTGATAATCTTTCGGACAGAAAGGAAGGAGAATATCTTGTTGATGTGATGTATTCACTCGGAAAGGGGTTTTTCTGTGTCATAAACAATCGTCTGGATGGCGGTAAGCTGATCATTTCTCCTGATACCAGAGATAAGATAAAGGCTGAGATGGACCGTATGGTCGAAGCCGATATGAAGATAGAAAAGATAAGCGTTAATACAGAAGATGCGATAGCGCAGTTTAATGCCAGAGGTATGGTTGATAAGGCAGAGCTCTTCAAATACAGAAGAACCTCCAAGACCAATATGTATGTGCTTAACGGCTATTCGGATTATTTCTATGGATATATGCTTCCGTCAACAGGCTATATAAAGAGCTATGATCTCGTGCCTTATGATGACGGTATGGTACTTGTTATTCCTGACAGAAAGACTCTTGAGTGTGCTCCTTATGAAGCACCCGGAAAGCTTTATAGTGTGCTCAGAAAATCTGAGGACTGGGGAAGTGCACTTGGAATAACAAATGTAGGAAAGCTCAATAGTGTCATTGCCCAGGGCGGAATGAATAACCTTATGCTGGTTCAGGAAGCTCTCATGGAAAAACAGATAGCTGAGATAGCAGATAAGATAAGAGAAGACGGAAAGCAGATAGTTCTTATCGCAGGACCTTCATCTTCGGGTAAGACCACCTTCTCAAACAGACTGAGCATTCAGCTTCAGGCTCACGGACTTCATCCGCATCCTATCGCAATGGATAATTTCTTTAAGGAAAGATCCGAAACACCGAAGGATGAGAACGGTAATTATGATTTCGAATGTCTCGGAGCCATGGACCTCGATCTTTTCAATGATTCCATGTCAAGACTTCTGAAGGGCGAGACTGTGGAAATACCAACCTTTGATTTTCTGGTTGGAAAGAAAAATTTCGATGGTAATTATCTGAAAATGGACAGCCCGGATGTACTTGTGGTTGAGGGAATACATGCGCTCAATCCGGCCAGTACGGAGAGCCTTCCGAAGGATGCGTGCTTTAAGATTTATATCAGTGCGCTGACTCAGCTTAATATAGACGAGCATAATCGTATATCAACAACGGATACAAGACTTCTGAGACGAATCGTACGAGATGCGAGAACAAGAGGGAATGATGCAAGAAAGACCATCAGTATGTGGCCTTCCGTTCGTGCGGGAGAAGAGAAGAATATCTTCCCGTTCCAGGAAGAAGCGGATGCGATGATCAACTCTGCGCTCATATATGAGCTCAGTGCCATCAAGCAGTTTGTTGAACCACTGCTTTTTTCCGTGCCTCAGGATTCTGAAGAATATTATGAAGCCAAAAGACTTCTTAAGTTCCTGGATTATTTTCTGGGAATTGATGTGCAGATGGTTCCGATCAATTCACTTCTCAGAGAATTTATCGGCGGCGGCTGTTTTAAGGTATAAAAAAACCGCACGAATGCGGATGTGAAGAAAATAGAAAAGAGCAGAACGATAAGCCGGGTTATGTCGTTGGGTAATCATCTATCTAGGGACTGTGTTACCACAGAACTCAAGCGACCTACCATGAACCTGACACCTTACGGCATCTGACGGGCAGCCAATAGCTCAAATATGGTCTTGCTTCGGATGGGGTTTACAATGCCATGTCTGTTACCAGCCATGCGGTGAGCTCTTACCTCGCCATTTCACCCTTACCACTAAAAGTGGCGGTATACTTTCTGCTGCACTTTCCTTGGAGTCACCTCCACCGGACGTTATCCGGCATCCTGCCCTATGAAGCCCGGACTTTCCTCACCTTTCGTCAGACAAGCTGACAGAAAGCCGCGATTACCTGTTCTGCTCTTCACGAGATTTTAACATAGAGGTTAAAAAAATACAAATTTTATTTATCAGGGGGACTAAGATGAATAAGTTCAAATGGCTGGCAGTTGTACTTTTGATTGTCAGTATCTTAATTCCATGTCAGAACGTTCGTGCAGATGGCAATGACGATTTTGACACAAACATTTCAATTGCAGAAAACGAAGATACCAACTGTTATGATATCGATATTGAAGTATACAATGCCGGTAAGAACTTTACCGGAAGGATGGAACTTCAGGTTGGTAACAGTAATTACTATGGCGGCGGTTCATTAATCTATGTGGCTGCAGTATCTCTTCCGGAAAAAAGTACAAAACAGGTACATTTTTCAGTTCCGAGAACAGTTACGTCAGATTACAGTTTTAACGTGAACATTGCCATTAAGGATGAGAAGAACAAACCTGTTCATTCAAACGTTTTCAATTCCCCTCTTAAATCTGCAAATTCATATTTTAACGTAGGAATTCTTTCAAATAATCCGGATGCTCTGTCCTATCTTGATCTGGGTGGACAGCAGGTTTGGATTGCTACGGGAGATTTTTCTATAAGACATACAGTACTTAAGGCATCATCGCTGGCTGATGATATTTTCAGCCAGAAGATTGTCATCATTGACGGCTTTGATACATCAACTCTTACACAGGATGAGATTGATATCATCATGAAATATGTAAGAGAGGGTGGAGTTCTCTTCCTTGGAACGGGTACGAATGTTGATTCTCTCAAGGGCTTTGACAGCTCATTTACTGATGTGACAGGTACGAACGGAACAACAGTTCTTTCACTTTCAAACAGCGGAAATAAATCCATAGATGTAAGTGCTCAGAGCCTTGCATTTAATTATAACGGATATACTATCTATAACAATTTCGGACAGTGCGGATACAGCTTCAATTACGGAGATGGCGCTGTAATTTCACTTTTCTTCAGTCTTGCGGACAGCAATCTGCAGGGATTTGAAAAGTCTGATCTTGCGGATTTTGTTTCTTCTTTATACGAAGCAGGTTATTCCAATACGAACTTCCTTATGGATAAAGGAGAGCTTCTTTTCCAGGGTGGTTATTACAACTATGCGGAGTATATGGATAAACCAATCACGGGAAATGTTTCATTTCTCGTTCCGATCATAATTGTTTATATATTCCTGATAGGACCGGGATTATATCTGATACTTAAAAAGTTTGATAAGAGAGAAAAATGCTGGATAGTAATTCCGGGAATAGCTCTCGTATTTACACTTATTATCTTCCTGTTCAGTCTTTCTGTTGCTGTAACAAAGATGAATATGAAGTCTATTTCAATCAGAAAAGCAAATTCATCAAATGTGGTCACTTATGTTTCGGGCTATTCTCCAAAGACCGACAGATGGGATATCGGATTTAGTGAGAAATATTATACTGCCGATACAGCAGGAGGCTATTACTACGGAGACGGCGATACGTACGTATCCAATTCTGCAAGCGGAGTAAATATATCATATCAGCCGAGCGGTACATTTGATGATGTAGCATTCACTGTATTCGGAAAGGATGATAAGATCGGAGATTTTACACTTCAGAATATAGGTGCCAATAATAAAAATGTAACGGGGAGCCTGACTAATAATACAGGAATGGATCTTGATTATGTTATGGTACTCTATAACGGATGTTATACGGTAATGAGTGATGTAAAGAACGGAGAAAATGTTGATATCGGAAACAGGATGCTTTTCGGTGACAACAATGCGGCATCTCAGTCGAATTTCCTCAGGGACAATATCAGAAGAGCATATAAGAACGAGGAGTATGATTACAGTGCAGAGCTTTCGGCGCTTGCCATAGTTCATGCAGCTGCAGTTGCAAATACGGGTAAGGATTTCACATCTCATCCGATAGTTATAGGCGTTACAAAGTCAGATAACATTATTAACATGAGCGGTGAAGAGAGTTCTTACACCTGCGTATATATGGACTGACAGGGGGTGAAATAATGCTGTACGTTAATAATCTTTATAAATGCTACGGTGACTTCTGGGCAGTTTCCAATCTGAATCTTCATATCCCGAAGGGGGATCTCTTCGGATTTGTTGGTCCGAACGGTGCAGGTAAGACTACGACTATCAGAATTATCTGCGGTCTTCTCAAGTCTACTTCGGGTGAAGTAATCGTAGACGGTAATAAGTCAATAAAAGACGGAAGAAATATAAAGAAGGATATCGGATATGTTCCGGATTTCTTCGGAGTATATGATAACCTTAAGGTCAGCGAGTATCTGGAATTCTTTGGTTCACTTTATGGAATGAGCTATAGAGATACGCGTAATGTTGCGGACGGACTTCTGGATCTGGTCAATCTCAGAGACAAGAAGGATGTTTTCGTAGATACACTTTCAAGAGGTATGAAGCAGAGACTCTGCGTTGCAAGAGCACTTCTGCACAATCCGGCGCTGCTGGTAATGGATGAGCCTTCTTCAGGTCTCGATCCTGGAGCAAGAGTTGAGATGAAGGAGCTTCTCATGAATCTCAGATCCATGGGAAAGACTATTCTCATAAGCTCACACATTTTGGCAGATATCTCTGAAATGTGCAACAGTATAGGTATCATGAACAGAGGTAATCTTGTTGCTGCAGGTCTTATGTCAGATATTCTGAATATAGGAAATGATACATCAAGACTTATCATTGAGATTAAGTCTGATATTAATGCGGCAGTTGCAGTCATGCAGGAACAGCCTGATGTTAAGATCGAGGCTGTTAAGGAAAATGAGATTGTAGTAACCGGTATAGATACTGATGAAAAGGCAAATATGCTTGTAGGACAGCTGATGGTAAGAGGAGTTCTTGTTGGAGGCTTCCACAGAGATGAGCATTCACTTGAGTCCATATTTATGGAGATTACTACAGGAAAGGCTGCTCAGGCAGGCACTGTAGGACAGAGTGGTTCAGCAGGTCAGGCAAATCCTTATGGACAGCAGAATCCATACGGAGAGCAGGGACAGATAATACAGCCGGGTGTTGTAAATCCTTATGACCAGGCAAATCAGTTCGGAGCAGGTCAGTTTGGCCAGCCAAATCAGTTTGCTCAGTCGGGACAGTTCGGACAGCCGAACCGGTTTGCTCAGTCGGGACAGTTCGGACAGCCGAATCAGTTTGTTCAGCCGGGACAGTTTGGAGCAGGTCAGTCTGCTCAGCCGGGGCAGTTCAATCAGCAGCCTGATCAGTCAAATCAGATGGGAGGATACGATAATGCAGGAAATTAAGGTCAATCCTATCATAAAAAAAGATTTAAGAGTTTCATCAAGAAGCATGAAGCTGGCATGGGAGCTCTTCGGTTATGTAGCTATACAGGCCGGTGTCTTCATCCTTATGTTCTCAGCACTCAGATCGCTGGGAGGATATACATACGGTGTTGAAATGTACCAGTCATTCATAGCTTTCTTCCCTGTGCTTGCAATAACACAGCTTGGAATCATTTCAATCTCAATTCCGGTAATAACAGCGTCATCTGTTTCGGGAGAAAGAGAAAAGGGAACGCTTGATACACTGCTTACAACTACAACAAGTTATTTCTCAATTGTATTCGGTAAGATGATGTCTGCAGTAATAAGGATAATGATATTTATCCTTGCCAGTATTCCGCTTATGGCAATATCGTTTATGGTGGGAGGTCTTTCATGGGCTGTACTTATTGAGTTCATATTCCACGCATTTGTATTTGCCATACTTGCCGGAAGCATCGGCGTTTATTGTTCATCAAAGTGTAAGAAGACAATCTCATCGGTACTTCTTTCCTTCGGTATTTATTTCCTTATCGCAGGAGCTTCCTTTGTACCGATGATAGTAGTTTATATCATGTTTGCAAACAGTGGATATAACGTATTGGAAAATGCGCTCAGGAGTACATTTATCCTGCAGCTGATAAATCCGGTAATGAGTTTCGTTGCATTCTTTTTCATGAGACTTACATCGGAGGATATTATCGAAGATGTCTTCGATACGATCTTCCTCGGAAATACAAATGTATGGCTGGTGCTTTCTGTTATCTGTCAGCTGGCGCTTGCATATTTCTTCCTTAGAAGAGCTGCAAACAGGATCAACCCGCTTAATGAGAAGGTTATAAAGCTTAAGTAATATGAATAGCAGAAAATATCTGAAAAACTTTATACATAAGATAAGGAGAAGTCAGGACAGACAGATCATCCTCTGTACTGTCCTGCGCTTCGCATGCGTAGGTGCTGTACTGCTTGCGGTCTGTGAACTGATAAGCAGATTACGGCATTTTTATTATGCAGATCTTATCGGTGTGATAGCGGTATCGGTGGCAGTACTTGCCGGACTTATATGGGGACTGCTCCATAAGGGACGTCCTGAGGATACTGCGGTATATCTCGACAGCTTCGGCATGAAGGAGAAGCTGATCACTGCCTATGAAGAGATAGTAAGAGGCGGTGCTGATGAGTCGAATGCGTATGATATAAGAAATATGCAGATCGAGGATGCGGCAGCGACTCTCCGTGTAAATGAGAAGCTACTTGTTACGGAACATAAAAAGAGAAGCAGAAAGAAGATACCTTGGACCGAGATGCTGGTACTGATACTTCTTGTGGGTTCGGGTATAGCCTTCAGTCTTATTCCTTCAAAGGTTCGTGAAGAGGCTGAGGAAGAGCATCTTGTTAAGCTCGAGGCTGAAGAAATAGAAGAAGAGATAGAAGAAATAGAAGAGAAGCTTGAGGAAATGCAAGAGATGGAGATATCCCCTGAGGAGGCCGAAGAACTCGGAAAGATGGTGGAGGCACTCGAAACCTCAAAGCAGGAAATGAAAAAGGTTAAGGATAAGGATGCTCTCGATAAGGCGAAGAGCAAGCTTGGATACAAGATGGGCGATATGCAGAAGGAAATGGAGGAGATATCCCAGAAGGTTCCGGAGCAGGCGTCTATTTCCATTCAGGAAGCATCCGAGATGATGGAGAAGTACACCGCCGCTCAGAAGCAGAAGGCTCAGAATGGAGAAAACAACCAGAACGGTCAGAACGGTGAAAACGGTCAGAACGGTGAAAACGGTCAGAATGGCGAGAATGGTCAGAACGGCGAAAACGGCCAGAACGGTGAAAATGGTCAGAATGGCGAGAACGGCCAGAACGGTGAAAACGGTCAGAACGGCGAAAACGGCCAGAACGGCGAAAACGGTCAGAACGGCGAAAACGG
>JAGBNF010000042.1 GCA_017634555.1 Eubacterium sp. | reverse complement strand
TACCACCAAGCAAGTTACGCATAGACATATTACCTTCTTTGAAGGTGTATACCCACTTGTTTGCCATTTTGTTAGTTACCTCCTAAAATTATTTGTATTTTACGATTTGTCGGATGGTGCCGACAAGCCGCGACTAACGAGTATTATAACATAATAAGTCAAGTGATAAAACTAAAAGTTAAACTTTTCTGCGAAATATCTATCGAGGTCTTCTATATTGACTCTTTCCTGCTCCATTGTATCTCTGTCACGTACTGTAACAGCTCCGTCTTCCTCTGAATCGAAGTCGTATGTGATACAATATGGAGTACCTATCTCATCCTGACGTCTGTATCTCTTTCCGATAGCTCCTCTGTCATCGTACTCACAGTTGTAGTTCTTTGACAGCTGCTGGAATACCTTCTCTGCTCCTTCAGCAAGCTTCTTTGAAAGAGGGAATACACCAACCTTTACAGGTGCGATTGCCGGATGGAAATGAAGAACTGTTCTTACATCGTTCTTCTCTTCATCAAGCACTTCCTCATCATATGCTTCGCAAAGGAATGCAAGAGTTACACGGTCTGCACCGAGTGACGGCTCAACAACATATGGAATATACTTCTCATGAGTCTCATCATCAAAGTATTCCATAGGCTCACCTGATGTATTCTGATGCTGTGTAAGGTCGTAATCTGTTCTTGATGCGATTCCCCAGAGCTCGCCCCAGTCTGTAAACGGAAATGCGTACTCGATATCTGTTGTATGATCTGAGTAGAATGAAAGCTCTTCCGGATCATGATCTCTGAGTCTGAGATTCTCTTCCTTGATACCAAGGTTAAGAAGCCACTCATAACAGAAGCTTCTCCAGTAGTTGAACCACTCTGTCTGTGTACCAGGCTTGCAGAAGAACTCAAGCTCCATCTGCTCAAACTCTCTTGTTCTGAAAGTAAAGTTACCAGGTGTGATCTCATTTCTGAAAGACTTACCGATCTGTCCGATACCGAAAGGTACCTTCTTACGAGATGTTCTCTGAACATTCTTGAAGTTTACGAAGATACCCTGAGCTGTCTCAGGTCTGAGATAAACTGTATTCTTAGCATCTTCTGTAACACCCTGGAAGGTCTTAAACATAAGATTGAACTGTCTGATAGATGTAAAGTTATGCTTTCCGCATGAAGGACATGGGATATTGTTATCCTCGATGAACTTCTCCATCTCTTCGTTTGACCATCCGTCAACAGATGACTCAAGCTTTATACCATTTTCCATGGCAAAGTCTTCAATAACCTTATCCGCTCTGAATCTCTCATGACATTCCTTGCAATCCATAAGAGGATCAGAAAAGCTGCCAAGATGTCCTGAAGCTACCCATACCTGAGGATTCATAAGAATCGCACAGTCAACTCCAACGTTGTAAGGATTCTCCTGAATGAACTTCTTCCACCATGCTTTCTTGATGTTGTTCTTAAGTTCAACACCGAGATTACCGTAATCCCAAGTATTAGCAAGACCACCGTATATCTCGGAACCCGGATATACAAAACCTCTTGACTTGGCAAGGGATATGATTTTTTCCATTGACTTTTCCATAAAAGTGCCCTTCCTTCTATATATATTGGCTTACGCCTTAATATGCATAATTAAACTCAAAGACGATAACAGCTTTTCCATCGCCTTTACTCTTAACGGTATTATCGCTCTTGCCCTTCTCGACATAAGAGTTATAATACAGTACCTTTCCATCCTCGAACTTTACATCCACCTTATCATCAAGGATAAGCATCATGTAGCTCTTGCTGATCTCGGATGATCTTTTCAACGAATTATCGGATGCATCCGTAAATGTAGCCTCGACCAGATCAGTCTCAACCTCGGCATCTGTATATGTTGCATCAGTTAATGAAGCATCAACTGTTTCATCAAGCTGAACACGTATATCACATTTGTCCGGATCAAATCCCGACATATCATAATTTACACTGTTAAAATAATTATAGGAATTAATATCTGTATAATGAATTGCGGCTTTGATAACTCCCGAATCATCGAAGTAATCAGTCATTGCTATGCACTCAGAGCCGAGTTTTGAATTTGCATCACGTATTTCGGATTCAACGTAGCTTTTAAGTCCGGTATAATCAACATCAGACTCGTTATAATCCTGCATTGCGATCTCTGTGATACTTCCGTCTGCATTAAAGATAAGTGTTGATTCGTTATAGCCTTCAAAGATGTCAGGCCTAACGTATTCAGGTGTTTCGTCTTTCTGCTTTCCGTATGACGAAAATACAAATAAAAGTGTTAATGAAATGATCAAATAAAAATACTTCTTCATATAAGCCCCAGTCTTATAAATCTTTAAACCATTTTTGTACTTGCCTATTCTACATTAAAGAACCGAGAATATCAAGGGATTTAAAATGTGTGTCACAATGTTTTTTTGTATAATCCGTAACCAGTACAGCCAGTTCCTTTTCAGCATCCGGCAGCAGGTCAAAGCTGAACACTTCGGATATCTCCTTGGACAATATATATTGAACCGCATACTGAACGGTGGGACTCATATGTCCTCCATGCTTTAAGTATATATCTACCTGAAATCCGATGCCCTCAATATCCAGCAGCTTGCATTCAAAGATACTTCGTATCAGGCTGAACTGAAGTCTTCCCTTGAGGAGTTCACAAAATGAAAGATACAGGAGGTTCAGTTCATCCGTTGCTCCCATACCTTCTCGCGTAAAATATGATGTCACTTCACACATATGTGATGCGTAGCACATCATTTCAATATCTGACGTAAGCTCAATAAAAGGCCTTATTATGGAGGCTTTAACAAGCGTATAGGAATTCCTTCCCTGCCTCAGCGTAAAGTCTGCCATCACAAATTTCTGACCGACCGCAGAAAACTTTGTGCCCGGCTTTCTCGCATTATTTGCAAAGACGGTCAGTTTTCCCAATTCGTCGGTAAGAACGATAAGTCTTTTATTGTAATCATTCTGAGGAAATACATCCAGAACGATACCCTTAACGTTTATCTCATCTGTAACCATATTCATTCAGCTTCTGAAGATTATTCTTCCAGTCACGTCTAACCTTGACCCATATCTTAAGATTAACTCTTGAGCCAAGCATTTCCTCTATTTCCTTACGTGCGGCACTTCCTATCTTCTTAAGGGTTGCACCGCCCTTTCCTATTATTATTCCCTTATGGCTGTCTCTCTCACAGATAATAGTTGCTTCAACATCAACCAGACTTCCGTCAGGTCTTTCCTTCATGCTGTCTACTATTACCGCAACTCCGTGAGGAACCTCCTTATCAAGGAATTTAAGGCACTTTTCTCTGATGAACTCTGCCGCTATATCTCTTTCGGTCTCATCCGTAACAGCCTCGCTGTCATAATACATAGGGCCCTCCGGAAGTATATCGAACAGGATGCCCATCAGCTCATCCGTTCCGTCACCGGTAACAGCCGAAACAGCCACCGGATTCTTTCCGCACTCGCTGTTAAAGTTTTCAGTACCTGCAGACTTTATTCCCGCTTCTTCAAGTGCCGCCTTATATGTATCTACTGCCTTCTGCATCTGCTCAGCATCGGCAGTATCGGATTTGTTTATTACAAGCAGTACCGGAGCCGCAGCTCTTGCAAGTATCTCAAGAATCTTTCTCTCTCCCGCTCCGATATATGTCGTCGGTTCAACCAGCCACATAACAACGTCCGCAGTTTTAAGTGTATCCACTGCAACGTTATACATATATTCGCCGAGCTTTGAATCAGCTCTGGTTATTCCCGGAGTATCAAGAAATACTATCTGTCCACGATCATCGGTGTAAACAGTCTTTATTTCTTTTCTTGTTGTCTGTGCTCTTGAACTAGTAATCGCTATCTTCATATCGATCATTCTGTTCATCAGAGTTGATTTACCGACATTAGGTCTGCCGAGTATTGCTGCAAATCCGGATTTCATCATTTGTACATCCTTTTTATAAAGAATCAATAGTCTTGAAAAGGTCCTTACATTCTTCGAGTTTATACTCATTTCCGATGGTACATACAGCCTCTGTTTCCGAAAGAAGCTTTATATACTTCGCCAGGTTTCTGATTGCCTCCTTATCACATGAAAGGATTTCATCTCTGGTCTTCTGTACCATTTCATCTGTATATCCGTTCTCATAGCCCATGTAATTATGTGAGCCTTCCATGGAAGGTGTCATAGGCGAATCGATCTTTGCAATAGTTCCGATGATATACTTCAGCATATCTCTGTCACTGCAGTCGAATTCTTCCACATATTTACATGCATTATGATATATCTCATATGTATTCTGAAGATTAGGATCTCTGTAGGATGCGAAGTACATTTCTCCGTTACGCTTGAAGCCGCACATTGCACCGTAGGCTCCTCCGAGTACTCTTACATTATTCCACAGATAATCATATGAAAGTATCAGCTGGAGAACATTAAGTGCTCCGGTAAATTCAAGGCCTGCGCTCCTAAAGTCTGCTGCAGAAGCAACATACTGAACCTTAGAAGAAGCCTTAATACCTTCATTCTTCATTTCTGTCTCAACTCTTGCCGCCTTTGAAATATCTCCCATCGGCTCATCACTCAACTGATCCGTAAATGGCTTAACTGCTTCAAATACTTCATCAGCACTGAGCTTACCTGTATAGTTCATCTTTACGCAGGATCTTCTGAATATCTTTGAGAATATTCTGTTTATATCCTGAACAAGTGAAGGATATTTCTCATCAAGTGCATCAAGGAGTTCACATTCCCATCTGTAAGCGCCGAGATCACACGCATACTGATTCTGTGCAAGATGAGGAAAAATGTATGAAAGCGCTCTGTTGCTTCCTGTCAGATGTCCCGTCTCTACGAAGTATGTCTTTCCGTAGGATGTGCTCTCCGCAAGGTTTTCCTTAACTCTCTTCTTGTCATCAAGGTGTGATCTGAAAAGCACCTCACTGAGGAGCGATACAGCTTCCTTTATCTTGGTATCAAGTACCTTGAAGGATGCACTGAAGACAACTCTGTAATCATTCAGCTTGAATATATCTCTGATATTTACGGAAAAGCTCATTCCGCCGGTATGCATATTTATCTCACTTGAAAGCTCGTTATAACTGAAGTTATCTGTATCCACTTCCTTAAGCAGTGAGCTTGCAAAACCGAGTGTTCTTATATCATCTATATCAAGATCGGATACATCAAAGTTAAATGACATATAGCTGATTCCGTTGGAGAATCTGTCTGTACTTACAAGTGTAAGTCCGTCCTGCTTATATTCTTTGTATGTAAATTTACGAGCCTGCTTATCAATATCATCAAGCTTAAGCATTGGTATCTTCTCGATATCCTCTGCAGGTGAAGGCTCTGACTGGTATTTCTTGAGATTTACGGTATCCTCTATAAGCTTCTGAATTTCAGTCTCCGACATGGATGCTTTTAGCTCACACATTTCACGGGCAAGCTTTTCTTCATTCCGCTTATTAATACCCTTCTTCGGAAGAACCTTTACGAATGACTTATGATTATTCTCAAGGATATCTTCCTTTATGATTTTTTCAAAATAGCCCTTATCTATGGAATCTCTGAGGAAATCATATACAGGCTGCATGTTGAAAAGGTCGAAAGCTGCATTATCATCATAAAGCCAGGTTTCCATCCCTGAAAGTCCTGCCGAAAGTCCTCTCGGATATCTGCCCGATCCGGCCTCTCTGTTTGTAAACTCAAATCTGTTTACCGCAGCCTCTACCGCTCTTTTGTTGATGCCCTTCTCGACTATTCCCTTAAGGGTATCCTCTATGATGGATATAAACTTCTCTTCGTCCGCAGGATCCGCATTTTTTGCAATAACAGAAAATGCAGGCTGGCACATTGTTGTATCAAGGCTTGCGTCAAGATCATCGCATATCTCGGCATCGAGTACGGCCTGACGTACAGGTGCTCCCGGCTCATTGAAAAGAACCTTTATAAGTACATCGACCGCAGTAGTCTTATAAATATCCGCAGTTGTTCCGATCACGGTATTATATGAAAGATATGCTGCATCTCCCTCTTCTTCATCCTCTGCTATGTTATATTCACCTTCTACATATATAGGCCTATCGAATGCTTTCTGAAGAGCTATTTCTGACGGAACATAAAGATAATCATAATGAGACAGATATTCCTCATCTATATACTTAAGTTCCTTCTCAAAATCCACATCTCCGTAAAGATATACAAAGCTGTTTGATGGATGATAATAGTTTCTGTGGAAATCAAGATATTCCTCTCTTGTAAGCGTAGGAATAACATCAGGATTACCGCCGGAATCCTTTCCGTACACAGAATCCGGATACAGAGATTCATTTATAAACATCTCTGCCACATTATCGGCCGATGAATATACACCCTTCATCTCGTTGTATACAACACCGTTTATAGTAATTTCATCCTCAGGAGATGTAAGCTCATAATGCCAGCCCTCCTGCTTGAAAATCTCTTCTTTTTTATAAATATTGGGATTAAAAACCGCATCCAGATAAACATCCATCAGATTATGATAATCCTTGGCATTTACACTGGCTATCGGATAACATGTTTTATCCGAATATGTCATTGCATTAAGAAATGTATTAAGAGAACCCTTTGCGAGTTCAATAAAAGGATCCTTTGCAGGATATTTATCCGAGCCGCAGAGTACGGTATGCTCGATGATATGCTGAACACCCTTGCTTGTCATGTTTGGTGTTCTGAAGATGATATTGAATACCTTGTTGGTATCATCATTATCGATAATTAAAACTCTTGCCTTTGTCTTGGTATGGCTGAGAAGATATCCGGTTCCGTTATACTCCGGAAGCTCCTTCTTCTCAACCAGTTTATACGCATCAAGTGTATCAGGATTAAACATTATATATTCCTTTCTAAAGTCAATAGGTACCTACCTGTATTATGATAGAAATGTAAAGCATTCAGGCAGAAGCTCAGCCATGGTATGGATCTTATAATCATCTACTGATTTTGCCACAATAACAACTGTATCGCTGTCACTGAACTCAGCTATAACCTGTCTGCACGCTCCGCAAGGATAAGCATAATCTGTTATCTCTTCACCTCTGAAGCTTCCGACTATCGCGATTGCCCTGATATGTCTCTCTCCTGCAGCCACAGCACTGAATACTGCATTTCTTTCTGCGCAAATAGTAAGTCCATAAGACTGATTCTCTACATTACAGCCTTTAAATATTCCGTTATCGGTCATTACTGCAGCACCGACCGAATAACCTGAATATGGTACATAAGCATTTCTTCTGACACGGATTGCTTCATCTACCAAAAAATCGTAATCTCTGCTATCCATCTATACTCTCCCTCTTAACAAGTTGTTTACCGGAATTATATTATTCCCCCGCTTCATCCGGTGCAGCGATAACTCCCTGCTTTTCAAACTTCATACCTTCAGCGATATATTCCTTATTATCGCTCCATGTAATCACATTTTCACCGAATGTAAAGGAGCCGGTACCATCCTCGTAATCTATCTTTTCTTCTTCAAGCTCTGCTTCATCCGAGTAAGTACTTGTCTTCTTTACACAGTTCTCATAACTGAACCACAGATCTTCATTCCATGTAATATCCATTTTCCATTCAGAGCTTGCATTTATACCGTTGCCCCAGACAACTGTCACCTTTGCTCCATCCTTTCCGTCTGCACGGACATCAATATTGGCAAGGTCACAGTAGTATACTCCCTCATAAGCCTCAAAAGGATTATCAGCCTCATCATCTCCGGATGCTTCATCAGGAGCAAACTCTGTTGTTGCTTCTGTTTCAGGTTCTGCTGTAGTTTCTTCTTCTGTTACTTCCTCACTGGCTGCCTCAGTTGTAGCTTCTGTTGTCTCCGGTGTTGTGCCCGGCAGATCCACATTTGATGTACACGCAGCAAAAAGACCTGTCATAGCAAGTCCTGTAACAAGTATCATAATTTTCTTTTTCATAATTTTTCTTCCTCCAAGTAAAACACGATAAACATTATATTGAAATATAGGTATTATTTCAAGGATTACAATTTCACAAGATTTTTCATACTAATCCTACAATTCTATGGCAATATCGTATGCTTTAGGATTGAGGGTCTTTATATAATCCATATGCTCATTCATAAGCTCTATATTGTTGCTGTAATCATTGTAATAGTATCTTATAAGATTAAGGAAGGCCCAGCCGGAATTCTCATCCGGACAGATCGTTGCCTTAACGAAATATTCCTTTGCCACAGCATGATCTATATAATCTCTGAAAATAAAGCTTCCATCTGATGTTTTTATCTCTCCGGTCCTGTAGAAAAGTCCTAGGCGATTTGCCGCATAAGGTTCATATCTGTCTGCCGCTATCTTCAGGAAACAGATATAATCAAGGACCGCTGTGTCAATTTCCTCTTTATTCTCAGCATACAGTTCTTCCTTGCTCTTACCTTCACCATTATCGGTAAGAAGCTTTATTATACGCTCAGCTTCACGCACTGCCAGATTATTACACGAATATACATATCCGTCTTCTGCAGCCTTGATGAAGAATTTATCAGACATCGCTCCGCACTGTTCTCTGTTCTCTATCGGTTCTGTCTCTATACCGATCATAGAAAAATCATGGTCACATACAGTGGAGTTTACCATCGCCCTCAGCTTATCGAACAGTTCTTCATCCTCTGAGATTTCAAAGAGTATTCTTCCTATAAGATTTATGGCACCTGCTGCCGTGATATGATCCACGGTCGTAACCGCAAGCTTAAGCGCTATGGTAAATCTTTCCTCCAGAGACATCTCTTCAATAATATCTATGGTCTCGCAGTTCAGCAGTGCCGACTCTCTCTTGTAGTTGATCAAATAGTAACCGATCATCCAGAAAGAAAGGGGATAAGACACGCCGCTGCACATCCAGCCGAATTCATTTACACTTATTCCCGCAGACTTAAGATAAAGTTCGAATGCATCTCTGTAAAAATGCTTTCTGAGCACCTTCTTATAATATATAAGATCTGCATAAAGCTTGCATGCAACGGTATTACCTGTATCTGCAAGACACATTATCTCTCTTACGGCACTTTCCGACGAAACGCCGTACTTTTCGAGTATCTGTTCATTGTATTCTTTCAGGTCATCTTTATAACGTCCATTGGTTGTAAATATCATATTCCGGCCTTTCTTTTTTCATCAATATATAATGCACATTTGCCTTATTTTATGGGCAATACACAACATTTAGTATACCGAAACCATACATCATAATCAATATATTAAATCTTAAGAAAAACGGAAGAAATCGGCAATTCCACCGACCTCTTCCGCCTGTAAAAATATCTACAATCTCCTTTTCTTCTGCTGTAACCTCATACGATACAGTACTGTTCAGGTGCTGAGCTGACAAACCTCCCTTGATAAGGATCATCGCACCGGATATCACCATGATCACCGATACTATTGCAGCAATGGCAAATCTTTTCTTTTTATGTTCTTCAGGCTTTAACAAAAGGCTTCCGACAACAAAAAGGAAAGGAACCACACATCCGATGATCATATATACTCCGAGAACCGGTACAAGGTTCATATCGGCAATAGATGCCGCATCACTGCTTTCCGCCCCCTGCCTGTAAGTAACGATTACACTTAATGCATTATTTGTAAAATGCATGAGCATCGTAAGAAGTATATTGTTTTTCTTTACAAGTACATAAGCGAGTACGCCACCCAGTATGGCAGTCGAAAAGAATTTGATTATGTATATATGGTTCACACCGAAGAATATTGCCATTATCAGAACGATAATCCAATCCTTCTTTATGGATCTGAAGCAGGATAATATTGCGCCTCTGTGTATAGCCTCTTCACATATTGCCGGAAGCAGTCCGATGATAAGAAGCGCAGGAATAAAAGTCAGATTTCCAAACATAAAATCATTAAGGCTGTCTGCTATTTTAAGAGACTTTGGATAGATAATTCCGACTAATGCAATGCTTATATATGATAGGAGAAACCCTCCCGCATGAAGCGCCGCACAGCCGAACAGATCTCTGAGCGTTATCTTCTTCACCGGGAAGACCTCCTTCAGACTGACTCCTCTGATAAGTGAAAATATGACTGCAATAGCGAGGAACATGAGTTCTGTAAAAACAAGTCCTGTCATTCCCCATTTGACTTGCATATACTGACCCAGTGTAAGAAATACGGCCATAATGAATATGAATAAGGCAACACCCATCCATGGGCGGAGCTTCTCCTGGTTAGATAATTTCTGCATTGTGTACCTCCGATGATGTAAGTGGTAAATGTAGTGTATGTATAATTTATATACGAATGGAGATGCATTGGCAAGAAAATGTGAATAAGAGGGACGGAAATGGGGATGAGGGGGACATTATCGCCTTCGCTTCGCTACGGCGATACGCGACGCTCGCCAAAGTATATAGCGCACGCTGCCACAGGCAGCTTTTGACAAAAAGAAAACCACGTCCAAGCAAGTAAACTTGCGGACGTGGTCTCTTTTTGTCACATGCTACGCATGTGCGCTATATACTTTGTCTCGCTGTTAACACGTTACATCATTCCCATGCCCGGGTTACCTGCTGGCATTGCCGGAGCGTCTTCCTTGATGTCAGCTACTACTGACTCTGTTGTAAGGAGTGTTGATGCGATTGATGTTGCGTTCTGAAGTGCTGTTCTTGTAACCTTAACAGGATCGATGATACCTGCTTCGATCATTGTTACGAACTCTTCCTTGTAAGCATCGAAACCTACTGCATCCTTTGCTTCCTTAACCTTGTTAACGATTACTGCGCCTTCAAGACCTGCATTTGCTACGATGTGGAACAGAGGTGCCTCAAGTGCCTTACAGATAATCTGTGCACCTGTCTTCTGATCTCCCTCAAGTGTAGCAGCAAGCTTCTCAACCTTCTTGATAGCGTGAACATAAGCTGATCCGCCACCTGCGATGATTCCTTCCTCAACAGCAGCTCTTGTAGCATTAAGAGCATCTTCCATACGAAGCTTAGCTTCCTTCATCTCTGTTTCTGTAGCAGCACCAACTCTGATAACTGCAACACCACCGGCGAGCTTAGCAAGTCTCTCCTGAAGCTTCTCTCTGTCGAAGTCTGACTTTGTATCTGTGATCTGTGTCTTTATAAGAGCAACTCTATCCTTGATAGCAGCCTTCTTACCAAGACCATCAACGATTGTTGTATTCTCCTTTGTAACCTTAACGCTCTTAGCACGTCCGAGCTGATCGATTGTTGCATCCTTAAGCTCATAGCCGAGCTCTGAAGAAATTACTGTACCACCTGTAAGAATAGCGATATCCTGAAGCATATCCTTACGTCTGTCGCCATATCCCGGTGCCTTAACAGCTACAACGTTAAATGTACCTCTAAGCTTATTTACTATAAGTGTTGTAAGTGCCTCACCTTCAACATCCTCAGCAATTATAAGAAGCTGAGCTCCTGACTTAACGATCTGCTCAAGAAGTGGAAGGATATCCTGAATGTTTGAAATCTTCTTATCTGTAATAAGGATATACGGATCTGAAAGTTCGGCAACCATCTTCTCCATATCTGTAGCCATGTATGCTGAAACATATCCTCTGTCGAACTGCATACCTTCAACAAGGTCAAGCTCTGTCTCCATTGTCTTTGACTCTTCGATTGTGATAACGCCGTCCTTTGATACCTTATCCATAGCATCAGCAACAAGCTGTCCAACCTCTTCGTCACCGGCTGAAATAGCAGCAACCTTAGCAATCTGATCCTTACCGGCAACCTTCTTTGACATAGCTGTAATAGCCTTAACTGCCTCATCTGTTGCCTTCTTCATTCCCTTACGAAGAACGATAGGATTAGCACCTGCAGCGAGGTTCTTCATTCCTTCGTTGATCATAGCCTGAGCAAGAACTGTAGCTGTTGTTGTTCCGTCGCCGGCAACATCATTTGTCTTTGTAGCTACTTCCTTAACAACCTGAGCACCCATGTTCTCAAATGCATCCTCAAGTGTGATCTCCTTAGCGATTGTAACACCGTCGTTTGTGATGAGCGGTGTACCGTAAGACTTATCAAGTACTACATTTCTACCCTTAGGTCCGAGTGTTACTCTAACTGTATCTGCTAACTTATTAACGCCTGCCTCAAGAGCTTTTCTGGCTTCTGCTCCGTACTTTATATCCTTTGCCATTTAAATTCGCCTCCTAAAATCTATATCAATTCTGTAATTAACAAATATAAAACCGTCTTTATGATCAATTACTCAACTACAGCTAAAATGTTCTCCTGACTTACGATTGTATACTTCTCTTCGCCAAGTGTAACATCTGTACCTGAATACTGTGAATAAATAACCTTCTGTCCTACTTTAACAGTCATCGGAACCTTCTTGCCGTCCTCAACCTTACCCGGCCCTACTGCAACAACCTCTGAATACTGAGGTTTTTCCTGTGAATTACCTGTAAGAATGATTCCTGAAGCAGTTGTCTCTTCAACTTCTGCAGCCTTAAGCACTACTCTGTCACCAAGTGGTGAAATCTTTAATTTCTTCATTTTAATGCCTCCTATTAAAAATCCTTCTTTAGCACTCATTACACCTGAGTGCTAATACAAATTATATTGTACTCATTTTTTTAAATAAATCAATACCTTTTTACCAAAATGAGAAGAAAAATCCCGCCAATGGAGATAACACGATCATTATCACAGAAAATGTAAAGCTGGATATAGACACCAGTGTAGCCCTCTGTTCTGACGGGAACATATCGTTCAGCTTGGCATCTGTTCTGATTTGTATGGCATCATCAGATAATGAAGATATAAAGCCGCCAAGCACCATAGGTATTATCATACCTGTATGTTCAAGAAGGACTCCCGTAAAAACTCCTATCGTACACACTATAAAAAGCATTATATACTTCACCTTCTTGAAGCATACGATAAGCTTCGCTCCCACTACTCCACCCAGGGACATGAAAAGCAACGCCACTCCAAGGAACAGGTTTGAAATCCCCGCCGTCTTAAGCTTTGTCTGCAGAAAAAACACGAGAAGTATATCAATAGCACCTACAAACGAATTAAGGAACATAAGCTTTGTAGCTTTCGGATTCTTCTTCAGGAATCTGATACTATCTATAAAATAATCCACAAGGCGCCTCAGCATAACCCTCATTGAAGCCTTATTTTCTCCGTTACCGCCGTTTCTGTCTCCGTCTTCCCCCTCCTGTGAATCTTCTATTCTTATCTCAACAAGTTTCAGTGTAAAAAAGAGCGTCACAAGTCCCATTAACGCACTGATAAGATAGGCCTTTCTGTAGCCGAGCCATAAAGCAACACCTGCACACAAAGTGGAAATACCGTTTGCCACACGATATATTACAGACTGATTTGATGAATACTTCTCATAATGCTCCTCTTTGCCCTCACTCTTCATAGAATCATAAGCGAGAGCCTCTCCCGAACCCGAAGCAAAATTATACGCCATGGCATGGAACGGCATAGCGAGACACGCTACAGCAAAATTACCGGATATGGCCGTAATGATATCACCTGTCACCGCCATTATATTTCCCAGCGCCAACATTCTCTTTCGTCCGTAAACATCCGCCAGCATTCCCGACGGAATCTCCATCAATAAGCTTGTAATATGAAATATCGTTTCCGCAAATCCTATCTGCACCAGAGAAAATCCTCTTGATGCCATTATCACTACCCAGGCTCCCGTTATAGAAAGGTTGCCCAGAACTCCAGTTGTATATAATAATCTTAATTGTCTTCTTAAATTGAACATAAAAAAATCTCCCTTCAGTCATACTTAACAGTAAAAACCTATTGGAGATAATGCACTAATACCGGATATAGCTTGTAAACTAACCTAAAAATGGGAGCACTATCCCCCTTACGGGAGAATTGTATAACCTTTAGTCAGTTGTACGTTGTTGTTTGTCCAGTACATTTTAATCTTCTTTCATTTGAATTAATTTCCTAAAAAGGATAACACCTGCCGAAGCAGGTGTCAACTTATACTTATTTATTTCACATTTGCTATTTATTCATCTTCCATCCGGTTACAAAATCAGCAGTCTTCGTAACATTATCCGGAGTTATCTTCTCCTGATATAATCCGATTATCCTCATTTTATTTACGCCGTGTCTCGCAAGCAGATAATTCCCTTCTCTGATATACAGCCTGTTAAAGCCATTATAGATACGGCATTTTCTGAACTCCTTTTTATCCCTGTCATAAAATGCCACAAGAAGCCATCTTTCTCTGCCGCCTATCCTATACTTAAGCGGTTCACACTGCATCTTAACTATGCCGACGTTATCACCGAGCTTAAATAATTTATATCCTAACGAAGCCGCAAACAAAACTATCAAAATCAAATAAATGATCACATTGCCCTTTATAACATCGATCATCATATCACGATATTTTATCAGCATGAGTATGGTTTCAACAACGATAATAAGTGTCAGATAAAGGAGCAACCCCTTCTGCTCACGGATCAGCCCGTCTTTATACTCAAAATATGATTTTGCATCAAGCGGTGTCATCGCCTCAGCAGAAGCCAGTCTGCTTTTCACACTCAGCGGCATATTTTCAACCAGCTTATAATCATTTTTGCTTTTTATCAGCAGATATATGATGTATCCAATTACCGGCAGTAATACTATCATCGAGCATACCACCACTATAATGCATAACTCCCTGTCCATTTATACCCCTATCTTCTTGTCCTTACCAAATATAAACAGATACTGCTGTGCGATTCCCGCGATATCTCCGAACTTCTCGCACATTTTCTCCTCGATAACAGCCTTCGGCGTATCAGTATGGAAATAGAGTTCTTCGCATATTCTCTTCATCCATACATCTACAGGAAATGCATCCGTTCTCCCCAATGAATAAAGAAGCACGCAGTTAGCAACCTTCTCTCCCACACCCTTAACCGACATCAGCTTTTCTCTGGCTTCATCTGTAGAAAGTCGTCTCAGTTCCTTCTCGGACAGCTCTCCCGATGCAACCTTGGTAGCAGCATCTAAAATGTACGGCGCCCTGAAACCTGCCTTGCAGCCTCTGATATCATCCTCTGTAACAGATGCCAGCTGCTCAGGACGAGGGAAAAGAGCATCAAAATCAGAATTGAAAAACCTTATTGAATCAGCGCCTCTCTTATCGCCGCACAGAGTTGATATATTTCTTACAACCTGCTTTATCTGAGGTATCTGCTTATTCTGTGAAATAATGAAAGATATAAGGCATTCAAAGAATTCCTGATTAAGTATTCTTATTCCTGGATTCTCCGAAATGATACTGGCAAGTCTCGGATCAGCCTTAACTATCCTTCTTTTTACATCTCCGTAATCTCTCTCAAGATCGAAGTATTTCTTCCATATATGTTCATACTCCCAGTTATCTGTATCGAAGAATGTAAGTTTTATACCGTTTGCGGAAGGTTCTTCCGAGATATGAAGAAACCTTCCGCATGCAGCTATATCATATTCATATTTGTTTGGATTCTCGCCGTTGTCAACTCTGGAAAAATGGAAGCACTGTCCACATTCCAAAGTCTCCTTCAGGCTGAAATCCTTTATATCTTCTAATATATAATCGTTATTCATGTATATCTCTATAAGTCATCAGCTTACTGAGGCTTATATGAACTCTTGAGTCCGACGATCCTGTTAAATACAGGCGCACCTTCCTTTGAATCCTTATTGTCTACGCAGAAATATCCGTTTCTGATAAACTGGAATGAGTCACCCACCTTTGCATCCTTAAGACAAGCTTCAAGCTTGGCATTCTTAAGAACTACGAGTGAATTAGGATTAAGGTTCAGAGTTCCGTCCTCGTTCAGCTTACCCTTTTCCTCATCAATTATATTTTCGTACAGTCTTACCTCAGCTGTGAGACAATCGGCTGCATTTACCCAATGGATAGTACCCTTAACCTTACGTCCCTCAAATCCGCTTCCGCTTCTTGTTTCCGGATCGTATGTAGCATGGATAAGCGTTACATTTCCATCAGCATCCTTCTCGCAGGATGTACATTTAACAAAGTAAGCACCCTTAAGTCTTACCTCGTTTCCAGGGAAGAGTCTGAAGTACTTCTTTGGAGGTTCCTCCATGAAGTCATCAGCTTCAACATAAAGTTCTCTGGAGAAGGTAACCTTTCTGGTACCTGCATCTTCCTTATCCGGATTGTTCTCGATATCAAACTCCTCTGTCTGACCTTCCGGATAGTTATCGATAACAAGCTTGATAGGATTAAGAACACCCATAAGACGCGGAACAACCGGCTTAAGGTCTTCTCTTATACAGTACTCAAGCATTGCATAATCACATGAGCCCTGAGACTTTGAAATTCCTGCCAGCTCCATAAATTTCTTAAGTGATGACGGTGTAAATCCACGACGTCTGAGAGCTGCAAGTGATACAAGTCTCGGATCATCCCATCCGTCAACAATTCCATCCTCTACAAGCTTCTTGATGTATCTCTTACCTGTTACAACATTTGTAAGGTAAAGCTTTGAAAACTCAATCTGCTTTGGTGGGTTTGGATATTCAAGCTCCTGTACAACCCAGTCATAGAGAGGTCTGTGATCCTCAAACTCAAGTGTACAGATAGAATGTGTAACTCCTTCAATAGCATCCTCGATAGGATGAGCAAAATCATACATCGGATAAATGCACCACTTATCACCAGTGTTGTGATGAGTCATGCGGGCAATACGATATATAACAGGATCTCTCATATTAATGTTAGGAGATGACATATCGATCTTAGCACGGAGAACCTTTGATCCATCCGGGAACTCTCCGTTCTTCATAGCCTCAAAAAGCTGAAGATTCTCTTCAATACTTCTGTCACGATAAGGAGAATCCTTGCCGGGCTCTGTAAGCGTACCTCTGTACTCTCTTATCTCTTCAGCAGAAAGTTCATCAACATAAGCCTTTCCTTTATTGATAAGCTTTATAGCAGCTTCGTACATCTGATCAAAATAGTTTGATGCGAAAAGCACTTCACCTCTGAAGTCTGCACCGAGCCATTTTACATCCTCTACGATTGAATCAACGAATTCTTCCTTCTCTTTTGTAGGATTAGTATCATCAAATCTGAGGTTAAACTGTCCGTTATATTCAACTGCCAGTCCATAGTTAAGAAGTATAGACTTAGCATGTCCGATATGCAGATATCCGTTCGGCTCCGGTGGGAATCTGGTAACTATCTTTGTATACTTACCCTCTGCCAGATCCTTATCAATGATCTGCTCTATAAAATGTTTTGATTTAACTTCTTCAGACTCGCCTACGCCTTCTGATTCCTTGATAATCTCATCAGCCATTACTGATTATTCCTCCTCATCATCCTGTCCCGGAAGGACTACCTTCTTTGCCGGTTTCTCAACGACCTCTGTATACTTAACTTCGGTACGCTTTTCCTCGACACGTTTTTCCTCTGCAAGTGCTGCCTGTACTACCTGAGCTGCCTGCTCTTCACCCGGTATTACATCAAATGCGGAATCTATTCCAAAAGGTCTATCCTTCTTGGCACTTTCAATCCTGTCTTCACGCTCTTCCTTTGCAAGCGGTACATTTACACTGCTGTTAAAATCACTTGCAACCTCAAGCTGGATTTCGCCTGTATCATCATTAACTCCGTAAGACTTATTCTTACTGAGGTCTTCCTTCTCGTCTTCAGCTTTACCTGCATCCTGCTGAGCGCCCTTGTCTGTATCGGCTGTCTTTGCTTCCGTCTCACCGCCGATCTTCTCATCGGCATCATCTGCACTTTCATCCGGATCAAGCTTATTCATAAGATTGCTGTTTCTTATAACGAGAACAATTACAGCAATACACATTATAACGAATAATACAGTCATTGCAATAAGAAGTTTTTTAAGTGCACCTCTTGAGATGACATTTTCTTCCTTTACCGTATCCTCTCCATCTGTCACAACCGGACTTGGAGCAGGAGCTTCCGTTGCAGGAGCCACAGTTGCAGGTGCAACCTTCTCAGCATCACTTCTTGAAGCGATAAGGCTTTCTACAGCCGCGAAACGCATAAAGCTTCCTTCTCTTGTATCATAAAGATAGTAGCCAGCCTCACCGTTCAGATTCATAGCATAAATAAGATAGATTCCGCTTCCTGTTCCGTCAGAAAATGCCTTATACATAGTATTGCCGATCTTGAGATCCGCATCCTTAAATCCGTTTGGAACAGCAAAGCTGTCAGGCTTATTCATGATAACATATCTTCCCTTTTCACAAGGAACCTCATTATATGGCATAAAGGAAGAATTATCCTTGTCATAAATGTACCAGAATTTGTCACCGCCCTCGTTCTTCAGACAGATTATATTAAGTCTCTTGTTAGGTGCTGTAAATCCCGGAATATCCTTATCATTTATCTTTACAGTTGTCTCTGTAAAGCCTTCAGGCGCATCCGGAAGATCCTCGGTTAAAACGATAAAGTTTCGGCCCTGGACCTGGAGCATTATATCCTCAGTCTCTTCGCCGCACATTACCGTAAGGTTATAAACCTTAATCGCACCGTTCTCAGCAGTAACCGTTACTGTGACAAAGTTTGCTCCCTTCTCAAGCGAGTTGGCACCGCTTACACTGGTTGTTGCCTTCTCGTCATTTGTTATCGCACTAATGGCTATACTTTCATCATTTTCAGTAAGCTGAACAGTATAGCTTGTATTGTCAGGACTGAAGCTTGGTGAAAGCTCGCCCGGTGATATTGAAAGTGATGCAAGGTCACAATCATCCGACCTTTCATCCTTTTCGGTGGTAGTCTCTGTCTTATCCTCCGAATTGTCTTCCTTATCCTCTGTTGTCTGATTTTCTGTTGTCTCAACAGTTACGGAAACACCTGCGTGCGAAACACCAAGTACTTCATAGTTTATATCGTAGAACTCATCTCCGCTTGTTGAAACGTATGCTGTACCGTTTGCGATAGCTGTAAATGATATAGTTACAGATCCCGGACCTGAACCGGATGCTGTAAGCGTTCCGCCACCGCCTCCGACAGTACCTGAGCTTCCGGCATATTCAAGAATATCAGACGAATATGATATATACATCGTATAAGCCGAAAGCGACGAACCGTTTACGGATATTGTCACATCAACCGATTGTCCGATCCTCACGCTCGATGATGATACCGATGCGTATACATCTACGGAATCGGCATGAGCAGTGAGTGCTCTGTCTGCTGTAACAGCTCCCAAAATGATCAGCAACGAAAGGATTATACCGCTGAATGATCTGATAAACCTTTTCATGTTAACATCTCCTCAAATATACATTCTATCAATACATTAATCTATAGTTTCAAGACCTACTATATGTCTCTGTATCTTAACTATATCAAGTGCACTTATCTTTCCGTCTCCGTTAACATCCGCTACAGAGAATATGGCATCTGTTTTTTCATCAATACCGACGATAAGTCTCTGAATCTTAACTATATCAAGTGCGCTTATCTTTCCGTCTCCGTTGATATCGCCTCTTCCTCCCGAAGGAGCGTTTGAACCGCCCGGCGATCCGCCTGAACCTCTTACAACGGTGATGTTGTAATTTCTTACGCTTCCCGTATCTGAGGTTACAGAAACTACCAGCTTATTTGTTCCTTCGTACAGACTGATATTTCCGGTACCGTTAACATTTGACGAACCGGCTGCTGCCGCTGCTGAAATATTGATACTTGATACAGACTCATCAACTATGAGCGAATAATCAACCACATCACTTCTGAACGAAGGTGTAAGTGAATATCCGTCGATTGAAAGATATGCAAGATAATCATTCGGTGTACCGCTCTCTGACGGCTTTGAAACCGGATAATCCGGCATATTCTCGTAAACCGGTATCTTAAACACTATAGAAGAATCAAGCAGTCCGTTTGCTGCATAGGCTCTGTACTGTGAATAGCCCTCGTTTGCCGGCGCCTGAATATTTGACATATACTGATGATAGAATAAACACGAAGTATTTGTAACATTAAACTTCTGTGTATAAAGCGTATCCTGTCCGCATGAGATATATGACTGCGCAAGGAATTCAGCTCCTCCGACTATGGACTTCCATGGGCTGTCCCATGGTCTTCCATAGCTTCCGTCACTTGCCGCCCAGCTGAGTCCGTTATAAACAGCCGAACCGCTCGGTGTATCTACGGCACCGATATTGAAGTAATTATATATTCCCGGATAAGAGCTGCTATCGCCCGAAGCCGCAACTCCCATCTCATTTCCCATTTCCTGCTTCATTCTTGAAGCCAGATGATAAGGGCTTGCACCACTCTCAGCCGCAGCATCCATGATGATCTCAGAATAAAGCTGCCATTCTCCCGGCGGATAAGCATCATACATGAAGGATCCGCTCAGGATTGCCTCAACTCCGCTTCTATTCTGCATGCCTTCCTGATATGACAGTGATTCAAAACAGAATATATAGCCCTCATAAAGATATGTTCTCGGATCGAGATAATATCTTACAATATCATTCGAAGCCGCATACCATGTTGTACCGTCATACGGATACCAGGTATTTGTATCATAATCATAGCCGACTTCCGTAGAACGCCAGTTATAATTCGGTTCATAGGATGAGCAGTAAACAAGATTCTTGACCTGTCCGGCCTTATTTCTCTCATTCTCCACAAGATCATACCAGTCTATACCTGTCTGAACCGAATAAAATGTCCATGAAGGATGGCTCGCATGTAGATCTCTCAAAAATCCTCTGTAGCTCTCAGGGAATCCCTGACCGTCGAGGAAACTTTCAAAATCATAATCCAGTGAAAGATCATATGCCTCAGGATCGGAATCCGTAGCCAGCATAGCAGAATCATCAGATTCTTCCCATGAACTATCTGATTCATCCTCATCATCTGCCCATACTGTAGGACAGTTCATGAAAAATGTAACCGCTATGATACACATCGACATTAATATCGGTAAAGCTCTGAACTTTTTGTTTTTAAAAATCCCAAGCATGTCTCACCCCTATAAAATCAAAACGGAAAATCTTGTGCCAAAACGCATAGATATATGTATTATAACACAAAATATGCGATAAACAAAGGAAAAGCTTGGATATACCATAAAAAGAGACCTGCATATGCAGATCTCCTAATGATCATTATATATTATTCTATGATTTACTTACTGCGCTCCTCAATATAAGCATCAAAGTCATCCATAACCTTCTTCTCAGCTTCCTCTACTCCGTTAGAAGAAAGAACTATGTCATTAAGTACTCTCTTCATCGTAATAAGGTCTTCTGTGCGAATATTATCAAGGTAATTCTGAACTTCATCCCATGTAATATTGTGATTTGTTGTAATCTGCTTGATAACCGCATTGGCCTCATCAGAAATCTTTGCCTTTGAGTTGATAGCCCCTATTCCAAGCTCAACCTCAAAGAACTCATCAAGTGTAATCTTTCCGTCACACGCCGCTGTATAGATAGAAAGCGCTGCTGTTGCTATAGCAAGCTTATCAAGATTTATTGGAACTGTAGTCTGAGGAGCTTCCTGCTTTACCTCTTCCTGAATCGGCTGAACGCTTGATGCAGCAGCCTCATCGCTTGTAAGCTTGTTCATCATATCACTGAAAATACCCATAACACAAAACCTCCCTTTTGAATTGATTACTATGGTATAGATATTATCATATTGATATTATGTTGTCAATATGTTTTTTAGAATACATCGCCGTAATGTGGGTTAATGCACATCGCCGCAACAAAGCACATCGCCGTAATGTGGGTTAAAACCCACATCACGGCGATGATGTGATCTCGCAAAAGTCACATATCTGCCGGAGGCAGATATATACCTCAAAAAAATAGAGTCCGTATTAAGCAAGCTTAACGGACTCTATTTTCTTTCGGCACATCCGCTTCGCGGATTTGTGACTTTTGCTCGATTTTCACAAGCTGCTAACGGGAATCGAACCCGTGACCTCAACATTACCGATGTTGCGCTCTACCGTCTGAGCTATAACAGCATTAAACAGCTTCCTTATAATAAAATATAAATCGTCTTTTGTCAATTATTACCTTTGAGTTTATTGCGGATCCTGGTAAGGGCGTTATTTACGGACTTCTCGTCTTTTCCGATAGCCTCAGCAATCTCTGCACGGGATCTGCCTGATATATAGAGCTTTGCCACAGTTCCTTCCACATGACTGAGACGCTTATCCAGTTCGGCGTACATTTCTCTGAAGCGCTCGCTCTCAATAACCTCTTCCTCAGGTCCCGGAGATTCATCGATAAGCTGCTCATATATCGGCACCTCATCCTCTTCATCCTCACCGGAATATATGGAAATATAAGTATTAAGCGGAATATGCTTCTCTCGGTTATTGGTCTTGATAAAGGTATTGACTCTGTTTCTGATACAGGTAGTAGCAAATGTGCTGAACTTCGCCTTGGAACCTAAATCATAGCTTCTTATAGCAGAAAACAGCCCTATCATCCCCTCCTGCATAAGGTCTTCAACCTCAGCACCGACGATATAGAGAAATCGTATCTCGTATCTGACTATATAGCTGTACTTATTGATCAGATACTCTTCTGCATCGAAATCTCCGCCCTTGGACATTTCAACCAGTTCCGTATCCGAATAAGCACTATAATCCTTATCTGACATTTAACTCATCCTTTGTCTGACAATCTCAAACGCGATAACACCTGCCGCAACGGATGCGTTAAGTGAATCTATATCGCCCTTCATCGGGATACTTACAACATAATCACAATTATCTCTAACAAGTCTTGAAACGCCCTTGCCTTCATTTCCGATAACAAGTCCTATCGGCCCCTTGAGATTTGCCTTGTACATAACTTCTCCATCCATATCGGCACATGCAAACCAAAGACCGCGTTCCTTCAGTTCTTCTATAGTCTTTGTTATATTTGTAACCTTTACTACAGGTGTATAATTAAGAGCTCCTGCTGAAGCCTTCGCAACAACCGCTGTAAGTCCGGCTGCTCTGTGCTTCGGGATTATCACTCCGTGTGCACCTGCAAGGTTTGCTGTTCTTATGATAGCTCCGAGATTGTGAGGATCTTCTATCTCATCAAGTATGAATACGAAAGGATCCTCTCCCTTCTCCTCAGCCTTGGCAAAGATATCCTCAATCTCAGAATACTGATAAGCAGCACATCTCGCAATGACGCCCTGATGCTTTCCCGTAACGGACATCTGATCGAGTATCTGCTTGTCACAATAATTGATTATAGCTCCCGTGCCCTTCAGCATCGAAAGGATTATCGCAATGCTGTTATCCCTTACACCTTCCTGAAGGTAGAGCTTATCTATGGATCTGCCCGAACGGACAGCCTCAAGAACGGCATTACGTCCCTCAACGATATCGGATTCATCGTCAGCTTCAGTCACTTCAGAAGCAAGCTCGTCCTCCGGTACATTTTTAGGGAACCTGTCATTCCTGTTACGTCCGTCACGGCCATTATGATTCTTATAATTTTTCTTATTATTCTTATGATCGTAGGTCACATCAATTCTCCCGCATCATCAAGCATCTGATTGATAATAACATCAAGCCTGTCCTTCATTCCGCAGAGATGGAGATATCCTATCACTGCTTCAAATCCGGTAGCCTTCTTATACTCAGCCATAGACGCATTTTTAGCCTTAGTATGAACAGAAGCATTTCTACCCCTGTTATATACTTCCTGTTCCTCCTCAGTAAAAAGCTCCAAATGTGCATCCATAAATGCCGCCTGATTTCTCGCGCACACTATATTCGATACTCTCTTATGGAACTTCTCCACCTGCATATTGTGGTGGCCGACAATATATTCCTTGATCAAAAGATCAAATACACTGTCTCCCATATACGCCAGTGTCAGCGGAGAATACATGGAATATTTCTTTCGCACATCTAAGCCTTCTTCCACTTTACGCCCTCTCTGGTATCCTCGATAATAATACCCATATCAAGAAGCTTCGCTCTTATAGCATCTGCTGCAGCAAAATCCTTTGCCTTCTTAGCTGCTGTTCTTTCAGCGATAAGTGCCTCGATTTCAGCAACATCATCTGATGCCATCTCCCCAGCCTTTCTCTCAATATGTACACCGAGTACAGTATCTGCAAGTGTAAATAATGTATCATACAATGCCTTTGCGAAATCCGAAGATGACTCCGTATCCGTACTTGCATTTGTAAATCTTATAAGCTCGAAAATAGTTGAAATTGCATCGGCTGTGTTAAGGTCATCATCCATAGCAGCCTCAAACTTCTCAACATACTTAGGAAGCTCCTCGCTGATGATTCTGTTTTCCTCATCAGTCATAGGCTTCTTATTATCCTTCTCAACGATACCCTTAAGCTTCTCGGCACCGTTAACGATTCTCTCAAGTCCCTTTGCAGCATCTAAAACAAGCTCCTCCGAGAAATTAAGCGGAGTTCTGTACTGTGCTGTAAGCATAAAGAATCTGAAAACCTGAGGATCATACTTTGAGCAGATATCTCTTACTGTAAAGAAATTACCGAGAGACTTTGACATCTTGTCTCCGTTTATCTTCAGGAATCCGTTATGCATCCAGTAGTTCGCAAATGTTGTACCGTTTGCAGCTTCACTCTGAGCAATCTCATTTTCATGATGAGGGAATATCAGGTCCTCTCCACCGGCATGAATGTCGATAGTTCCGCCGATATACTTCTTAGCCATGCATGAGCACTCAAGATGCCATCCCGGACGTCCTTCACTCCATGGTGATTTCCAGAAAGGCTCACCTTCCTTCTTAGGCTTCCAGAGAACGAAATCCAGCGGATCTTCCTTCTCGTCCTCACCGCTTACCTTGAGCTGATGAGCTTCTGCTCTGTGTCCCGACTCAAGATCATCTATATTCTTATGTGAGAGCTTACCGTATTCAGGGAAGCTTCTTGTTCTGAAATATACCGTACCGTTCTTCTCATATGCATGTCCCTTTTCGATAAGAACCTTAACCAGTTCGATCATGTCAGGGATTTCTTTTGTAGCCTGAGGATGAACATTAGCCGGACGAACATTAAGATCTTCCATGTCCTTCTTACATTCAACTATGAATCTCTCTGAAATAGCGGATGCATCGATATTCTCCTCGATAGATCTTTTAATGATCTTATCGTCAACATCAGTGAAGTTCGATACATAGTTTACCTCATAGCCCTTATATTCAAGGTATCTTCTGAGTGTATCAAAAATGATCTGAGGACGAGCATTTCCGATATGGATAAAATCATATACAGTAGGTCCGCAGACATAAATGCCAACCTTACCCGGATTTATCGGAACGAACTCTTCCTTTCTTCTTGTTAATGTATTGTAGATCTTCATAGTTTTAAGCCCTTTCAATAAAATCTTTGAGACTTCAGTTTATCATAATAAAGTATTTAATTCCACATCAAACTTATTTTGTAAGCTTAACAAGCAGTTCGTTGCTTCTCTTCACAAAACGTGTAAGCTCTTCTGCTGTAAGTGGCCTGTTTGCAAGAACAGCAAGATCATAGAGCTGACAACATACTTCAGGTGTAAGCTCATCCTCCGGCTTATCCATAACAAACTTAACCAGGCTGTTGTTTACATTCAAAACAAGTGTTTCTGCATCTGCTCCGAAATCGCCGAAGTTCATTCCGCCCATGCTGTAGATCTTCATCATGTCAGCCATACGTCTCTGATCCTCAGACTGAAGGATCATTGATGAAACATTCTCATCCTTAAGTGAACGAGCCTCAAGGGTAAGCTTTTCCTTACCCAGAGCCTTCTTAAAGATTTCTGTAAGCTTTTCTGTATAGTTCTTTGCGTCCTCTTCAGAAAGCTCTTCACCCTTCATGCTGTCGCTGATATCAGAATCGATTCTAAGGAACTTAACACCCTCGTTCTTAGCTTCCATACTTGTAATGTATGGGCTGTCGATATTATGTGTAAGGAAGATAGCATCCATGCCTTCCTTCTTGAACATTTCAATATACTGAGCCTGTGTCTGCTCATCACTTACATAGAATACCTTGTTCTCATGCTTTTCCTTAGCCTGATCGAGGTACTCCTGAAGAGATATATACTTGCCTTCGAGATTACGGAAGATCATAGCCTTTTCCATCTTCTCGTTGAACTTGTCGTCCTTAAGGCATCCGAACTTGATGAATGGTGAGATATCCTCCCAAAGGCTCTCATATCTTTCTCTGTCTGTCTTTAACATTCCTGAAAGCTTGTCAGCAACCTTCTTTGTAATATAATCAGAAATCTTCTTTACAAAGCCGTCATTCTGAAGAGCACTTCTTGATACATTAAGCGGAAGATCCGGACAATCAATGATTCCCTTAAGTACAAGCAGAAACTCAGGAATTACCTCCTTGATGTTATCTGCAACGAATACCTGATTGTTGTAAAGCTTTACCTTTCCCTCAAGCTGATCCATATTCGGATTGATTCTTGGGAAGTAAAGGATACCCTTAAGATTGAAAGGATAATCCATATTTAAATGTATCCAGAACATCGGTTCCTTGAAATCATAGAATACCTTCTGATAGAAGTCCTTATATTCCTCATCTGTACAATCTCCAGGAGTCTTCATCCAGAGCGGATTAATATCGTTGAGCGGCTTAGGACTCTTATCCTCAGCTGTAGCTGCATCTGCCTCAACGTTCTCTTCTTCAGCTTCCTCTTCAGCCGGAGCATCACCGATCAGATCATCCTCCTCAGCTTTTCTTGACTTCTTCTTAGTCTCTACTTCGATTTCAGCTTCCTGCTTCTTAGCCTCATCCTCATTTACAAAATAAATCTCTACCGGCATGAATGAGCAGTACTTATTGATAACTTCCTTTACTCTGAATTCATTGGCAAACTCAAGGCTGTCATCAGAAAGGTAAAGTGTGATCCTTGTACCTCTCTCATTGTAGTTACCCTCGCCCATCTCATAGGTTGTGCCGCCGTCGCTCTCCCAGTAAACCGGCTCTGCACCTTCCTGATATGAAAGCGTCTCGATAGTAACCTTATCTGCTACCATAAATGCAGAATAAAAACCAAGTCCGAAATGACCGATTATCTGATCATTTGCGTCTTTATCCTTATATTTCTCAAGGAAATCAGCTGCGCCTGAAAATGCGATCTGATTGATATACTTCTCAACCTCATCCCTTGTCATTCCTATACCGTTATCTATAAAAGTAATGGTCTTTTCTGTAGGACTGGTAAGTACCTTAACGCTGAATTTATTACCGTCCGGAAGATCAGCCTCACCCATTGAAGAAAGTCTCTTGAGCTTTGTTACGGCATCAACACCGTTAGAAATAAGCTCTCTGATAAAAATGTCATGATCCGAGTAAAGCCACTTTTTGATTATAGGAAATATGTTCTCGCTGTTAATTGTTAAATTACCCTTTTCTGTTGACATCAATAATTACCTCTTTTCTTTTCATAAATAATAAGAAATTTTAACTCCGAACATACTAAAAGTCAATCAAAAATTAGCACTCACCGATAAAGAGTGCTAATTAAAATCGATACCCCTACAACAAGAAAAACCTCAGGTATAACTCTGAGGTTTTTCTCGAAAAGGACGGTTTTTATTTGTTAATTAATTGTTACATTCATTGTAACATTTACGCTGTGAAAAATCAACAAATTAAATCTATAAAACTGCACAAAAATAACTAAAAAAATCATAATATATCGAGTTCTTTGAAGGTATTATGCACAAATGCATCCCAAAAGCCGTCCAAACTCTTATCAAACGTAAAGATTTTGTAAGAATTTCCGGAAGTAACATTGAGGCTTTCTCTGTCATACATAATATTTATATTCAGTGACTCAACCTCTCCCGGTCTGATGCTCGTACCGGAATTTTTTACAAAATGCTCTATAAAATCCTGATCCATGATAAGTGATACCGAAAACCTAAGCGGAAGCTTCGTACCTCTTATCGCCTCGAAAAAAAGATTTCTTACATCACCCCATCTGACATAATCAAGTTCATTTCCTTCAGACGTAATTATCTCCGCATCATCTGATGAGAAAAACTCCTTATTGAGTCTTCCGTCAATCTCCAGCCTGCATGCCCCCTTTACCTCGGCATGATACAGGAGTGTTTTACCAAAGAAATCTTCTGTCAGCAGACTCTTTACAAACTTAGCTATATCCGTTATTTCAAAAATCTGCATTTCTATGCCTCCGCCCCATACATATAACTATTTAGCCGACAGATTCAGTATCCTGTAATCTCCTATGTTTGCAATCGCATAACCGACACTCTCGACTCCGGTTATTCCGAACATAAACTGAAGATTATCATTATCTACATCGAAACCGTTAATCCTGCACTCAAGTGTTTTTTCACCCTTAGTGAAATAATAATTGCAATAGCTTTCCAGCTCGGCAACGCTGTAAAACTCTGTTCCCGTCTTTCTGAAATAGTTCGCACTCATGCTCTCACATTTCTCATACTTTTTCCTATTCCAGTCATGTGTATATGACATCATTTCATCACTGATGTTCATATATACATGCGAAAGCATTGCTCCATCACCCACGGGATCATCCCATGTAACATCAACGTTATACCAGATGCCATCGATGCAGACCTGATTCCAGGCATGGTTATCTTCCATATCCTTCTTACTTACACCTTCGGCATTTATATTGCTGTTATCATACTGTCTCTGACTGGACTCGGCATATCCGACTACAAACCTTGATTCGACGCCCGCACATTTCAGGAGCAGATCCATAGCTGCCGCATAGCCGCTGCATACAGCCTGACCCTTGACCAGCGCTCCATATGCCGAATATTCCATCTCTGAGCCGTCATTGAAGAAGCCGTAGGTACAGTTATTGACTATATAGTCATGTATCGCAAGCTCCTTATCAAAATCAGTCATATTCGACTTTATATAATTCGCGAGGATGTACTTAACCTTTTCCTCAAGCTCCTTGGCCTTTTCCTTGTTGGCCGGTATAGCATTCCCATACTTTATGGCGTCAAGCACATAGCTGTCATCGGATCTGTTCACCTGAAGCTCGACCTTGATCACATCTTTACCCTGGCTTATGGTTCTGATGTTGGTAACATTTCCCTTAAGCGAATCCAGATAAAAGTTTATCAGTGTAAGCTCATCCTCGTTGATTCCCTTTGCATATACGGTAAGAAGCCCTTCATCACCACGATTGAGCATCTCGGTAACCTTATCGGCAACCTCCTCCATGCTCTTACAGGTATTCTTGGTTTTTGTACCGAAAGGACCTATTCCCCAATATATGCATAAACAGAACGCAATGATGATAAACAGCGCGATAAGTATTATTCTATTTATCCTCGAGGAACTTTTCATTTATGGCTATTACCTCACTCATAGCATCAGGTCCCGGAGCTCCGATAGTATTTCGTTTCTCCACACAAGTCTTCATAGAGATTGCTTCATAAATATCATCTTCAAATACTTCAGATATACTCTTATATTCATCAAGCGTAAGCTCTTCAAGCATCTTGGAATTATCAATGCAGTAAAGAACAAGTCTTCCGATAATTCCGTGTGCATCTCTGAAAGGAACACCCTTCTTTACAAGATAGTCAGCCGCATCTGTAGCATTTGTAAAGCCGCCTGCCGCACTTTCCTTCATTCTATCAGGATTGACAGTCATTGTATTGATCATTCCTGTGAACAGTTTAAGGCATCCCTTAACTGTATCGATAGCATCGAAGGTAAGCTCCTTATCCTCCTGCATATCCTTATTGTATGCAAGCGGAATACCCTTCATTGTTGTAAGAAGTGATGTAAGTGCTCCGTACACTCTTCCTGTCTTTCCTCTTACAAGCTCGGCAATATCAGGATTCTTTTTCTGTGGCATAATCGAGCTTCCTGTGCTGTAAGCATCATCAAGTTCGATAAACTTGTATTCGTTTGAATTCCACATGATGATCTCTTCAGAGAATCTTGATAAGTGCATCATGATAAGCGCACTTGCTGAAAGAAATTCTATAACATAATCTCTGTCCGATACGGAATCCATGCTGTTAAGTGTAGGTCCGTCAAACTCAAGAAGCTCTGCTGTATATCTTCTGTCGAGAGGATAAGTAGTTCCCGCAAGAGCTCCCGCTCCGAGAGGACACTCATTCATTCTCTCTCTGATACTGAGAAGTCTCTTATAGTCTCTCTTGAACATTTCCATGTAAGCGCCCAGATGATGAGCAAGCGTTACAGGCTGAGCCTTCTGCAAATGTGTGAATCCCGGCATATAAGTATTTATATGCTCCTTCATAAGCTTATGAAGAACCTTTACAAGTTCTATAACGATATCCTTTGTCTCATCGATCTCGTCTCTGACATATAATCTCATATCAAGAGCTACCTGATCATTTCTGCTTCGTCCTGTATGAAGCTTCTTACCTGTATCTCCTATTCTGTCTATAAGATTTGCCTCAACAAAGGAATGAATATCCTCATACTCAGAGGTGATCTCCAGTTTACCTTCAGTCACATCATTATAAATGCTTTCCAGACCGCCAAGTATTGTCTCAACCTCTTCTGCTGTAAGGATTCCGGACTTGCCAAGCATTTTTACATGTGCCTTGCTGCCCTCTACATCCTGCTTAAAGAACTTCTGATCGAATGAGATTGAAGCGTTGAAATTATAAACCAGCTGATCTGTCTCTTTGGTAAATCTGCCTCCCCAGAGCTGTGCCATTTTTAGTTACCTCCATAAAAAAGATTAGAGCTGCCTTTCAGCAGCTCTATAAAATTTTATATTTATCTTACCCAGAATCTGAATTCTTCATCACCGAGTCTGATGTAATCATCATTGCTGAGAATGATCTCAACTCCCGG
Source organism: Eubacterium sp. (assembly GCA_017634555.1). Classification (GTDB taxonomy): domain Bacteria; phylum Bacillota; class Clostridia; order Lachnospirales; family Lachnospiraceae; genus Eubacterium_Q. The sequence goes on along the minus strand of JAGBNF010000042.1, from coordinate 30,546 downwards.
CTGTAGAAGCTTTCCGTTGACAAAGGTATGATTTGTAGATTCGTTATCTCTTACATAACATTCGCCGTTGCTTATTCTGAAAATAGCATGTCTTCTGCTGACCTTCTTGTTGTCAATGATCTGATAATTTGAATCAGCTGACTTTCCTACCATGAACTCCTTGGTAAGAATCGGAATAAGCTCATTGGTCTTAAGTCTGAGCAGATAAGGAACCGGATTACTGTAATTTGATGAAGTTGTAAGTACTGTTGTTGATCCCTTACCCTTCGGATCTGAATCCTGTCCCGCATCCTCAAGAAGCATATCCTGCTCAAGTGAAAGAACATAATTATAAAAATCCTGAAGATCGAACATAAGCTTGCTGTCGAGATACTTGAGTATCTTATCAACCAGCTCTACGCAATCCATATTAGCAAATCTGATTGCGCCGATAAACTTCTGAATAAACTCTGTTATATTACAATCTGCAAACTTCTTGTTGACCGGCATATAAATAAGCTGAACATCAAGAGTTGACAGTTCAATGTACATATACTGAATATTTAAAAGAAGCTTGTTAAGTGGCATCTTGTTCTCATCGAAATACATGAGCTGATTCATAATGTTTGAAAGAATCGATAAGAACTCACCTTTATATAACTGCTTCTTAAGGAACAATTCAAGCGGCAGTGTTGCCGGAATCTTAAACTGCAGTGCTCTCACATTGTCGATCTCTACAACCTGACATTTTGTATTGTTTCCAACGAATTCATAGTTGTACATAGTCAGTTCATATTGATCTATAGGCACATCCTCTTCAAGCTTAAAATTGATAGTAAACTCCTCGTAGTTTTTTGAATTATCTCCCATTGCCCTTCTCCCGTAAAAAATACAAGTTAAGACTACGCCCCAATGCTTTATCTTACTTTATATATTATACAAAAAGATTAACATAAGATGCAAGATGCTATTCAAATCTTTTTAGTGTTTTTTACCAATTTTTATCAAATTAGTTGTTATTTCTGTTAGCTCTGAGTCTGAGTCTTGAATCGAGAATCTTTTTTCTGATTCTGAGCGATTTCGGAGTGATCTCAAGAAGCTCATCTGTATCGAGGAAGTCCAGTGACTGCTCCAGCGAAAGCTGCTTTGGCGGAACAAGCTTAAGAGCTTCATCAGAGCCTGATGCACGGGTATTTGATAAATGCTTTGTCTTACATACATTTACTTCGATATCCTCTGCTCTACCTGTTTCACCGACTACCATACCGGCATAAACATCAACACCCGCACCGATGAAGAGTGTTCCTCTTTCCTGAGCATTGAAAAGTCCGTATGTGATAGATGTTCCTGCCTCAAAGGCAATAAGTGAACCATTCTGCCTGTATGACATATCACCCTTATAGTAATCATATCCGTCGAATATTGTATTGATTATTCCGTTACCCTTTGTAGCTGTAAGGAAGTCTCCACTGAAACCGATAAGACCTCTTGAAGGGATTCTGAACTCAAGTCTTGTCATTCCACCGTTGCCAGGTGCCATTCCCGAAAGCTCGCCCTTACGAATGCTGAGCATATTGATCACTGTACCTGAGAAATCATCAGGAACATCAATTATAGCAATTTCAAACGGCTCAAGCTTCTTGCCGCGCTCATCTTCCTTGTAGATAACCTCAGCCTTACTTACTGCAAACTCATAGCCCTCACGTCTCATGTTCTCGATAAGAACTGACAGATGGAGCTCACCTCTACCGCTTACCTTGAAGCAGTCTGTAGCATCAGTATCCTCGACTCTGAGTGATACATCTGTATTAAGCTCTCTGTAAAGTCTGTCTCTGAGCTGACGTGATGTAACGAACTTTCCTTCCTTACCAGCAAGCGGCGAATCATTTACCATGAAGTTCATGGAAATGGTCGGCTCCGTAATCTTCTGGAAAGGAATAGCCTCAGGCGCATCCGGTGAACAGATAGTATCTCCGATCTTAAGATCTGCAATACCTGAAACCGCAACTATAGAACCAACTGTAGCTGAATCAACGTCAACCTTAGCAAGTCCGTCATATTCGTAAAGCTTTGTAATCTTAACCTTCTCACGTCTTGCAGGATCATGATGGTTAACGATTACAGCTTCCTGATTAACCTTAACCGAACCGTTGTCAACCTTACCTACACCGATTCTTCCTGTATATTCATTGTAATCGATTGTTGATATAAGAATCTGAAGGCCCTTCTCCTCATCACCTTCCGGTGCAGGGATAGCCTTAAGAATTGTTTCGAAAAGAGGCTTCATATCTGTTCCCTTTTCATCAGGTGTATAAGAAGCAACACCCTCTCTTGCAGATGCATAAACGAATGGACAGTCAAGCTGCTCATCTGACGCATCAAGATCCATAAGAAGCTCGAGAACCTCCTCCTCAACAGCATCAGGTCTTGCATCAGGTCTGTCTATCTTATTTACACAGACAATTACAGAAAGGTTCAGATCCAGAGCCTTCTGAAGAACGAATCTTGTCTGTGGCATAGGTCCTTCAAAGGCATCAACAACGAGTATAACTCCGTTAACCATCTTAAGTACACGCTCAACCTCTCCACCGAAATCAGCATGTCCCGGAGTATCGATGATGTTGATCTTTACACCGTTATACATAACGGCTGTATTCTTGGAAAGGATTGTGATACCTCTTTCCCTCTCAATATCGTTCGAATCCATAACTCTTTCGGCAACTTCCTGATTTTCACGGAATACACCGCTCTGCTTCAGAAGTCCGTCTACAAGAGTCGTCTTGCCATGATCTACATGTGCAATAATCGCTACGTTTCTGATGTCTTCTCTTACCATTATTTTTCCTCTTTCCTTATTAATCCTGAAATGTCACGGCATTAGAGCGTGTCAGTTCATGTTTATCCTTATCAATCTGGGCAACCTCAAATACAGTTCCCGGTTCCGGCTTAGTCGCTGTTCCTTCGGGAACAACTATCAGCGTTTCATCATCGATATACGTCGTATCTGTTCTTGTGTCATCTATAAGTATCATGGAGAAGGTCGTAAAATTCTGTCCCTTAACGACTATATATCCCGTCGCATCATTGAACTCAACCGACTCCACAACGATATCGTCAATACCGAGCTTCATATCCATTCGCGGATATTCCTCGATTCTGTTATAAATGTACCGCTCACCGTAAAGCATGTCATACTGCATTTCTGTAGCTGCAGCCTTGAATGCTTCTTCGTCTCCGGTCTCTGCATCAAAGTACTTTTCATGAAGCCTCTGCATAATGCCGCGCTTCATTTTAAGCCCTCTCATCAGATAGTCCGACAGCTCATAAGTATATATATCTCGGTCCTCCATTTCAAGACCTATATTATTGACTATTACATATTCTGTCTGATTCTGTTCTCCGGAAGTGAACTGATCCTCTTCAAAAGGCAGTGCAGGTATGTGATCACCGTATAAAACAAGGACGTACGGCTCTCCTCTTCCGTCCAGCATATCCTTAAGCTCAAGGATCATCTGATCCATTTCATAGCACTGGTTAACATAATATCCGAACTGATTTGTGAGTTCAGGATCCTCGGAATCAAGCGTAACCTTTATATGCTCTTCGCATTTAAGTTCCTGCTTCGGATATCTTCCGTGACCCTGTACCGATATACAGAGGACCACATCCGGCTCCTCATCGGAGTCAAGTGCCTTCATTATCTCATTCGGAAGGCAATCGTCCTTGGCCCAGCCTGTCTGAGTATAATTCACATCCTTCATATATTCAAGTGAAGTAAATGTGTCAAAACCGAGACTTGCATAGCTCTGATCTCTCGAATAGAACTTAGCCTTATTGTTATGTATAGCATGTGTTCCGTAGCCGTAAATTCTTTTAAGAACCTGAGGCATACTCTCGCACGCTGTATCGGTCAGTATAGTCTTATATGGATATTCTCCTGCGCCGAATACCTTTGACTTCATTCCTGTGATTATCTCGAACTCCGTATTGGCTGTTCCCGCACCGATTGCCGGGACTGTAAGCCATCCGGAAGGATATTCCTCCTGAAATGCTTTAAAGTTTGGTATCGGTTCCTTATCGGTATTAACCCCTGCCACTCTTCCGATATCTATAAATGATTCCAGCTGAAGGATTATAATGTCCGGTTTTTCTTTCGGATATGCCTTATCATCCAGATGATATGTATCCAGGAAATAATTATTTATATTCTTTCTCGAATAATCATCAGGCTTTCCTATACCTACATCAACAACACTGTTAGCAAAGCAGTATGCAAATCCGTAATCCTTATATGCAGTTCCGAGATTTGTAAACTCGTCTGCAATGAGAGTGGTCTTAACCGCAACGATAGTCATAACATAAACTATAGTAAAGGATATCAGTACAACTATCGACGCTTTTACGATATGTATCTTGCCCTTCATTTTCGGAACCGATATAAAAGCTATCACGATAAGTATCACAAGTAATATCAGTCCGCCGAATATAGCTATCTGCTGTGCAGTATTGAAATATATATCCATCATACTGAAGACATCAGATATCATCGTAATATCGATAAATGAGAATGGCGTGATCCTGTAACCCAGTACTACACAGTTACATACTCCCATAGTCAGCCACGTGACAAGAACCAGTGCCAGGAAGAACGCTCTTCTTCTGAAAAGAAGCGATATCGAAAGCGTCATAAAACAGATCGATGTATTATATAAAAATACCAAAGGATCATGGTACACAAAAAGAGCAGCCTTGAGAATAGATCTTCTTCCGAATATTTCGAGAAGAAATTCCAGTAAAAAAGAAATGAGTAATATTGCAAGAACCCATTTCCACATCGGCTGTTCATATGTTTTTCTTATCTTTTTAAAGGCTTTTTTAAGTAGCGTTTTCATAATATGGCATTATAGCACCGCAGGATATATGTTTCAATTTACACTTTTTATAAATTTCTGTTTGACATATCAAAATAGTTGTGATAATATGTACATCGTTGTGAGGAACAACAACGAAAAAACAAGACATGCGCGAGTGGCTCAGCGGTGGAGCACCTCCTTGCCAAGGAGGGGGTCGCGGGTTCGATTCCCGTCTCGCGCTCTTCTAAAAATCATCGAGTGATCGATGATTTTTTTATGCCCTGATCACGATTTTCAATCGACATTATTCAGACCAACAATATCATTAACATTCATTTTTATGTAAAAAGATTGATTTCAAAAATATTTTTAAAAAAAATAAGAGGCCGTCCTTGAACATATCATTGTTCTTTGGATTGCCTCTTATTTTTCATTCATCAGATAATTATACTGTATGAACTTTCCTATTCCTCAGGAAGCAGCGCCACCTCTTCCTTCAGCGTTCTGAGTACGATATGAGTCTCGGTCTTCTCTACGCCCTCGAAGCCCTTAACATCTCTATACACGTCATCCAGACCCTCTGTAGAGTCTGTAACTATCTTAAGTACAAAATCAAACTCTCCTGTCTGATAATAGCATGCTGCTATGTTGTTATTTTTCTTGACGAGCTCTACAAAGCCTCCGTAGTAGTCAGGATGCTTAAGACTTACATCCATAAGTGCTACTGTGCTGTTACCGACCTTATTCTGGTCGATATCAATCGTATATCCCTTGATGAGACCTGTATTCTCCATCTTCTTGATACGTTCGATAACCGCAGAAACAGAAAGTCCCACTTCTTCACTGATAGCCGATGAAGTCAGCCTTGCATTTTTCTTCAAGGCATTAAGAATTTTCATATCCAGCTTGTCCATTTATTTATCCTCCATTAATTCTTCTACATATTTATAATAATCAAGTTCACATATCGCCGCCGCCATTCTGAAGCGGTTGGATACCGCGCTCTTCATATTTTCAAGTTCTGCATCACTTACAGTCACGCCCGCATTTGCTATCACCTCATCTGCCGCAGCATCATACTTATAGCCTTCTGTGATAAAGCTTTCATCCGGCATCATAACAAGTCCCGGAGTATCCGACATTATATCCCTTCCCGCGATCATTCTAGAATCATATTTTACGTTCATAAGATTCAGAACCGTCGGAAGTATATCAATGGAGCTGCAAGGCTTTGTGACTCTAACAGGCTCTTCCATTGAAGCAGAATATATGATCAACGTATTCCTGTAGCATTCAAAGGTAGTCTCAAGAGGTCTTCCCTCAAGTTCATCCAGTATGCTCATATCATTATAAGGAACATGGTCGCCGCATATAACAATAAATGTCTTATCTGCTATTCCGGCCTTTTCAAGATCCGCATTGAGTTCCTCGAGCATCAGCTCAAACTCCATCTGACATGCGATATAAGCCTTTGTCTTATCGGAATAGTGAAGATTCTCAACCTTATCTTGGTTCTTCGCACTCATGGCGTTTCCGCCGAAGTTATATTCCAGATGACCGCTTACAGTCATGTAGTAAACATGGAAAGGCTCCTTACCTGCATATTCCTTAAATGTGTTCTCTTCCATGAAAGCATCAGACTGCGGCCACATTAATCCGCCGCCCTGATAATTTTCATAAGGAAGTCCGTTTCCTACGCCTTTATAATTCTCGTATCCCAGAACCGGTCTGGATACATCTCTGTCATAATATGTATATTCATTATTATGATAAGCAAAAACATTATAGCCTTCACGGCCCAGTGCATTTCCCAGAGTAAATGGCATCGCATTCTTCTGATAGCCTATCTTCTCCATGCTCAGATATGCACCATTCTTCGGCATGAGTCCGGTCATGTTCGCATACTCTCCTCCGAGAGTTGAACCGTACCAGAGCGGAGTATAGAAGTTTTTAAATACAAATCCTTCTGTACTCATCTTATAAAGCTCAGGAGTTCTGGATTTATCGATGACAGAGCCGTCAAATCCCTCAGCCGTAATAAAGATCATGTTATAACCTTCAAACATTCCGGTATAATCATTTGTATACGTAGGTGTTGAGGAATTTATATAGCTGTTAAGTTCAAGTATAGACTCATTATCTGTTATATTACTCATCTGACTGAGATTTATATCCAGAACCTGTGCGTATGAGGTTTTGATATACTCTGTGGACTCTTCTGTATCCTCGGTAGATACTTCTTCCGTATTCTGTTCAACTACTGTAGTTTCCTCCGTACTGAGCACTTCATACTGATGCTCTTCAAGGCTGTCCTCAGTCGTATTATTTACATATACCTTTTCTTCCGCCCCCGGAGCACTCTCATAATACACTTCATGTTCAAAGCCGGTATCTGTATAATTCACTGCTCCGCCGCTCTTATCCTGGAATACATATACTCCGTCACGAAACATAGATTCAAGGACACCAAGCTTCTGTATAGACATTTCTACAGATGTATACTTCTTAAATACCGAGTAAGGAGAATTGTTTTCATCACCCTGATAACTGAGGATTATCACGTAATAAAACATTCCCGTTGCAAGAAATCCCGCAAAGACAAGATAATATGTAGCACTGCGTCTTTCAAAATCGGAAATCTTTACTATATAAAATATGGATGCGCCGATTATAAGCAGATAAAGTATAAAAGGAACCGCTTCTGCCAGTATTCCGCCCCATATAGTAGTCACATAATCCAGTGCCTGACCTGCCACGCCACCCGTAGCTGATAGTGAAAAGTAATTCGCAAATACACTGCTGTAGATAAGCTGTGTCAGGAAATAGATTACAAAAAGACACACTAAAACAATCGACACCACCTTACCCGGCTTTTTAGGTAAAGCACTGACGATCAATCCGATGGAAAGTCCGAGAATCAAAGCAAAAATAAGCTTATTCATCAGATATCCACCGGTTATTCCGTATCTGGTTATATGAAAGATCAATTCATTTATAAGGAAAAAAACAGTAAAGAATCCTTCCGGACTCTTCACTGCTTTCATGACTCTATCCGGCATTATTAATTATCACCTTTGTTTACGGTATATACCGACTTAGAATAATATATTTCTTCTGTTCTTAAGAAGTACCGCACCGCTGACGATATTCAGTACTCCGAAGGTTACTCCTGCTACTATGAGCAGTACTCCTATAGCTATATTACCGGCACCAACCTGTTTAAGAACCTTATATACCTTTTCCATCTATATGTAACCTCCTAATTAACCCTTTATTCCATACTCAGCATAATATGCATCAATTCTGCTCTTTAATTCATCATCGATGACATTTCTCTCAACAAGATAATCTACGATCTCGTTCATAGAAACGATAGCTGCTGTTTCAAAACCGTAAAGATCCTTGATCTCCTCAAGTGCTCCCTTATCGCCCTTACCTCTCTCACATCTGTTGAGAGAAACCATAAGTCCGATGATCTTTACATCTCCCTGAGCCTTTACAATAGGGATCGTCTCTTCCATGGATTTACCTGATGTAGTAACATCTTCAACTACTACTATTCTGTCTCCGTCCTTGATAGGGCTGCCGAGAAGAATTCCCGCATCTCCATGATCCTTAGCTTCTTTTCTGTTTGAACAGTATCTTACTTCCTTACCGAAAAGTCTGCTGTAAGCCATTACAGTAGCAACACCTATCGGAATACCCTTATATGCCGGGCCAAAGATTACATCGAAGTCATCTCCGTATCTGTCATGAATAGCCTTTGCGTAATACTCGCCAAGCTTTTCAAGCTGTGATCCCGTAACATAAAGTCCTGCGTTCATAAAAAAAGGCGATTTTCTGCCACTTTTAAGCGTAAAATCCCCGAATCTCAGAACATTACAATCCAACATAAAATCAACAAATTCCTTTTGATATTGTTCCATAATGCCTCCTTATTATGCCAAACTACATAGCAAAATATTAAATGCCGTCCGCGAAACCCACGAACGGCATTACTATAGCATAAATAATTTGTATTTTCAATGAAATAAGCGAAAAATTTACTGTCGCATCGAAATAATTTTGGTAAGTATTTCGTCTGACACTTCTTCTTTAGACATCAGCGGAAGCTCGGTCACTTCATCGGCAGTAATAAGAGTGATGATATTTGTGTCAACCTTGAAGCCCGTTCCCGGTACCTTTACGTTATTTGCACATATCATATCAGCATTCTTAGAAACAAGTTTCTTACGTGAATTCTCTACCATATTCTCGGTCTCCATAGAGAATCCGCAGATAAACTGTCCTTCCTTCTTTGCCTCACCGAGAGTCTTCAGTATATCCTTCGTCCTTACCATCTCGATAGCGAGATTTCCGTCAGACTTCTTTATCTTATTCTCTGCAGTAACAGCAGGCGTATAATCCGCAACGGCAGCTGACATGATCATTATATCCGCATCCGATGCATTCGCTGTCATCGCATCATACATATCCGTTGCACTGGTGATATTCACAACCTTAACACCCAGCGGTACATTTAGATTTACCGGTCCCGAAACGAGCGTAACATCCGCTCCTCTTCTGGCTGCCTGACGCGCTAAGGCATAACCCATCTTTCCAGAAGAATGGTTTGTGATTATCCTTACAGGATCCAATGATTCCTGAGTAGGACCCGCATTTACAAGAACCTTAAGGCCTTCCATATCCTTCTCATGACTTACTGCCAGCATCACAGTCTCAACCATAAGGTCAGGCGAAGGAAGCTTTCCCTTGCCCTCATAACCGCATGCCAGATATCCCGTAGCAGGCTCGATTATATGATATCCGCGCTTTCTCAGCTTCTCGATATTCTCCTGTACCACAGGATTCTCGAGCATATATACATTCATCGACGGAGCTATATATATCGGGCAGCGTGCCGGAAGGACCGTAGTGGTAAGCATATCGTCAGCAATACCGTTTGCAAGCTTTCCGATCACATTTGCGGTAGCCGGAGCTATAAGAATAAGATCCGCTCCCGTTCCAAGTGAAATGTGCGGCACCATCACCTCATCATCCGGATCCTCATCAAAAACATCGGTATAAACCTTATTCTTTGTAAGAACACGGAACACCTCAGGTGTTATAAGCTTTGTTGCATTTTCTGTCATTACAACATGAACATCTGCACCAAGCTTTGTCAGTGCACTTGCAACATCAGCCATTTTATAGGCAGCAATCCCACCGGAAATACCCAGAAGTATATTCTTTCCTTTTAACATAGCAATACCTCGTTAAACACTCTGCAAGTCAATGAATCATATTCGGCGAAGCCTGTCTTAGATATCCATGAGCTCCCCATGCTTCTCATAATGAGAGATTCTTGTTATATGATTCTGCTTATCAACGAAAACAACCTTAGGCGGATTATCCTTGATTTCGCCCGGCTCCATTAAACAATAGCTCATGATGATAACCTTGTCACCTACACATGCATATCTTGCAGCAGCACCGTTAAGGCAGATCATTCCCGATCCTCTCTCTCCTGCGATAACATATGTTTCGATTCTTGTTCCGTTATCTACATTTGCGATCTGGACCTTCTCATACTCTACAAGTCCGCACGCATCCATTAAATCTTCATCAATTGTTACACTTCCAACGTAGTTAAGCTGTGACTCACTGACTCTGGCTCTGTGAATCTTACTCTTTAAGTAAAAAGCCTGCATAATTTTTCCTCATTTCTAAATTTCTATTAATCATATTAGAAAACAAGTTTTCACGATGATTATCCTATTGTTATTACCTACTAAACAGTTACTCCATCCATCATGAAGTTATCAATAAGTCTAACCTTATTGTTGATCTTCACTGCGATTGCAACAAGGATGTCTCCCTCGATCTTATCGATACTTTCCATTGTAAGATTGTTTACAACCTCAACATAATCGATATCTGCCATCGGCTCTGTCTCGATAAGCTCAGTCATCTTCTGCTTTACAACAGCTGCATCTCTTTCTCCGTCAGCGATGAGCTGCTTTCCAAGGAAGATAGACTTGCTGAGAATAAGAGCAGCCTTGCGCTCCTCAGCATTCATATATGTATTTCTTGAGCTCATAGCAAGTCCGTCCTCTTCACGAACGATTGGACACCCAACAATCTCAAGATTCATATTGAGATCCTTAACCATTCTCTTGATAACTGCCAGCTGCTGAGCATCCTTCTGTCCGAAGTAAGCCCTGTCAGGTGAAGCAATATTGAAGAGCTTGTTACATACTGTACATACTCCTCTGAAATGTACCGGTCTCGAAAGTCCGCAGAGATGATTTGTAAGTCCGTTCATATCAACAAATGATACAAATCCGTCCTTATACATTTCTGCAGGTTCCGGATTGAAGATAATATCGGCACCTGTCTTCTCACAAAGCTCGGCATCTCTCTCAAGATCTCTAGGATATGCCTCAAGATCCTCATTCGGTCCGAACTGGATCGGATTTACAAATACCGAAACAACCGTTCTGTCATTCTGCTCCACGGATTTTGCTATAAGGCTCTGATGACCTGCATGAAGAAATCCCATTGTAGGAACAAGACCTACAGTAAGCCCCTCTCGTCTCCAGCCCTTAACAATTTCCTTAACCTCATCAACTGTCTTAACGATCTTCATAATCTTCCTCCGTATATATTAACCAAATGTGCGCTTTACTTCGTCCATTACTTCAGGTGCGATGGCATAATTATGCTCATCTGCAGGATAGCTGCCTGCCTTAACCTCTGCGTCATAAGCGGCAAAGCCTTCTCTGATGACCTGACCTACATTTGCGAAGTGCTTAACAAACTTTGGCTTATAATCACTGAACATTGCTATCATATCGGCATAAACAAGTATCTGGCCGTCTGTTCCGGCTCCTCCTCCGATACCGATTGTCGGTATATCAAGCTTCTCTGTTACATATGTAGCAAGCTCTGCCGGTACACATTCAAGTACTACCGAGAAAGCGCCTGCTTCCTGAACAGCATAAGCATCGTCTACGAGCTTCTTTGCTGACTCTAAATCTCTTCCCTGTGCCTTATATCCACCGAAAGCATTGATTGACTGCGGTGTAAGTCCGATATGTGCCATAACAGGAATATCCGCATTTACGATTGCCTTAATCTGCTCTGCAACCTTACGTCCGCCTTCAAGCTTTACAGCCTGAGCACGTCCTTCCTTCATAAGTCTTCCGGCATTCATAACTGCATCATATACGCTTGCCTGATAAGACATGAAAGGCATATCGGTAACAACAAGTGAATTCTCTGCACCTCTTGCAACAGCTGCGCTGTGATGGATCATATCCTCCATAGTTACAGATACAGTATCAGGATATCCGAGCATTACGTTTCCGAGGGAATCTCCAACAAGGATTCCGTTGATTCCTGCTGCATCAACAAGCTTTGCTGTTGAATAGTCATAGGCGGTAAGCATTGAAATCTTCTCGCCCTTCTGCTTCATCTGTCTGAATGTAACAGTTGTGTTCTTCATAGTGAGTACCTCCTTAATGTTTTAAAGTAGACTCTCCAATGCTGAGTAGTCTCTATCCACATTTTTCTTCTTTGCCAGATTCAGTGTTTCCTTAGTAAGAAGCTTATAAAGCTCCTTATCTTCTTCAGATAAGACTTCAAGATGCTTTCTTATAGTAGAAGTATCACAGCGTTCCGCAGGTCCCGTGAGCTGATCTACAGGTCCGTTCTTAACTATGCCCGCTGCATTTGCCTCGAAAAGTCCTTTGAGTGCTGCAAATGCATCATCATAGGAAAAGCCGCATTCCTGAAGCATTCTTATGGCAGAACCATAAATTCCGCATACAAAGTTGCTTGCGAAAACCGAAGCCGCATGATATTTCGGCTTACTCTCGGCACCTATAACACCGACACGAAGTCCCAGTGCCTTATAGAATTCGACAATTTCTCCCAGATGTCTGTGATTTCCTTCAATTGTTATAAAAGCATTTTGGAAGTTCAAATATGAAGTAAGCTTGTCACTTACTGCAAAGTTTGGATGAATTGAATAGCCGCATACCTCATTTATAGAATCGGCGAACACCTTCGAGGACATAGCACCACTTGTGTGGCACAAGATCTTATCTGTCAGATCAAAATTCCTGTCAAGTTCATGAAAAACTTCACTTATGGCATTATCACTGACTGTAAGATATATGCAGTCGCTGTCACGGACTAAATATGCCGGATCATCATAATATCTGGTATCGGTAAAATGTGCGGCCTCCTCGGCATGCTCTGCTGTACGGCTGTAGTAACCTGCAACCCTGACGCCATGTTCCTTCATAAAACGTCCCAGCGTGCATCCTACTCTTCCTGCACCTATAAATCCAATCCTCAATTCCGTCAACCTCCCGTATATTCTCAAAAGTTTTTGATACACGAGGATGACTGATGAACGGTACTATCCGTATGGACATTATAAATGTATGGTATAGTTTCTATTCGAATACCATCCACGTGTAGTATACATAATAGTGTGTAATTTTGTAAAGAGAAAAAAGTGTGATTATGAAATACCCTTCAGGCTATAATAAGTATCTATCAGCTCTTCAATCTGATCATAATCCTTATCGGCAACTCCCTTTCCGAGTACCTCAAGGAATTCCATATCATCTGTAACATATTCTTTCTCGGATATTTTGTCAAATATCTTATCGATATCCGCATCATTCATATCATTGACTGCCTTTTCAAGTTCCTTCAGCTCCTCAATATCAATGATGAGCTTGGCAACCGTACTTGTCTCTTCCACAGTCTCAGTCTGCTTCTTGGATGTATTGACCTTATGCATCTCGCTGTATTCCTTATCGGACATACCCTTCTCTTCTTCAATAAAGTCAAAGTATTCCTTTATACAATCGATAACTATCTTAAGGCTGTCGAGCATCATATCAAGATTATCTCTTGCATATGTCTTGTTTCCGAGGTTGATCGCATTTTCAATTCTGAGCGTGATCTCAGCGCAGTCAGCAGCCCCCATGTTCTGACAGCCTGTCCTGATATTATGGATTCTCGATCTGAAACCTCTGTAATCGGAATTAATTCTCTTCTTAAGATCCTTTACAGCATCCTTATTCTGCTCATAGAATGTAGCAAGGATTCTGTTATAAACCTCGATATTTCCACCGATCCTGTCAAGCGTTCTTACGACATCGAAATTATTCTCCAGCTTCTTCAGACCTTCGCTGTATCTGGATTCCGTCATATACTGCTTAACATCATTTGTTCTGAACTTAACCTTATCCTTCTCGATAAATCTGAAAAGAACAGATGCCAGTGTCTGAACGTCAAACGGCTTAACGATAACCTCATTGAAGCCTTCTCCTGTCAGCTCCTCACGGTTCTTCATAAGAGCATCCTCGGAAATACCGATGATTGGCATATCCTTAAACTTCTCATCAGAAAGCTCTCTGATCTCATGCATAGCATCTATACCGTTCATTACAGGCATAGCTATATCCATGAATACGATATCATAATCACTGTTCATGACCATATCCACCGCAGAGATACCGCTGGATGCAACATCACATTTCATCTCAAACTTGGAAATAACACCGAGTGATACTTCTCTTCCGAGATCGGAATCGTCAACAAGAAGCGCCTTAACATCAGGCGTCCACATTTTCTCAGCTTCCTCACGTGATATCCTGTCAGGATTCCTGTCTGTAGCAAGTACAGGATTCGACTCATTATCCGGAGTAGTCTGATCAAGTGAGATTGTAAATGTAGTACCGGCTCCCGGCGTACTTTCAACATCAATCTCCGCACTGATTATATCAGCCAGCTTCTTTGCAATAACAAGATTGATACCTGTCCTCTCGGACGCAGTCTTCTTCTTGCTCTCGTTCACGTAGTATATTTCGAAAATGTGCTCCATCATTTCCTCAGACATTCCGATACCTGTATCGGATACACTGAATACGAGCTTCTCCACATTTTCCGCAACCTTCTCGCCCGGATTCTTATAGCTGTCCACTGTAAGTGTGATTGAGCCTTCCTTGGTAAACTTGCATGCATTATCAAGGATTATCTCAAGTACCGCCTTGATCTTATCGAAATCACCTATAAGGATATCCGGTATATTTTCACCAAGATCAACCAGAAACTTGATCGGCTTCTCTGACAGCTCATTCATCATCTTATCAGAAAGGTCGCAGATAAGAGTTGTAAGCGAATATGCTTCATCCTCTCTCACTACGCTTCCCGACTCAAGCTGTGCAAGCTGGATAGTCTCATCGACCTTCTCAAGAACCTCATTACCTGTATATATGATAGCTCTCAGGCCTTCCTTTGATTCATCATCCTCATCGGAATCCATAATAAGCTTGTTTGCAATAGTGATCATCGCATTTACAGGGATCTTTATATCATTACTCATATTTGCAAGGTAGTCAGTCTTTGCCGTATTACTCTTAAGTGCTGTCTCATGCTCCTGAGCAAGACTTTCAAGCTCCTTATTCTTACCTACAACCTGACTTCTTACCTTATGCAGATTAAACAATACAAGAGAAATAATGAGTGTTATAAGAAGAACTATAGCCACTCTGACACTTAGCTTCTCGAAGAAACCAGGTTCCTTGGTGATAGTAAATGTGATATCCCTCTCAGCAGATACTCCGTCTCCATTAACGGCAGTCGCCGTAAATGTATATACTCCTGCGTCAAGATTGGTATATACAGCCTGAAGATTATCATTTCCGGACATAACTACATCTGTATTGTCAAATCCGTTAAGCTTATATGTAACGGAAATATTCTCTCTGTTTGTATAACTGAGAACCGAGAAAGATAAGGATATTCTCTGTGTATCCGCAGGAACAGTAAGCTCACCGCCGATCTGATCATAATAGTACAGCTTTCCATCCACATCTACCTCAGAGAGATTGAGCTTAGGTGCCGTTTCGTTTGAGAATACATTATTCGTATTAAATGTCATAATTCCGGAATTACAGCAAAGATAAAGAATTCCATCATCATCAATTGCATTATCGGAATATATGTTGATTCTCTTACTGAGTCCGTCTCCCGATGAGAAATATCTTTCGGAAAGACCGCTTGTACCCAGCAGCTCATCCTCGGTCGTACCGATAAGACCCTTGGAGCCTATGATCCAGAGCTTATCTCCGCTGTTAATGATATCATAAATGTTATTCGAAAAATCGATATTGCTGATGCCTCTATATGTCTCGTCATAATATGACAGACCGTTATCAGTACCGAACCAGATACCGTTTGTACCCGGCACTATGGCTGATATAACATTTGAAGAAAGGCCGTCATCGGCAGTTATATTTTCTATATTATCTCCGTCTATAAGATAGAGACCACCGCCGTCAGAGCCCGCATAAAGAACACCGTTCTCATCCTGATACATGGAGATGATGCTCGGTGATTCCATTCCCTGCTCATAGCCGTAGCCTTCGCTGATGGTATCATCTGTTTCTATGATAGATATACCTTCCTCAGTAGCTACCGCTATTCTTCCGTCAGAAAGCTCGTATGTTATGTTAACCACATTTGTCCTGAGTCCGTCAAATCGATCATAGTTCTTTATCTTTCCCTTAGGAGAAAACTTTACAATACCCAGACGTCTGTAGACAGTTATCCAGAGATTTCCCTTGGAGTCGCACATGATATCTCTGATACTGTTTGTTCCGAGATAATCTATAAGATTTTTGATTTTCTCATCCTCTACAGGCTTATTCTTCGCATCCAGCACCACAAGTCCGTCATCAGTACCGATGTACTTCATGTCGTCACGTATTGTGATGCAGTTTGCCGAGCTTTCCGGAAGCGAAAATCTGTTATTGAAATCAGCAAACTTTCCTCTTCCCATGAAAAGAAGTCCGTTTCTGGACGACGAAAACCAGAGATTACCCTCGTAATCAACGATCATGGATGTAATATAATCATCCACCTTCATTCCGTAGATGGAAATATAATCATGATCCTTATTCAGATATCCCGCACCGTTATCAGTACAGATATAGATTCTTCCTCTGTTCGGATAGATACGGTTGATACCCTCTCTTCCGGTATGAAGAGTTGAAATCTTATCAAAGCTTGTAAATGTCAGAACGTCACTTCCGATGGTTCCTACATATATATTTCCATTTACATCCGATGCTATGGTCGTAAGCTCGAAGTCAGTTACCTTCGATGTGCCGACTGACATAAATGAGCCCTCTTCATCCAAGCTGAAAATCTTGTTTCCGCTGTATATGCCGTATACCTTACCATTTGCAAGAGTAAGGCCTTTAACACTATGCTTTGCGAGATTTTCATCTCTGACAAGACGCATATTGTCTTCGTCTACCGTATAAACTCCGTATGCAGTGGCAACATAGATAGTACCGTTCTCTCCCTCACATACATCATTTATAGTCTTTACACCGTTATAGTATTCGCTTGAGAAATGTACTATATCATTTCCCTTGATATAGAAAAGTCCGTAGTTGCCCGTTGCAACCCAGAGTCTTCCCCTTGAATCCTGGAAAAGATTATTGATGAAATATACATCTGCCTTCTCTGTATCCCAGAGATTATAAATCTTAAACTCTTTACCGCCGTAACGATACAGACCGCCGTCCGTTCCTACCCAGATATAACCGGACTTTGTCTGATATACGCAGTTTACCTCTGTACTTCCGAGACCGTTATCCTGATTATATACTATCTGAACGTATTCCGATGGAATCGTATAGTCGGCTCGTACATGGACAACTTGAAAAAGGCATGTGATGACACATGCCAATACAAGTGGAATTATGAAGTTAAAAAATACTCTTTTGTTCATAAAATGTCCCATAAGCATTTCAGCAGGAACTTATGCTTCCTTCAAAAATGCCTCGTAGCCTTTTTCCGTTTCGAAAATATCGGCTTTTGATGTAACCTCCCAAGGTGCGTGCATGTTAAGGACTGCAACTCCGCAGTCGATAACCTCCATTCCGTAAAGAGAAAGGATATATGCTATTGTTCCGCCGCCTCCGACATCAACCTTTCCGAGCTCGGCTGTCTGATAGAATATATTGTTCTTCTCAAGGATGCCTCTCAACTTACCTATATACTCGGCATTGGCATCATTTGAACCGGACTTTCCGCGTGCACCGGTGAACTTATTGAATACCATTCCTCTTCCGAGAAATGCTGCATTTTTCTTTTCAAAATTTGAGCTGTAAAGCGGATCAAAGCCCGCACTTACATCAGATGACAGCATGTTTGAATTTGCAAGGCATCGTCTAAGTGAAAGTCCGCTGTTATAGCCTGCAAGCTCAAGGATCTCAGCAAGTGAGTTCTCGAAGAACTTTGACTGCATTCCTGTAGCACCTACTGATCCTATCTCTTCCTTATCAACAAGAAGTGTGCATGAAGTCTTCTCAACCTTATCTACGGCAAGCTGTGCATAAAGAGATGTAAATGCACAAACCTTATCATCCTGTCCGTAAGCAAGGATCATAGATCTGTCAAATCCAAGGTCTCTAGGCTTTCCTGCAGGAACAATCTCAAGCTCTGCAGAGATGAAATCCTCCTCCTCAAAACCGTACTTTGCCTTGAGTATCTCAAGCACCTTAGCTGTAACGAGACTTCCCTTACCGGGCTTCTTCTCATCCTCAGCACCCTTCTTGGTACTCTTCTTATCCACGATAATCGGCTTGGAACCGATCAGAAGATCAAGATCCTCACCCTCAACAGCCTTAGCTGCCTTCTTCTCCATCTGATTTGCAGCAAGATGGATCAGAATATCCGTAACACAGAATACAGGATCAGACTCATCCTCACCGACAACAACATCGATGACAGTTCCATCAGTCTTTACAACAACACCATGAATTGCCAGCGGAAGTGTAACCCACTGATACTTCTTGATACCGCCGTAATAATGCGTATCAAGATAAGCCAGATCACTGTCCTCATACAGAGGATTCTGCTTAACATCAAGTCTCGGAGAATCAATATGTGCACCGAGAATGTTGATGCCTTCCTCGAGATTCTTCTTACCGATATTGAAAAGGGCAACTGTCTTACCCATGCATACAGCATAAACCTTTGAACCGGCCTTCAGCTTCTTACCTGACTTAACAGCCTCATCAAGGGAAATGTATCCCGCAGCCTCAGCCTTCTCAATTATATATTTTGTTCCTTCTCTTTCAGTCTTACCCTTAAAGAGATAATCCTTATACTCGTCACAAAGCTTCTCAAGCTTTTTCTCATCCTGTGGCTTATACGAGAGCCACGCGTTCTTTCGCTCCATTTTACTCATTCTCCTGTTTTTATACATACGCCTTAGTATGAATGAGCGACCGAGATGACACAATGAAATGGTCACTCGGTCATCTCATTCATACCTCAGGCTGTTTATTCATCAACACACGAATCTGTGTACTATGCGAGCTCACTCACTGTTTCCTGAAGGATCGTGAATGCTTTATCAATATTTTCCTTTGATACGATAAGTGGCGGGATCATACGGATCGTATTCGGCTTGATGACTGTAAGAAGCAGACCCTTGTCTCCTGCGTTGTGCTTAATGTCTGCCGCAATATCCTTCTCGAATTCCACGCCCACAAGAAGTCCCATTCCACGAACTTCCTTGATTCCCGGAAGAGCCTTCAGCTTATCCATGAAGTAATCACCCATCTCGGCTGCATTTTCCGGAAGCTTTTCCTTAATGATTTCCTTGATTTCTGCACATGCAGCTGCAGCGCAGACAGGATTTCCACCAAAGGTTGTTCCGTGTGCACCGGCACCGAAGGTATTCATAACCTTCTCACTTGCACAGATACCTGCTATAGGCATTCCGCCACCGAGAGCCTTTGCCATAGAAACAATATCAGGCTTAACTCCATAACGCATAAATGCCATAAGATCACCTGTACGTCCCCATCCGGTCTGAACCTCATCAAAGAGGAGAAGCATTCCCTTCTCATCGCAGAGCTTTCTGAGTCTTTGAAGGAATTCAGGTGTTGCAGGATATACTCCGCCTTCGCCCTGAACAGGCTCAACCATGATAGCTATTGTATCTTCATCACAAGCATCTTCGAATGACTTGAGATTATTAAACTCAGCAAATGTAAATCCCGGGATAAAAGGTGTGAAACCGTTTGTTAGTGCAGTTCCCGGCTGACCTGTTGCTGCAAGTGTAGCAAGTGTCCTTCCGTGGAAAGACATAGTTGCTGTAACAATCTTATATCTGTTCGGTCCGTAATTATCTGTTCCGTACTTTCTTGCAAGCTTGATCATAGCTTCGTTAGCTTCAGCACCTGAGTTCTGATACTGGAACTTGTCCATACCGATACTCTCACATACAAGCTTTGCAAGCATAGTCTGAGGAATTGTATAGAAATAATTAGATGAATGGATAAGAGTCTCAGCCTGAGCCTTGATAGCTTCTACTACTGCCTTGTTGCAGTGGCCTGTTGCATTAACCGCTATTCCACCGATAAAGTCAAGATACTCCTTACCATCCGCATCTATAAGATACATACCGTCACCCTTTTCAGCTACGATATCGTATCTCTTCATAAGATTCTCATTAAGATATTTATGTGCTGTTTCAACCAGCTCTTCACGTGTCATTCCCGTGTCCTGTAAAACCATAATCTTTCCCTCTTTTCGAAATTACTTCTATTCGGCAAAGCCGTCGTATCATAATATTATAGCACTTCTATTCAATCATCACAATGCTTCAGATTAGCGCTATTCTTTACTGATTCTAAGCTCCTCACCAAAATTATATTTATTATAAAATGCACTGTAGATCTGCTTAAATGGTTTAGCCTTCCTTACCGCATTATCCTTGGCACGCTTCATCATCTCATCTGCCCCATCTCTATCCTCGAAATGAAGCCTTATTTCAGTATTTATGAGATAAAGCTCAACCTCCTCTGCTTCAGCACATTTACAGGTAAGAAGCCTTTCAGCCGCCTCCTTCGCCTTATCATATTCTTCATTCAGCATATGATAATGGTACATGTAAACATCTTTATAATAGCTTCTGGTACCTGTTAAGTATTTCTCCTCAATATACGGAGTCGCTTCCTCCATAACCGCCTTGGCAAGAGATTTATCATTAAGCCCTCTCACCGCCTCCATCTCAAGCGCCAGATATCTATACACAGCATTGGTGCCGTACTGACAGGTATATCTATACTCCGACAGAGTTTTGGCAGAAATGTTGAGCAGATACAGAAGCGCTCTTTCATAGTCCTTGAGAAGACAGCAATAAACCGCCGGATAGATGATGTAATCCTTATAAAGATTAAGCCCTATCCTCTTTCCATTTTTGTACGCAGCTATTACCTTATCTGCTCTTTGTAGCATCGCTTCTGTAAAACCGTATTTCATGAATGTACTGAAGTACATTTCATGATATTTCACCGCCTCAGATCTGTTATCTTCCTTTGCCACATCCTCCGGCTCGATTTCCTTCTTTGTACCGGAATACTTTTTATCAAGTTCTGCAAAAGCCCATGATACTATAAGTCCAACTACAGCGGATATAATAATGCAGGCTACGATATGAGTTGTGTCCCGATTTTCCGGATCCTGTGACAGAAACACTATTACGGCCACTATAACAAATATAATGTAGGTAATGGTATATTTCAGCTTCTGACTTGGTCTATACTCATATTTATATACCTTTTCCTGCTTACTGCTATATTTATTCTTTAGTGGACGATAATTATTTAAACCGCTCTTATGTTGGATTTTGCCATTTTTATCATCAATTCCCAGCTTTATTAGGAGTATTCCAATAAGCACCATTAGAGAATATGCAAATATTGCCGCCCCCTGTCCTCCATCATCGGTTAACGATACATATCTTACGTTAACATCCGACGGCAGTATTCCTTCAGAAATCAGGTTGTTTATATATTTTTTATAATCATCCTTAAGCCAGCCGTCTTTAAACTTTTTAAGTTTTCCTACTACTCTTACGGCATTAGGATCTTCTCCCGATAAAGTAAAACCTGCCATCCTGTCAAAATCATCGTGTGCACCATCAGCAGCATAAACCATCATGACCGAACCGTCATTCAGACCCACGACATAGTAATAATATGTTGTATCCGGACTACGACGTCGATGCACTGTTCTGCTGTCAAAAAGTCCATAGCATCTATCCACCCTCAGATTAACTATATCTCCTATAGGCAGTTCGTCCTCATATCCATATATAGAAATATTATCAATATACTGATTAAGATTTGTGGTCTTGCCGGTTGTAATATATTCAAAATCCCGTATAAACCAAAAAACTGAAAGCAATATAAAGAATGCTCCCATAACATACCAGATTACATATCCCGGTATATAATTTGAATCATCATAATTTTTCATTTTACTGTCGTACTGCTCTTATGCATAATTTGTTTGTCATCAATTCAAATCCGTCACGAATTGAATGTAACCATATTCCTCATTCGGCCAATTATATTCAATATTCCCCAAATATTTCCCCATTATGCTACCCTATCGTACATAGTTTTCCTTTTAATACATATCCGATTTTCTCATAACATGCATTCGATGCAGCATAATCCGCATCCGTATAAAGCATTGGGATAAATCCCTCGTTTTTTACCATCTCGGTAACCTGATATACAATATGTTCAGCGTAGTGTTTTCTGCGCTCCTCTTCTCGTGTATATACCAGCCCGATACACGCCATATCATTTACCGGATGCCAGTCACAGCTTGCTACATGTTTTCCACCGTTTATCTCCCAGAAATACATGGAACCTGTCCTTATTTTTTCTTCAGCCATTAATCGGTATTGTTCGCGGCTTTCCTTATCGATTCCTACTGCATTATGAAACATATCGTAGAAATCTACCAGCTCATCAAGATCCTCCTGTGTACACATATGAAGCTTTCCTTCTACTTCAGTTGCAGGCGCCACCGGTGATAAGCAATCATACGCAAATAGATTTGTAGTAATTGAAAGAGTTAATCCTTCTGTCTTAGCTCTGTTTATAAAGTACTCTGCAAGTTCATACTTCATGTTAAAGCGGTGATGGCCGTCCAGGAATCCCTGTTTCCTAGCACACTCATAAGCACGTCCCATGTCATCTTCCGAAGCTTCATCAGGTGTCCATATCCACGCAGGGAATGGCTGTCCTGTAAAACAAATTATAATGCTTTCGTGATCAGATAATAATACTTCATTTTCTACGCCAATAATTCTTGATAAAACAGAGAACGTATACTTATCTTTACTCAGAAGATTATAGTCTTTTTCATTTACAAAATTATCCATATAATCAGTCATCCTTTTTAAAATGTAGAAATGCAAGAATTCCTATCGGCAAAAAGTATAAGCACCATATCTCCAGTGCAATAACTCCACCCATTGAGCCTGATCCACTACTACCATTGCTGCCTAGGAACATACCTGTCATCGGCATAATTAAGCATCCCGGGAAAAACAAACCATGACCTATCAATAATATTTTGAGTGCTTTATCTATCTTATTCTTTACCTTTACTGTTAATCCGATAAAGAATGTGGATACTGCCATTATTCCATAACCCAAAATATCCAGATTAAACATGAGACCCATATGGCTGTAATCAAGGATTCTTGCTGCATCCTCTCCCAGCTTCTCATTTAAAACAGTTGTACACTGCGTATAATATACGATAATTATAAGTGTTGCATAGATTGCAGAAAAAGCAAGTGCTGTCCTGCCCGCTGCACGTGCATCATCAGCGCACTCAACTTCCAATGCCGATACCATACACACAAAACTCATTGCAAGAATAATACATACGAAAAAATAACCGAAAGTAAAATGTACCAGTAAAAATACAGCAAACAATAATACTGTAATTGCATTTATCACGGATCCCGCCATACCAATCTTTCTATTCATAATATGCCTCCTATGTAATGATTATAACATTAATCTCTTATGGCATATTATAATTCCTGCTCAGGTTCCTTCATAGTGAAATTGGTAACGACGTGGGTATGACTTAAGTCATCTTCATCTTTATATTGCTAATTACTATTCCCGAAAGAACAAGTATGATTCCAATAACAACTCCGATAGTCATCTTCTCACTAAACCATATGATTCCATTAAGCGTTGCTATCACCGGCTCAATTGATGCTATTATTGATGCCTGTCCATTCTCGACAGATTTTAGTCCGATTGTATATACAAGGTACGGTACTACTGTAGATATGAGTACAAAGATTATAGCCAATACCACGCTTCCCGACGATGATGTAACAACCGATGCAACTTCTAACGGACTTGCAAAAAACATTGTTGCAGCTGTGGCAAAAAGAAATGTATAAAAACTGATTGTATATGAGTTATATCCTCGCTCCAAGGCATATCTTCCAAATATCGAATACAGTGCATATCCGAGTCCTGCTCCAAGCCCGATAAAAAGCGTCTTGACCGTAAGGCGCTCTCCCCCTCCCAGAACTCCCGTAACAAAGATGAGTCCTGTAAATGATAATATCAGTGCAAGCACCTTCAGTTTCGTGAGACGTTCTTTAAAACAAAATGCCGAGATCACCATTACAAACGCCGGCGCTGTATATAAAAGTATTGCTGCCACCGAAAGGGACGTTATAGTAATCTCCTTAAAGTAACATAGATTAAAGAAAACTATGCTGAGAAGTCCTGTCCCGAGAAAGCACCATATATCCTTCATTTTTATTTTAAAAAGGCTTTTATCCTTAATAACAAGAATAAGAGCCATGAATACGGTAGTAAGCATAGCTCTTAAAAATACTATATCCCAGGAATTAAGACCTTTATCATTGAAGGGTCTTACAAAAAGACCCATGCATCCCCATAAGATGCCCGCAAGCATTATAAGCAGCTTGCTTCCTATATATTCTTTCATCTAAAAAAACTTCCTATCCATATACCCAGATATAAAAGTACAACGCCCATAAATATACTGAACAGATTTGCTGCTATGGAATATGCAATACCCCTTGCAGGATGACGATCATCGTACATATCCACCAGATTAAAGGCATAGACAATTGCTTCGATCGCAATAATAAAAATTTCAATCCATATACTTACGATGAACATCGCCAGCCCTGCATTCCAGAATACTGCCACAAAAGTATTCAGGGCTATCTGTGTTATTGTATTTGTAACAAAGAAACATATAAGGTTTCTTTTATTCTTCGGATATCTGAATATCTTCAGAATAATATATTCAAAAATAAGTGTAAGGATATAACATACTATTATCCAGAATATTCTTTTTCCATATCCCTTACCCTTATTCTTTTCTGTTAATGTATCTGCAGAGAAATCATAAGTCACTTCAGAATTATATTCTTCTATATGAATCTCTTTACTTATCGTGATTGTTCCGTCAGTCGAAATAATTATTACTCTGAACGGATTCGGAACCATATAATCAAAAAGATAGACACCTTCAACATTCTTCTTATAAACATTTCTTCCCACAGGTGACTCGAAGAAATACCATCCATTATAATAAAAGTTTTTCAGATACTCTCTCACCGAATCTTCTGTCACACTGTCGATCTGCAGCTCTGACTCCGGCATATCACGTTCAAACTCATCTGCAAGAAGCGCAATATAATAATCCTCCGGTGCATTTACAACGGTAAGCTTGATAGACGGCTTTGGACCCATGTCAGCATGAACTTGAGTTGGGAAGATGGAAATGACCATCATTGTAAGAAGTAGTAATAATATAGTTTTATTAATACGTTTCATATAGCGTCCCCCCAAATACTTTTGTTATGCAGATTGTTAAGCAGATTGCATCAATGCATTCATAATGTCGGTGCTTCGCACCTAGCCGTCTCCTTCGGAGACTCATTATTTCATGCATTTATGCAACCCTGCTGCGCAGGTTCTGCTCGAATCACTGAAACATCTTAGAAAACAAGTTTTCACGATGTTTCATTAATTCTCACAATCTGCTTAACAGTTACATTAGTTCGCATATTGTGCATTATATAGTTCTGAATAAAATCCCTTCTTTTCAAGGAGTTCGGTATGTGTACCCTGCTCGATGATATTTCCATCCTTCATTACGAGAATCAGATCTGCGCTCTGAATGGTTGAAAGTCTGTGTGCTACTATAAAGCTTGTTCTGCCCTGCATCATCTTTGCAAAGGCATTCTGAATTCTGATCTCAGTTCTTGTATCTATCGAAGATGTAGCTTCATCAAGGATCAGCATAGGCGGAAGATTCAGAACTACTCTTGTGATACAGAGAAGCTGCTTCTGTCCCTGTGAAAGAATTCCGCCATCCTCTATAAGCTCTGTATCGTAGCCCTTAGGAAGACGTCTGATAAAGCTGTGAGCATGAGTAAGCTTAGCTGCTGCTATTATCTCCTCATCCGTTGCATCAGGCTTTCCGTATGCAATATTCTCTCTTACAGTACCCGTCTTAAGCCAGGTCTCCTGAAGCACCATTCCGTAATTATCTCTAAGGCTGTTTCTAGTAACCTTTCTTATATCCTTACCGTCAACACTGATACAGCCCTTATTTACATCATAAAATCTCATCAGAAGATTGATCACTGTACTCTTGCCGCATCCCGTAGGACCTACAATCGCTACTCTCTTTCCCTGCTCAACCTTAAGATTAAAGTTTGTAATAAGCTTCTTGTCAGGCACATAGGAGAATACAACTCCATCTATATCCACCTGTCCCTTTACATCCTTCAGTTCTTCTGAATCTGCATCAGAGATTTCAGGTTTTTCATCTATCATTTCGAATACTCTTGCCGCACAGGCTACTGCATTCTGAAGCTCGGTCATAACGCCCGATATTTCATTGAACGGCTTAGCATACTGAGTCGCATAGCTGAGGAATACTGTAAGCTGACCTACTGTAAGTACGCCACCGATTACAGAGAATGCACCTACTATTCCTACTCCGGCATAAACTATATTGTTTACAAATCTTGTACCCGGATTTGTCAGGGATGAGAAAAATGTAGCCTTAAGGGTTGCCTTTGAAAGCTCATCATTTATCACTTCAAATCTCTTCTCTGCGTCATCCTCATATGAAAATGCCTGAACTATCTTCTGATTTCCGATCATCTCTTCTACGAGGCCTGTCATTTCACCTCTTGCTTCGGACTGCTTCTTAAACATATTGAAGGTTGCCTTTGCAAGTCTTGAAGCAAAGATAAGTGACATTGGTGTAAGAAGAACAACCACAAGGCTGATTCTCACATTTACGGAAAACATAAAGATAAGTGTTCCGACTATAGTAATGACTCCTGTAAAAAGCTGGGAAAAACCCATAAGAAGTCCGTCGGCAAACTGATCAATATCGGATACTATTCTGGATACCGTATCTCCGTAGCTCTTAGAGTCGATATACGAGAGCGGCAGAGTCTCCATATGGTTATATGCCTCTGTTCTGATATCCTTAACGATGTTATAGGTAATCTTATTGTTTAGGATACTCATTATCCACTGGCTTATAGCCGCTCCGGCAATAACTATGATCATTGTGGTGAGAATATCCTTCACCGCAGAATAATCCACATTTCCAACACCTATCACATGATCCACCGCTCTTCCGGCAAGAATCGGAATATATAGCTGAAGAACTACTGTTGCAGCAGCTGAAATAAGTGAAAGAATAACCAGTAATCTATATTTTTTAATACATTTCAGGATTCTTTTATAAGTTGCTTTCATGATGCCACCTCCTTAGATGTATTATCACCCATCTGGGAATGGCATATCTCACGATATATCTCGCAATCTTTAAGGAGTTCATCATGAGTTCCGATTCCGGCTATACGTCCGTCATCAAGAACTATTATCTTATCGGCATGCATTATGGATGATGCTCGCTGTGATACCATAAATATCGTCATTCCTTCAGCGTACTTCTTGATAGCCGATCTCATGGCCGCATCTGTAGCATAGTCAAGCGCCGAAGAACTGTCATCCAGGATAAGAATCTCAGGTCGTCTGACCAGAGCCCTGGCAACGGTAACTCTCTGCTTCTGTCCGCCTGAGAGATTTCTCGCTCCCTGATTAAGGGCGAAATTGATCCCGCCTTCCTTCTCTTCTATAAAGCCCAGAGCCTGAGCCGCATCAAGGGCCGTGCGTACTTCATCATCAGAAGCATCTGTCTTGCCCCATCTTACATTTTCAGCAACTGTTCCCTTGAAGAGAACAGCCTTCTGAGGAACCATACCTATCTTTTCTCTAAGCTCTTCCTTACCGTATTCTTTGACATCCCTGCCGTCGATCATTACATTACCTGAAGTAACATCATAGAATCTCGGAATAAGATTTACGAGGGAAGATTTTCCCGAACCTGTACCACCGATAACACCTATGGTATCTCCCGGCATTGCCGTAAAAGATATCTCATCAAGTGAACTATCTCCGGTATCATTATAATTAAGGGCTACATTTCTGAACTCAACACGAGGAACCTTAGGATCAGCTGATGAGTTACTCTTATCGCCCGCTTTACCTTCTATCATCTCACGGAACTCGATAGAGGACTTAAGATTCAGAATATCATTTACTCTGTTGGCACATGCAACAGACTTAGTCATTGTGATTATAAGATTTGCAAGCTTTACAAGCTCCACAAGTATCTGAGACATATAGTTTACGAGAGCTATAACCTGGCCCTGTGTAAGGCTTCCCTCATCAACTCTGAAGCCACCCTTATAAATGATTGCCGCAATTCCGAGATTAACTATAACAAGGGTAACAGGATTCATGAATGAAGATAGTCTTCCCACGCGCATCTGCTCCATACGAAGACCTTCCGCAGCATCACCGAAATCAGCTATTTCCTGCTTCTGTCTGTTAAATGCACGAACTACTCTCACACCAACAAGACTCTCTCTGGTAAGGAGAGTAACCCTGTCCATCTTGGTCTGTACCTTCTTATAAAGAGGCAGTGAACCGTAGGTTACGCCGCAGACAACCACTACAAGGAGCGGAAGAACAACGCAGAATATCATTGCCGTCTTTACATCAACGGTAAATGCCATTATTACTGCACCGAATACAACGAATGGTGATCTGAGGAATAGTCTCAGCATCATGTTAACTCCGGTCTGAACCTGATTAACATCACTTGTCATTCTCGTGATCAGTGTTGAAGCTCCGGTCTTATCTATTTCCTTATATGAAAGGCTCTCTATATGCTTAAAGAGCTCCAGTCGGAGGCTTCTTCCTACGCCTATTGCTGCCACCGCTGAAAAGTATTGTGCAGTTACGGAAAATGTGAGTCCTACCACCGCAAGAAGCACCAGAAGCCCACCCATTCTGAAGGTATGGCCGAGGTCTCCCAGTCTTATTCCCTTATCAATCATACTGGCCACAACAAGAGGCACAAAAAGCTCAAACAAAGCTTCAAGCATTTTAAAAAGCGGTGCCAAAACCGCCTGAAGCTTATGATTTTTTAGAAACTTAAAAATCTTAAACACTTTACTTCTTCCCTTAAATTAAACATTATCTGTTTAATTCTACTACACCTTACCATACCAAACAAGCATATAATTGCTATTATACTCCCTCGTTTTGCCGTATATTATCCATAAAAAAAGGCTATCGCCCGAACGATAACCTTTCTTCTGACATTATTTATTTAGAATTTCTTATCAGTGAACTGCGCCCTTAACTATGTTATAGGTCTTACCCTTATACTTAACTTTTCCGGTATAGGATTTATCCAGCACGCCCTTAACAACATAGTAATACTTTCCGTTGGTTGCCTCTGCAATTCCAGTAAATGATCTGTCTATCCTGCCCTTTGTTACATAGTACCAGCTTCCGTTTGTGCAGTGAGCAATCTTACCGCTGAACTTGAGATCAGGTCTTCCGTTAGTACAGTAATACCATTTACCGTCTGTTGTCTGAGCGATCTTACCTGTAAATTTCAGATCAAGCTTTCCCTTATTTACATAGTACCACTTACCGTTCGTTGCAAGCGCAATTCCGCTGAAGGACGTATCACGCTTTCCTTTTCTGGCAAATCCCCATCCTTCTTTACCATCATACTGTGCAAGACCGGTAAATGTTTTATCCCAATTTCCTTTATACGCTATATACCAATCTTTAACACCGTTTATGTATCCATATCCGAAAAGAGGTGTATCATTATAATATGTTTCATTATCCCTCAGATAGTACCATTCTTCAGAACCTTTTCCCCATCCTGTTATATGAAGCACAAGCTTCTTTGTAGTAGCTGATCCTATAGGAAGAGTATCATGTTCATTTCCTTTTGCATCATACATACGCTCTTTCAGGTCTATCTGCTCATACAGATTAAGCGGCGTATATAAAGTATTTAGTGCAGAACAATCATAAAACATTTTATAAAGCTGATAATCGCCATACCGATCACTGTTCGCTTTAATATTTCTCAGATCAAATTTCGAAAGATCGAGACTTTTAAGACTACGGCACGAATGAAACATACTACCTACATATTCGACATTACTTGTATCAAAACTACTCAGATCCAGTTTTGTTAAACTATGACAGTCATAGAACATACCATTCATATTAGTAACTTTTTTTGTATTAAAATTACTGAGATCAATATCCTTCAAGCTCCAGCAGCCGCTGAACATTCCTTCCATATTTGTTACCTTGCTTGTATCAACCCCGCTTAAATATATACTTTCCAAAACTATACAGTGAGAAAAAAGCTTACTACAGTTTTCCGGAAATACAAATCCGTC
>JAGBNF010000041.1 GCA_017634555.1 Eubacterium sp. | reverse complement strand
CTCGGTGATGTAAAGAAGATCACCATGGAGAGTATGAAGCAGAGACTGAGACTGCTTATCTGATATAAGTTTTCAAGTCGCACACATATAAGAAATGGAGTAATCCGTATATAATATTGTCAAAGGAGTTTATTGACACCTGTAAACTGAAACAGTGATTACAAAGAGGTATCAAATTGAGACAATATACAGTAACGGGAATGAGCTGTGCTGCCTGTCAGGCAAGAGTCGAAAAGGCGGTAAGCTCTGTTCCGGGAGTTGAGAGCTGTGCGGTAAGTCTCCTCACCAATTCAATGGGGGTTGAGGGAGATGTCGACAGTGAAGCGATAATCGAGGCAGTCCGTAATGCTGGTTACGGAGCTGCATTAAAAGGGCAGAATGCTGGGCAGGGACGGTCCCAGTATGCTGAGCAGGAAGAAGCATTAAAGGACAAGGAAACGCCGGTACTGAAGAAAAGACTTCTTGTATCGGCCTTTTTCCTTGTTATTCTTATGTACTTTTCCATGGGACATATGATGTGGGGCTGGCCGGTTCTTATTCCGGCATTTCATAATCATGTGGCACTTGCGCTTTTTGAAATGCTTATGGCTCTCATTATCATGATTATTAATAAGAAATTCTTTACCAGCGGTCTCACGAGCCTGCTGCATGGGGCACCGAATATGGATACATTGGTTGCTATGGGAAGTGCGGCATCCTTCGGATACAGTCTGGTATGTCTTTTCATTATGATAGATGCTCAGGGTAAGGGAAATGCGGAGCTTGTCCATAGCTATTCTATGAATCTTTATTTTGAATCAGCTGCAATGATAGTTACGCTGATCACTGTGGGAAAGCTGCTGGAATCACTTTCGAAGGGGCGTACTACAGATGCGCTTAAAAGCCTGATGTCTCTGGCACCTGAAACGGCAGTGATTGAAAGAGATGGAGTTGAGACAGAGGTTCCCGTTTCGGAGGTAAGGAAAGAGGATATATTTATAGTCCGTCCGGGAGACAGTATACCTGTGGACGGAGAAGTCATTTCAGGTAATTCGGCCGTTAACGAAGCGGCACTTACGGGAGAGAGCATCCCGGTTGATAAGGCACCCGGTGATATGGTATCGGCTGCAACAATCAATACCAGCGGATATATGAAATGCCGCGCAACAAGAGTAGGCGAAGAGACAACTCTTTCAAAGATAATTGAAATGGTCAGTGATGCAGCGGCAACCAAAGCACCACTCGCCAGAATTGCAGATAAGGTTTCGGGAATCTTTGTTCCCGTTGTTATCGGAATAGCTCTTGTTACATTTTTCGGATGGCTGCTTATCGGCGGACGTGATGTGGGCTTCTCAATAGCGAGAGCTATATCGGTACTGGTTATAAGCTGTCCTTGTGCACTGGGACTTGCAACGCCTGTGGCTATTATGGTCGGCAGCGGAGTCGGTGCAAAGAACGGAATACTTTATAAAACGGCTGAAGCACTCGAAACACTGGGAAGAGTAGAGACGGTCGTACTTGATAAGACAGGAACGGTTACGAAGGGCGAACCGGTAGTAACCGATGTTATAGAAGCTGATGGAGTTACTAAGGATGAGCTGGTGGGACTTGCATCGGCACTTGAAAGCTTTTCGGAGCATCCGCTTGCAGGAGCGGTAGTAAAATATGCTGACAGCCTTGGTGATGATATAAAGAAGAAATCAGAGAGCTATGAAATATCTGATTTCATTGCACTTCCGGGAAACGGCCTTAAGGCTATACTCGGAGAATCCGAAATTATATCAGGAGGAAGTCTTTCCTATATAAGCTCGATCGTAAAGATATCGGATGAAACAGAGAGCAGGATCCGTACGCTTTCGGACGAGGGTAAGACACCGCTTCTTTTTGCGAGAGGAGAGAGCCTTCTCGGAATTATCGCGGTGGCAGATACCATTAAGGATGACAGTGCAGAGGCAATAAGTATTCTTAAGGAGCAGGGCCTCAGAGTCGTAATGCTTACCGGAGACAACAAACGTACTGCGGAAGCTGTGGGACGTACGGCAGGGGTTGACGAGGTGATAGCCGGTGTTCTTCCGGATGGAAAACAGGATGTCATTAAGCACCTTCAGGAATCAGGCAAGGTTGCAATGGTTGGTGACGGAATAAACGATGCACCGGCACTTACGCAGGCAGACACCGGAATCGCTATCGGAGCGGGAGCGGATGTTGCGGTTGATGCTGCGGATGTGGTACTTATGAAGAATTCACTTATGGATGTGGCATCGGGAATCACCCTCAGCCGTAAGACCATAAGAAATATTCATGAGAATCTTTTCTGGGCATTTATCTATAATATGATATGTATTCCGACGGCAATCGGACTCTTCGGATTTATGATGAAGCCGATGTACGGAGCTGCGGCAATGAGCCTTTCCAGCTTTACGGTATGCATGAATGCCCTGAGACTGAATCTCGTAAAACTCAGAACCGGGAAGGATAGAATGTTGGATTCGGTGAGCACAGAATTATCTGATGGAAATGTATCCGGAAAAGACATGAAAAGAGATAAGAAAGAAGGAGACGAAGAAATGTTTGGATTTGGTAAGAAATCAGACGGTGATAAGACAATCGTTATAGAAGGAATGATGTGCGAACATTGTGAGGCAACTGTTAAGAAGGCACTTCTTGCAGTGGAAGGAGTAGCGGATGCGGTTGTAAGTCATAAGGAGGGAACAGCGGTCCTTACCTTGTCGGGAGACGTTGAAAATGAAGTACTGAAGAAGGCAGTAGAGGACAAAGACTACAAAGTTGTAGAAATTAAATGAGATAATCTTAATACTTTTGTAACAATTACAGGGTTGAAGCAAAGAGAGAATTGTGGTAAAAAAGAACAGTGACAAAAAATGTACTAGGGAGGGTTATAAAAATGGACATGAATATATCAGATTCAATTCGTTATATAGGTGTAGATGATCTGGAACTCGATCTTTTCGAGGGACAGTATATAATTCCTGAGGGAATGGCATACAATTCATATCTTATTCTTGATGAGAAGACAGCAGTTATGGATACTGTTGATGCTGATAAGACAGAAGAGTATATGGCAAACCTCAGTGCTGCCCTTGGCGGACGTGCGCTTGATTATATAGTAGTTCAGCATCTTGAGCCGGATCATTCCGGAAGCCTTAAGGCTGTACTTGATGCTTATCCGGATGCAAAGGTTGTAGGAACAGCAAAGACATTTCAGATGATGCCTCAGTTCTTCGACTATGATCTCGGAGACAGAGCTGTAACAGTTAAAGAGGGTGATACATTATCACTCGGCTCACATACACTCAACTTTATTCTTGCACCGATGATCCACTGGCCTGAAGTTATGATGACTTACGAGTCAAGCGAGAAGGTATTCTTCTCAGCAGATGCTTTCGGTAAGTTTGGTGCTATCTGCAAGGAAGATGAGAATGATGAGGGATGGGCTTGTGAAGCAAGACGTTACTACTTCGGTATCGTCGGAAAGTACGGTATGCCGGTTCAGGGACTTCTGAAGAAGGCAGCTGCACTTGATATTCAGACCATCGCACCGCTTCACGGACCTGTACTTAAGGAAGACCTTGAGTATTATCTTAATACTTATAATACATGGAGCAGCTATCAGGCTGAGGATAAGGGCGTATTTGTTGCTTACGCTTCGATCCACGGCAATACTGAGGTTGCTGCAAAGAAGCTTGCCGAAATGCTTGAGGCAAAGGGCGAGAAGGTTGCTATCAGTGACCTCTGCCGTGAGGATATAGCAGAGTGCGTAGAGGATGCATTCAGATATGACAGAATGGTTCTTTGTGCATCATCATATGACGGAGGAGTATTCCTTCCTATGCATGACTTCCTCACACATCTCACATATAAGACCTATCAGAACAGAAAGGTTGCATTTGTTGAGAACGGTTCATGGGGACCGACAGCAGCAAGGACTATGAAGTCACTTGTAGAAGCGATGAAGAACATCACTGTTATTGATCCTGTAGTTACTATCAAAACTGCAGTTAAGGATGCTGATATCAAGAATCTTGAAGCACTTGCTGATGCGGTTGTAGAAGCAGGAAAGTAACAGGGATACATTTTACAAAAAAATCATAATGAAGATCAGGAGTTTATTATGGGCGGATTTTTTGCTACAGCATTAAAAGAAGATTGTGTATTTGATCTTTTCTACGGAACCGATTACCATTCACATCTCGGTACGAGACGTGGCGGACTTGCGGTTCACGGAAAGAAGGATGGCTTTAACAGAGCTATTCACAGCATTGAGCATTCACCATTCAGAACAAAGTTCATGAAGGATGTTCATGAGATGGAAGGTAATCTCGGAATAGGAAGCATTTCGGATTATGATCCACAGCCACTCTTAGTAAGATCACATCACGGTACATATTCGATTGTTACAGTCGGAAAGATCAACAATTCCGATGACCTTGTTGAGGAGGTGTTCCGTGGCGGAAATTCACATTTCTTTGAAATGACAGACGGCGATATCAATAAGACTGAGCTTACTGCCGCTATCATTAATCAGAAGGATAACATTATCGAGGGTATCAAGTACGCTCAGGAGAGAATAGACGGATCTATGACTATTATTATCATGACTCCTGACTGCATTTACCTCGCAAGAGATAAGTTTGGCAGAACTCCGATCATCATCGGTAAGAAGGAGACAGGTTACTGCGCTACCTTCGAGAGTCATGCATATCTTAATCTCGGATATACAGACTATAGGGAACTTGGCCCGGGAGAAATCTGTGCCATGACACCTGAGGCTGTAGTTACACTCGCTAAGCCGGGTTCAAAGATGAGAATCTGTACATTCCTCTGGGTTTACTACGGATATCCATCATCACATTATGAAGGCATCTCTGTTGAGGAAATGCGTTATCGTTGTGGTGCAAAGATGGCAGAGAGAGATCAGTTGGGTAAGGATGAGATTGATGTTGTTGCCGGTGTTCCTGATTCCGGAACAGCTCACGCTATCGGATATGCTAATCAGTCGGGTATTCCATTCTCAAGACCATTTATCAAGTATACTCCGACATGGCCTAGATCATTTATGCCTACACATCAGAACAAGAGAAATCTTATCGCTAAGATGAAGCTTATTCCTGTTCATGAACTTATCGATCAGAAGAAGCTTCTTATCATAGATGATTCAATCGTACGTGGTACACAGCTTCGTGAGACAACTGAGTTCCTGTACCAGAGCGGAGCAAGTGAGGTTCATATCAGACCTGCATGTCCACCGCTTATGTTCGGATGTAAGTATATCAATTTCTCACGTTCAAATTCTGAAATGGAGCTTATCGCGAGACGTGTTATCGCTGAAGAAGAGGGCGAGAATGTAGAAAGAACTATTCTTGAGGATTATGCTAATCCTGATTCTGATCGTTATCATCAGATGCTTGAGGGAATCAGAAAGAAGCTCAACTTTACATCGCTCAGCTTCAACAGACTTGATGATATGATTGAGGCTACAGGACTTGACAGAGACCAGCTCTGTACATATTGCTGGGATGGAAGAGAATAGGATATCTCACAAGAATGAAGATAGATATTTTATGTGTCGGTAAGGTAAAGGAAAGCTTTTATCGTGATGCTATCGATGAATATAAGAAGAGACTCTCAAGATATGCGGATCTTTCCATAATCGAGGTTCAGGATGAGAAGACTCCTGACAGAGCCGGTGAGGCGGAAGAGGCCGAGATCAAGAGAAAAGAAGGGGAGAGACTCCTGAAATACCTTCAGACGTCATCGGGAGGCGGATCAGGAAAGGCGTATATAGTAACCCTGGAGATAAACGGTAAGGAACTCGGTTCGGTTCAGCTGGCTGATAAGATCAGTTCCCTCGGCGTGAACGGCGTAAGCCATATACAGTTTGTGATCGGCGGATCACTGGGCTTTTCGGACGAGGTGATATCAAAAGCGGATATGCATCTCAGCTTTTCTAAGATGACATTTCCTCATCAGCTTATGAGAGTAATTCTTCTTGAACAGATATATAGAAGCTACCGGATAATATCCGGAGAGCCGTACCATAAATAGTTCATAAATAATTCACGGTGCCTGGTACTGTGATCATTACGTAAAAAAGGGAAGGTGTGAATTATCTCACACCTTCTCCTTTTTTTCTTTCCTTCTTTTCGATATACATTTCTCTGTCGGCATATCTGAGGTATTTCTCAGATGCGGCATTTATATCGATTTCATCCGATGAGGATTTTGGTTCGGCCGGTATTTCCATATAACAGCCGATACTTACTTCTATACTGTAGGACTTTCCGTCATTCTTACGTTTCTTATCAATCTCGCTTCGAAGATCCTTCTTAAATTTCGCGATTTTTTTCTCATCGTAGTTCTTTGCAAGTACTACAAATTCATCTCCACCGGATCTGATACAGATTTCTCCTTTTTTGGATATAGCCTTCATTGAGTGACCGATGGTAGAAAGACAATAATCACCTTCATCATGTCCGTAATTATCGTTGATTCCCTTCATGCCGTCCATATCGATTACAAATACCGCAAGTCCGATATGATTCTCCTGGCATTCCTTATAGTAATCATTAAAGAACATATCATAACCACGGCGGTTATAAAGACCTGTAAGCACATCTGTGCAGTAGAGGTTCTGAAGCTTATCAACAGTTTTGTTGAGCTCCTGCTTGATATGAAGACTTTCAAGAAGAGTACTGATATTCAGGAACCATGCCTTCATATTGGCCTGCTTCAGATTCTCAAGATCAGGGTTGATGATGAAGTATCCCATGAAGTACTGGAAGTTATGAATCGGTACGATGTAGTAAGGCTCAGGATCGTTATTCATAACATCCGGAAGAAGCTGACCCTGTGGGAGAATGCCTCGTTTTATCGGCTTTCCTTTATATGAGCCGCACATTACTTCGAAGGTTTCGTTCTTAAAGTCTTCAGGACTGTTTACTGTTTTATATGTATCCCAGTCCTTCATTAGACAGAGCACAGCATCCTTGAAACCTGTCTCGTTGAAGAAGTTGTCTTCCATGTTGTTCCAGAATTCTTCGTTCGTCTTTGCGGAAAGCACACTCAGGATAAGATAAGTATTAGCCTGTGACAGATTTCCGAGACGGTCTATGGTCTTAGAATATTCTTCCTTAAGAACATCCTTCTTATATACATGTTTAGGTTCACAGCCGCAGGACTGATTTCTCTTCAGAACACCGGGAACAGCAACCATATGAGGAGGTTTAAGTCCTTTCCAATGCTTGACCAGCATGTTGATTCCTTCTTTACCGACCTGTTCGAACGGCTGCTCGGAGGTGGTGAGAGTAGGATCCATAAACATGGCCTGCGGAATATTATCATAACCTGTGATTATTACATCCTCAGGGATGCTGTAACCGCGCTTGGTAAGTGCCTCAAATACACCGATGGCAGAGTAGTCATTTGCGCACACTATGGCATCAGGCATGAGACGATCGGAATCCTTGGAATAGTCTTTAATGATCTGTTCCACAACTTCATCACCGCAGTTGTACCAGAGATTACCCTGAACGATATTTCGTTCCTCGCATTTAAGGCCATGCTTTTTAAGGGTGTTGATGAAAACATCCTTTCTTATGGCAGCAAAGGAAAGCTCAAGTCTTCCTGCAACATGGACAAGTTCTGTACATCCGTGTTCTTCTATTAAATGTTCAATTAGAATTTCAAGGGATTTTTCCTGATCAT
The DNA here is from genome assembly GCA_017634555.1 of Eubacterium sp. Classification (GTDB taxonomy): domain Bacteria; phylum Bacillota; class Clostridia; order Lachnospirales; family Lachnospiraceae; genus Eubacterium_Q. The sequence goes on along the minus strand of JAGBNF010000041.1, from coordinate 24,934 downwards.
TAACTATACAATAAGTGTTAGGATCCTCCTGCCCAAGAGTAACAACAGGGCATTTGGCGGCTTTCTTCATATCATTGATAGGCTGAAGATAGTGGTCAGGGAGATATGTATCCATGGTTATGAGTCCATCATACTCATTAACGTCCGGAAGATAGTATACTGCGAAGTCTCCGTCATCATATTCTGTGAAACGAGCTTCTTCGCTGGTGCCGTAATTGTCGCTGAAACCCGAAAAGAAAATGAGCTTAATCTTGTTGCGCTTGGCAGCCTGAATAAGCCCGTACTGGGTTTCCTTAACCATTTCACTATAGATTTTAGCGGTGAATACTGCAACCCTTTTCATACCCAATACCCCGTTCTCCACTAAACTAGAATAGTAAATGCCTTCTATCATATAAGATGTTTTGCATCAACTTATATACAAATAATTTTATATCATTTTGGTGCACATTTCAACAAGCTTTATGGCAGGATTTGACCTGTCGAGGCTGCGTTTCATGGCGAAACCGATAGTCCTTGTCGGAACAGGTGTGTCGAGCGGGAGCTCTATAACCTTGCCTGTTTTAAGCTCTGCTTTAGCGAACTCTTTTACGACGGCGGAAACTCCCATTCCGATGGCGGCGAAATCTATAAGGAGATCCATGTTGTTTATCTCAAGAACCTGACCCGGATTTATATCGTTGTTGTACATATATTTATCAATATGTATTCGGGAAATGTTCTGCTTCTCGAGTAGCATCAGATTAGCCTTTTCAAGTATGTCGCGCGTGCTCATGGAAGAAGACCCTTGGTTTTCGGAAGCACCCTTCGCAAGGGCGGTTACATTTCCCGCAAAAAGCCATGGGTTGTCTGTGCTGACTTCATAGCTTGATTCGCGCACGGAAAGATTTTCAAGGTAAGCCTTCGATGTGATAAAGATATCATGCACCTCACTCACCGGAATATATTCAAACTCCGGTGGGAGCTTTGTTTCACAGATCATTCCGATATCCAGATTGCCGGCCTGAAGCTGGCGGATGGTATTAAATGTGGAATGACAGTCAATCTCAATCTTTATATGAGGCGACTTGGCAATAAAGCTCTTAAGGTAGGAGAGCAGGATGTGCTTGCAGAGAGACGTGCTTACGCCGATCCTCAGTTCACCGATACCCAGCTCCTTGATACGTCCCAGCTCGTCCTCGGCACGGTTGATGGATTCAAAGGCAGACTTCAGGTGATTGTAGAGAAGAGTGCCCTCGTCACTGAGAGTTACGCCTCTGGAGCTTCTGTTGAACAGTACGGTATTCAGGCTTGCTTCGAGATTGGATATAGACTTACTTACGGCAGGCTGAGTGATGAAAAGATTATCCGCTGCCTTGCTGATGCTTCCGGTCCGGGCTGCTTCATAGAATATTTTATAGTAATTCAGATTATCGATCATTCTGTCACCTCACAGAGATATAACTCAAAGTTATAAAAAATATAAAAAGTATATATATACATTATAAAGCTAATTGTGTTAAAATCAACGCTAAGGTTAAAATCAGCCTAACTACAGGTAACTGACACAAAAAAAGTGAAGGGTAAAGAATCAAGAGAAACGGAGGACGAGTATCACTATGTATGATGATAATCAGGGTAATGGACAGATGAATCAGGGCCAGCAGTACGGCGGACAGCCACAGTATGGTCAGCAGGGCCAGCAGTATGGCGGACAGCCACAGTATGGTCAGCAGGGTCAGCAGTACGGCGGACAGCCACAGTACGGTCAGCAGGACCAGCAGTATGGCGGACAGCAGCAGTACGGTCAGCAGGGCCAGCAGTACGGCGGACAGCCACAGTACGGTCAGCAGGGCCAGCAGTACGGTGGACAGCCACAGTACAGTCAGCAGGGTCAGCAGTATGGCGGACAGCCACAGTACGGTCAGCAGAGCCAGCAGTACGGCGGACAGCCACAGTATAATCAGCAGCCTAGACAGCCACAGCCAAGTGCGCCTCAGGGACCTTCAAATATGAAGAAGGGACTCAGCGGCGGTGCTATCGCAGGTATTATTGCCGGTGTAGTATGCTGTATATTAGCGCTTGTTTTTGTATTATTTATTCTTCCGGGAATGAAGGAAGATAAGAAGAAGGCCGAAGCTACTACAGAGAAGACAACAGAGTCTTCAGGAAGCGGACTCGGTGCTTTAACAACAGAAGAAGAAACAGAAGAGATAACAGAAGAACCTACAGAAGAAATAACAGAGGCAGCAAGTGAAGATGTTACAGAAGAGGCTACAGAGAAAGCTACAGAAGCTGCATCAGAAGCCGCTTCAGAGGAAGCTTCAGAAGGCAATACAGAGGCAGCAAGTGATCTTCCTACAGCAGCTGAGGGTTCATATGAATACGTTATGGGTAAGGTTGACGGAGATGCATATGTAAATGAGTTATTCAACTTAAAGTATACACTTCCTTCAGGACAGCAGTTCTACGGGGATACAGAGCTTGCATCACTTAACGGTTCTTCTAAGACTATGCAGGATCTTTATGATGGTATAGAGAACGCTCAGGGTCAGGCAATCGTAATGTGCTCATCAAACCAGACGACAGGTGATTCATGTAATCTTGTAGTTCAGAAGTCAGCATTCAATTACGATGAATATGATATGGGTGAGCAGCTTGCAACTTATAAGGATCAGATTGCAAATTCACTTACTTCATCAGGATATCAGAACGTTACAGCAGAGGTTTCAACATTAACAGTTTTCGGTAAGGAAGAGCCATGTCTTGATTTCTCGGCAGATTATCTTGGATATACTATCTATGAACGTTGTGTCTGCAGATCTGCAGGAAATTATCTTATGGTTATTACAGTAGCCAGCACAGATAAGGGCAACTTCCAGGCGATGCTTGACAGCTTCAGCGCACTTAAGTAATTATCGATTAATTATTTAAGGAGGAAAGTATCATGATATGTCCACATTGCAATTCGTTTGTAGAAGACGGAAATACATTTTGTACTAATTGCGGAAATGCATTAACTGCACAGGCAAACCCATATGGAGCACAGCAGCAGTATTCACAGCCGGATCCATACGGAGCACAGCAGCAGTATTCACAGCCGGATCCATACGGAGCACAGCAGTACGGTCAGCAAAATCCGTATACGCCGCAGCAGCCTGCACAGCAGTACGGTCAGTCAAATCCATATATGCCGAATCAGCAGCAGGCACAGCAGAATCCATACGGAGCACAGCAACAGTACGGCCAGCAGTCTGCACAGCAGTACGGTCAGCCGAACCCATATATGCCACAGCAGCAGTATGGTCAGCAAAATCCGTATATGCCACAGGGCAATCCTTATGCACCGGTACCTCCGGTAGAACCTATGAAGGGCGTACCTGACAGAGTTATCGGTCCGAACGGAGAGGAACTGGGAATGGGTTGGTTTAAATTCATTATTTATTTCCAGCTTTTCGCTACGGCACTTGTATCACTTTATAATGCATATGCATTTATTACAGGTGAGATATATGCTGTATTTGGAGGCTCTCCTAAGATGGTATTCAGCAGATTTCCGAGTCTTAAGACTGTGGGAATCGTCTGTGGACTTCTTTATTTAGTGACAGCAGTCGGAGCAATCTATACAAGATTCAGACTTGCCGGCTTTAAGAAGAATGGACCTATGATGTATTTTGCGGTTATCGGAGTGATAATTCTTGCAACTGCAATATATATGTTCGGAGTTATTTCAGCAGTTTCCAAGGTTGGAATACCTGCATCGAAGGTTGTAAATTCGAATACGTATGGAGTACTTGCCGGATATATAGCGCTTATAGTTGTAAATATCATATATTTTAATAAGAGAAAGAAACTTTTTGTGAACTAGTTTAGGAGGAAATACACAGACAAGTCCTCTTAAGGAGGCTTATGCGATCGAGAACGATCATAGCAGAAAGAATGTAATGAAATAAGGGAAATAAAAATGGACGAGAATAATTTTTTACAGGATCCACAGTATAATCCAAATGTGCAGAATCAGCAGTATGTTCAGAATCCTCAGTATACTCAGAATCCTCAGTATACTCAGAATCCTCAATATACTCAGAATCCTCAATATACTCAGAATCCTCAGTATACACAGAACACACAGTATGCTCAGAATCCTCAGTATAATCAGAACGCTCAGAACATGCAGAATCTGCAGAGACAGCAGAGTAATCAGTTTGGTGTGAATCCGCCGTCGAACAATGACGGAAATAATGTTATGGATGATCCTGAGCAGGCATGGAAGGCTGCAATCGCAATCGGTATTCTCAATGTCGTACTTGCGATAGCGTGCGGATCCTTCAGGATCAGGATAATGAGTGCCGGACTTATAGTTTTATTACTGGCCGGAGTATATGGCAGCTATATGAGTATCAAGGGCGGCCTGAAGGAACGTAAGTCGATAGCGGTTATTATGGGTATCGTTGCAATGATCATAAACGTTGCGGCTACAGGATATTACATTTGGAGTATTATCTATACTATCGGATCAAAGTTCAGCTAAGATTCGGCAGAACATTTTAAGAAGATGTAATTAAGTTTAAATAGAAGGAGATTTAGTTATGACAAGTGACAACATGAAATGTGGTCTTCAGCAGGCACCTGCACGTTCACTTCTGAATGCGCTCGGATATACTGCAGAAGAAATCAAGAAGCCTATGGTTGGTATTGTGTGCTCATACAACGAGATTGTACCGGGCCACATGAATCTGGACAAGATAGCTGAGGCCGTCAAGCTCGGCGTCGCTGAAGCTGGCGGAACACCTGTAATGTTCCCTGCAATCGCCGTCTGCGATGGTATTGCGATGGGACACATCGGAATGAAGTACAGTCTTGTCACAAGAGATCTTATAGCTGATTCAACAGAGGCTATGGCTATTGCTCATCAGTTTGATGCACTTGTCATGATCCCTAACTGTGATAAAAATGTTCCGGGACTTCTTATGGCAGCAGCAAGAGTAAATGTACCGACTGTTTTCGTATCAGGCGGTCCTATGCTTGCAGGTCATATCCACGGAAGAAAGAGAAGTCTTTCATCAATGTTCGAGGCGGTTGGAGAGTATACTGCCGGAAAGATTTCAGCAGATGATGTAACAGAGTTTGAGGAAAAGGTATGTCCTACATGTGGATCATGTTCAGGTATGTACACAGCTAACTCAATGAACTGTCTTACAGAGGTTCTTGGTATGGGACTTCCGGGAAACGGAACAATCCCTGCGGTATATTCAGAGAGACTTCGTCTTGCAAAGAAGGCAGGCTATGCTGTAATGGATATGCTTAAGAAGAATATCCGTCCTCGTGATATCATCACAAAGGATGCTATCCTTAATGCACTTACAGTAGATATGGCACTGGGATGCTCAACAAACTCAATGCTTCATCTTCCTGCTATCGCACATGAGATCGGTTTTGATTTTGATATAGCATTTGCTAATCCTATCAGTGAGAAGACACCTAACCTTTGTCATCTTGCTCCTGCAGGTCCTACATACATGGAAGACCTCAATGAGGCAGGTGGTGTATATGCGGTTGTTAAGGAGCTGGCTGATATCGGCCTTATCAATGAGGACTGCATGACAGTTACAGGTAAGACTATCGGAGAAGCGGTAAAGAATGCAGTAAACAGAAATCCAGAGGTTATCCGTCCTACAGATAATCCATATTCTAAGACAGGCGGACTTGCAGTACTTAAGGGTAACCTTGCACCGGACGGATCTGTAGTTAAGAGATCTGCAGTAGTACCTGAAATGCTTAAGCATGAAGGACCGGCAAGAGTATTCGACTCTGAGGAAGATGCTATCGCAGCAATCCTCGGTGGAAAGATTGTTCCCGGTGATGTTGTAGTTATCAGATACGAAGGACCTAAGGGAGGCCCAGGTATGAGAGAGATGCTTAATCCTACATCAGCTATCGCAGGTATGGGACTCGGAAGCACAGTTGCACTCATCACAGACGGACGTTTCTCAGGTGCAAGCCGTGGAGCTTCTATCGGACATGTATCACCGGAAGCTGCTGTTGGCGGACCTATCGCACTTGTTGAAGAAGGCGATATGATCGAGATCGATATCAACAATTATTCAATCACACTTAAGGTTTCTGATGAGGAGCTTGCTAAGCGTCGTGCAGCATGGACACCTCGTGAACCTAAGGTAAAGACCGGATATCTTGCAAGATATGCATCAATGGTTACAAGCGGTAACCGCGGAGCTATACTTGAAATTCCGGGAAATAAGTGATAGAAATATACGAATATAATCAGTGAATTAGAAGGAGCAGATAATATGCAGTTAACAGGTTCAGAAATAGTTATCGAATGCCTTAAGGAGCAGGGCGTAGATACCGTATTCGGTTACCCGGGCGGCGCTATCCTTAATATTTATGATGAGCTCTACAAGCATTCGGATGAGATACGTCACGTTCTTACATCTCATGAGCAGGGTGCAAGCCATGCAGCAGATGGTTATGCAAGAGCTACGGGAAAGGTCGGAGTCTGTTTTGCAACAAGCGGTCCGGGAGCAACTAATCTTGTAACAGGTATCGCAACGGCATACATGGATTCAATCCCGATGGTAGCAATCACTGCAAATGTAGGTGTTGCTATGCTTGGAAAGGACAGCTTCCAGGAGATAGATATAACAGGTGTGGTTATGCCTGTAACAAAGTACAGCTTTATCGTAAAGAATGTACATGAACTGGCTGACACAATTCGCCGTGCATTTAAGATCGCAAAGTCAGGACGTCCGGGTCCTGTACTTGTGGATATCACAAAGGACGTTACAGCAAGCAAGGCTGATTACAAGTATAAGAAGCCTGAGACAATCAAGAAGGTAACAGACACGATTAAGGAAGAAGATGTAAAACGTGCCATCGATATGATAAATGCAGCAAAGAGGCCTTATGTTTTAGCCGGAGGCGGTGTTACACTGTCAGGTGCTTCAAAGGAACTCGCTGAGCTCGTAAAGAAGATCGATGCTCCTGTATGCGATACTCTTATGGGTAAGGGTGCTTTCGACGGAACCAATCCTCATTACACAGGAATGATCGGAATGCACGGAACAAAGGCTTCTAACTTCGGAGTTAACAAGGCAGACCTTCTCATAGTAGTAGGTGCAAGATTCTCAGACAGAGTGATCGGAAATGCATCAAAGTTTGCAAGTGAAGCAAAAATTCTTCATATAGATATCGATCCTGCAGAGGTTAATAAGAATATTGATGTTGATGCATCTGTTATCGGAGATGCAGCTGAGATACTCAAAAAGATCAATCTTGGCGTTAAAGCATCAACTAAACCTCAGTGGATGAAGGAAATTCAGAAGCTCATGAAAGAAAATCCGCTCAAATACGATATGAAACATTTGACAGGACCCGCTGTAGTGAGTAAAATCTATGAGGAAACAAAGGGCAATGCTATCATTACAACTGATGTAGGACAGCATCAGATGTGGGCGGCTCAGTACTATAATTATAAGAAATCAAGACAGTTCATTTCATCAGGCGGTCTCGGAACTATGGGATACGGCCTTGGTGCAGCTATCGGAGCAAAGGTTGGATGTCCTACAAAGACAGTTATCAATATTGCCGGTGACGGATGCTTCAGAATGAACATGAACGAGCTTGCAACTGCAGCTAGAGAGGGCATTCATGTTATTGAGGTCGTTATCAATAACCACGTGCTCGGTATGGTTAGACAGTGGCAGACTCTGTTCTACGGAAAGAGATATTCCAATACTGTTCTGGATGACGGTGTTGATTTTGTTAAGGTTTCCGAGGGACTTGGAGCAACAGCTATCAGAGTTAAGACAGTTGAGGAGTTTACAAAGGCTCTTAAGACTGCAATCAAGGGTAAGGGACCTTATGTTATTGATTGTCAGATTGAGTCAGATGACAAGGTTTGGCCAATGGTTGCTCCGGGAGCAGCTATCGAAACATGCTTCGATTCAGAGGCAGAGCTTAACAAGTAATTTATCCGGGTGATATCATTTTTGTGTTATAAATGGCATTATTTAGATATAAATATATTTTAAACTAATATATTATTTAAATATTTATTTTACTTTACATGGAGGAGAAACGAAATGGCAAGAGTTTACAATTTTTCAGCAGGACCATCAATCCTTCCTGAGGTAGTTCTCAGACAGGCAGCAGAAGAGATGCTTGACTACAAGGGAAGCGGACAGTCGGTTATGGAGATGAGTCATCGTTCAAAGACTTACGATGCAATCATCAAGGAAGCAGAGAAGGACTTAAGAGATCTTATGAAGATTCCTGATAATTACAAGGTTCTTTTCCTTCAGGGTGGTGCTTCACAGCAGTTCGCAGCAATCCCAATGAACCTCATGAAGAACGGTGTTGCTGATTTCATCATCACAGGACAGTGGGCTAAGAAGGCTTATCAGGAAGCTAAGAAGTACGGTAAGGCAAATGTACTTGCTTCATCAGAGGATAAGACATTCTCATACATTCCTGATTGCTCAGACCTTCCTGTAAGTGAAGATGCAGACTATGTATATATCTGCCATAACAATACAATTTACGGAACAACATTTAAGAATCTTCCTAATACAAAGGGTAAGATCCTTGTTGCTGATATGTCATCAGACATTCTCTCACAGCCTGTAAATGTTGAGGATTACGGTCTCATTTACTTTGGTGTTCAGAAGAACGTTGGACCTGCAGGTGTTGTAGTAGTTATCATCAGAGAGGATCTCATCCGTGACGATCTTCCTGAGTTCGTTCCTACAATGCTTAAGTATAAGACACAGGCTGATGCTGAGTCTCTTTACAACACACCTCCATGCTACGGAATCTATATCTGCGGACTCGTATTTAAGTGGGTTAAGGATATGGGTGGACTTACAGCTATGAAGGCTCATAACGAGAAGAAGGCTAAGATCCTTTATGATTTCCTTGATCAGTCAAAGATGTTCAAGGGTACAGTTGTTAAGGAAGACCGTTCACTCATGAACGTTCCTTTCGTAACAGGCAACGATGAGCTTGATGCTAAGTTCGTTAAGGAAGCTACAGAGGCTGGCTTTGTAAACCTTAAGGGACATCGTTCAGTTGGTGGTATGCGTGCTTCTATATACAACGCTATGCCAATCGAAGGTGTTGAGAAGCTCGTTGAATTCATGAAGAACTTCGAAGAGAAGAATTCATAATTAATACAATAAAGACACGGAATGATCCGTAAGTTACATATAAACTAACATTTATTCATAACGAGGTAAAAATATGTATAACGTTAAATGTCTTAACCCAATCGCAAAGGTTGGAACAGATGGTTTCACAGATCAGTACCAGATGACAGATGATATTAATGAGGCAGAAGCTGTCCTTGTAAGAAGTGCTTCAATGCATGAGATTGAGCCTTCAGATAAGCTTCTTGCAGTTGCACGTGCAGGCGCAGGTGTTAACAACATTCCTATAGATAAGTATGCAGAGCAGGGTGTAGTTGTATTCAACACACCTGGTGCTAACTCAAACGGTGTTAAGGAGCTCGTTCTTGCAGGAATGCTTCTTGCATCACGTGACATCATCGGCGGAGCTAACTGGGTAACAGAGAACAAGGGTGATGCTGATATTGCAAAGACAGCTGAGAAGGAGAAGAAGAACTTCGCAGGTACTGAGATCTCAGGCAAGAAGCTTGGTGTTATCGGTCTCGGAGCTATCGGAGCTAAGGTTGCTAACGCAGCTACACATCTCGGCATGGAAGTTTACGGATATGATCCATATGTATCAATCGATGCAGCTTGGGGTCTTTCAAGAACAATCAAGCACATTACAAATGTAAATGATATCTTCACAGATTGTGATTTCATTACAGTTCACGTTCCACTTCTTGATTCAACAAAGGGTATGATCGGAGCTGATGCAATCAACATGATGAAGGACGGCGTTGTAATCCTTAACTTCGCAAGAGATATCCTTTGCGATGAGGATGCAGTTCTTGCAGGTATCGAGAGCGGAAAGATCAAGAAGTACGTTACAGACTTCGCAAACTCAAAGGTTGCAGGAAAGCCGGGCGTTATCTGCACTCCACACCTTGGAGCTTCAACAGAGGAGTCAGAGGACAACTGTGCAATCATGGCTGTTAAGGAAATCAGAGACTTCATCGAGAACGGAAATGTTATCAACTCAGTTAACTATCCAAGATGCGATGCAGGTATCTGCCAGACAGCAGGAAGAGTTACAGTATGCCACAAGAATATTCCTAACATGCTTACACAGTTTACAGGAATTTTCGCTAAGGACGGCATCAATGTTCCTGACATGGTATCAAAGTCAAAGGGCGATTTCGCATATACAATCCTTGACGTTGATGCACCTGCTACAGATAAGATCGTTGATGAGCTTAAGGCTATCGACGGTGTGGTAAGAGTAAGAGTAGTTAAATAATTTAAGATTGCAATTGTTCAGGCGATTGTAAAAGACCAATACCATCGGGAATGCTTGCATTCTAAGATGGTATTTGGAATTTTACAAACCCTGCGTCAGCAGGGGCATGAAATATATGAAATAACAAGTCTCCGAAGGAGACAGTTAGGTGCGAAGCACCGGTGTTATGAATATTTTCATGCATCGACTGGTAAGAATAGAAGAGAGGAAGAATTATGAGCGAGAAACTTAGAGTTGGTATACTCGGAGCAACGGGTATGGTCGGACAGAGATTTATAGCTCTGCTTGAGAACCACCCATGGTTCGAGGTTGTAACAGTAGCTGCTTCACCAAGAAGCGCAGGCAAGACATATGAAGAGGCTGTTGAGGGAAGATGGAAGATGACAACACCTATTCCTGAAGCTGTAAAGAAGCTTGTTCTGAAGAACGTAAATGAGGTAGAAGAGGTTGCTTCTACAGTTGATTTCGTATTCAGTGCAGTAGATATGTCAAAGGATGAGATAAAGGCTATCGAGGAAGCTTATGCTAAGACAGAGACTCCTGTTGTTTCAAACAACAGTGCTCATCGTTGGACACCTGATGTACCTATGGTAGTTCCTGAACTTAATCCGGAGCATTTTGATGTTATCGAGTTCCAGAAGAAGAGACTTGGAACAACAAGAGGTTTCATAGCTGTTAAGCCTAATTGTTCTATTCAGTCTTATGCACCGGCTCTTTTCGCTCTTAAGGAGTTTGAGCCAAAGGAAGTTGTTGTTTCTACATATCAGGCAATTTCCGGAGCAGGAAAGACATTTAAGGACTGGCCTGAGATGGTTGAGAATGTTATCCCATTCATCGGCGGCGAGGAAGAGAAGTCTGAGAAGGAGCCTCTTAAGATCTGGGGCAAGGTTGAAGACGGTGTTATCAAGACTGCAGAAGATGGTCCAAAGATCACAGCTCATTGTATCAGAGTTCCTGTTCTTAACGGACATACAGCATCTGTATTCGTAAAGTTCGGTAAGAAGCCAACTAAGGAACAGATCATCGAGAAGTGGGAGAGCTTCAGCGGTGAGCCACAGAAGCTTGAGCTTCCAAGTGCACCAAAGCAGTTCATCAGATATATGACAGAAGATAACAGACCTCAGGTAAAGCTTGATGTCGATTTTGAAAACGGCATGGGAGTATCAATGGGTAGACTCGAAGAAGATTCACTCTTTGATTACAAGTTCGTAGGACTTTCACATAATACAGTCCGCGGAGCAGCTGGTGGTGCTGTTCTTTGTGCCGAAATGCTTAAGGCAAAGGGTTATATAGCTGCAAAGAATCAGTAAGGGGCTGATCTTTACAGCTTAGTGTGTGATTGAAAGTGTTTATGAAAGTTGTGAATTGAAAGTTGTGAATTGAAAAGGAGTTTAGGAGGTCCTAATGGATAAGAAGAAGCTTATACTGATTACTTCTCCACCTGCTTGTGGAAAGACTTATGTTGCCAAGAATCTGGCAAAGGCACTTAATAATTGTGTTTATCTTGATAAAGATGATCTTATTGTTCTTTCAAGAAAGATTTTCGAAGTGGCTAACGAGCCGTTCGACAGATCATCTGACTTTTTCCACGAGTGGATCCGTGATGCAGAGTATGATGCAATAATGGAGATCGGTCTTGATGCGCTTAATTATAATGACACCATTATTCTTAATGCACCATTCAAGAAGGAAATCCGTGATCAGGAATGGATAAGCAATCTTCGTAAGAAGCTTGCATCAAAGAATGCTGAACTGGTACTTATCTGGATTCATACAGATATCGAAGTAGTACATAACAGAATGGTTACCAGAAATTCAGAAAGAGATACCTGGAAGATTGAACATTGGGATGAGTATGTTGCTACACAGGATTACACAGCTCCTGTAGGAATTCCTGAAATGTTTGTATTCGAGAATTCTTCAGAGGATGAGTTTGAAAAGTCCATCGGTAAGGCAATCAACCATGTTCGTGGAAAAGCTACAGAGGTATAAAAATGGCAATTGTACGTCCGTTCGCAGGATATCGTCCTGAAGGAACAGTAGTTAGCAAGGTAGCTGCGCTACCATATGATGTTTATAACAGACAAGAGGCAAAGGCTGAGGTTGAGAAAGAACCTCAGTCTTTCCTCAGAATAGACAGACCTGAGACAAATTTCGCTGATGATTTCGATATGTACTCGGAAGAAGCATATAACAAGGCAAGCGAACTGCTTCATACTGCTTTCGAAGACGGTACGTATATTCATGATGAGAAGCCTGTATATTACATTTACGAGCTTATCATGGACGGAAGATCACAGACAGGTATCGTTGCTGCCGCTTCTATAGATGATTATCAGAACAATATCATCAAGAAGCACGAGAATACTCTTGCGGCAAAGGAGCAGGACAGAATAAATCACATTTATACATGTAATGCTCAGACAGGTCCGATATTCCTCGCTTACAGAGACAGAGATAAGATAAATGCCGTAGTTGCAAGAGTTAAGGCTACTCCTAAGACTTACGGTTTTACATGCGATGATGGTGTAACTCATAATGTATGGGTTATCACTGATGCCGAGGATATTGAAGTTATCAGAACCGAGTTCGGTGATGAGAACAGAATCTATATTGCTGACGGTCATCACAGAGCAGCATCAGCTGTTAAGGTTGGCCTCAGAAAAAGAGAAGAGAATCCGGGATATACAGGAGAAGAGGAATTCAATTTCTTCCTTTCGGTTCTTTTCCCTGAAAGTGAGCTTAAGATACTTCCTTACAACAGAGTTGTTAAGGATCTTAAGGGAATGTCAAAGGATGAGTTCTTTACAGAGCTTTCCAAGGTATATGACATTAAGGAAGTCGAAGCTGCATATCAGCCTGAAGAGAAGGGCTATGTGGGCATGTTTATCGAAGGTTCATGGTATGAATTAAAGATACATGACGAGCTTAAGTGTGATGATCCTGTAGAAGGACTTGATGTATCACTTCTTCAGAATCATGTATTAAATCCGATTCTTGGAATCGAGGATCCGAGAACTGACAGCAGGATTGCGTTTGTTGGCGGAATCAGAGGACTCGGAGAACTTGAAAGAAGAGTTAACACTGATATGAAGGTAGCATTTTCTATGTATCCAACGTCAATCGGAGAACTTTTTGATGTAGCAGATGCCGGACTTTTGATGCCTCCAAAGTCTACTTGGTTTGAGCCTAAGCTCCGCAGCGGTATTTTTATTCACAGACTTGATGAGGAATAAATCTAATGATGAAACACAGACAGAACGTATTCGCAATAAATTGGATGGAGGTTGAAGCGCTTGTTAACGCAAAGCATGACAACCCTCATCATATACTTGGAATCCATGAATGCCTTAATGACGTATATGTAAATGTATTCATTCCGGATGCCAAGATTGTTAAGATAGTAGATATCGAGTCGGGAAAGGAGTACGCTCTGGTTTCGGACAGAGTAAAGGATTTTTATTCTGTTAAGATCAAAGATAAGGGTAGATTCGACTACCTGGTAAAGGTAAAATTCGAGGATGGAAAAGAGGAGAGCTTTGTCGATCCTTATGTATTCGAGCCGATCATAGATCCTATCGATGTAAGTCTTTTCAACGAAGGCGAGCATTATGAAATCTATGATAAGCTCGGAGCACATCCTATGGAGGTTGACGGTGTAAAGGGTACACTCTTTGCACTGTGGGCTCCTAATGCTGAGAGAGTTTCTGTTGTTGGTAATTTCAACAGCTGGAACGGTAAAAGATATCAAATGAGAAAAATAGATTACTCGGGAATATTCGAGCTTTTTATCCCGGGTGATTTTGTCGGAGAGATATATAAGTACGAGGTTGCATCAAAGAAGGGCGATGTCTTCATGAAGGCAGATCCATACGGATTTTCATCAGAGGTACGTCCTGCAAATGCATCCATAGTAACAGACCTCACATATAAGTGGGGCGATGATAAGTTCATGGCTGAGAGAGATAAGAAGAAAATTCTCGAGAAGCCTATGAATGTTTATGAGGTCCATCTCGGATCTTGGAAGAGACCTCTTGACGGAAGAGAGTTCTTCAACTACAGAGAGATAGCTGAGAAGCTGTCCGAATATATGATCTCTATGGGATATACCCATGCAGAGCTTATGCCTATAATGGAGCATCCTTACGATCCTTCATGGGGCTATCAGGTTACAGGCTACTATGCACCTACTTCAAGATACGGTTCGCCTGAAGACTTTATGTACTTCGTGGACTACATGCATAAGAAGGGGCTTGGAGTAATCATCGACTGGGTACCTGCACATTTTCCAAAGGATGAGCACGGACTCGGAAGATTTGACGGAACTGCGCTTTATGAGCATGAGGATCCTAGAAGGGGAGAGCATCCTCACTGGGGAACATATATTTTTAACTACGCACGTAACGAGGTAAGAAATTTCCTCGTAGCAAATGCTCTTTACTGGGCAGATAAATATCACGTTGACGGTATCCGTATGGATGCTGTAGCTTCAATGCTGTATCTTGATTACGGCAGAGGAGACGGTCAGTGGATTCCGAACAAGTTCGGCGGTAATGAGAATCTTGAGGCAATAGAGTTCATCAGAGAGCTTAATACAAAGATGAACGAGCTGTTCCCAGGAGTTATCATGATCGCAGAGGAATCAACTGCATGGCCTATGATGACACATCCTATCGAGGAAGGCGGACTTGGATTTGATTTCAAGTGGAATATGGGATGGATGAATGATTTCCTGAACTATATGAAGCAGGATCCTCTTTACAGAAAGTATCATCATCAGGAACTTACATTCAGTATGGTTTATGCATACAGTGAGAAGTTTGTACTTGTTCTTTCACATGACGAGGTTGTTCATGAGAAGGCATCAATGATAGAGAAGATGCCGGGCGGATATGAAGATAAGTTCTCTAATCTCAGAACCGCGTATGGTTATATGATGACCCATCCGGGCAGAAAGCTCCTCTTCATGGGACAGGAGTTCGCTCAGATGAAGGAGTGGAATGAATCTTCAGAGCTCGACTGGTCACTCTTTGAGTTTGATGCACACAGATACTTACATGAGTATGTAAAGGATCTTAATAAGTTTTATGATTCGGAGCCGGCACTCTATGAGCTGGATAACGATCCTGAAGGCTTTATGTGGATAAATGCAAATGATGCAAATCATTCTATCCTTTCCTTCGAGAGAAGAGGAAAGAATGAGAAGGACACACTTCTGGTAGTTCTTAATTTCACACCGGTTGATTCAAAGAATTATAAGCTTGCTGTACCTTCTGCAGGTAAGTGGAAGGAAGTATTCTCAAGTGATGCTGCCAAGTACGGCGGAGACGGAAGAAACAACAAGACAGCAAAGCAGTCAAAGGTCGGAAAGGTTGACGGAAGAAGCAACTACATTTCCGTAAATATACCGGGACTTTCAATGAGTGTGTTCAAGAAGGTAAGAACAAAATAATTCGATTATCTGAGAGCGTTCTTCTTGAACGCTCTCTAATGATATATAAAATGTAATGTATAGTGATAGCTGTAAAATGTACAGCGGATGATATGGAGGCATTGAAATGGCAAAGATAGACATAATTTCCGGTTTCCTGGGAGCAGGAAAGACAACCCTTATCAAGAAGCTTATTGAAGAAGCATTTAAGGGTGAGAAGCTTGTACTTATTGAGAATGAGTTTGGTGAGATCGGTATCGACGGCGGATTCCTTAAGAATGCAGGCGTTCAGATCAACGAGCTTAATTCAGGATGTATATGCTGCTCACTTGTAGGAGATTTCGGTGAGGCATTAAAGCAGGTTGTAGATCAGTACAGCCCGGACAGAATAATCATTGAACCATCGGGAGTAGGAAAACTCTCTGATGTTATCAAGGCAGTTCAGAAGGCTGCAGAGCATGTTACACTTGAGCTTAATTCAGCTACAACAGTTGTAGATGTTACAAAGGCTAAAATGTATATAAAGAACTTCGGTGAGTTCTTCCTTAACCAGATAGAGGCTTGCGGTACAGTTGTTCTCAGCCGTACACAGGCTGTTGACGAGGAGAAGCTTCTCACTGCAGTTAATATGATCAAGGAACATAATGCAGATGCACGTATCATCACAACTCCATGGGATGATATTTCAGGTACTGTAATCCTTGATGCTATAGAGCATTCATCAAATATTGAGGATATAATGAAGAACTTCAAGTATGATCCTGCAGTAGATGATGAAGACGAAGATGAGCATGAGCATGAGCATCATCACCACCATCATCACCACGATGAAGATGAGGATGAACACGAGCATCATTGCTGCCATCACCATGATGACGACGATGACGATGATGACGAGCATGAGCATCACCATCATCACCATGATGACGATGATGACGAGCATGAGCATCACCATGATGACGACGATGACGATGATGACGAGCATGAGCATCATCACCATCATCACTATGATGAGAATGGTGTATGCAGCTGCGGACATCACCATCACCACCATCACGGACATGATGCAGACGAGATATTTACAAGCTGGGGTAAGGAAACAGCTCATAAGTATTCAAGAGAAGAGCTTGACGAGATCCTTAAAAAGCTTGCAGTTGAAGAGGATAATGAATTCGGTATAATCCTCAGAGCTAAGGGAATTATCCCTGATAAGGATAATAACTGGCTTGAGTTCGACCTTGTTCCGGGTGAATATGAGATAAGAGACGGAAAGGCTGATTATACAGGAAAGCTTTGTGTAATCGGAAGCAATCTCAAGGAAGATAAGATTGCAGAGCTTTCGGACTTTAATAGATTCCGAAATTAATAATTAAGGAGACAGACATAATGCCGAGTATGAATAGTAAGGAAATTCCGGTATATATCTTTATGGGATTCCTCGGAAGCGGAAAGACCAGTTTCGCAAAGGATATTCTGATCAAGCAGGGCTTTACGGAAGGTGCTCCGACACTCCTTCTCATGTGTGAGGACGGAGAAGAGGAATATGATGCAAAGTTACTCAAAAAGAAGAATATCGCTTTAGAGGAGATAAATGACGAGAATCTGACAGAGGAACACTTCGCAGAGCTTAGCGACAAGTATCATCCTGAAAATGTCATTATCGAGTATAACGGTATGTGGGAGCTTGATAAGATATTTAATGTTAAGGTTCCTGCTGGCTGGACAGTAGTACAGGTTATTTCATTTGTTGATGCAACAACCTATGATATGTATATGTCCAACATGAGAAAGATCATCATGGATCAGATCAGAAGTGCTGATATGATTATCTTCAATCGTTGTGATGAGAATACAAAGGCAAGCGATTATAAGAGAGGCATACGTGCCGTTAACAGACGTGCACAGGTCATTTTCGAGAATAAGGACGGAAAGCCGCTTGAATTCGAAGAGGAAGCCTATATCCCATACAATCTCGATGCTGATGTTGTCGAGATTGAAGAGGATGATTTCGGTATATTTTATCTTGATTCTACTAACAGTCCGGATAAGTATGACGGCAAGAAGGTTAAATTTAAGGCTATGGCACATAGACCTTCAAACTACGGTAAAAAGGAATTTGTTACCGGCCGCTTTATCATGACATGCTGTGAGGCGGATATTGAATTTTACGGTATGAAATGTGTATATCCGGGAGCAGCAAATATCAAGGACAGAGATTTCGTTATAGTAGAAGGAACTCTGAAGAAGGAATACTATAAGGAATTCGAAGGCTACGGCCCGGTTCTTTATGCTGATAATGTGATGCTCACATCACCTTCAGAAAGACCATATATAACCTTCGATTAATAAAATATCAATAATGATAGATTTACGAGCATGGAGCAGAATAAGCTTGATTTATTCTGCTCCTCATTTTATTATTACCTTGCGGCTCGGGCCGTTTTAATTCCACTTTATCAGTTTTAAATGTACAGCAGAATAATGAGCGGAATCCCTCTCGGTATAGAGGGTATGCTTATTTCGGTTGAATCAGATATCAGTAACGGCTTGCCGGGCTTTGACCTGGTGGGTTTTCTTGCAGCGTCTGTAAAGGAAGCGAGAGACAGAGTGCGTGCTGCTCTAAAGAATACCGGGTATCTTCTTCCTGCAAAGAAGATCACGGTCAATCTCTCACCTGCAGATATCAGAAAGGACGGGACAGGTTTTGATCTTGCAATAGCGATCGCGGTCCTGTCATCACTTGAATTTATTCCATATCATGAATCATTTGAAAAAACTCTTTTTCTGGGAGAACTGGGACTGGACGGAAGTGTGCTTCCTGTGCCCGGTGTACTTCCTATAGTTCATCATGCCCTTGGCATGGGGATTGTTAGGATTTATGTTCCGTATGAAAATGTGCGTGAGGCTGTATTTATAGAAGGAGTAGAGATAATAGGCGTGAGAAGCCTGGCTGAAATAGTCGGCTGGATAATTAACGGAGAGGTTGGCAGCACATTTAAAAAGGAATACATGGATACGGAAGACTCGGCACTGCCTGAGGATATTGTCGACTTCAAGGATATCAGGGGGCAGGAGAGTGCAAAGCGCGGTCTCGTTATCGCAGCGGCGGGATTTCATAATGTTCTTATGACGGGAGAAGCGGGAGCCGGAAAGTCGATGATGGCCAAGGCACTTCCGGGCATACTTCCGGAAATGGTCTATAATGAGAAGCTGGAAATGACAAAGATATACAGTGTGGCAGGTCTGCTGCATACGAACGGAAGGCTGATGGAGAAGAGGCCCTGCCGAGCACCCCATTATTCAATCACGGAAAATGCACTGATCGGAGGTGGAGGAAGTCCGAAGCCGGGAGAGATCAGTCTTGCCTCGGGAGGAGTTCTCTTCATGGACGAATTCCCACATTTCAAAAGGAGTGTCATAGAAGCGCTCAGACAGCCGCTGGAGGATAAGAAGGTTACCATATCGAGGCTCAGAGCATCTTACACATTTCCGGCGAAATTCATGCTTGTTGCGGCAAGAAACAACTGCCCCTGCGGCTTTCTTCCGGACAGGACGAAATGCCGATGCACCTGGCATGAGATAGCGGCGTATCAGAACAGGATAAGTCACCCGATCATGGACAGGATCGACATCAGAATGGAGATAAAACACCTGTCCTATAATGAAATGTTTTCGGAAACCGAGGGTACGAGTACAGGTGAAATGCGTGAGCTCGTGAGTATAGCTCAGGCTAGGCAGGCGGTCAGATACAGAAATGAGAATTGGAACTTCAATTCGGAACTGGGGCAGAAAAGTATAAATAAATATATAAAGCTCGATAATTCATGTCAGGTGATGCTCAGAGAGTTTTATGACACAGCGGGAATCTCGGCCAGGGGATATTTTAAGATCCTGAGACTGGCAAGGACCATTGCCGATATAAGTGACCGTGATGAGATAAGGGAAGAGGACGTCAGAGAGGCGCTTTTCTACAGGAATGAGATAAAGGAGGATATGGCATGAGACAGTATTATCTGTGGCTGAATGCACTGAGAGAGCTTGGAATAAATAAGAAGATGGAGCTTATAAGAAAATTCGGTGATCCAAAACAGGTTTACATAAATCTGAACAAGGCAATGACTCGAAAGCTTGTTGAGGATGGCTTTTTCAAGGAAAGCACGGCCGATGAGATTGATGCAGCAAGGAGAGATGACTGGTTTAAGAATTATGAAAATGTGCTGCAGGCGGAAGAGATAGAATATATAACGCCTCTTGATGAGGATTATCCCGAAAGACTGCTTATGCTGTACGATGCACCGCTTGCACTGTTCTATAAAGGAGATATATCGCTGCTGAAAGATAATTATACTGTAGGCGTTATAGGTTCGAGAAGACCCACGGGCTATGGAAGGATAGTGGCAAAGGGACTGGCCGGAAAGCTGGCAGAAAACGGGGTTACTGTGATCAGCGGAATGGCGGCAGGAATTGACAGTGTGGCACATAAGGCGGCACTTGATGCGGCAGGCAGGACGATTGCGGTTCTCGGGAGTGGAGTGAATCATTGTTATCCGAGAGAGAACTTTCCGTTATACGAAAATATTATAGAATGCGGACTTGTTATATCGGAATTCGGACCGGAGGTTCCGCCTCTGGGAATCAACTTTCCGCTTCGGAACAGGATTATCAGCGGACTGTCGGAGGGGGTACTTGTCATCGAGGCGGCACTGAGGAGCGGAACATTGATCACGGTGGATTCGGCACTTGAACAGGGAAGAACAGTATATGCGGTTCCGGGAAGAGTAGGGGATCCTCTCAGCGAGGGGACAAATAACCTTATAAGAAACGGCGCAATCCTTGTGACAAAGGCGGAAGATATCATTGAAGATATAATAGGACATATGGAAGAGAAACCTGTAAAGGCAGAGAAGAAAGGCGGGAATGAGTCGCTTACGGAAAAAGAGCAGAAGATATATGACTGCCTTAGTCTGATGCCTGTATTTATTGATGATCTTATAAGAAAAACAGGTGAAACAGTTACGGTTGTTATATCCGCACTTTATTCCATGGAGAAAAAAGGTTATATCACGCAGGAAACAACAGGATATTATGCGAAAAAAATGAGTATTTAAAGCAAAAAACTTAAAAAATTATACATATTTTATGCCTAAAAGTTATGAACATTTAACAAATCCTTGTTTGTTAACTCTTGCACACTAAAATTTTTTGTGATATAACGGACAACAGTGACCGGACATCAAGCCGGATTTTTTTGGAGGAGAAGTTCAGTGGCAAAAAATTTAGTAATTGTGGAGTCGCCTACAAAAGCGAAGACCATAAAGAAGTTTCTTGGAAGAAATTATGAAGTGATTGCTTCGGAAGGACATGTAAGAGATCTTCCTAAAAGCAGTCTTGGAATAGATAAGGATCAGGATTTTGAGCCTCATTATATTACTATAAGAGGAAAGGGTGATCTGGTAAGCACTCTCAGAAAGGCAGTTAAGAAGTCGGATTATGTTTATCTCGCAACTGACCCGGACCGTGAAGGAGAGGCTATATCATATCATCTGTCGGTAGCACTTAAGCTTGAAGATAAGAAATATAAGAGAATAACATTTAATGAGATCACTCAGAAGGCAGTTAAGGAATCTCTCAAAAATGCGAGAGCTGTAGATATGAGCCTTGTTGATGCTCAGCAGGCAAGACGTATCGTAGACAGACTTGTGGGTTATGAGATAAGTCCGCTGCTCTGGGATAAGATCGGTAAGAGAGGACTCTCTGCAGGACGAGTTCAGTCTGTTACACTTAAAATGATCTCTGACCGAGAGGCTGAGATTGAAAGATTCATCCCTGACGAGTATTGGACAATCGATGTAATGCTTGCCGTACCGGGGCAGAAGAAGCCGGCAGCATTCAGATATCAGGGTACTATAGGTAATCAGGAAGAAGCAGAGAAAATATGTGAGGCTATAAAGAAGGCTGATTTCACAGTAGCTGAGGTTAAGAATTCGAAGCGTACTAAGAAGGGTCCACAGCCGTTCACAACAAGTACACTTCAGCAGACAGCTGCTTCTAAGATAAACTTTGCAACAGCTAAGACAATGCGTGTTGCACAGCAGCTCTATGAAGGTGTTGAGATTAAGGGACAGGGAACAATAGGTCTCATTACCTATCTCAGAACAGATTCAACAAGAATATCAGATGAGGCTGATGCTGCAGCAAGAAGCTATATCGAAGAGAATTACGGTAAGGATTTTGTTTCTGCCGATAAGCCTGCATCATCCGATAAGTCAAAGAATATACAGGATGCGCATGAAGCAATCAGACCTACTGATGTTTCAAGAACACCTGCATCACTTAAGGGTACGATCAGCAACGATCAGTATAAGCTCTATAAGCTTATCTATGAGAGATTTCTCGCAAGCAGGATGACACCTGCGGTTTATGATACATTTGCGGTAACTGTTGAAGCAGGAGAGCATCGCTTCAGAGCATCAACAAGCTCTGTTGCATTCCCTGGATTCCTTAATGTGTATAACACAGAGGAGGATACAGAGGACAAGAATGCCTACAACTTTAACGGAATCGAGAAGGGTGATAAGCTGAAGCTCGAGGATACCGAAAAGAAGCAGCATTTCACAGAGCCGCCTGCACATTATACAGAGGCGAGTCTGGTACGTGCTATGGAGGAGAACGGAATCGGCCGTCCATCTACATATGCACCGACTATATCAACGCTGCTTAACAGAAGATATGTAACCAAGGAACAGAAGAATCTGTATATTACAGAGCTCGGTTCAGTGGTAAATACTATAATGGTTACTGCATTTCCGGAGATCGTGGACATCGACTTTACTGCAAATATGGAGACACTCCTCGACAGTATCGGTGACGGAAATGTTAACTGGAAGGTAGTTGTAAGAAACTTCTATCCGGATCTTGAGAAAGAGATTAAGAATGCTGCCGACTCACTGTCGAAGGTTAAAATCGCAGATGAGAAGACAGATGAGATATGCGAGCTGTGTGGTGCCAACATGGTCATTAAGTACGGTGCACACGGTAAGTTCCTGGCATGCCCGAATTTCCCGGATTGCAGAAATACAAAGCCATACTTTGAGAAGATAGGCGTAGCATGCCCGAATTGCGGTAAGGACCTGGTTAAGAAGGCATCTAAGAAGGGAAGAACCTTCTATGGATGTATCGGATTCCCTGAGTGTGATTACATGTCATGGGCAAGACCGGTATCAAAAAAATGTCCTAATTGCGGCGGACTTCTTTTCATCAAGGGAAAGAAGCTTGTATGCGGTGATCCTTCATGTAATTATACGGAACAATTACAGGAAAAGGATGATTAATATTGTTTGAAATGTTACGATGTGATATATTAGAATTGTCGGATTGACTGATTGATTATCATTGGTTTTTGGAGGTGGTTTCTTGAGCGTAAAACTGCTTGATAAGACCAGGAAGATCAGCAGACTGCTTCACGAGAACAAATCAGACGTCGTTATTTTCAGTGATATCTGTAATCTCCTGGGAAAGCTTCTCGGCGCAAATGTAATGGTTATCAGCCAGCGCGGAAAGGTTCTCGGAATATATGAGAGTCCGGATATTACTTCATTACAGGAAATGCTTGCCGAGAAGATCGGCGGAAAGATAGATTCTGAATTAAACGAAAGATTTCTTTCAATCCTTTCTACAAAGGAAAACGGAGATCTTGCCATGCTGGGCTTTGAAAATGTATCAGACATGGGATATACATCGATTATCATACCTGTGGATTTTGCGGGCAGCAGAATGGGGACTACCTTTATCTACAGAAAGGGTAAGGCCTTCAGCGTTGACGATATCATTTTATCAGAGTATGCGAATACTGTTATCGAGCTGGAGATGATGAGATCCGTTTATGAGGAAAATGAAGAGGAGAAGAGACGTTCGGAAATCCTGTTATCGGCACTTGATTCGTTGTCGGTATCGGAGAAGAGAGCAGTGGGCTGTGTCCTGAAGAGTCTGGGTGGTAATAAGGAAGGCATTATAGTTGCAAGCCGGATTGCTGCAGAGAATGGTATCACCAGATCTACTATTGTAAATGCCATGCAGAAGCTGGAGAGTGCAGGTGTTCTGAGTGTCCGTTCAAAGGGAATGAAAGGTACATATGTTTCTGTAGAGAATGATGCGGTGTACAAATTGGAATTTGACAGGTAAAGGTTAAGGTTATGACTACTACGACAATCGTGCTTCTTGTTATTGCAATCATAGTTATTATTATCAGCTTTGTTGTTACTCCTGCTGATAATACCGAGGAGGTCGAGGAGCGTACCACTCCGGGGATACCTGAAGAGCTTTCAGAGGCTGACAAGAAACATTTAAAGAAGCTTACAGACGGCTATGTTAATGAGTACAGCAAGAGAAAGGTTAAAGACCTTGTAAAGAATAAGGTTGAGGGTGCTATCAATGATGAAGTTAAGAGAGGCACTTCAAAGGTTACCGATGAGGTAAACAAATCTCTTGAGAAAAGCAGAACATCAGCTGAGGAGCTTTATAAGAAGATTACCGAGAAGGAAAAGGATGTTAAGCTTTCACTTAATCTTGTTGATGAGTATAAGGGTGGCCTTGAGAAGATGAAGGGTGAGCTTGCAGATCTCGAAGGCAGACTCAATGATGCTGAGAGCAGACTTGATGACAGAATCGAGGAAGCAGATAACAGACTTGCCGCTGCGGATGAAAAGATTGCCGTAATAGATGAAAAGATTGCAGCTGCTGAGAATGCAGTTAATAGTATCGGAGAGATTCCGGTTGTAAGAACTGTTCCGGAAGCTGAAGAGGAAGCAGTTGAGGAAACAGAGGAAGCTGAGGATGCAGCAGAGGCTGTAGAGGAAACTGAGGAGACTGCTGAGGAAGCAGTTGAGGAAAAGGCAGATGAGGCTGAGGAAGCTGAAGAGCCTGAAGAAGATGATGAAGAGTCTGATGAAGACGATGATGTAATAGGTGATGTTACAGAGCCGCTTATATCTGATGATGCAGCAGCTGAGGATACTGATGAAGTAGAAGAAGCTGAGGAAGCTGAGGATGCAGAAGAGGCAGAGGAAGACGAGGCTGAGGAAGAAGCAGAGGATTCTGAAGAGG
>JAGBNF010000040.1 GCA_017634555.1 Eubacterium sp. | reverse complement strand
ACGAAATCAATGGGATTAGGTATAGTCAAAACGAGCTGGACAACGGTAATCTTACCGCCATACAGCTCGTCAATTATCTTAGGATATCTTATTTACAGAAAAACTTTCACACACTCATTTTTTTATTCGGAAAGTAAACTGTTGAGTTTTTCTTCGATTGCATGTTTAGGTGTATAACCCATGGCCTGATTTACGACCTTTCCGTTTTTGATGAATAAGAAGGTAGGGATGCTCATTACTCCATAAGAAACAGCAAGGGAAGGATCCTCGTCGGTATTGACTTTGCCTATTTTGATACGCCCGTCATATTCTTCAGCCAATTCTTCGATGATCGGCATCATCATCTGACAAGGACCACACCAGTCTGCATAGAAATCTACTAAAACAGGGATGTCACTATCTATTACCTCGTTGTTAAAATTGGATTCTGTAAATTTGTATTCCATAATTGTTTCCTCTCTTTCGTTTGATTTTATTCTCTGATAATGCTATTATACCTAGTATAAAAAGTATATCAAGTACGCAGAATATATTTATCTGGTAAGAAAAAACTGACCGGGAGGTATGGGATGGATAAAAAAGAACTGTTATGTGAAGATATTGCAGGGAATGGCTGCGGATTAAAGAGAGTACTGAATATACTCGGCGGTAAATGGAAAATCCTGATCCTATGCGTGATAGATAAGAAAGAAGTGGTTCGTTACGGAGACCTCAGACGTGAGGTGTACGGAATTACGAATACCATGCTGGCTAATTCTCTTAAGGAGATGGAACAGGATGGACTGGTTACTAGAACTCAGTATGATGAGATGCCGGTGAGAGTGGAGTATAGTCTGACTGATAAGGCAAAAAGCATTATCCCGCTGCTGCTTGAATTAAAAAAATGGGGAGAGGAAAATCTTTAATGAGTTACAGTAAATATTTATGCAAGGAAAAGGATTTCCAGCTTAGAAAACCATATCTGAGTGAAATGGAATATGTTGAGAAGGTTTATAAACCGAAGTCAGGACCGATGATGTATGTGGCGTATATAATAGGATTGGTGATGTGCATTATATCCTATAATGGGCTGAAAAATGCAAATTTGTATCTGCTCAGTGAAGGTGCTATTAAGGTGATAAGAATTATCATGTTGATTCTGCCGGTATTTTTTACTGTATTAATAGTTGATCTGTATTTGCATCCCCGAAAAGCTGAAGATGCATTGGTTACAGATGTTGTGGTGACTAAGATATATAATTACCGAAAGCGTGTCGGAGGAGTGGTACCGATGGAGGTTGATCTTTCTGTTGCTGTTGATATCTGGTCAGAGGAACAAAAGAAATATGCGGTATATGTAAACGCAGGAGATCCGCATTTACATGAAGGTGATAAGGGGCTGTTGGTAAGGAACCCTAAATATAACGGGATTCAGCGATTTATAATATGGGAAAAAGATACATATAGTGTGATTAAAAAGAAATAGATTAAATGTAAAGAAAGAACCTGTGCAGGAATTACTTCTTGCATAGGTTCTTTAATATCAGTCTGCACATTTCCGAGGCGTAGCTGATAAGGCATTCCTCGCTGCCGAGGAAGCTGTCGCACATTTCTATATAGGTCAGCTTATCCTTATATTCCTTTTTGTATTGAGGAATTGTGGTGAGTATCGCATTGAGGGCGGGGACGAAATAACCTTCCTTTTCCTCAAAGGCTTTACCTGCACCTGGATAGTAGTAGTTAAGGGTTCCGCTTGTAATAGGAGCCTTGATGAGTGCGGTAGTCCCGTCGCCGTCGAAGGATATTCCGTTTGAGGAAGAGAATATCCTTCGAGGAAGTTTGTTATCGAGCTGCAACTCTAAAATAAATTTCAGTATTCCGGCATCCGTTGTGGTGCCGATATTTTTTATTGAGAAATGTCCGCTTGAAAGTGCTTCGATAGCAAAGATATCCAGAAGGTAGAGCATTCCTTCCATATCGTCTCTGTTATGCTGAAGGACAAGCTTCTTTGAATACTCGCTTTTATCGGTAAGGAAACTGAGATAGACATCGATCAGCTGTCCGCCGTTATATTTGTCCTCTCTGTCAACTCCAAGATAGCGCTCGATGGTTTTCTGCTTTATGTTAGGAAGACCGAGAGCAAACTTATAAGGACGTATAAGCTTCATAAGATCGACAGGTTTAACTTCGTCGAAATGATCCGGAATTGTTATATCAAGCTTAGTGGAAATGATGTGCATTCTTCTTTTTACAAAGTTGATATCGAAGGAGTCTCCGTTAAACTCTACAAGCACATCATGATTGCTTAGAGTTTCCTGAAAATATCTGATTATTTCAGGTTCTGATTTTCCATCGTCGTTGAAAAGCAGTACTATATTCCATTCGCCGTCAATCTTCAGGTTCATTCCGATAAGATAAATAAATGATCTGTCGGGACTGAGACCTGTAGTTTCTATATCAAACATCATTATCCTCTTGTCAGGATAGATTGAATCGAGTATATTTATATGTGGAAAGAGTGAATCGTTTACTTTTTCTGTAATTATCTGCATTTTATAATGTTTCACCTCAAAAATAAATCATTGCAATTATAACATTATTTTTGTGTTGAAACTAATATTTTTTATGCTATAATTGTTATAGATTATATTGTACTGGAGGGTAGAACTACTATGATGCAACCAGTTGATGTTAGATCGACAAACTTCGGCAAAGGCCTTTTCGGTTACAAGAAAGTTGATGTCGATACATATGTAGAAACCGTATACAGATCTTACGATGAGGCATACAACGAAGTTGAAAAGCTTCGCGAGGAGAATGCCAGATTAAGTAGGGTTGTAGAAGAAAACAGTGTTAAAATATTAGAGTTGGAAAAGCAGCTTAAGGATTCAGCTGCTGCCGGACAGACTTCTCCCAGGAAAGAGGAGGCCGCTAGGGCAGCGGTAAAGGATGCAAAGAGTGTAGAGTCTGAAGCTTCTAAATTCTTCAAGCAGACTGAAGAAGAAGAGGCCCCAGTTGTTGTGGGTGATGACGATGAGGTTTTCGTTGGCGAGATTGAAGACAACAGAAAGCCTAATAAGGTCATGATCGGAGATGGCGAAGAAGAGGGAGCAGACGATTTCGAGTTCCTTTAAGATTGATCAAGTGCCACAGTTTCTGTGGCACTTTTTTCAGTTTGTGGCCTAATTATTTTTTTCCATAGGTGACTGATATGATTTCATATATAAAGGGTGTGCTTACCGAAAAAGCTGAAGGATATATTGTTGTGGAAACCTCCGGGATCGGATTTGAGATCAGAGTTAACAGTGATACAGTTTCCAGACTTCCGGGAGTTGATTCCGAAGTTAAGGTGCTCACACATTTGCAGGTTACAGAAAACGAGAGAGTACTGTACGGATTTCTGACTCAGATGGAGAAGGATACCTTCAGACATCTGATCGGAGTAAACAGTGTAGGTCCGAAGGGTGCTCTTGCGGTAATGAATACACTTAATCTTACAGAGCTTACTGATGCGGTGATGTCAAACGATGTTAAGTCCATCAGTAAGGCACCGGGAATCGGAGCCAAGACAGCTCAGAAGATAATTATAGAGCTTAAGGATAAGCTTACATATACAGGTGAAATGTTATTCGGAGAAACTGTTTTCGGTGATACCGGAACTGACAGTGTTTCCGAAACTGCTGAAGCACTTGAGTCACTCGGTTTTTCAAGAACCGAAGCACTTAAGGCTATCAGAAAAATTAATGGAGCCGAAGCAATGGATACTGAGGATCTCCTCAAGGCGGCTCTTAAAGCTATGAAAGGCTGACGGAATTAATGGCGAAGCGAATTATACAGACAGAAGCGACAATTGAAGATGAAGCGCTTGAGAAGAATCTCAGACCCACCAGCCTGAATGAGTATATAGGACAGGATAAGCTGAAGAAAAATCTGAAGGTTTTTATAGAAGCTGCAAAGAAAAGGCACGAGCCGCTCGATCATGTTCTTTTATACGGACCTCCGGGACTTGGAAAGACTACCCTTGCAGGAATAGTCGCGGAGGAAATGGGTGTTAATATCAAGGTTACTTCCGGTCCTGCTATAGAGAAGCCGGGGGAGATAGCTGCGATCCTTAACAATCTTTCAGAGAATGATGTCCTTTTCATAGATGAGATACACAGACTCAACAGACAGGTTGAAGAAGTACTGTATCCGGCTATGGAGGATTATGCTATAGATGTTGTTATCGGAAAGGGAGAGGGAGCAAGATCCATAAGACTCGATCTTCCGAAGTTTACGCTTATAGGTGCTACAACAAGAGCAGGAATGCTTTCGGCACCACTCAGAGACAGATTCGGAGTTGTAAGCAGACTCGAGTTTTATAATGTCAGCGAGCTTATGATGATCGTTATGAGATCTGCTGCGGTACTCGGCATTGATATTGATGATGAGGGAGCCCTTGAGATAGCAAAAAGATCACGAGGTACACCAAGACTTGCAAACAGACTTCTGAAAAGAGTTCGTGATTTTGCAGAGGTTGAACATGCCGGTAAAATTGATTATAATGTAGCAGAGAACGCGCTTAACAAGCTGGATGTGGATGTTTTTGGTCTTGACGATACAGACCGTAATCTGCTTCTCACGATTATAAAAAATTATAACGGAGGTCCTGTCGGATTGGAGGTTTTAGCAGCTTCCATCGGAGAGGATACGGGTACTATAGAGGATGTGTATGAACCGTATCTTATAAAGAACGGATTCCTAAACAGAACTCCAAAGGGCAGAATGGTAACTGCCATGACCTACAGACATTTCGGAATAGAGAAAAAAGATAGCTGAAGAGGTGAATGATATGTCGCAGTCAAAGATTGATATCCCTGTTGTTATTAACGGAAAGGTATATACTCTGAGTGGTTACGAAGGAGAGGATTATCTCCAGAATATTGCCACATATATAAATAATAAGATCTCCGAATGTAAAGCTTCTGAGGATTACAGAAGAATGAATTCGGAATATCAGGGAGTGCTTCTTGCACTTAATATTGCCGATGACTATTTTAAGGCAAGATCAAGAGCCGATGAGGCAGGTAATGATAATACAGATAAAGAACAGCAGCTCTATGAGTTGAGACATGAGGTTATCGAATCTCAGATCAAGCATGAGGCTGCGCTCAAGCTGGTTGAGGAATATAAGGAGCAGGTAGCTGCTCTTCAGAGAAAGGTTGTCCAGCTTGAAGCCGAGAGGGACAGAAAGAATGGTTAAACCGGAAATCCTTGCACCATGCGGTACACCTGAAGCCTTTGAGGCAGCTCTTGTATCCGGTGCGGATGCAGTATATCTGGCAGGTGACAAATATGGTGCCAGAGCATATGCGGGAAATTTTAGTAAAGATGTGCTGCTTTCCACTTTGGAGAGGGCGCATCTTTTTGGTGTTAAGATATATCTTACGGTGAATACACTTCTGAAGAATGAAGAAATGGAAGAGCTGGCAGATTATCTTGAAGCATATTATGAGGCAGGGCTCGATGCAGTCCTGGTTCAGGATTTTGGCGTGCTTTCTTATCTGAAAAGACGTTTCCCGAAGCTTCCGATACATATAAGCACTCAGATGAACGTTACAAGTCACGAGGGCGCCCTTCTTATGAAGGAGCTGGGGGCCGAGAGAGTTGTTCTGAATAGAGAGATTACGCTGGATGAAGTGAAGAAGATAAGGAACACTGTCCCTGTTGAGACAGAGGTTTTTGTTCATGGCGCCATGTGCTTTTCCTACAGCGGCAGATGTCTTCTCAGCTCATATGCGGGCGGCAGAAGCGGAAACAGAGGAAGATGCGCTCAGCCTTGCAGAAAGCAGTATAACGGCAAGGAAAATGCGGGATATATCATGTCCATGAAGGATATGTGTACACTTCGATTCATTCCACAGTTTGTGGATGCGGGAGTTGATTCTCTTAAGATTGAAGGAAGAATGAAGAATGCGGCTTATGTGGCAGCTGCAGTAAAAGCTTATAAGGAGATCAGAGACGATTATATCGCAGGAAAATATGATGCGGATAAGGCTGCGGTATATGAGGAAAAGCTGAAGGAAGTATTCAGCAGAGGCGAGTTTACTGAAGGATATATAGGACTCGACTCAAGACGTCCGGAGGAGATATCGCGGGCATCACTTATATTCCCGGGCAGACAGGGACATTCAGGTGTTTCCATAGGAAATGTAACCTCTATCGGCAAGGGTTCTATCATAATCAAGCTTATTAAAGAACTGAACGTCGGTGATGAGCTGATGATAGAAGCGGGATCGGACATAAAGCTTACTTCAAATGTATCAGCTAAGGCAGGTGCAAGTATTCGCCTGAATGCTCCGATGACAAGACATATTAAAGAAGGCATGGAGGTAAGAAGACTCAGAAACAGCGTTATAACCGATGCACTCGAAGAGCTTATTGCCGAGAAGAGAACTATTCCGGTGGAAGGTATAGTTGAGCTTAAGACAGGCATCCCTGTAAAGATAACATATATTTATAAGACGGATGACGGAATAAGGGTTGAGGCGACAGCTGAAGGACCTGAGGCAGAGCCTGCATCAAAGGCTCCGGTTTCTGATGAGTCGCTGCTTAAAGCATTATCCCGTCTTGGAGAAACTGATTTTAATCTGGAAAACAGCAGGATATATAACGACGATAACAGCTTCGTTCCTGTTTCAGTGCTTAATAATCTTAGAAGAGAAGCGGTTGAGACACTTTATGGTAAAATTAGAGAGCTGTACAGAAGACAGGAAGTGAATGATGTCTCAGAGCACGATAATACAGAAGAAAATCGCTCGGAATACTATCTGTCAGAGTATGAGAAAACTGAAACTGCAGCAGAAAAGCGTGAATGCGGAACATTTATTTCCGTTACCGGAATTCAGCAGCTTGAAACTGTACTCGGGGCTGCAGAGGATATCGAAAGGATATTCATAGATACAGGCTTCGGAATGGATAAGGATGAGATCGAAAAGTGCAGTGCTATGGCGCGGGTTAAGGGTGCCGGTGCAGTGCTTATGCTGCCGCATCTCTATTCTCTTGAAGAAGGCTTTCAGTATAGACAGGTGATAGACGCATTTGATGAAATATATATAAGGAATGTGGATGACCTTGCCGCAGTGGTTCATATGTGCGGGGAAGCGGTACATTTTACAAGGCTTTATCTTGGGGCATCGCTCTATGCATATAATGATGAAGCCATAAGATTCCTTTATGAATTGACTAAAAAATGTGCGGATGAAGTAATCTTTGAGGCTCCGTATGAGCTTAATAAGAAGGAAGCGGCAGGACTCAGATATCCTGTGGGAGCCGGAGTTATGCGCCTTTGTTACGGCAAAACCGCGCTTATGATCACGGCTGCTTATGCTATGAGACGCGGAGAAAATGAAGTTACGGACGATAAGATTAATTCATTCTTCATAATTCCGAACGCTATTTTAGATTATAATACTGTTTTGAATGGCATTCCGGAGTGCCTCTTTGCTGAGAAGGCGGAGATAGGAAACTCACTCCTGTGCTTTACCGATGAGAAGCCCGACGAGATCGTGAGGGTTCTCAAGGAATATAAGAAGGGGCCTGAAAAACCTGATTTTAAATTTACAAGAGGACATTACTACAGAGGCATTGAATAATGGTAAATATTATCAGCATAATTTCAAAATACCTTATTCTCATTTTCATGGCATTATATGTATGGAAGTGCTTTTCGTATTTCACGGCACATACGGCGGTTAAAAGAAAAGCGAACCTGAATCATCAGATAGTTTATATCTTTATAATTCACGCGCTCTGCCATGTGTGTATGTTTTTCAATACGAAGGATAAGAGCGTGCTGCTGTATTATCTGGTCGAGATACTTATCGCATCCATATATCTTCTGGTATTCCATAAGGTTTACAGAGAAGCATCGAGACTCATATCGAACAATATCGCATTCCTGATGCTGATCGGATATACGATGCTGTTCAGGCTTTCGACAACACTGGCGAAAAAACAGTTTGTTCTGGCAACGGTGGCACTCATCATTACCAGTTTCCTGCCGGCAGTGATGAAAAGACTTCCGAAAATGAAGGAGTGGGGCAAGGCCTATGCAATCATAGGAATTGTATTCCTGCTCATGGTATTTGTACCGCATGTCGGTGTAGAAGTAAACGGATCCCGAAACTGGATCAATATCGCAGGACTCGGAATCCAGCCTATGGAGATTGTAAAGATTCTTTTCATACTCTTTATCGCATCCTCCATGGTCAAGATCGAAACAGTAAAAGAGCTATTTATAAATGCACTGGTGGCCGCTGCGTTCTGCCTCATACTTGTTGCAGAGAAGGACTTCGGTGCAATGTTCATATTCTATATATGCTATGTTCTGATGGTATATCTTGCAACCTCCAGAACCTCGATATTTATCTTGGGTATCGGACTCATAGTCGGAGGCGTTGCGGGAATGTATCTTCTTTTCAAGGATACGTCGTTCTTCTCGCATATCCTTGTCAGAGTTGAGGCATGGAAGGATCCTTTCAAATTCCAGTCCACAGGCGGATATCAGGTATGCGAATCCCTGTTTGCCATCGGTACCGGAGGACTTACAGGATCCGGTCTGGGAAAGGGAATGCCTTATCTTATTCCTGTTGCGGAAAGTGATTTTATCTTCGCTGCAATCTGTGAAGAACTCGGTGTTTTATTTGGACTTGCGCTGCTGCTTATCTATGTGAGCAGTTTTATCGCAATCATCAATATTGCGATGAGATGCAAGGATCCGTTCTATAAATATATGACCTTTGGTATGGCTATGTGCTATATCATTCAGGTTTTCCTAAATGTGGGCGGAACGGTCAAGTTCATACCGTCGACAGGTGTTACCCTGCCGCTGGTAAGCTACGGACTGAGCAGTGTCTTCAGTACACTTATCATGTTTTCCATGATCCAATACACATATATAATTGTTAGCAAAGAGGCGTTGGAAGTAGAAAATGAAAAAGAAAGCATCCTCCAATACTACGAACGAAAAGCTGCCGAAAAGGCTGGCGGAGTTTCTGGAGAAGGAGAATATTAAAGAAGAGAAAAACAGAAAAAAGAACAAACCTATGGTTTTCATAGCGTATGTGATCGTTCTCACCTTTATGAGCATGTTCGGCTATATCCTTTACTATATAATCCATGATTCTGAGAGGGTTATATCAAATACAGCCAACAGGAGACAGGATGCAATGGCTCAGTTTGTTGTAAGAGGAGATATAGTAACTGCCGATGATGTTGTAATTGCGACTTCGGAGGTGGATGAGGAAGGAAATGAGACGAGAAGATATCCGTACGGAGAATTATTCTGCCATGTTGTGGGTTATAATTCCTACGGAAGATCCGGAATCGAGCTTGAGCAGAATTTTAATCTTCTCAGATCCCACGTAAACATTTTTGAAAAAGTAGGAAATGATCTCTCAGGCAACAAACAGCCGGGAGACAGAGTTGTAACGAGCCTTAGGTACGACCTTCAGCAGGCGGCTTCCGATGCACTTTACGGTGCCAGGGGAGCGGTCATTGTTATTGAGCCTTCCACAGGCCGTATACTTGCCATGGTTTCAAGTCCGGCCTTTAATCCGGAGAATATAGATGAGGTCTGGGAACAGGTCCATAACGACGAAAACAGTGATGAGGAGGCGCTTCTTCTGAACAGGGCGACTCAGGGACTTTATACCCCGGGCTCCACATTTAAGATAGTAACTGCCATGGAATATATGCGTGAGAATCCGCATTACAATGATTATTCATATGAATGTTACGGAGAGGATGCATTTAACGGTATCTCAATCAGATGTATCGGCGGTACGGAACACGGAGAGGTTGACCTCGAGCATTCCTTTGCATATTCATGTAATACGAGCTTCTCGAATATCGGAGTTTCGCTTAATGTCAGTAAAATGCACTCCCTTGCGGAAGAGCTGCTTTTCAACAAGCCCCTTCCGTATGACGGACGTTATTCGAAGTCACAGTTTGTGCTTGATTCAAAATCTGAAGACATTGAGATCGCACCGACTGCCATAGGACAGGGCAATACCATGATATCCCCTCTTCATAATGCGATGATCATGTGCGCCATCACAAACGGCGGCGTGCTTATGAAGCCTTATATGGTAGATAGGATAGAAAATGTGGACGGAGCCGAGATAAGAAGCTTTGGACCTAAAACTTACGGCAATATCATGACAGGAGATGATGTAAGGCATATAATGCCTCTGCTTAAGGCTGTCTGTGAATACGGTACCGCATCTTATTATCTGGCTGATCAGCCTTATTACTGCGGCGGTAAGACAGGTACTGCAGAGGTTGATGATGAAGGAAGAACAAACTCATGGTTTGTGGGCTATGCAGGCTCAAAGGAAGACAGTGCAGATATTGTTGTCAGCATAGTTGTAGAGGATTACAGTTCAAACGATATAAGTGCTACTTCGGTCGCAAGAGAGATATTTGATGAGTTCTATGATTGATTTATCACCCATATAAGTCTATAATAGTTAATTAAGTAAAATAATTCTCCGCCAGAGATAAAGGAGGGATTGCAATTGACCGAAGCAACCAGCTGTGGTGGTGTAGTAATATTCAGAGGCAAGATACTTCTGCTCTATAAGAATTACAAGAACAGGTATGAAGGATGGGTTTTGCCGAAGGGAACCGTGGAAAAGGGAGAGGAGTATAATGAGACGGCTCTCCGGGAGGTACACGAAGAAACCGGTGTTAAGGCAACCATTGTCAAATATGTCGGAAAGAGTAGCTATACATTTACTACGTATAATGATGTGATCAATAAAGATGTCCATTGGTATCTTATGATGTCAGACAGCTTTTACAGCAAGCCTCAGAGAGAGGAATATTTTTGTGATTCGGGTTATTACAAATATCATGAGGCTTATCATCTGCTGAAGTTCCCGAACGAGAAGCAGATATTGGAACAGGCTTACGAAGAGTACCTTGCTATCAAGAAGGCTAATCTGTGGGGGCATGGAAAGTACTTTTAAAGTCGAGGAAGGTTATGAAGGACGTGAATTCAAAAAACGGTAAGGGCAGGAAGAGAAAGAAGACTGCGAAGGACAGGATTCTTGATATCCTGCTCGTATTTTTTATTTTAATATTTATAGGCTCAGGTGGATATCTGGGATATTATTACTACATGATCCATAAGGGACAGTCGAGAGCAGAAGAGCTTTCAGATATGGTTTCGTCGGATGATGAGTTTGAAAACGAGGATTACTACTACGCAACGGCAGGTGATGCAGAAGCGGGCAGGCCGGCTGTGGCTATGTTTACCGAGATAGACGGAAAGATGATCCTTACAAAGTATTCAAAGCTCTATGAGATGAATAAGGATATGGTAGGATGGCTGTATATTCCGGGGACACTGATCAGCTATCCGGTAATGCATACACCTTGGGACGAAGAGTATTATCTCAGACTCAGCTTTGATAAGGAATACAGTATGTCCGGTACGCTTTTTGTCAGCAAATTCAGCGATGTTGTAAAGCCTACGGATAATGTGGTCATCTACGGACATAATATGAAGGCGGGAACCATGTTCCATGCACTTCTTGAATATGAGAATGAAGATTTCTATAAGGAGCATAAGACGGTAATCTTTAATACCATTTATGGAAATGCGGAGTATGAGGTTATTGCCGCATTTAAGACTAACATTAAGGAAGTGGATGATACAGGCTTTAAGTATTATCAGTTCTTTGATGCAGCAACTCCTGAAGAGTTTAATGATTATGTGATGAATTGTAAGAATCTTACGCCATATAATATTCCGACAACAGCATCTTACGGAGATAAGCTTATTACATTATCTACCTGTTCGTATCATACGGACGAGGGAAGATATGTAGTAGTAGCGAAGAGAGTTAAATAAAATAAATTACCGCGAACAGTAAAATTTTAATTAGCAAACTGTCCGCGGTTTATTTTTTGTTCACAGAGCGTTCACAGTGCCTGGCACCATAAAGATGACATGGAAAAAGCCACCCGATGGGTGGCTTTTTCGATAAACAACTAATTAACAAATATCGAGAGTGTCCTACGCTCTCTCAACCTTGCCTGATCTGAGGCATGATGTACATACATAGATAGTCTTTGGTGTTCCGTCCACCTTAGCCTTAACTCTCTTGATGTTTGAATTCCAGATTCTGTTTGATCTTCTATGAGAATGGCTCACCTGATTTCCGAAGTGAACTGACTTATCACAAAAATAACACTTTGCCATGGCTTTAACACCTCCTTCGACACTATAAACTAACGCCCATGGGCGTACAACATGTGGTATTGTATCAGAATTAATTTTCAAATGCAAGCGCTTTTTAAAACATTTGTCAAATAGAGTTATTTTATATATAATAACAAGGATGTAAATCTCGGGAGAGATATTACTTATAATGTGAATAACAAGTATATTGGATGGTTTATCATAATATACATCATAGCGGATACATTTTAAAGGAGGTTTTTCATGACAGGGAATGTTGAAAATAGCAATGGAAGTATATCTGTTGACGAAGAGGTCATTTCCCAGTTTGCCGGACATGCAGCGCTGGACTGCTTCGGTATCGTTGGTATGGCTTCGCTCAGTATGAGAGACGGACTTGCCAAGCTCCTTAAAGGAGACAATGTAAGCAGAGGCGTTACGGTTGATATCGGAGAGAACAACGCGCTTACTATAGATTTTCATATAATCGTTGCTTACGGAATTAATATCAAGACAGTTGTTAATAATCTCGTTAGCACTGTTAAGTATCAGATAGAGGATTATACGTCCATGCCGGTGGCTGCCATCAACGTATATGTTGAAGGCGTCCGTGTCATTGACTAATTTGGAGGTAACCATTAAATGTCGCTCACATATGTAGATGCAGAGCTCTTTAAGAAAGCGTTTCTTGCCGGAGCTCATAATATCAGTAATAACAAAGAGTATATAAACGAGTTAAATGTATTCCCTGTTCCGGACGGTGACACGGGAACAAATATGACGCTTACTATTATGTCAGCTGCTTCTGAGATTGAGGCAGTTACAAAGCCGACCATCGATCTTTTGGCAAAGGCAATCTCAGGTGGATCGCTCAGAGGCGCAAGAGGTAACTCGGGTGTTATATTATCACAGCTTTTCAGAGGCTTCTGTAAGGATGTAAGAGGTAAGGAAAGCCTCGATATCAATGATCTTACAGCAGGCTTCGCAAGAGCTGTAGAGACAGCTTATAAGGCTGTTATGAAGCCGAAGGAGGGTACTATCCTTACGGTTGCAAGAGGTATGTTCGAAAAGGCCGAGGAAATCTGTGATTTTGAAGATGATGTTATAGCATATATCGAGCAGGTTCTCGAATACGGAAAGCAGGTTCTGGCTCAGACTCCGGATCTTCTTCCGGTTCTCAAGGAAGCAGGAGTGGTTGATTCCGGCGGACAGGGACTTGTAGACTTTATGGAGGGTGTTCTGGCAGGCCTTAAGGGAGAGACTATCGAGCTTAATGAGGCTGTTCCTTCAGCTCCTATGAGAGGTGCGGGACTTCTTGAGGAGATACCAAAGGCCAGACCTAAGTATCCGATGGGCAGCGGTAACGATAACATTTCAACTGCTGATATCAAGTTCGGATATTGTACAGAGTTTATCATCATGCTCGATAAGGAGCTTAGTGATAAGGAAGTAGAAGGCTTCAAGGAGTATCTTCTTTCTATAGGTGATTCACTGGTATGCGTTGCAGATGAAGAGCTTGTAAAAGTTCATGTTCATACAAATCATCCGGGACTTGCCTTCGAGAAGGCGCTTACCTTCGGTCAGCTTACACGTATGAAGATTGACAACATGCGCGAGGAGCATTCCGAAAGAGTGCTTATGGAGGCAGAGAAGCAGCGTGCCGAGGAGCAGGAGGCTGCATTCAAGCAGATGAAGCTTGAGAGACGCGGCGAGGCTGCAAAGCAGGAGCCTGTAAAGGAAGAGCCTAAGAAGAAATTCGGTTTCATCGCAGTTTCCGTAGGTGAGGGAATGTGCGAGATCCTGAAGGGAATGGGAGTTGACCATGTTCTTTCCGGCGGACAGACTATGAATCCGAGCACAGAGGATATCCTCTTCGCAGTCGGAGCAGTCAATGCGGAAAATGTATTCGTATTCCCTAATAATAAGAATATTATACTTGCTGCAAATCAGGCAGCGACTATTTGTGAAGATAAGAATGTAATAGTAATACCATCGAAGTCGGTTCCTCAGGGAATCAGCGCTATGCTGAGCTTTATGGACAGCATGTCTGTTGAGGAAAATGTGGCAGCCATGAATGAAGCAATGTCCATGGTCAAGTCAGGTGAGATTACTTATGCCGTAAGAGATACATCTATTGACGGCAAGGAGATAAAGAACGGTGACATCATGGGTATCGATGATAACGGAATCAATGCCGTAGGAAACGATATCGCAGAGGTTACCTCACAGCTCATCGGCGGAATGATCGATGAGGATTCTGCACTCGTAACTCTGTATTACGGTGCCGATATCACCGAAGAGACAGCAGAGCAGCTGTCTGCACAGCTGGCTGAGAAGTATCCGGATGTGGATTTTGAAATCCATAACGGCGGACAGCCGATTTATTACTATCTGTTATCAGTTGAATAATTCTTTGGAAGATTTAATATGAGACTTGAGGATAATATTACCGAAGTAAAAGGAATAGGTGAGAAGACAGCGGCTACCTTCAGCAAGGTAGGTGTGAATTGTATTGCTGACCTTATCAGGTATTATCCGAGGAGTTATAAGATTTATGAGCAGCCTGTTTCCGTTAACTCTATAAGTGAGGGAGACAGAGCTGCTGTCTTTTGTAAAATAGTAAGCGGCGTTGCGGTAAGCAGAGGACGCAGATTTACCATAGTGACTCTTTCCGCGGCCGATGATACAGGCTCTATCAAGATGCTCTGGTTTAATATGCCATTCCTCAGAAATGTGCTGCATAAGGGTGAGAGCTATGTATTCGTCGGAAGTATCAAAATAGTCGGTTCAAGCCGTGTCATGGAAATGCCGGAATACTATACACAGTTTAATTATCAGAAGATGCTCAGCACCATGCAGCCTGTATATCCACTGATCAGCGGACTTACAAACAACATGGTGACCAAAGCGCTTAAAGAAGTATCGTGGCTTATCGATTCGCTGCCGGACTGGCTGAACGATGATATAAGACGCGAATATAATGTTATCGGACTCGGAGAAGCTCTGAAGAGGGTACATTTTCCGAAGAATCGTGAGGAGCTGGGGGAAGCGATAGAGAGGCTTGCCTTTGATGAGTTCCTTCACTTCATAATCGATGTAAGTAAGATCAAGGAGAATAATATCAAGCTGATCAACGGCCATAAGGTTTCGGAGGAGGCTTTGTCACGAATGGCAGGCTTTGAGGCCGGCCTCGGATTTAAGCTGACTGAAGGACAGAAGGCGGCAGTTGATGATATAGCGGCTGATATGAGCTCCGATCATGTGATGAACAGGCTTATTCAGGGTGATGTAGGTTCAGGAAAGACCGTAGTTGCGGCTGAGGCTTTATATCTGGCTGCTGTTTCAGGCTATCAGGGAGCTATGATGGTTCCTACAGAGGTTCTGGCGGAGCAGCATTTCAATGAACTTACAAAGCTCTTTAAACCATATAAGTTAAAGGTTGGTCTTCTGACGGGATCCCTTGCGGCAAAGGACAGGAGACTTATATATGAAAGACTGAAGAACGGCGAGATAGATATCGTCGTTGGAACGCATGCGCTTATAACCGAAAAGGTCGAGTATAAGAATCTGGGACTTGTCATTACAGATGAGCAGCACAGATTCGGCGTAAAGCAGCGTGAGAAGCTGGGACTGAAGGGGGATATGCCTCATGTCCTTATAATGAGTGCGACTCCTATACCGAGAACGCTGGCGATAATCCTCTATGCGGATATGGATATCTCGGTTATTAAGGAGCTTCCGGCAGGAAGAAAGAGGATAAAGAACTGCGTGGTAGGTACCGATTACAGACCGTCTGCTTATAAGTTTATAAGAAATGAGGTCGCAAACGGTCATCAGGCATATGTTATATGTCCTATGGTCGAGGAAAGCGAATCGGTGGATGCGGAAAATGTAGTTAATTATGCAGATGAACTGGCGGCTGCACTGGGCAGCTCTGTTCGTGTGAAATATCTTCACGGCAGAATGAAGGAGCAGGAAAAGCTGGAGGTTATGAACAGCTTCCTGAACCATGAGACGGATGTTCTGGTTTCAACAACCGTTATCGAGGTCGGAATAAATAATCCGAATGCAACGGTCATGATGATCGAGAATGCCGAGCGATTCGGACTCGCACAGCTCCATCAGCTTCGAGGACGTGTCGGACGAGGAGATGCACAGAGCTACTGCATATTTATAAATGTTAAAAAGTCGGATGAATCCGTAAAGAGACTTAAGGTTCTTGAGGATTCCAATGACGGCTTCTATATAGCGGCTGAGGATCTGAAGCTGAGAGGACCGGGTGAGTTCTTCGGAATCAGACAGAGCGGAGATATTGCGTTCAGAGTAGCCGACATTTACAGTCATGCCGATATACTCAGAAGAGCACAGGAGGCTGCAATCAAATACGGAGGTTTACTGGGAAATGAACAGTAAAAACAAGGTTTCAATTATTCTTATACTTATTGCTACAGTGCTGATTATAGGTATCGGCGGTTATCTGATCGGTAAGAAACAGGGACAGGCCGAAAGTGAGGCCACAACTCAGAGTACAACCGAGAAGATAACAGAGGCAGCTTCTGAAGAAAAGATAGAAGAGGCGACAGAAAGTGAAGCTACCGAAGAGAAGACTACCGAAGCAAAGTCTGAGGAAAAGAAAGAAGAGAAGGACGGCGATGATAATGGCGACGGAGCTATATATGTAAAGGTGACAAGCAATTCTCCATGGGAGAAGGATGGCGGATATGGCTTCCAGTGCGATGTAATGATCAAGAATGATTCATCCGAGGAGTATGATGACTGGGAAATCCAGATCACAGGCTTCAAGGATGCAGAAATAGAAAATCTGTGGAATGCGGAATATGAAATCGTTGATGATGTACTTAAGCTTAAGCCTGTAGATTTTAATAAGCATATAGGCGCTAAGAGCGAGAATAAGGATATCGGAATGATCGTAAATGTTAAGTCCAAGGATGCAACTAAAAATATAGCTAAGGGCGGAACTCTTATTGTAGACGGTAAGGTTGTGGCAGAAGCTGATGCGGCCGAGAAGATCCGTGAAGAGAAGAAGAAGGAACGCGAAGCTAAGCGTGAGCCGAGACCGGTTGAGGAGGGAACTCCTTTGGATAATCACGGGGCTCTTTCTGTAAAGGGAACAGATATAGTTGATAAGAACGGTGAGAAGTACCAGCTGAGAGGTGTAAGTACTCACGGTATAGCATGGTTCCCTGACTATGTAAATAAAGATGCTTTCCAGACTCTCAGGGATGACTGGGGAGCAAACATGATAAGACTTGCAATGTATACCGACGAGGGCGGCGGATACTGTACAGACGGTGATAAGGATAAGCTTAAGGGTCTCGTATCCGACGGTGTAGACTATGCAACAGAGCTTGGAATGTATGTTATCATAGACTGGCATGTGCTTCATGATCTTGATCCTAACAAGAATATCGATGAAGCAAAGCTGTTCTTTGAGGAAATGTCTTCAAAGTATGCAGATCAGGATAATGTTATCTATGAGATCTGTAATGAGCCGAACGGTTCCACAACATGGGATGATATCAAGAAATATGCTGAGGTTATCCTTCCTATCATCAGAAATAACGACAAGGATGCGATCATTATAGTCGGAACACCGACATGGTCACAGGATGTTGATACAGTTATACCTGATCCTATAACAGGTCAGGAAAATATAATGTATGCGGTACATTTCTATGCTGCAACTCATAAGGAGAATATAAGAAATAAGGCGAAGGATGCACTTGATGCGGGAATTCCGGTATTTATTTCCGAGTTCAGCATCTGCGACGCTTCAGGTAACGGCGGCATAGATTATGATTCAGCCGATGAATGGATGGAGTTTATCAATGACAACAATCTGTCATATTCAAGCTGGAGTCTTTGCAACAAGAATGAGACTTCGGCACTGATCGCTCCTGAATGCAGCAAGACTTCAGGATGGACTGATGATGAGCTTTCTGAGACAGGCCAGTGGCTGAAGGATACTATATCATCGAAGTAGTTATGTGCTTTGACAGCACGCGGTAAGCGGCTGCCACAGCAGGTTGGGAGGATATAAAATGAGAGTTATAGCAGGAACGAGAAGAAGCCTTCCGCTTAAGTCCATAGAAGGTATGGATACAAGGCCGACGGCTGACAGATATAAGGAAACGCTGTTCAACGTGATCCAGGATTATGTTCCTGGCAGCAGGTTTCTGGATCTTTTTGCAGGGAGCGGTGCTATAGGCATCGAAGCTCTTTCAAGAGGAGCAAAACACGCAGTTCTGGTTGAGAACGGCAGGGATGCACTCAGATGCATTAAGGAAAATGTGCACTTCACCAAATTCGAGGATGAGGCAGATATCCTCAGAAGCGATGCGGTTGGATATGTAAGAAGCCTTCCGAAGGTTGATTTCGATGTGATCTTTATTGATCCGCCTTACGGAAAAGGGCTTGAGAGAGATGTCCTTATGGCCCTCGATAAGAAGGAATTCAAGAACGAAGATGCGATAATCATCGTAGAGGCTATAGGGGATGAGGACTTCGGATATCTCGATGATACCAAGTTCTATATCTATAAAGAAAAGAATTACAGGACTAACAAGCATGTCTTTATGAGAATCAAGGAGGACAGGAAATGATAAGAGCTATATATCCGGGTAGTTTCGACCCGATAACACTGGGACATATGGATCTTATCGAGAGATCGGCAAGGCTGTTTGATGAGCTTATAGTATGCGTGCTTAACAATGCCGTAAAAAAATCTCCATTGTTTTCTCTTGAAGAACGTGTTAAGATGTTAGGTGATGTTACGTCTGGTTTTTCAAATGTAACAGTTGCCAGTTCAGACGGACTTCTGGTTGATTTTGCGAAGGAGAAGGATGTCAGCATCATCATTCGCGGACTCAGAGGCGTCAATGATTTCGATTTTGAGCTTTCGATGGCTCAGGCCAATAAAACTATTTCATCAAAGGTTGAAACAGTATTTATGGCAACAGATCCGGCACTTTCATATATCAGTTCATCTATGGTAAAGGAAATTGCCAGCTATGGAAAGTCAGTAAAGGATCTTGTACCGGAAATAATTCTACATAAGGTAGAGGAAAAGTATAATATCTTATGATTAAAGATCACAGGAGGATTTAAAACATGGGTAAAAAGGGCGTAGAAGAGATGATCGATGAGATCGAGGTATTTATCGGAAATTGCAAATATCAGCCTCTTTCTTCTAACAAGATTGTTGTTCCTAAGGAAGAACTCGAAAGGATGCTCAGCGAATTAAAGCTCAAGCTTCCTAGTGAGATCGAAAGATGCAAGAAGATCATGAGGAACAAGGAAGCTATACTTGCTTCAGCAAGAACCCGTTCAGATGCTATAATTTCAGAGTCAGTTAATGAGGCTAATCGTCTTGTGGATTCAAATCATATAACAGAGCTTGCCAACATTCGTGCAGATGAGATCGTTACAGCAGCACGTAACCAGGCAGAGCAGATACTCGATGATGCC
The DNA here is from genome assembly GCA_017634555.1 of Eubacterium sp. GTDB lineage: Bacteria > Bacillota > Clostridia > Lachnospirales > Lachnospiraceae > Eubacterium_Q. Next base: position 2,384 of record JAGBNF010000040.1, on the reverse strand, counting down.
AATGCAGAGGCTAAGGAAGTAAGACTCGGAGCAATGGCTTATACAAAGCAGAAGCTTAGTGAAATGAGAGATTTCATGGCTAATACACTTGAAGCAGAGAATGAGCATTACAAGACTCTCTGTGACAGCCTTGAGAATAATCTTTACACACTTGAGAATAATATCGGAGAGATCGATACAAGCATCGATCTTATTAACGGAAACGATATTCAGATTCCACAGCAGCAGGCTCAGCAGCAGTATGCACCTGCTCCACAGTCACAACCATCATACGATGAAGATGAAGACGAAGATTACGATGAAGATGAAGACTTCGACGATGATGACTACGATGATGACGATGACTATGATGATGACGATGATTTCCTTGATGAGTAATCAGAAGTCGGAATTATAAGATGAGATTATAAGTCCCCACTACCTTATTTGGTAGTGGGGATTTTTGTACGTCAGTTGAAGCAAAGTAATGTACGAAGTGTTAATTACATGTACAATATAGTATCACAGAATCACAATGTTTGATCGAAGCTCCGATGGAAGTATAATTCCGGTTTTATCAAATACTATCTGATTATAGATATCTGTGGTCCTGCAGTCTACTGACCACGAGATTTGAGATGCTTCGCTTTCCGCTTTATAGGCGGATTTCTTATTTATGACTGTAAGATCTGATTTTACGGATATTTCCTCCAGAACCTTGGATGCGGTCCTTCTCATGGCGAGTAGATTGGCATATTCGGTTCCTGTGAAGCTGTCCTCCGGTTCTTTGATGTCCAGAGCTGTATGAAGGAGAAGCCTGCAGATTCTCGTCATTGTAAGATTTCTGGTCTTCATATGATCCTTCAGAGAAGCATAGTCTGTAGGATAGGAAACCTTCATAAGTCTGTTGAGAATCTCGCCGTTCATTCCGTATACCTGTGACAGCTCGTCACGGCCTGATGTTTTGAGACGGCTTACGATATATGGGAGTATGTCCGAATCCTCAACGGCAGGAGCACTCAGATATTTCTCGATTGCTGTATATGAGTGAGACGGCATGTTACTCTCTATAAGATCGGCAGAAGCTTTGATGCTGTCTGAAATGTTTGTAATGCCTGAAGCTGTCATCTTTTCCCTGATCGCAGTGGCAGATGAGAAGTTGCCGCACATTTCCGGGCAGTCATAAGCAGCGCCCTGTCTCGGTATGAAGAGAGGCTTTATAGCGGAATCTGACTTCTTCACGGAAATCAGATATTCGAGTGCCAGGATGTTGTTTGAGGTTGATATATATCTGCAGTCAGAACCGGTATATTCCTTCAGAGCATTCATTCGTGCGAGAGGATAAGCCTGACCGGATGAGAGATATTGTGCCAGTATAGTTTTATAATCCTCGGGCTCGTCGCAGAGTGTATCGGCTGCGGAGATGAGCTCCGCTGAAACCGCAGCTGCATCGTTTCCGGCTTCAAAACCGAAGGCCAGATAATCACATGAGAGACGCGACAGCATATCAACACCGCAGGCTGCAAATCTACCGGCATCCGAGGTTGCCCAGATAACAGGCATTTCAAATATGATATCGGCTGAACAGAGAGCTGACTTTGCGCGGGCATACTTATCTATGATTGCCAAGGAACCGCGCTGCACATAGTTTCCGCTCATGCAGACTACCACATAGGTATCCTCACCGGTTTTCTCTGAGACGATTCGTCTCGCTTCTTCGATTAGATAAGCGTGTCCGTTATGAAATGGATTAAATTCAGCGATAACTCCGATCAGTTTCATTACATTCTCCAAAAAATATATACCATACTACAACATTTAGTAAAAAAATCTAAAAATGCTCGAAATTCGAGCTTATATTGTTATTAAAAGAATAGCATTTTTTAACTCGCTATGCTATACTGATTTTTGTCTTATGGAGATAAAAACTGTATTTGAAAATTTTACGGCGCATAACGCCGGTTAATGAATGAGGAGGCAAGATGGCTAACGAAGAAAAGATAAAGGCACTTGATGCGGCACTGGCACAGATAGAGAAGCAGTACGGCAAGGGCTCAGTTATGAAGCTTGGTGATAATACCAAGAATATGAATATAGAGGTAGTTCCGACAGGATCACTCAGTCTTGATATTGCACTCGGTGTAGGCGGTATGCCGAGAGGAAGAATTATCGAGATCTACGGACCTGAATCAAGTGGTAAGACAACAGTTGCACTTCATGTTGTATCTGAAGTACAGAAGATGGGCGGAATTGCAGGTTTCATCGATGCAGAGCATGCACTTGATCCTGTTTATGCAAAGAATATCGGAGTTGATATAGATAATCTTTACATTTCACAGCCGGATAACGGAGAGCAGGCACTCGAGATTACAGAGACTATGGTAAGATCGGGAGCAGTTGATGTT
>JAGBNF010000003.1 GCA_017634555.1 Eubacterium sp. | reverse complement strand
GTACCAAGTGTCATAGCCTCTGTCTGGTCATGTGTAACGTAGATGATTGTTGTCTGAAGTCTCTGATGAAGCTTAGAAATCTCAACACGCATCTGTACACGAAGCTTAGCATCAAGGTTTGAGAGCGGCTCGTCCATAAGGAATACCTTTGGCTCACGAACGATAGCACGTCCCATGGCAACTCTCTGTCTCTGTCCACCGGAGAGAGCCTTTGGCTTACGATCAAGAAGGTGCTCGATCTCAAGGATCTTAGCTGCCTCATGAACCTGCTTGTCAATCTTCTCCTTTGGAATCTTACGAAGCTTAAGACCGAATGCCATGTTATCATAAACTGACATGTGAGGATACAGAGCGTAGTTCTGGAATACCATCGCAATATCTCTGTCCTTAGGCTCGATGTCGTTAACCATCTTGTCACCGATCCAAAGCTCACCAGAACTGATATCCTCAAGTCCGGCGATCATTCTAAGTGTAGTTGACTTACCACATCCTGAAGGACCAACGAAGATAACGAACTCCTTATCCTGAATATCAAGGTTGAAGTCCTTAACAGCGTTAAATCCGTTAGGGTAAATCTTGTAAATGTTCTTTAACTGTAAACTAGACATTTCGTAACCTCCTGTATAAGTTAATTCTCTAGTTAATCAGGCGGCCTTTTTAGCCACTTCTTTCCTACCAACTTCGTCTATAATATTACTTTTCCTTTTTTAATACTATATGTTTCTTGCACGAAAATACACAAAAAGTTTTAGTAGTATTGTATATTGCACAAAAACCGTTAGTAATATTGACTAATGAATTTTTCAGTAACCATATTAATTCCTTTGTTTTTTTGTGCAATATCCAATAAATTTTGGTTTATTTTTACTCCTCTCGAGGCACCTCATCATAGTCATATCCTATGAAAATAAACACTTTTACGCCCTCTGTCTCCCCATATATATCCTCTTCTGTCACATTTCCGACCTCCCAGGATGCTTTAGGGAATACTTCCTTAAGCTCTGCCGCAATTCCATCTTCAGTTATAACTATTTTTGAATTATCAAGCGGGTAGTTGCAATCGGATGTTTCAATATTTGTATATCCGATATCACTCAGTCTGTCTCTCCAGTATCCTGCAAGTCCCGAAGTATCTGTCGCATTGATAACATTTATCTTTATTCCGAAATCAATATCAGTAAACTTCGTAACATATATAGACTCTGTAACTTCTTCAGTAGGTTCCGCCGTAAGCAGCGGATCAACCTTGCCATCCTTGAATGCAGCCGCATTCGGTGCAGGCGGAGCCGTCTTGGTTCCGTATCCGTTATACAGCAGGTATCCGAGATATCCTCCCAATGCCAGTATAGCAATTCCCAGAAGAACAACCATACCCTTCATAAACGATCTGAAGAAAAGCCCTACCGCGCTTTGCTTCTTTGCTTCCTTAGCCAATTTATTTTTCCTCCTGGATCAGTATTTCCGGAAATATACCGGACTTTATACGCCCTGAATCCTGATCAGATTATTCAGGAGCTTTTCGTCACTCATTTCATATACGTTATCAAGTACCCAGATATGCATATCCTTAGCTCTCTGCTTAAAGAAGGACATGCCGCTCTGTGACTTGTCGCAAGGCGTTGCCATGACCAGAACCTTCTTTGCGTAGTTGCCGCCGAATCTGCTGGTCACCGTCTCCAGCTCATGAAGAGCCAGACTTCCGGCCTTTCCGCTCTTGCAGGAAATGAATGTCGGAATTGTCGATCTCATAAGGACAACATCGATCTCATTGATCGTATCATAGTTTGCCCTCAGATAATGTCTGTATTCACGGTCTTCCTCAGTCTCATCCTTTTTCTTCGGATTCCAGTCGATGACCGCTCCTATTATCATATCCGTAAAAATGTCCGGTCTTCTGGATGCAACCTCATATACATGAAGTTCCAGCAGATTTCCGGTCTTTGTTACTATATTCTTTATCTGGTCGCTCTTAAAATAGAACTCTATCCTGTTCTTCTCGACCCTGTAATCCCTCAGCATTCCGGCTTCGTTCAGCTTTTCAAACATATCCTCAGCCGAACCCAGCGGGTTACGCGGAAGAGTTACCTTTCCGTCCTCATCAGGCGGATTATCCTTGAAAACATCCTCAATTACCGAGCAGTAATTATTCCACTTATGCTTCATCCTGCATGCAACTGCCCAGATAGTCCTGATATCTCTCTTGAAATCTTCGGTAAAATTCCAGGTTGCGAAGCTTCCTGTTTGGTCTGTCAGATGACCTCCGTGAAGAACGATATTCTGCTCAACAGAAATCTTGATATTATCATGGCGCCTGTTCATGCCGCCGCTCTCGAGCTTAACCTCTGTGGCAGTATAAGGATCTATTCTGAGTGTATTCAGCCTGATGCCCTTATCCTGCTGTCTTGCACTTACATAACCGAAGGCTATGAGGATCATCTCACCTCCGCCTGTCAGCTCAAAGTTTGCGTCCGGATATTCATCCGAAACCTCCTGAAGTACACTTATACAGTCACTAAGGCTGTCACGTGCAACCTCACGGAATTCTATAATGGACTTCGGGCTCACCAGTTCGGCGAACGCCCTAAGGCTTTCCATCTTTTTTGTTATCATTGTATGCTTGTGGCCGAGATATATGATTCTGTCCGGCTTATACTGAAGCATCGTCATTACATTTTCCAGTGCTTCATCTGAGAAGAATTCAACAAATACTCCACCCATTGGTAATCACCTCGATTTATCGGAATATCCGATAGGCTTAGTTTTTAAATCCATGCACCGTCGAACTTTACGACCTCTCCCGTAAAGTAGTCCGGCATATCAATCAGTTTCATAATAAATTCGGCAGCCTCCTCAGGAGTTGCCATTCTGCCTGAAGGTATCTCCTCTTCAAGCTCTGCTTTTTCCTCAGCGGACAGATGCCCGTTCATTTCGGTATCGATCACACCGAAGGCAGCTGCATTTACCCTTATACCGCTCGGTGCAAGTTCCTTAGCAAGAGCCTTCGTAAACGCATTGACCGCACCCTTGGTCGCACTGTAGGCCACCTCACAGGACGCGCCCACCAGTCCCCATACCGAGGATACATTTATTATAGTTCCGGACTTAACCGATATCATTCCCGGGACAAATGTGTGGCATACGTTAAATACCGCAGAAAGGTTGGTACTTACGGTTTCATTCCAGTCATTCTCCGTCATATCCGTAAGAAGCCCCACATAGGATACCGCAGCATTATTTATGATTATCTGTACCGAAGCACCACATGCCTCTATTTTCTGCCAAAGTTCTTCTATATATGAAAGATTTCCGGCATCTCCGTAGGATATGATGCATTCCTTATCCGGCGCAAGCGTCCCGATAAGACTGCTCAGCTCCTCGAGCTTTCCGCTGCTGTGTCTCGCATTGAGAACGAGAACCTCCGCATCGCTTCCCTTGGCAAGCGAAATGGCCGCAGCTCTTCCTATACCTCTGGATGCTCCTGTGATAAGCGCTGCTTTTCTCATGCATTTCCTCCGCCGCTTCCACCGTCAGAAGGCTTACCCGCACCCTTATTGGCATCATCCTGCCTTCTTGCGAGGTTTGCGAACTTCGTATATTTTCCGAGCCATGCCAGCTCTATCGGTCCTGTAGAACCGTTACGCTGCTTAGCTACTATAATCTCCGCGATACCCTTCTTCTCAGTATCCGGATTGTAATAATCATCTCTGTAAATAAACATAACAACATCGGCATCCTGCTCGATGGCTCCGGAATCTCGGAGGTCTGACAGAACAGGTCTGTGATCCGGTCTTGAGTCAACGGCTCTGTTAAGCTGTGACAGTGCGATAACCGGAACCTCCAGCTCTCTGGCAATTCCCTTAAGCGCTCTTGAAATATCCGATATAAACTGCTGATGTGACTCAACCTTTCCTACCGGATTGATAAGCTGCAGGTAGTCGATGATGATAAGTCCGATATTCTCCGTATGCTTAAGCTTTCTGCACTTGGATCTCATCTCTGAGAGAGTTATCGAACTGTTATCGTCTATGATAAGCGGAGCACGCGATATATTATCGGTACTCTCTATGATCTTGAGCCAGTCCTCATCTTTGACATCACCCGTACGGATTGCCTGTGCCTCAACACGGGAATCTACGGAAAGAACTCTGCTGACGAGAGATTCCTTTGACATCTCCAGCGAGAATATCGCTACAGGAACCTTCTCCTTAACAGCAACATGATGGGCGATATTAAGGACAAATGCCGTCTTACCCATGGAAGGTCTTGCGGCAACAAGAATAAGCTCACCCTTATGAAGTCCCGTAAGCTTGGTATCAAGATCGTTAAAGCCCGTAGGCAGACCGTTTACTCGGCCCTTATGACGAGTTGCTTCCTCAATCTCACCGATAACATTTATAAGAATATTCTTGATCGGCACATAATCCGATCTGTTATTCATATTCTGAACAAGCTTGAATATCTTTTCCTCAGCAATACCTGCCAGTTCATCGGCCGATCTCTGATCCTCATATCCGCTCTTTGCCATATCCTCGGATATTTTGATCAGCTTGCGGAGATTTGACTTATTCTTAACAATATTAGCGTGCTCTACCGCAAAGGCGGATGTGGTGAGCTGCATGATTATATCGTCGATATAACCTGTACTGCAAAGCTCATCCGGAGCACCCATCTCCTTAAGCTTGTTTACAAGGATCAGCTCATCTATCTGTACGCCGGCAAAGGTAAGATCAGCGAGTGCCTGATATATGATTCCATAGGCTGTAACGCTGAAATCCTCCTTGGTGAGTATCGCAATTATTTCAGAAGCAGCCTCCTTATCGATGATCATCGAGGCTATAACGCTTCGTTCCGCCTCTTCATCCCGCGGCGGAATTCTTTTTACAGCATTTTCCTCTGCCATAATACTTATTTCTCCTCAGCAACATTAAGAAGAAGCTCGGCTGTTACCTCCGGATGGAGCTTAACCTCTACCTTATAGCCGCCGATACCTCTCGCTGCGTCCTTCATTACAATCTTTTTCTTGTCGAACTCATAACCGAGCTGGCTCTTGATAAGCTCTGCAACTTCCTTTGTTGAAACAGAACCGAAGGTCTTTCCGTTTGCTCCGACCTTCATGGTTGTTATAACCTGCTTATCCTTAAGCTCTTCAGCGAGAGCCTTTGCCTCGGCAAGCTTCTCTGCAGCGAGCTTATCCTCATGCTGCTTCTTAAGCTTCCAGTCATTTATATTCTTAGGTGTTGCCTCGATTCCTACCTTCTTTGGAAGAACGTAATTTCTGGCAAATCCGTCATTAACCTCTACTATCTGGCCCTTCTTGCCAAGCTTTTTGTCATCTATAAGTAAAATAACTTTCATTAGTATTTCTCTCTTTCTGTATTTTTGTACGCTTATAATTCTCCTGATTCGTACATTTCCTTCAGGACAGCCTTGAGTTCATCAAAGAATTCTTCCTTTTTCTTGCCCTCAAGCTGAGCACCGGCCACATTTGCATGTCCGCCGCCGCCCCAGCGCTCCAGAATAACCTGAACATTTATATCTCCTATTGAACGCGCTGAAATATATAAAATTCCGTTATCCGCTTCGGTTACTACAAAGGACGCCTTGATGTTATCCACATTCAGAAGCTCGTTTGCAACCTTAGCTACCGGAACTGTCGGTGTATCTGCGCTTTCCGGATCCGGAACAACATATGACAGTGCGAAGCTGTTCATATAAATCTCGGCGTTACTTATTCCCTGAGCTCTTTCCTTCATCTCAAGCATTGAGCTGCGGAACATTTTTCTTACTCTTGTAACATCCGCTCCCGACTTACGAAGGAAGGACGCTGCCTCGAAGGTACGCACTCCCGTCTTAACCAGGAAGTTATCTGTATCGATAAGGATTCCGGAGTACATTGCATCAGCTTCCTGCTGACGAAGCTTCGGAGTTACCGACATATATTCATACATTTCTGCGATCATCTCGCAGGCTGAAGAAGCGAACGGCTCAATATATGAAAGCGTAGCCTTCGATATAGCATCGCTGGTCTGTCTGTGGTGATCAAATACTACTACTGTCGAAACAAGATTTATCAGCTCCTCGCACTCTGTCATGCTCGGACGGTTAACGTCAGTCACAACAAGCATTGTCTGAGGATCCACCATAGCCATAGCCTGCTCTGAATTGATGAGCATATCACTGTAATTGCTGTTGTTAAATGTAGCAACCAGCGGCTTTATGGCATCTGTAACCTCATTAAGTACGATATACGCCTTCTTGCCCAGTGCTGATACAAGCCTGTAAACACCGACTGCCGATCCGAAGGCATCTGAATCCGGTCTCTTATGAGCCATAATGATAACCTTCTCTTTACCGACAAGGAGTTCTTCGAAGGCCTGAGCCTTAACTCTCGCCTTAACTCTTGTGGTCTTCTCGGTTCCCGCACTCTTACCGCCGTAGTAAGTAACCTGATCGCCGGCCTTTACGGCAACCTGATCACCGCCTCGTCCGAGAGCAAGTCCGATAGCAACCTTAGCATATTCATAATCTTCGATGAAGTTATCCGAGCCGAGTCCGAGTCCCATACTGAGTGTCATGGCAATCTCGTTTCCTACGTTAATGCTCTTAACCTCATCCAGCAGTGCAAACTTGTCATCACGGAGCATCTGCATATACTTCTGTCTGAATACACAGAAATATTTATCATTCTCGATATGTCTTACGATGGCGTCCGCATTTGACAGGTACATGTTGATCTTTCTGTCAACAAGCGCGGTAAGGATCGAATGCTTAACATCCTCCAGTGAATCCATAACCTCATCATAGTTATCGATATACACCAGTCCGGCTACCAGCTTCTGCTCCTCGTTTTCCTTCTCGAGTCTTCTCTGCTCAGTAATATCAAAGAAGTAAACCGCTATAACTACTTCATCATTTTTATGTTCCTCTTTATCATCGAGGAATACATTTGTAAGATCCATGCGCCTGATGTATGCATTGAATATCTTCTCACCATACTCAATATCCATCTCTACACGTTCATTATTTTCATAAACACTTGGAGTAAGCTGTGGAAAATATGCATCTATCGGCTTTTTAATGTGCTTCTTATCCATAACACCTATAGTGTCATAGAATTTCGAGTTGGCCCAGAGCACACGTCCGTCGGTATCAAGAATTACATACGGAACGGCCATTTCCCTGAGAAGCTCGTTCTGGATCTTTCCCTGCTCAAGAGCATACTCGACCATCGACGAGTTGATCACCGGCATCAGCCTTATATACGCTACGATCACTATGATAATGTAGACTGATAAGGCTATCAGCGCGATTATCGTCTGCTTTGCATATGGTCCGAAAACATATATGCATATGCCCATCAGAACAAATGCAAGCAGAATAGGCACGATGATCAGGTATTTAATTTTCCCCTTGAGTTTTCTCTCGTTACTCATACTTTAATCCTCAAAATGTACCCCTCAGGATACAGTTTTTATTTATCCAAGCTGAGCGATTCTTTCAAGAACCTGCTCGTAGGTCTCCTTATACTTAAGAAGCTTTGCCTTTTCAGCCTCTACCTTCTCGGCAGGAGCCTTTCCTACGAAGTTAGGATTGTTGAGCATTCCCTCACCACGCTTGATCTCGCCTTCGAGACGAGCCTTCTCCTTCTCTAGACGCTCCTTCTCCTTTGCAACATCAACAAGCTCTGCAAAAGGAATATAAATTACTGCATTATGGATAACTACAGATACTGCATCGTCTGCAATGCCTGTCTTATCACTCTGACACTCAATGCCACTCGCATAAGCAAGTGCTCCGAAGAAGCTTGAGCTCTCCTCGAATACATTTCTTATCTCTTCCTTATCTGAAACAACGATAACGCTTGCCTTCTTTGATGGCGGAACGTTCATCTCTGTACGGATATTTCTGATCGCACGAACGCCGTCCTTGATGATATCAACCTTATCGGCATCCTCTGTAAACTGATATTCCGGAACAAACTTAGGCCACTCGGAGATCATGATAGACTCCTCGTCTGTAAGTGTGCAGTAAATCTCCTCTGTTACGAACGGCATATACGGATGAAGCAGCTTGAGACCGATTCCGAGAACCTTCTTCAGTGTCCAGAGTGCTGCTGCTCTTGTTGAGTCATCTGCATTCCAGAGTCTTGGCTTAACCATCTCGATATACCAGTCGCAGAACTCATCCCAAAGGAAATCATGAATCTTATCTGCTGCGATACCGAGCTCATACTTCTCCATGTTATCGGTAACATCCTTCGCAACCTGATTTGCCTTGCAGAGGATCCACTTATCAGCCATTGTAAGATCTGAAAGACTTACATTCTTGATCATCTCGTCAGTAAGCCCCTCTTCCAGAGCCTTATCCACATTCATCATAATGAAACGTGAAGCGTTCCAGATCTTGTTTGCAAAGTTACGGCTTGCATCAAGTCTGTCCCAGATGAAACGCATATCGTTACCCGGTGCATTTCCGGTGATAAGCATGAATCTGAGTGCATCTGCACCGTACTTATCTATAATCTCCAGCGGATCGATTCCGTTGCCCAGAGACTTACTCATCTTTCTACCCTGATCATCTCTTACAAGGCCATGGAAAAGAACCGTATGGAACGGAATCTCTCCTGTCTGCTCCAGTGATGAGAATACCATCCTGATAACCCAGAAGAAGATGATGTCATATCCTGTTACAAGTACGTCTGTAGGGAAGAAATACTTGAAGTCCTCACACTCTGTGTCAGGCCAGCCAACTGTTGAGAATGGCCAGAGAGCTGATGAGAACCATGTATCAAGTGTATCCTCATCCTGCTTCAGGTTTGTACTGCCGCACTTCGGACACTTACAAGGTGCTTCCATCTCTACAATAGTCTCACCACAATCCTGGCAATACCATGCAGGAATTCTGTGTCCCCACCAGAGCTGTCTGGAAATACACCAGTCACGGATATTGTC
>JAGBNF010000039.1 GCA_017634555.1 Eubacterium sp. | reverse complement strand
GCCACCTCATGAATATGTGTATTGAAGATTGCCGCAACGCCCTTCTCCTTAAGCACATGCAGAAGGTCCTTTGAAAGGTAAAGTCCGTCCGACGAGCTTGTTGTCGAATATGTTTCGTTAAATAGTATAAGTGTTCTGCTGTCAGCCTCCTTAACTATTTCCTTGATTCTGACAGCTTCCTCACCCAGTCTTCCGTAATTGATGGTAAGATTTTCATCAATTGGGAAATGTGTGAGTATATTTCCAAATGGTCTGCCCTTAAACTCTGATGCCATAACATAGGCACCACTTGCCGCAAAGATAGAATTAATACCTATCGCCTGCTCTATAATAGTCTTTCCGCCTCGGTTAGGTCCCGTAAGGATATACAGGTTCTCCTCAGGTGAAAATGTAAAATCATTCTTTACTATATTCTTCTCGCCTGCAAGGAAGAGTCTTACGTTATATAAATCCTTGATGGACATTTCAACCGTATCAGCTTCCTTTTCAAACAGCTCCGGCAGAGCGATCGTGCAGTTTTCGGACTTAAGTCTTCTGCCGAATCTTGCCATTGCGATATAGTAGAGAAATCCCTCGTACATTTCCGTAATAGGACCGCTGTCCAGTCTGATATATTTGGAAAGAAGTCTCTTCATTCTTCCGCACTGCAGCTTGATATGCTTTTCAACAAGCGGCGTCATTGATACAAGCAGCGGATCGTACACTCTTGTAGGTACAAAAGGAGAACCCACAGAGTTTGTAGCTGCCGCCGATGCAAGAATATTGTGAAAGCTTGAAGCTATCTCCGCAAACTTATACTTCGACTTGATCTTATGTGGCTTAAAATCCACCATTGTAACCGTATCGATATTCAGATCCGGAGTAAAGTTAACGCCTATGATCGCACCTCTCACATTTGAGAGATCCTTAAGCATAGTATTTATATCCTTCTTTGCAAGTGCAAACTTTTCATCACTTACGATCCTATCTGTTTCCTCGAAAACCTTCTTCAGACCTTCGGATTCAATCTTATGATTCTTCAGACAATCTCTGATTTTCTCGGTAACGATCACATATGTGCTCAGCTCTCTCAGATCCTCCAGAAGTACATACAGCGATTTCTCATCATTCATTCTTCTGGTCCTGCTGGCTCCGAAATCCCTGAGTGTCTTGATATGTGACACTGCTTCTGCGATTTCTTCGGTAAGCTCCTCGCTCTCTAAAAGATCCCTCATTATATCCTGGCGGAACTGCATATCCTTAATGTCCTTAGGAATATGTGTAAAGATATCCATGATAACCAGCATCTCTGTTTCGTTATCTGCGATATTTTCAGCCAATTCCCGGATAGCCAGATCCTTGATTGTATCATCCTTTAATTGTACTACTTCACGCTTTGAATTTTCAGCAAAAAGAACATCCATGATATCGTTCTCCCATATCAGTTTTTATTCTATCACAAGTATCCGATCTGACAAAATTAATCATAATTAATTTTATCCCTATAATAAAGTATATAATACATTATTTATGCGCATATATAATTATTTATAGATTTATGTTATAATCTTTATATATTTATTTGGAGGAACGTAATGGCTAAAGGCGATAAAAGAATCATAAGCTTTGATGAGATAAGGCAGCTTCTGCATGACAATGCTGAAACCGGATTTGTCCATACAACCTATCAGGAAGAATCCAGGAGATTCCACTATCTCATTAACGGCGATAAACGTGCAATCAAAGAATCACAGCGTATCTGCAACGCCGATCTGCAGGGTAAGCTATCAGATGATCCTGTCAGGAATCAGCAGTATCTGTTTATCATCAATACCGGCCTGGCCACCCGATATCTTATCGAAGCCGGTATTCCTCAGGAAACCGTATATTCCACAAGCGACGTTTATATCAGAAGAGCCGATAAAGCCACATCTATAGAAGAGATCATGCTGCTGGACAAGGAGCTCTGGACGGTTATGGTTGAAATGGTCAGGGAATTTAAAAAGGAAAGTCTCTACTCAAAACCCATACTGCAATGTCTGAATTATATAGACTCACATTTTAATGAGAAGCTCACTCTGGAATCACTTTCGGAGGAGACCGGTCTCTCGGCATGTTATCTTGCTGTACTCTTTAAAAAGGAAACAGGTAAAACCTTCGGAAATTATCTTACCGATATCAGAATTGAAACCTCGAAGGCTCTGCTTACCAAAACTGATTACTCTTATTCTCAGATAGCCTATTCTCTTGCCTTCTGTTCACAGAGCTACTTTATACAGACCTTCAAAAACCGAACAGGCTACACTCCTATGCAGTATAGGATGAAATATTATAATGCAAATATCACTATCGTAGGTAACAATACTTACTTATAATATTTACCTATATATCCTGATTGTAAAATCAACTTATATATCTTTCCCACAAAACAAAAAGCTGCAGTGAGACTACTGCAGCTTTCGCGTTATGTAAACTATATTTGTCTGTCATTATCGTGATAAACGACTTCAAGGTTCGGCTCCTTGGAAGGTACCGTAAACTCCTCGATCTCATCAACTCTTCTTATCTTTCCTTCATCAAGTACTATAGGAGTTCCTTCTCTGTTCATAAAAGCTTTCACATAATCCTGTATTGTTTCAAGCTTATTCTCGAACATCATTCCTCCCTTCATTCCGTCATAGAAGAAATGTATGTCCGATCCCGAAGATGTAGGCAGATCAAGCTTTTCGGCATATTTATATGCCAATGAATTCATGTAGGTTTCGTTACCCGCATTATAGATTTCAATACCGTCACAAATTGACGGAGTCAGGTTGATCTTGGTTATATAGTATCTTTCTCTGTAAGGATGTGCCTGTACCATAATTCCGCCTGAGGCATGTACCAGATCATACACCTCATGTCTTGTCTTACTGAGAATATCCGGATTATCATACAGCCACTGCTTATCTACTCCGTATATCAGATACTCATCACATTCGAAATTGTACTCAATCCCGAAAAACACCTTAAAATCTTTTCCTTCAGCAGCCTTAAGTGCTGCTTCGTAACCGCTCACATACCAGTCAACTCTTTCCTTCCATGGAAGGTCTGCAGGAACTGCGCTGTTGCCGTTAAAGAAATGATCCGTCACAATGATACCGCTGTAGCCAAGGCCCATCATATAGTCTATATAATCAGCACCGTGAGCTCTTCCGCATTTACTTGCTTCACAGGTATGTAAATGCGTTTCATAAATATATCCCATTATTATCTCCTACATAAGAAAAGTCACACCGGACGGTGTGACTTTCTTACACTAAACATTATGTAAACCATTATGCAACAAGTGTTGCTTCGTCAAGTCCTTTATCAGAATAGACAGTTCCGAAGCCCATGTCAAGTGGTACTATACTTATTGCGCTGTCAAGATCTTCAAGTCCGATATCTGCACTTGCAGGATTATCCTGTCTTGAGATATCTACGATGATCTTTGCTTCAAATCTTCTTGAAAGGTCGCTCATATTCATGCTGAGATCATAAAATGTCTCTGAGTTAAGCTCATAATGGAGACAGATGATATCAAATGGCTTTCCGCCTGATACCTGGAATCTGTTGAACCATTTCTTTGCCTTCTCATTATCAGTACTCTCGCTTGTGCTGAGAATAACCTGACAATTAGGATTAACAGCCTTTGCTGCATTTATGCATGAATTGATCATTCTTGTCTGCTCTTCAAAGCTAAGTGTAATTCCCTGGATCTGACTGTAAACATCTGTATCGATTTCGATAAAGTCAGGTGCAACACTTCTCTCAGCCATCTTGGTAAAGAGCTTATGCACATTTTCAAATCCGCCTCTCTCAGCCTTTCTGACAAACATTCTGTTGTCAGCTCCGGTCTGGCTCATCACTTCCTGATAAAGTGGCATAAGGCCAAGTCTTACAGCCCACTTAAGACCCAGTGACTTTGTGTCGGCTCCTGTTTCAATTATAGCATCTGCTCTATCATATATTCCGTCTGTAATTTCTACATTTGTCATTACAATGTTTACACCCTTAGTTTTAAGGGTATTCAGTCTGTCCTTAGTTACTGTGTCCTGTTCATAAACTATTCTGGATAAACCGCTCATTTTTTACCTCGCATAATCTTTCAAAAATGGGCATTTCCCAATAAATGCCCGTCACTCTATTACGCAATCCCACACCTAAACTTTATTATAATCAACTACTACTGTCAATTCGTATAACTACACGAAAATGAGGTCCGTTTTTGTCACATTTAACGTAAGCTAAATTTTGGTAATTATGTGCAATAGTTTTTTTTAGTCAAAAGGCATATAATGATGCTTTCAAAACTTAGAAGAATGGTGATTATTAATGAACAGGTCATATAGCTCGTCGAATTTTTACGGAAAGGTTTTTAAGCTGGCGCTGCCTATAGCAGCTCAGAGTATGATAGTGATTGGTGTCAACATGCTGGACACCATGATGGTTGGTAAGCTGGGAGACGATCCTCTCTCCGCCACTTCTCTCGCCAACTCATTTATAAGTGTATTTCAGATATTCTGTATGGGTCTCGGAATGGGTGCTTCGGTACTCGTTTCCAGATACTGGGGAATGAAGCAAAGCAGTGCTGACAGAACGCAGGCAGACGATGCCTCCATCGCACTGAAGCAGACAGTAAGTCTTATGCTGAGACTTACCATAGTACTCGCATTTCTTTTCGCATCAGCCACCCTCTTTTGTCCGGGACTGATCATGCGAAGCTATACCGAAGATGAAAAAATAATCGAACTTGGTATCAAGTATTTTAATTATTCCATACCTACATACTTCTTCCTCGGTATATCCCTCACATCAACGATAGTACTTCGAAGTGTAGGTAAGGTAATGTATCCTCTTATCGTTTCGATAGGAGCTTTCTTCGTAAATTTCTCAATGAACTATATGCTTATCTTCGGAAAGTTCGGTGCCCCAAGAATGGAGATTGCGGGTGCCGCTCTGGGAACGCTTATCGCGCGTATATTTGAAGTGGTGCTTATCCTCGGATATCTTCTCTTCTATGATAAGAGTATCATGTTCAGGATTAAGGATATTTTTATGTCAACCAAAACTCTTATCAGAGAATATATACGTATCTGTATCCCTGTTCTGATAAGTGACGGTATCCTTGCCATCGGAACAAATTCGGTTGCCATGGTAATCGGTCATCTCGGCGGTACTTTCACAGCTGCAAATGCCATTACCAGTGTAACTCAGCAGCTGAGCACGGTTGTAATCAGCGGTGTAAGCCAGGCCGGAGCTATCGTTACGGGAATCACTCTCGGTGAGGGTGACAGAAATAAAACAATGCAGCAGGGTTATCAGTTCTTTAAACTCGGACTCATCCTCGGAACCTTATCTGCTGCATTCATATTCATTTTCAGTGATCTTATTATCGGATATTATGATGGTGTTACACCTGAGACTGCTGCCACTGCTAAACAGCTGATGAACGCCATCAGTCTTATAATCGTATTCCAGGGAACAAACAGTATCATGACTAAGGGTGTTCTCCGCGGAGGCGGTGATACAAAGATCCTTATGATTGCTGATAATATATTCCTCTGGGTACTTGCCATTCCTCTGGGAATCGCTGCGGGCTTCTACTTTAAAATGTCCGCGTTCTGGATCTACATTTTCCTGAAATCAGATCAGATAGCCAAAACCGTATGGGCTTATCTCCGTCTCAGAAGCGGAAAATGGATCAAGAAAATCTCAACAGGTTCATAATAAGTAAGAAGTATTACTTATCTTTACAATCGTCACATTTACCTATGATTATGGTCTTATCCGCACTGAGGTTAAGACCATAAACTGTCTGCAGATTCTTTTCAAAGTCTTCTACGAATTCACTCTCAAGGTGGAATATCTTTCCACACTCGGAACACTGGGCATGCATATGCTCGTTGCAATGCTGATGCTCCTGTGAATACTGATAAAACCAGGCATCCTGATTCGGTTCCTTGTACTTCATCAGATTTCCCTGTTCGCACAGTCTGTCCAGATTTCTGTAGATGGTCGTTCTGTTAACGCCCTCTGCCTCAGTCTTTATATAGTCATAAATTTCACCTGCAGTAAATCTCTTATCTGCATTTTTCTTCAGATATTCAATTATCAGCCCGCGGGCTTTTGTCTTATACTCATTTTTCATAAATATGATCCTTTCGGCTATTAACTTCCGTCAAAAAGTTCAACCGCAGATATTATACCATAATCATAAGAAAAGTTTCATCGCTTTTCTTACTGTGACTCCATAAGAATATTAATATACTCCAGAGTAAGCGTAGACGGTCTTATGGCCTTAGGGAGTATATATCCCACCTCCATATAGTCATCAACCTCAAGAGGCTTTGCGATGATATTCGGACCGTTCAGCTCTTCATTAATGATACCGCTGCAGATAGTATATCCATTCATACCGATAAGCATGTTGAAAAGGGTTGCTCTGTCTCGAACAATGATCTCCTTATCGGAATCCACGGTACTGAGTATCTCCTCCGAAAAATAAAATGAATTATGGGATCCCTGCTCATATGAAAGTCGAGGATACGGCTTAAGATCTTCCAGTGTAAGGGATTTTTTTCCGGCCAACGGAGACTTTCTTCCTATAAACACATGAGGCTTTACTGTAAATATGCTGTTGAAGCTCAGGTTATTATCACGGAGAGTCTTATTGATTACCGTCTCGTTGAAGCTGTTCCTGTAGAGAACTCCTATCTCACTTCTCAGCTGAGCCACGTCTCTGATAATGTCATAGGTCTCTGTCTCTCTCATATGAAATTCATACTTCTCTCCACCAAACTTCTTAAGCAGCTGTACGAACGCTTCTACAACGAAGGAATAATGCTGCGACGATACAGAAAATCTATGCTTTCCCTTGCTGTCACCGCTGTATCTTTCATCTATAAGATTAGCCTGCTCAAGAACCTGTCTTGCATAACCCAGGAACTCCTCTCCGTCCTGTGTAATCTCAATTCCCTTCTTTGAACGATTAAATATACTGATATTATATTCCTTCTCCAGCTCCTGTATCGAAGCCGTAAGACTCGGCTGTGCGATATAAAGCTTCTTTGCCGCTTCTGTGATGTTGCCGGTTTCAGCAACTACTGTGATATACCTTAACTGTTTCAGAGTCATAATACACCTCACATTTTCAATGTAATTCTTTGTTATAGGCTTCACCTATAACCGATAATATGTATAGATTATATCGAACATTATATCGCTTTAAATAGATTTTTTCTATGGTTTTCTTCATCTTTTTTATATTTTACCCTTTTAAACAGTAGGTTTATACTTCATACCAAAATAAAGGACGGCGTAACAACAAAATATCTAAAGGTTACGTATTAATAAGAAAACTTCAGGAGGAATAGTTAATAATGAAAACATCAGTAATCGGTTATCCACGAATCGGAAAGAACAGAGAATTAAAATTCGCTTCAGAAAAATATTTCAAATCAGAAATATCAGAGAATGATCTTCAGCTTGTTGCTGCAGAACTCAGAAAGGACAGCTTACTTAAGCAGAAGGAAGCAGGAATCAACTTCATATCATCAAATGATTTCTCCTTCTATGATAATGTGCTTGATGCAGCATTCCTCTTCAATATCATTCCTGAGAGATACAGCTCACTTGATCTTACAGATCTCGGAAAGTACTTTGCTGCTGCCAGAGGTTATCAGGGCGACAAGGGAAATGTTAAAGCTCTCGCTATGAAGAAGTGGTTCAATACAAATTATCACTATCTCGTACCTGAGATTGACGATACAACAGAGATCAAGCTTGCAGGTAATAAGCCTGTTGATGAGTATCTTGAGGCAAAGGCTCTCGGCGTTGAAACAAAGACAGCTATCGTCGGACCTTTCACACTTCTCAAGCTTGCTAAATATACCGGTGAAAAGAAGTCTGCAGACTTCAGTACACAGCTTGCCGACGAATATTTAAAGCTTATCGAGAAGCTTGCTGCAGCAGGTGCTGAGTGGATTGAGTTCGATGAGCCATCACTTGTAAAGGATCTTACAGCAGATGATATCACACTCTTCAAGTCAGTATATGATATCGTACTTAACGGCAAGGGCAGCGTAAAGGCTCTCCTTCAGACATACTTCGGAGATATCCGTGATATCTATTCAGAGGTTATCAAGCTTTCCTTCGACGCTATCGGTCTTGATTTCATCGAAGGCAGAAAGACAGCTGATCTTGTTAAGGAATTCGGCTTCCCTGCAGATAAGCTTCTTTTCGCAGGACTTGTAAACGGAAAGAACATCTGGAGAAACAACTACGCAAAGACTATCGATGCACTCAAGAATCTG
Organism: Eubacterium sp.; assembly: GCA_017634555.1. Classification (GTDB taxonomy): domain Bacteria; phylum Bacillota; class Clostridia; order Lachnospirales; family Lachnospiraceae; genus Eubacterium_Q. Next base: position 3,634 of record JAGBNF010000039.1, on the reverse strand, counting down.
AAGAGCACTGTCGGAGACAATGTAGTACTCAGTACATCATGCTCTCTTCTCCATGTACCTTACACACTTGCAAGCGAGACAAAGCTTTCACAGGATTATTTGGAGCACTTCTCATTCGCAGAGGAAAAGCTTGGAGAACTTAGGGAGCTTGCTCAGCTTTCAGATTATGCTGATGCATCAAATGTAGCATCAACCGACAGCTTCCAGAACAATCAGAAGCTTTTCCATAACCGTATCAACAGCGTAGACGGTTCAGTACAGAACAGAGTCGCTGCAATAAAGGATTCTGACTACACAAGACTTCCTGAGTTCCATGAGAGAGAAAAGATTCAGAAGGAAAGACTCGGACTTCCGCTCTTCCCTACTACAACAATCGGTTCCTTCCCTCAGACACAGGATGTAAGACAGAACAGACAGAAGCTTAAGAAGGGACTTATCTCCGTAGACGAATACACAGAGTTCAATAAGAAAAAGATTGCAGAATGCATAGCCCTCCAGGAAGAAATCGATCTCGATGTAATCGTTCACGGTGAGTATGAGCGTAACGACATGGTTGAGTACTTCGGTGAGCACCTTGCAGGTTATGTATTCACTGAGAAGGCATGGGTTCAGTCCTATGGTACAAGATGCGTTAAGCCGCCAATCATCTGGGGTGATGTATCACGTAAGGAAGCAATCACTGTTGAATGGTCTAAGTTCGCTAAGAGCTGTACAGATAAGCCTGTAAAGGGAATGCTTACAGGACCTGTAACAATCCTTAACTGGTCCTTCCCTAGAGAAGACATTTCCATCAAGGAAAGCACTCTTCAGATTGCTCTTGCAATCCGTGATGAAGTACTTGATCTCGAGGCAAACGGAATCGATATCATTCAGATCGATGAAGCTGCTCTCAGAGAGAAGCTTCCTCTCAGACGTTCAGACTGGTATTCAGAGTATCTTGACTGGGCCATTCCTGCATTCCGTCTCGTACACAGCGGAGTTAAGCCTGAGACTCAGATTCATACACATATGTGCTACAGCGAGTTTACAGATATCATCCCTGCTATCGATGCAATGGATGCTGATGTTATTACATTCGAGGCTTCAAGATCAGATCTTCAGATCCTTGATTCACTTAAGGAGAACAACTTCAAGACAGAAGTAGGTCCCGGTGTATACGACATCCACAGCCCTCGTGTTCCATCAGTAGATGAGATCGTAACTGCTCTTACAAAGATGAGAGACCGTATCGAAGATACAAAGCTCTGGGTAAATCCGGACTGCGGTCTCAAGACAAGAGGCGAAACAGAAACAAAGGCCAGCCTTATCAATCTTGTTGAGGCTGCAAAGATAATAAGAAATCAGGGCTAAGCCCTTCCGATAAAAGATAATGTGAGGTAATCCACTTGAAGATATCAGATATTTATAAGAATAAGAAAAAGAGTCTCTCCTTTGAGATTTTCCCTCCGAAGAAAGACTCCGAGCTCGATAATATAGATGAAACCCTGGAAGTTCTCTCAGCGCTTCATCCTGATTTCATCAGCGTAACCTTCGGTGCAGGCGGCTCAGCCAACTGCAACCGCACTATAGAGCTTGCGAAAAAGATTAAAGATAAATATTCTATCGAGCCTGTGGTTCACCTCACATGTCTTCAATACAACAAGGATGAGATAGATGAATTCGCAAGGATCCTTACTGAAGAAGGTATATCAAATGTGCTGGCTCTCAGAGGTGACAGAACCGACAAAGCTCCCGAGAAGGATGATTTCAAGCATTCATCCGATCTTATCAGCTACCTGAAGCCTAATCACGACTTCTGCTTTCTTGGTGCCTGCTATCCGGAATGCCATCCGGAATCATCAAACCGAGTAAGTGAGCTTAAATGTCTCAAAGCCAAGGTTGACGCCGGTGCTGAGGTTCTCATATCACAGCTGTTCTTTAACAATGCCTGCTTCTATCAGTTTTATGAGGAATGCAGGATTGCGGATATCAACGTTCCGGTAATTCCGGGAATCATGCCTGTAATCAACGCAGCGCAGATAAAGCGTATGATCAGCATCTGCAACGCTACCTTCCCTGAAAGATTCGAGCGCATCATAAGACGTTATGAAAACAATAAGGAAGCACTCTTCGATGCAGGTATGTCCTATGCCATCAGCCAGGTAATCGACCTTCTGGTAAGCGATATCGAGGGTATCCACCTCTACACAATGAACAACCCGGTCGTAGCAAGAAGATTGTGTGAGGGGATAAAGAACATAGTATAAAATTACTATTCACAGTAATGAAAGAATAAAAGCCGGTCTGCTTACTTGTAAGCATGACCGGCTATTATTCTTTCATTACTGCGTAGCAGCAATTGCTGATCTATGAAATAATGTGTCTCCGCAGGAGACAGCTAGGCACGTAGTGCCGACATTATGAATAGATCTGCAATTGACTGTGAATAGTCCTAATTTGCTGATCTACAGTCCCACATTCTTCACTATTCCTACCGACGCATACCCCTCTATCAGTGCCCTAAGATCACTTCCTTCTTCTGATCTCAGTACTTCTTCTCCGTCAATCTCATATCTTTTTCCGCCATTCGGCAGCTCTTCGATTACCTTATATCCATCCTCATAGAACATTCCGTGGGATGCAAAGGTATCCTTCTTAATCCCCTTGAATTCCGAAAGCTTGCAGCCCGGGAAATTTACATTCCAGATGTGTCCAAACTCCAGCTTCTTATCTATAAGTTCAGCAAGTGTATCTCTGAGATACTTTTTTGTCACCTCATGCTCACCGCGGAAGTCCTCTGATATCGCTATTCCCAGATATCCCTGACAGGATGCTTCAAATGCAGCACCGCAGGTTCCCGAATACTGTATATCCGTTGCAGCATTATATCCTCTGTTAATCCCCGATAGAACCACATCAGGTCTATATGGCATTACGCTGCAGCCTCCGACTCTTACACAGTCTCCCGGTGTACCACTGCAGGTGAATGCTTTAACATCGTCCATTCCGTAATCATAAGGATATATATCAATAACTCCGTGAATAGTTATGGAATGAGAGCAGCTGCTTCTCTGTCCGTCCGGAGCTATTACCCAGACTTCACCGAATTCCTTTGCCGTTTCAACAAGACGTCTCAGTCCCTCATATTCTATTCCGTCGTCATTAGTTATAAGTATCTTTCTCATCATGTCCCCCTTGAAGAGTATAGTAAGCCGCACATTTCATATAAAAGAAAAGCAGCTCGAAGGGAAATCCCTCCGAGCCACTATTATACACGATATTTCTGAATTATTTAAGTCCTGTCCACTTCCACTCTGCAACTTCAGGCATATCGATACCTACATCATGGATGTATGTCTTATGCTCAACAAGCTTATCCTTCATCTTCTGAACGAGGAATGCACCTCTGTTTCCAAGTGATGGAATGTTGTTGATCATAGCGATTACAAGGTTGAAACGGTCAATCTTATTCTGAACTCTCATATCGAATGGAGTTGTGATTGTACCCTCTTCATGATAACCATGAACATGGATGTTATGGTTATGTCTTGTATATGTAAGCTCATGGATAAGTGTTGGATATCCATGGAATGCGAAGATGATCGGCTTATCCTTTGTGAAGATTATATCGTAATCAACATCTGAAAGTCCGTGT
>JAGBNF010000038.1 GCA_017634555.1 Eubacterium sp. | reverse complement strand
CTGCGACTTCTACGTCCCGAACGTAGCGCTCTACCAAGCTGAGCCACACGCCGTTATTTAGTTAAAGCTGTCGCAGATACATAGTACCTGCGACACAGCTTAAACATAATAATATTTTTTCATGATAATTTCAAGTACTAACTTGATTTTTTTTCAGGCGTTATCGCTTCCGTCTTCCTTCTTGCCTGACAGGAGTTTTTCAGCTCTGTTCTTGAGCTTCTCATCGATATCTGTCTTATCAAGAATAGACTTTGCATTCTTCTTGATCTCGTCTGAATTAGCCATGATCTTCTCATCAATATCTGTCTTTGCAAGAGCCTCGTCAATCTTGCCCTTAACCTCTTCTACCTTTGCTCCTACATCTTTAAAACCCATATTACTTAACCTCCTTTATTATGCCTGCAGCAAATCCTGCCGCATGAATCGTTAACCAACGATTATTTTAACATATATTTCTCCAAATAGCTATCAACGGTATCATAATAGAGCACATTTTTATCCTTATCCTGGATCATGAGATGACCGGATTTCGGAAACTCAATAAGCACTGCATCAACCCCTGCCTTCTTAAGCGCTCCCGAATATTCAGAAGCCATAGCCGATGGTACGATTTTATCCTTAAGTCCGTATGCCATGATCACCGGCACATGATCTGCTCCCGTATAGTTATCCGGAGATATTTCCTTATATGCCTTTATATATGCATCACTTCCGATATCATCTACTGTAAAGCTGCTGCCTGTCATCATATTTACAAGGCTCACTGCCTCTTCACCCTGATATCCCCATTTCTCCGGATCAAAGCTTGTCGGTCCTGTCTGCTCGAAAACAAGTACAACAGGAACCGGAGATTTCTCAGGTGCCCTAGAGCCGTAAAGCAGTGCCAGAGTTCCGCCTGCATACTCTCCGCAGACTGCCATATTCTCTATATCGTATCCCAGCTCCTTACATTTCTTAACCACCGTATCGGCAGTTCCGTAGAGCTCGTTCACCGCATCATCAACGCCGAAGCCTTTACTCTCATCAACCGGTGTATAGTTAACAGCTGCCATTATATATCCCTTCGACGCCAGATATCTTCCGATAAATACCGCATCGTCCTTATCTCCGCTGGAGAAGTTTCCGCTATGGATATACATTACCAGATGCTGCTTTGCACTGCTGTCCAGTCCTTCCGGAACATAGAGATCATAGAGCACTTTTCCGTCCCCTACCGGAAGGTCATTATATATCTTTCCTACTTCATCCGACCACTTAACGCTTATCCTGCTATAAGGTCTCTGCATCAGCATGTTGAACCTCAGGAAAAATGTAATGATTGCCGAAAGATTAAAGGCTAATATAACAAGTAATACAAAGCCCAGGAATTTAAAGTCAAATTTCTTCTTGCTGCCCATATATCCTCCTAAACCGCTCTGACGATATACTCGGCAACGATCCAGCCTACACCGGAACCGATAACCCATGCAATCAGTATGATTATCGCCCTCTTTTTATTCTTCATGATTTTTCTCCGTTATTACTTATTCTTTTTCTTGATTGAATCAAGGAAGCTTCTTACATAACCGATGGACGCTCCGTCCGACTTCTTTCCCGAGAATCCTGCTCTCTCAAGAATATCCGTAAGCTTATCCTTATCCCAACGGGTATCTCCCGTATCATAATTCTTTAAGATATGATCCACCTGAGTCCTGTAGTTTATCTTGGACTTCATGGTCTTATCCTTCTTTTCCAGCTTTCTGATCAGTCTCGAATAGCTGAGGATCAGTCGATCCGTATCATCGCTCGTGTTGTACTTATAATAATACTTTGCAACAGGTGCTATCCTGAGTCCCAGGAATATGAGCACACCCAGGCCCATTAATCCGCCAACGATGATTCCGAGAATCTTGAGAAGATTATCGTTAATGTGGAAATCCGTTATATTCGGTGCATCGATTCCGTTGCCGCTTGCTTCATTGGTATCTCCGTCTCCGAAAATGTTATTGAAGCTGTCCCAGAAATCGGAATAATCATCTTCCTCAACGCCCGAAGAAGGCGTAACCTCGACCACCTGCCAGCCATAGGTCTCATCATATATTTCAACCCAGGCATGTGCATCAGCATCGGTTGCATCAACTGTGATAAGGCCGGTCTCACCCAGCTCTGAATAGCCGCTGAAATAATCCTTATAATCAGCGTCCTCAACCAGTTCACCTTTATCGATGATCTGTCCGTAATCAACGGCATAGCCTTCGCAGTATCTTGCCGGAATACCGTAGTATCTGAATATAAGAACTGCCGCACTTGCGAAATGTGCACAGTAACCTTTCTTGTTCTCCGTAAGGAAGTAATTTACGAAATCCTGTCTCCAAGGAGTTGCTCCCGGTCTGATGGTATAAGGAATATTCTCCTGATAATAATCTATAACCTGATTTATTATCTCTTCTTTACTTCCGCCAAAGCCTGCTTCTTCGCAGAACTCTCTTATAACCTGCTCGTTCTGATGAGGTATCTTGAGATAACCGTTATCCACATAATATCTCGGAACCTCTGTCTTGTTCGGGCCCTCTCTCGGATAGTAGGTAAAGGTCAGCTCCTCACCTCGCTTCAGGATCTTCACATCATTATTTGTGTAGTAAGGCAGATACGGTCTGATATCACCTTCCACATTTTTTATCTTCATGATGCCCTTTGCCGAATATTTGTAGCCTGAATCAAAGGCCTCTTCAAGTGCATCGGCATCATTCTTATTATGTTCCTCTGTATGATAGAAGTTATCAGGCTGCTTCCATATATTCTCATAAGGAGAATAGGTCATACCTATAAAGTTCTTTATATAGACCGTATCCATGCTGTACGGTGTAAACTCGATCGTAACATCTGTATTGTAATCCAGATGTATTGATGAAACGCCTCCCAGCTTACCACTGGCAAGACCACCTGTATTATCATAGAAATTAAAGAGTCCGCCGATTCCCAGAGTCATCAGATTCTGAACATACTCATTCGATGCTTCCTTCTTAGGATTTCTGACTCTTGATACAACATAGGATGTCTTATCAAAAAGCGCTGATATGATAACAACCACCATAAGCACATATAAAGCCGCAATAATTATCATATGCATCAGCGAATGCCAGTCGAGTCCGTATTCAAGTCCCTTATTGTTTCTCTTGAAAATGTGGTCGGTACGATTCAGGCTGTAATGCCGTCCCGCCTTCAGGCAGTATGTCATAACGATTCCGCCGATAAGCATCGCAGCATAGATTCCCGAAGGTTCCTTTTCCATATAAAGAGCAAAAAGGTTCAGCGTGCATGTAAGCATGATAGCTATCATATATCTTGCTCGTCTGAGTATATAGTTGTTAAGCAGGATGTTCACTGCCACACCGATAAGAGATACCGCAATGGTTACTGCCGCATATCTGTTTGAAATTCTCTCGTTATAGGTCTGGAGACCTTCCGTTTTAAAATATATCGACGCCCATTCAAGCGTATCATTAACTATGGCATAGAAACCTGAGTTTATATAGTTTATAAATAGGATCAGTACCATCGCATAAACGATAAAGAATACGAGATATCCCAGGTTCTCGGAACGCCAGCTGTGATAAAGCATCGCACACAGTACAGCAGTAAAAAGAATTACCACGTTAAAGACAAGCTGGTTGAAGTCGATCTCCATGGCAGTAAGATAACATCCGAATCCTCCGGCCGTAAGAAGATACACGATAAGTCCCTTAAGGATAAGTGTATGATATCTGTTCTCACTTATCTGGTATACCGCACTTGGAATGACCGCTCCCTTACACAGCTTTACCGGAGTGGTATCCTCCCTGTTCCATGCAGAAATCCTCTTAGCTGAAGATATTAAATTTTTCTCTTCTTTTCTTTTCGCCATTATTAGTCCTGTTCTACAACAACCGTATCGGCACCCTCAGGTGTCATGCATACATCTATATACGCCTTAAGCTCAGGCCTTATACTTCTCATAAGACCTCTCGTCATATCCGGATCCTTATAGATCTTTTCATAATACATGGACTGAAACGCCTCTATAAGATCTTCCTCATTGATTATCTGACGCTCATGGAATTCATAAGCCATCTCACTCCACCACATCAGCCTTATCAGAATCTGGTCAGCCATAAAGGCCTTACATATTCCGTAGGACAGCGACAGGATCTCATCCACATCCTCATCACGTCCGGCAAGCTCAGTCAGTACCACCATCTGCTGATCCGACATTGCCACCCTGTCCTTTACCATGAGTGAATCCTTCTTCGCCGAAAGCTTCCAATGAATGCTCATCAGCTTATCGCCCGGGATATACTCTCTGACATCCGAAACGTCCGAGAAGTCATGTCCCTTCTTTATAGTCTCTTCACTCTCTGTCATTCCGCTTGACATATCCGAGGTATTGAACTCTGTATTTCTCTCCGTCTCCGGAAGAACAGTAACCTCTGCCTTCACATTTATCTTCTTCCTAAGAGATATAAGTCCCAGCATATCCCTGAATCTTATATCCTCAATCTCGAAGGCATACATTCCGTTCATGGTATAGTCGATCGGTATATACTCCTCAAAGCTTCCCATGGCTCTTACCGGAAGCTCTATCATTGTCACCGATTCCGATCCGTAAAATGTGTTGCTGCTCTTCAGCTGAATTTCACATTCCATTGACGGAACTATAGTCCTGTTGCCCAGCACCAGATGAAGAAAACCTGTATCCAGCCTTCTGACCTCTGACTGCGGAGCCGTAAGCTCAAGGTCTATGCCCCATTTCAGAATGAAGACTCCGATGATTGAAAGAACCGGAGCTCCGATTACCAGCACCAGAATCATCAGGAACATGTGACTTCTGAAATAGTCATAGCATACTATCGCGATCACGAGCTGTATAATATATGCAATTATCCTTGTTAAATGTATCCTTGATCTCATACTCTCTTAATCGGGATTATTACCCCTTCTCCTAGGGATTACCTGCACTGACCGCAGGAATTTCTGACTACAAGTCTGCACGGAAGTTTAACTCTTACCGGTGTGGAAATATTCAGTCTGCCTGCAGCTATTATAAGACTCGCCCCATACTGTCCCATATCGTAGGCCGGTGCATTTACCGTTGTAAGGGACGGTGTTGTAAAGCTGCTCATCTCATCATCATTGAATCCGACTACCGAAATATCCTCAGGCACCTTAAGCCCTGCCTCAAAAACAGCCTTCATAGCGCCCACCGCTATGGCATCACTGGCAGCAAATACAGCCGTCGGTCTGTCCTTTTCTTCTATCAGCGCCTTCATAAGTTCGTAACCCGAACGTGAATCGAAGCTTCCTTCCTTCATAAGCCCCTTCGCACTGAGCTTATGCTTCTTCATATATTCTTCGTAGGCTTCTTTTCTCTCATCTCTGACTATCTCGTTCTCACCCACATATTCTACGCCGCCGAGAAATGCGATCCTCCTATGGCCGAGTCCCATGAGATGATCCATAGCCTCATTAACTCCGCCTCGAAAATCCATGGACAGTGTTGTGATATCCTTATCGTCGGTGAGCATATCAAGAAAAACAACCGTGCCGGAAATCCCCTTGAAGAGTGTTATATCCTCTTTGCTGAATTTACCTATACATATGATACCATCCACATCCTTGAGGCTGCCCAGCATATCGTCAGTCTTATAAGCCCTTACTATCTTTACCTTATTATTGTCACAATAATCTTCAATTCCTTTTCTGACAGTAAGATAATAACTGTCCCTCAGTTCATCCTCCGCGGAAAACCACTGAACTACACCAAGAGTAACCGGCTTCTCACATTTCGAATGACAGCCTTCGGCATGCTTCTTCTTATAGCCGAGTGCTTCACTCACCTCCAGAACTCTTTTCCTGGTTTCCGGCGTTACGCTGAGTGACGTATCACCATTCAGTATTCTCGAAACAGCTGCTGCAGATACTCCTGCTTTCTCTGCAATATCCTTAATCGTAGCCATACAAAACCTCATAAAAAAAGAATCTAAAATTACTAATTAATTAGTATAAAGGCGTTTTAGTAAATTTTCAAGTAAATTTACTAAACATATTTAGTAAATAATATTGACATTTTACTAAATATTTACTAAACTAAGATCAAACAATACGTCTTATGGGATTATGGGAGGTTACAATGAATACATCCGAAATGATCAAATATATATCCGAAGGTAAAGCCGACGAAAGCTTAACTATGCTTTACGGCACAGAGGAAGTTTCCACATATCAGAAGGACCGCTATATAAGAGCGGTAAACCGTTTTGAAGAATTATTTACAGATTCTTCTCTCTCGGACATCAGCATTTTCAGTGCTCCGGGAAGAACGGAAATCGGCGGCAATCATACAGACCATCAGCATGGTCAGGTTCTTGCCGCAGCAATAAGTGCTGACGCCATAGCCGTTACCTCAAAATGCGACGGCTATGTCCATCTATATTCCGAGGGCTACGGGATGATAAATTTAGACATCTCCTCTCTCAGTCCCGTGGCCGATGAAAAAGGATCTACCGCATCTCTTATCAGAGGTGTGCTTGCCGGAATGAATAATGCCGGATATAAGACAGGCGGCTTCTGCAGCTATGTAACCAGTGATGTACTCAGCGGATCGGGTCTCTCCTCTTCCGCTGCATTTGAATCACTCATCGGAGTTATCATTTCAGGTCTTTATAATGACGGTAAGATTGACAGCGTTGAGATTGCAAAGATCGGTCAATACTCCGAAAACAATTATATGGGTAAGCCTTGCGGACTTATGGATCAGATGGCAAGCAGCGTTGGCTGCCTCTGCTATATAGATTTCAAGGATCCGTCCGATCCTGTTATTGAAAAGATAGACTTTAAGCTTAAAGATGCCGGCTACACTCTCTGTATCACCGACACAAAGGGTTCTCACGAAGATCTGACTCCGGACTACGCTGCCGTTCCTGCCGAAATGAAGGCAGCAGCACATGTATTCGGAAAGGAATTTCTTAGAGACGTTGCTCCTGAAGATATTTATGCAGGCATCAATAAGATAAGAGAAGCTGCGGGTGACAGAGCCGCCCTGAGAGCGGTACATTTCACAGAAGAAACAAGACGTGCCGAGGCTGAGGCTGCCGCACTTAAGGAAGGAGACTTCAAACAGTTCCTCAGAATCTTCAGGAAGTCTGCCGACTCTTCATATAAATATCTGCAGAATGTTTATACCTGCAGCGACACTGTACACCAGAATGTATCCATCGGAATCGCTGTAAGCGAGAAGGTTCTCGAAACCTCATCGGCAGACCCTGCTGAGCAGAAGGGCGTTGTCAGAGTTCACGGCGGTGGATTTGCCGGAACCATACAGGCTTTTGTCAGAAACGAATACGTTACTGAATACCGCACGGCAATGGACAACCTCTTCGGCGAAGGTTCCTGTCACATTCTAAACATCAGACGCCCCGGTGTTATACAGGTCATCTGATCTACCATCATTAGGAGGTCCTATATGATATCTGAACTTATCCATGAACTGATAGAATACGGAATCGCAAAAGAACTCATCGTACCAGATGATAAGATATGGTGCTGTAATAAGCTGATGGAGCTGTTCGGGCTTGATGATATCAGCGACTGCCCGGCTTCCAAAACACCTTCCGATACAGATGTACATTCCGTTACAGATATACGTCCTATCTCGGACATACTGAGTGATATGACTGACTATGCTTTTGAAGCAGGTATCATCGAAAGTGATACCGTCGCATCCCGAGACCTCTTCGATACAAAGATCATGGGACTTATCACTCCCGCACCATCCATTGTGAGAGCCCGCTTCAACGAGCTTTATATAGAAAATCCTAAAGCAGCTACCGATTACTACTACGGATTCAGCACAGCTACCAACTACATCAGACTTGATCGTATCGTAAAGGATGAGAAATGGATTACCCCTACACAATTTGGCAATCTCGATATTACGATCAACCTATCCAAGCCTGAGAAGGATCCGAGAGACATCGCAGCTGCAGGGAAGGCAAAGAAGAGCGGTTATCCCTCCTGCCTTCTTTGCAAGGAGAATGAAGGCTATGCCGGACATCTCTCCCATCCCGCCAGACAGAATCACCGTATCATACCTATCACATTAAACGGTGAAAAGTATAATCTGCAGTACTCTCCTTATGTTTATTATAACGAGCACTGCATTATATTTAATGAGGATCATATCCCGATGAAGATCGACCGTTCGACCTTCCTTAAGCTTCTCGATTTTGTCAGGCAGTTTCCTCACTACACTGCCGGTTCAAATGCGGATCTGCCGATCGTGGGCGGTTCCATTCTGAGCCATGATCATTTCCAGGGAGGCTGTTATGAATTCCCGATGGTAAGAGCTCCGTACGAAAATGAGTTCACCCTCACAGAATTTCCGGACGTACATGCCGGAATACTGAAGTGGCCGCTCACTACTATAAGGCTTACTTCAGATAACATATCACGGCTTGCCGATGCTTCCGATATGATTCTCAAAAACTGGCGCGGTTATACCGATGAAGACGCCTTCATATTCAGTGAAACAGACGGTGTTCCTCACAATACCATTACACCTATCGCAAGAATGCGTGACGATCGTTACGAACTGGATCTGGTTCTCAGAAACAATATAACGACTGAAGAACACCCTCTCGGTGTATATCATCCGCACAGCGAATATCATCATATCAAGAAAGAGAATATCGGACTAATCGAAGTTATGGGGCTTGCCGTCCTCCCTTCAAGATTAAAGAAGGAAATGTATGAGCTCCTCAATGCGATTAAAACAGGTTTACTTACCCGGACTGCCATCGGCTCGATTCCTTCACTCGAGCCACATGCCGAATGGGCCGAAAAGTGGATCACCGATCGCGGTATAACCCCTGATAACCTATCTCAGTTTTCTGACGAAAAGCTGACACAGATCATCCGCGATGAAGTTGGAACGGTATTCTCACATGTACTTGAAGATGCCGGTGTATATAAATGTACCCCGGAAGGCCGAAAGGCACTTTCAAAATTTCTCAAAACCCTTTAATAACCCTCTTAAGCAAAAAGGACACGGCTGATACCGTGTCCTTTTCGCTTTTATTATAACTGTATTATTTTGTCTTTACATTCGTAAAATTCGGATTTATATAAGATCCTTCAAAAAAATCTGATAAGTACTGCTGATCCAGATGATTTTCATCATTGTAAGGATTCAGGAATGCAGAATAAGATCCACCCTTTGAAGATCCTACATTCGGATTTTTCTTTTCATATCTGCAAAAGATTTCGAAAGGCTTATTCTTATCCTCATGTGAAAGCATTGTAACCTCTCCGTATGCAAGCTTTGCATTATTGATGATATCCTTACTGATAGCACCAACACCTACATTCTCAAAGGTTGCCGCAACAAGCTTATGATCCTGGAAATATAATCCTAAGATATGCTTCTTGTTGATATCGATCCTGTTGGCTGTAAGATTATCCTCGCTTCCGTACTCCCACTTAGTCTCCTGCTCCCATGTATATTTATAACCAAGGGACTCAACATAAGTCTTAACCTCGTCATAGCTCTTTCCGAAAAGACTTCCTTCAAAGATGAACATACCATCCTTAATCTCATAAAGCTTAACATCCGTAGCAAGAGTCTCTATATCATTTTCCTTAGCCTTCTCTGTCTTGGCTTCGGTTTTATCCTTACTGCTCTCCTCTTTGGCTTCTGTAGTTGCCGCAGCTTCTGTAGTTGCCTTTGCCTTCTGCTCGGCTCCCGCATTATTATCCTTTTTCTTAACAACGATAACGATTATCGAAATGATAAGTGCAAGCAGAACAAAACTGCTGATGATTATCGGTACCATAAGAGATTTCTTCGGATCCTCAGGTCCTGCCGACTGGCTATAGGAAAGACCCGATGTATTTCCGTGAAGCGGTCCGGATGTTCCTCCCTGTGCCGGCTTCGGCATATTCTTTCTTAATGTATCTGTAGGTCCGTCTGCCGGTCCGTTATTCACCACCTTAAATCCGCACTTATTGCAGAATAAAACATTATCGGCCAACTCCTTGCCGCACTTTGGACATATCATCTATAGATTCCTCCTAACCTCAACCTCGTTTTCCACATCGTGGACATTTATTATACCACGATAAGGCAAATAAAACAAATAAACCGGATCATCAAACAGATAATCCGGCTTACATAATTCCATTTCTTTATTTCGTTTTTTTAGCTCTTCTAACTGTTCTGCTGTGTATTCTTTGCTGTCTTTGTTGTCTGTGTTCTCATGAAGTTGTCATAGCCTTCAGTAACACGGAAGCTTCCTTTGACGACGCAGTCGATAGCTGAAGTAGCTGTATGAACTGACTTTGTCTTACCCTTCATAACGAAACAGATAATAAGCGAAATAATAAGTCCGATTGCAAGTCCGACTACAAGATTCGAACCCTGAATATTTGTATAGCCCTTTGTCATTAGAGCTGATATACCACCACCGAGAACCGCAAAGAAAATAATGAGATACAGGAAGAACTTACCTATACTGAACGGAAGATCTCCGACCATCTTTCCGGTCTGTCCGTTCATTGCAAATGTGAACTTCTGTCCGTTCCATGTTGTATTAAGAAGCCATACAGGGAACAGTGCATACTTTCCGCCGCTCTGCATCTTCTGATAATTGCTGTTCTGAACATTTACTGATTTATAATCCTTAACCTGACCCTTAAGAAGGCTAAGGGATGTATTCTTGATTCTCTCGTCCGCTCTTGGCATACATTCTGCAAAAGAAACATCGTACTTCTCTGCGAGATAACCTGCAAGATAAGCAGGACTGAAAGCTGTAGCCTCATCAGTATTGAAAGGCTCTATAGAATCCATCAGCTTATCATCAAACTTTGAAGAAGCATCCGCAGGGATATTCCTGAAGGACATATTTCCGCCTCTCATTACATTGAAATAGCTGGTTTCTGTATAATTGAACTGAGCGTCAGACCACTTCTTCTCCTTTGTAGCTTCAAAGGTTGCCTGTGCATGAACGTCAGCATCATAAAGCCAGAAAGGAACATAAACACCCTTAAGCTCCTGAAGATGATTCTCTGAACTGAATACACTCGGTACCATCTTGGCACTGCTCATATGCTGCTTAAGCTTTTCCTTTGCAGCATGCTTATTCAGCTTGAAAGGAATGATCGCATCAGGTCTCTGAGCTCCGCTGAACTGTCCCGCAATTACTATAGGACTGTCGCAGTAAGGACATTTTGTTGATGCCATAGTCTGATCACCGACTACCTCACCGCCGCAGGTCTTACATACATAAGTAACAAGTCCGTCTGCCTGAACATTCCAGTTATCTGTCTGTGCCTGATAATTTCCGGCTGTTCCAAGTCCGCCGGCAGCTTCAAACTCTGCAACATCATAGCTGCTCTTACAATTTGCACATACAAGCTTCTGCTCACGGCTGCTGAACTGAAGCATACCGCCACATGCAGGACATTTATAATTCTGTATTTCTGACATGTCTCTCCCCCTTGTAATTAGTCTTTATAGAGTGTGTTTTTTATTCAAAACACCAAGAACAAATTCATTTTACTTCATCACTATCAAACACTCAACATCCATTTAGACGATGTTGAATTTTCTTGTTGTATGTGTTGCTTCAAGAAGATTATAATAAATATCGGTTAAAATATTTGGATTAAAGGAGAACCAAAAATGAAAGAAGAAAAAGCCTGGGCTGTACTGGGGATAGAGCCCACCGACGATGCCGATCTGATCAGAGATGCTTACCGTTCAAAGCTTGTGGATACCAATCCGGAAGATGATCCGGAAGGCTTTATGGAGCTTAAGGAAGCTTATGATACAGCCATCGGCGCTTTAGAAAAATCCGATGATGAAGCGGAAGAACGACCTTATGCAGACGTCATCGCTCAGATTGATGAACTCTATAAGGACATCAATAAGCGAATGGATCCGAAGCAGTGGAAGCCTGTCCTCTCTCAGCCTGTTTTCGCAAGTCTTGATGATCAGGATGCTTTGAGAAATGAATTCCTGCGCTACACCATGTCACATTATAAATATCCGGGCGAAGTTCTCAAACTTTTGGACAATGTCTTCACCTTCACTCAGGATGAAGCAGCCTTAATTGAGGTATTCCCTCAGGATTTCATCACATTCTTTACCGACAATATCATAAACGACGGAGATTATGTTCTTTCCGAGGCTCCTGTCATAGGAAGAGCCAACGGTGTAAAGGAAGTTAACGACGTCGCTGTCGAATATCATGGAGAGCCATCAGAAAAGGCTGAGTTCGAATATGCGATTGACGAATATATCTCAACACTTAATCAGGTTGTAACAAGCTACAGACGTATCGGAAATCCGGAGACTCCGGATGAAGTCCGCGCCAACGAGATCGAATCCCTTGCAGAAACGATCCTCCAGCTCAGAGAATACGATTATTATCATCCATATGAAGAGATTGCTGTGATCAGATATCTTTACTATACGGAAAGATACGATGAGTGTTTCAAGCTTGCCGAGAGCCGCATCAAGACTACGGTAATGACCGGCGAGAAGCATTCCGATTTCTACTACAGCCATCTTGTGTTTATGTATCTCAGATTTTTCGTACAGGATGTTCATAAGGATATGGGTCTCACCATAGATCCTGATGTTCTTGAAAAATGTGCAGCTGTCGTTCCGAAGACAATGAATGAAGTCTATGTCAACGAGACTCATCCTGCCATGTCTCTCATCACTTATCTTAAGGGCGAGAAAAGACGCGCAGCTGAATATATGTCCTACGCCATCGAGCAGGTTAATGACCGTGCTTATGAAGCAGTGACCGATCAGATTGATAAAGAAAGACTTGAAGAGCTTCCGGGAATGATCGAAGCAGAGCCGGATAATCTCAGCTACAAGATCAGCTATGCCTGGATTCTTTCAAGAAACGAACAGCTTGAAGAAGCTCTCAAGGTTCTGGAAAGCGTATCCGATGAAGATAAAGAGGATATGGAATATAACAACATCATGGGAAGACTCCTTATCAATCAGAATAAATATGATGAGTCGATCCCATACCTGACCAAATGGAATGAGCTTCTTACAGCATCCTTCGGTTATGATAAGGAGCTTGATAAGAACGCTCTGCCTATCGAGGACGTGCGTCAGATTACCAGAGTTCCTTACAGCTACTATCTGATCAGTGCCGCACAGCTCAATACCGGAGATCTTGAGAATGCAAAGAAAAATGTACTGCTCTCTCTTCAGGGTGCAGGCATGCGAGACTATTACAGCTTCGCCGATCTCTATAACTTCATCCTCTATTCTCAGAAGGCTTATGATGAAGGTTTGGACTTCTGGACCAAGGAGGTTGAGAAGGACAACAATTATCGTTTGATCTGCCGTGGAAACAGACAGTATATGGCTCATATGGCAGGCGATGCCCGATCCGTTATCGAAGACTATTTCGTACTCAGAAATGATGATCCTATGTATGTAGATTCCTATGTCTTCGCAGAGGATGTATATGTCGACTACAATGATGCTGAAGGCTTTGATATCTGTCTCAAATATATAGAGCGTGCCGACGTACACGATGTAAGACTCGACTACAATCTCGGAAGATATTACCGCACACAGCACAATCCTAAGGAAGCCATCGAAGTCTTTAAGGGTGTTGAGGCTGCTATCAACGAAGGCTATGAAGGAATCGAAAACCAGTACAGATTCTATGTAAGCTACGGCTATGCTCTTATGGACTTTGACAAGACCGAGGAAGCTGAAGGCCGTCACGATGAGATCCGTGCTAAGATAAAGGAGCTTGTGGATAAAGGCCTCGAGCTTTATCCCGACAGCATAAATATCTACTGGCTCAATACTGATTATTGCGAGCGCTACACAGATGAAGCCGATTCTGTATATAAGATAATGCTTGAAAAGTTCCCTGACGACCCTGATGTAAATTATGAATACGGACGTTATTTATATAATCAGGACAGAAACGAGGAAGCCGGAAGACAGTTCGAGACAGGACATGCCAAGAATCCGGATCATGTAGGTCTCTGCTATGAGCTTTCCGATTACTATAACGAATATATGTATAAGGAAAAGGAGCTTTCTGAGTATAATCAAAAGGCCATCGAGCTCACCTCAAGAATACTTGATCTTAAATATGATTCCAGAGCAGCCGTACATTATGCGCTTAATCTTATTGACGCAATGAAATATGAGGAAGCCCTTGAGTTCTGTGAAAAGGCAGTACAGGATTTCCCTGATGCGGCTTTTGTCCATAATGCACAGGGTCTCTGCTATATGTATCTCGACAGATTTGAAGAATCTGAGGCCTGCTTTAAGAAGGCTATCGAAGTTTATCAGGGAACCGGCAGATTTGTATCCTACACAAATCTCGTTAAGCTTTATCAGAGATTCTGTAAATTCGATAAGGCACTGGAGATATATAAGGAGTACACAGACCGATTCTCGATCGACGATATTCCATCTAACGAAAAATACGGAGAACTCTATGAGGATCTTGACCTTTGGGATGATGCCTTAAATGCCAGAATGAGAGCATATCGTAAAAAGCTTGTAAAGATCACAGGCAACGAGGAAGAAATGGATGCAGATATAAAGATCCTCAATACTCTGAAGAAATATCCTGATATGCCAATCCATAAATTCGGCGGAATCATCTATTATCTCAGAAGAATTTCCGAAGTATATGCTTACATGGGAGACACAGCGAGGATTGAGGAAATAGCCGACGATATCCGTAAATACATGGATTTCGCCGAGGTTCCTGATGAGGAAATGACCGACGAATATAGAGACACCATGCATTATGATTATTGGGCAGCGGGCAACCACTTTGTTTATACTCTCAGAAGTCCTGAAGATGCCATCAAGTATTTCCGTAAATATATAAAGGTTCTTAAGAAGAATGAGGATGATCTGAAAACATATTATGAGGACATAGCTTCATCCTACGATCTGATGTCACGAAGCTACTGCTTCCTCGGTGATACGGAAAATGCAGCACTCTGTGCCAATAAGGCCCTTGAATATATCGAACTCGGATTCGGTTCCGTAGAACAATATCTCGGATTCAAGAGATCCACACCACTCAGAGCCTGCCGTATATCCGGACTCTACTACTGGAAGGGCAACAGAGAAGAAGCTATGAAGCTTCTGGACATGACAGATAAATGTCTGAAATGTACCCACTGCGTTCATACATCATGTGCAGATAAGATCGACCGTCTCGCTCTTATCGCTGAAATCGAAGGCGATTACGAGAAGGCTATAGAATACTATAAGCTGGGACAGAAGATCGGCGGAACAGATATTGAGAGAACTCCCGGTATACGCGAATGTCTCAATAAACTGGGCAAGTAACATCCGTGCACAGATAATGTCACATAGAATACAGATACATTAAACACAAATAATGCCACATTTCCGAATAATGGAAATGTGGCATTTATATTATCTACTCTTCTGTCTCTTCCATGAAGTACATTCTCGAAGCATAATCTCCGAACACTCTTACCTTATCACTGTGTCCGAGTCCGTTAAAGCCCGGTGCCAGCTTAACTCCAGCATTCATGAGCATATCTCCGTAAAGCTTTATATCCTCCGTTTCACCGTCAAGACGTATAAATCTTGATATAAGCTCATGGGCACGTCCACCCTGCTTTATATGAACCGGTGATACGGTATTTACCAGATCACCGAAATCCATGATGTTGAGCTTCTTCGGTATATTGTAAAAATGATATACTCTGTCCGGATCCAGTCCCTTTGCCTTATAGTATTGATACTTGGTATTAGGGACCACATTTCTCTCGATGATCGCACCTACTGCCCTCTTCTTATCCTCTGAGGCCACGGTCCA
Organism: Eubacterium sp.; assembly: GCA_017634555.1. Lineage (GTDB taxonomy): Bacteria > Bacillota > Clostridia > Lachnospirales > Lachnospiraceae > Eubacterium_Q. The sequence continues at coordinate 72,754 of JAGBNF010000038.1, read as the reverse complement.
TTCCATAACATTTCCCGCGGTATTGCTTATCACCGACAAATCACCTTCGTTCCAGTTTCTGCCTCTGTAGAAGTTCCCCTTAAAGAAGACACTTCTCCACTTCTTATATATCTCGATCTGATGTCTGATCTCCTCAAGATCATCCTTCTCACTATCAGCAAGATTACATTCATAACCCAGCAGTCCGAAGGCTGCTACGTTAAACCTTGTGGTAAGCGGTGTAACTCTGAGCGTCTGATGATTAGGCACTGCCGATACATGTGCGCCCACAGTACTGAGGGGATAGCCGTAGCTGTAGCCGTTCTGTATCTCTGTACGGCATATGGCATCCGTATCATCACTTCCCCATATCTGAGGGAAATAGCAGAGCATTCCGAGATCAAAACGATTCCCTCCGGATGCACAGCCCTCAAAGAGTATATCAGGGAACTTCTCCGTAAGCTCCTTCATTACTCTATAGAAGCCCAGCACATACCTGTGTGCCGTTTCACCCTGCCTCATGGCTGCTGTTCCCTGAGAGAAGATATCAGTAAAGTTTCTGTTGAAATCCCATTTTACATAGCTGACCTTGCCTGCGGAAAATACCCTCGTCATCGCACGTATGATATATTCCTGAACAGCCTTCTTCGAAAGATCGAGGACTCTCTGATTACGTCCTTCGGAATGCGGCTTATCCGGAATCTCAAGGGTCCACTCCGGATGTTTTCTGTAAAGATCCGAGTTGACACATACCATCTCCGGCTCTACCCAGATGCCGAACTTCATTCCGAGAGCTTCAATCTTCTCGGATATTCCCTTTATACCGTTTGGAAGCTTCTTCTTGTTCGGAACCCAGTCACCCAGAGATGAGCTGTCATCATTTCTTTCACCGAACCAGCCGTCGTCCATGACGAAGAGCTCTATTCCGACGCTCTTGCCTGCCTTGGCAAGTCTCAGAAGCTTCTGCTCACTTATATTGAAGTACGCCGCTTCCCAGCTGTTAAGAAGTATCGGACGTTCCTTATCTCTCCATACTCCTCTAACTATATGTTTTCTTACAAAGCGGTGCATATTCTGACTCATACCGTTAAAGCCGTCAGGTGAGTATGTCATTACTGCCTCAGGTGTACTGAAGCTTTCATCCGGCTGGATAACATATGTAAAGCCTCGTGGATTAATGCCCCACTGTACTCTGGTCTTACCGAATTCACTGACCTCAGCCAGCTCCTCATGATTTCCACTGTAAATAAGATTAAAGCCGTACACCTCTCCTCTATCCTCATCTGTATTCATGCGTGAAAGCATGAAGAAAGGATTCGAGATTGAAGATGATGTTCCAGTAAAGCTGCCCGAGGAATGCTGTCCCTGAACCAGCTTTGTATCGACCCTTCTCATTTCTCTGGACCATGCTCCGTTAAATGTGCTCATTCTCCATTCAGGATCGTTGATATCCAGCTGTGCCGATGCAAGCTTCTGAAGCATTACCGGCTTCTCGCCCTTATTATATATGACTGCATTTCTTGTGATCACATCGCACTTTGGAAATACATAGTACGACAGCTCAAGCTCCATATTATAATTCTCATCACGAAGAAGAACTATAAGTCCTTCAACCGAACCACTGTCATCATATGCTCCCGGAAGATTCCTATCCTCTGCTTTTTTATCTACCTTCTTTGAGGATACGAATTTGAAATCCGATGTTCTGCTTCCGTCGTTATGTATCACCTCGACAAATGGTACTCTCATATCGCCCTTACCGTTTGCCGAAACCTCAAGGCAGATATCCTGAAGGGTGATCGAGCCCTGTGCATCATCATAGAGGCAGGTATTTCCCGCCGAAAAAACATGCTTCTCAAAGAGTGCCTCCGCACCCACTGATACATTTATCTTTTTCCCATAATAAAGGTGCTCTAAATATCCGTTGTCCATCACGCGAAATGCGTAGGTGGTCCTGTCAGTCTGAAGGATATAGACACCGTTTAATTCCTTAATCATATTACCCCCGTAAGCCTTGGCACCTTATGCCTCAGCCTTCTTCTTTCCCTTAAGCTCTTCTGTTATCTCATCCATCTTCTTCTCTGTAAGGATGAACTTCCTCTTAAAGATGATTATCGCTACGATAAGTCCTGCTATAGGAATGAGTGACATTGTCATTCTGAGACCAAGCTTACCGCTCTCTGCCACATTTTTTGAAAAATCAATAACCTGCTCAGCTTCTGTAGTATTCTCGGATGAGAGATGATTGATTGAAAGACATATGGATGCAATAAATGCTGCAACACCTGATGCAAGCTTTACTACGAAGGTCTGCATCGAGAAGATGACTGATTCATCTCGTCTGTTATTCTTAAGTTCACCATAGTCTACTGTATTTGCAAGGAATACTGTCGTCAGTACCTGCAGAACTCCGTTGGCTGCAAAGATAAAAAAGCCCGGGATGAAGAGTATTGCTACATTTGACATATTGACGAATGCTATGGCAAAAAGCACTGCATAGCCGAATACCGCACTCGCAAGTGTGATATAGAATATCTTTACGTTTGTACAGAACTTTCTGAGCAGCGGATATAACAGCATCATTGAGAGTATCTGAACCGCTCCGCCGAACATGTTGAATACTGTATATGAATTATACCATCCGGTTCCGCCGAAATCATATTTAAAGAAATAGATTACAAGGTTTGATGTGATGTATATCGAGCAGTTGATCAGAACGATGGCGATAACTATAGTCATAGCCTGATCGTTTGAGATAAGTGCCTTAAACATCTCACCTACAGACGGAGATTTCATATCAACATTACCCTTCTCCTTTATGGCAAGGCAGGTAATAGTTATGAATACAACGAAAAGAATGGCAACTATAAGTGCAAACCACTTGAAACCTTCTCTCTCATTATTTCCGCCGATTGCATGAACTATCATCATTGTGAAGATAGTAACAAGTGCAGATCCGACTCCCGCACATGAACGAGCCAGAGTTGTAAGTCCTTCACGCTCTCTTCCGCTCTTTGTGAAGGCCGGTATCATCGACCAGTAAGGGATATCCATCATTGTATAGGTAACGCCCCAGAGGATGTAGGCGATTGCTGCATATGCAACAAGACCTGAACCATCAAGTGAAGGTGGTGCCGCAAACATAAGATACAGTATTACCGCATTGGTCAAGGTTCCGATCATCAGCCATGGTCTGAACTTACCCCATTTTGTATTTGTCTTTGCAACTATGATTCCCATTATAGGATCGTTAAATGCATCAAATATCCTGGCTGCCAGAAGAATAATTCCCATAGCAAATGCACTTACTCCAAGAACATCCTGGAAGTAATAGAGTACATAGCTTGCGCTGAGCATATAGACCATATCCTTACCTATGGCACCAAGTCCGTATGCAGCTTTTTCTTTAAATCCAAGCTCCATAGTAACCCTCCTTTATCCTTTTTACTTTATCGTAAATACGACTTCTTCCGAAACCCCATCAGTCGTTTTGATCTTAATCTTTGCTGTCCCTGCTTTACCTGTAGTCTTTACATAGGTACCGCCCATCCCGCCGGAAAGTCCCACAACTGCCGGTCCGATTATCTCGATTGGTCCCTCTGTTTCAAGTATCACAGGATCGTTATAGTAATGCAGTACATTTGAATTCTCATCCACAGCTCTGATCCTTACGGCCGCTACGTCGTAAGAATTCTTCTCCATAAGCTCTGTATGATCAGTCTTCACTTCAAGCTTCTTCTCAGTCACCGCATCGACTGTAAGTGTCTTAACCAGTTTACCGTCCTTATAACCTTCGAAGGAATAGCACTTTGCGCTTCCGCCCCAGTCACCGATGTACTTGTTATAAAGGTCCACAGCATCCTGCATCTTCATTCCGTAACGAAGCATCAGCTGACCTGCCTTAAGCCATAAAAGCTTTGGTATATTGTAAAGTCCGTAGGATGCAGCGGCATTCAGAAGTGCCTTCACATCCTCTGCCTGCTTAGGCTTCATATCCTCATTATCTACAAGTGCAGAACCGATATAATCATCAATAAGGATAGGTCCGTGGATCAGATTCTTATATGGTGAATCCTCCGGATGATATTCCTTGATGAATGCTCCGTTCTTATACATCTTTACACTGTCGAGGTTTGAGAGGATATATATCTTTCCTCTGTTACTTCCCGGATGCTCACCGATATCCATTGATGAAGTAATCTCCAGCACCGGCTCATCCTCTCTAAAGCATGAATAAGCAAGTGCAGCCATCTTAGGATTACGGAACATATCCATAACACCGTGATAGCAGATTCTGTCTCCGCTTCCGAAATCCTTATGCGTATTATAATCAAACATGCACCATCCGAAGCTGCCTGCTATATCTGTCTGTGCCGTAATTTCATCGAGTACATTTGCATGACGAAGGAGATGCTCTAGTCTGTGCTCTTCCCAGTCAAATGCCTTTGTCGGGAACATATGTCCGTTATACTCGCTTACGAAATAAGCCTTTCTCATATCGGAGGTTACATCAACCTTCTTTTCTACACCCTTGTTAGTTCCCACATGTGAGAAATCGTTGTAGGTATATACATCCTCAAGGAAGCTTCCCTTCTTATAGCACCTAACTCCTCCGGTCTGTCTTGTCGGATCAAGCTTATGTGCAAGTGCATTGGTCTCTGTATAGAATTCGTCATCATCAACCGACTCATTTATTCTTACGCCCCAGAGCATGATGGACGGATGATTTCTGTACTGAAGGATCATCTCCCTGAGATTATCCACAGCCTGTGCCTTCCATGTACTGTCACCTATATGCTGCCATCCCGGCATCTCGGTGAATACAAGAAGTCCCAGCTCATCACAGCGATTTATAAAATACTGTGACTGTGGATAATGTGAAGTTCTGACCGCATTAAGTCCCAGCTCCTTCTTCAGGATATCCGCATCAAGCTTCTGCATGGATTCCGGCATAGCATAGCCCACATATGCATAGCTCTGATGACGGTTGAGACCTCTGATCTTAACCTTACGTCCGTTGAGATAGAATCCGTTTACCTTGAAGTACATCTGACGGAAACCGATGGTGTCCTCCCTCTCATCGAGAAGCTCTTCACCCTTAAACAGTTCCGTTTTAATAACATAAAGAGCCGGATTATCTATATCCCAAAGCTCCACATTTCCTGTATTAAATGCAAGTCTCTCAGCATAACTCTTCTTTCCCAGTACAGCATACTGTGAAGTATCGTCCGTACTTTTTCTTACAGACTGACGGATGCTGTAATCAGCAGCTTCATCAGCGCCTGCTATCTTTATCTCCGAAACCACATTTGACTTCCTGCAGAATCTGACAGCCTTATCATATTCCTCTGCTTCCTTGTAGAGATCCGCAAGCTTTGTATAGAGGAAAATGTCCTCTATGTAAGTCTTATTCTTAACATCGATATATACATCTCTGTAGATTCCTCCGTAGGTCATGTAGTCGATAACATAACCGAACGGCGGAGTATTCAGTGTTTCATTGCTGTCACAACGAACACAGATTTCATTCTTCTTTCCGTATTCCAGCTTATCCGAAATATCAATGGTAAATGCAGTATAGCCCGTGTGATGCTCGCCTGCAGCCTCACCGTTCACGTAAACCTTTGCATCGTGTGCCACACCCTCAAATGTGATGAGCACTGCCTTTCCGTTCCATTCCTTCGGTACATCAAGCACTCTCTTATATCCGCTCACCATCTGATACTCGCTCTCATCAAAATAGTGGAACGGTGTTTCCTTTACGGTATGAGGGATACGTACCTGCTTCATTCCCGCAGTTCCCTTATCAAGCAGCTTATCGCTGAACTCCTCCGTAAAGAACCAGTCATTATCAATATACAGTCTCATTGCACACCTCCGTACATCCTGTTTTTTGTTTCCCCAATACTTTGTTATTTTGTCTCTATTCCTTCTACCAGGATATCAACCACCTCTGCCAGTGCATCCTGATATTTGATCTTATTTGTAACCAGCACATCTCTCTGGAAGAACTGCTCGAGAGATGCTTCAAGCATCATCTTAAGGATCGGGATTCTGATAGGTCTGATAACGCCCTCCTCGATTCCCTGTTCTATCAGTGAGATTGTAAGCTCCCATCCGTTCTCAAGTCTCTCCTCAATCTTCTTGTAGATCTTCGGAAAGCTTTCTCTTACGCTGTAAAGCTGTCTGAAATCTATATCCATATAGCTGTTCGGTAATACACCGAGAATCTTCTTTACCTTTTCGAGTGTAGTAAGTGACTCATCATTTGCCACCTTCTGCTCTTCATCCTTGATGCAGTCAAAAAGATAATCAACTACTGCAAGGAACATCTCCTCCTTATCATGGAAAACCTTATAAATGGTCTTCTTACTGATCTTTCTGTTCTTAGCAATGTCATCCATTGTGAACTTGAGTCCCTTGGCATTAAAAACCTCTAAAGTACCCTGTAAAATGTTTTCTCTTAAATCCATACCGAACACTCCTATACAAAAATCCATAAAAAACAAGGAAACCAATAATATTCTATCGGTTTCCTTGATTGTATCACACTTATATATTCATTTCAAGAAACTAATTGTGTTTTTTCAGTTTCCTTTGTCAAAATTTTAGTCTTTCTTTTGTATATTTTTTTTGCTGCAAGAATGCCTATTTCAACTACCACGATCGCAGCAACGATATCGACTACAACATGCTGTTTCATAAAGACTGTGGACATCATTACGAGCACGCTTGCAGGTACTGTAAAATACTTATACCATTTCGGTGCCTTCTCAAGCCACAGAACCGTTCTGAGCAGTACATAGCTCTCAAGACAATGTATAGACGGGAACAGATTGTCCGCAGCATCTAAACGATATACCGTATAAACCGCTCTGCTGAGGAAATCCGCACCGTGGACATCCGCTCTCATCATTGTTGTAGGTATCAGCAGGAAGCATACAAGACATAAAATCTTTGCACATATCTCCGCTGCAAAAATCCTCGCACAGATCATTTTATTCTCGCGTGCCGCAAGATAAAATCCGTATACCCACTGGAAATATGCGATCGGTATATACACAACCACAAATTCCTTGATGAAAGGTATGTTGTAATCCAGTATCGACGTCAGATTATGATGATCCATCGTCTTCGTAATAACCCTGCTTCCGTTATAGACTATCATATTAACGGCAACCATAACGAAAACTGCAATCCAACCATGTACAGGCAGAAACCTGAGCATGATATTCTTTTTCTTAGTTGTTTCCATCCTTCACTCCTATTACTTCGCCCATGCTTACGGAAGTCTCTTCCCCTGCCAAAGAGTTTTGTAAAATGTCTTCCCTAAGCTTTGCACGGTCCTTACCGAGAAGCACTATGATTGTTGAACCCCCATATTCAAAATAGCCCTTCTCTTCACCGCGTATAACCCTTGTATTACTATATTTCTCATTAACGATACGACCGACAAGCATAGCTCCCACTTCCATCTGTACGGCTCTGCCAAAGCCTTCCGTATCAATAACGACATATTCTCTTGTATTCTCGGTAAAAACAGGAAACCCCGACAGAGCGACCGGTCTTACCGTATGATATATACCATTGATCCTTCTGTTCTTATAACAGCGTCCCGAATCAAAGAAACTGTATCTGTGATAATGATTCACGCATAAACGGAATACCAGTGCCGTTCCGCCTTCAAAGTTTTTTGCAAGCTTGCTGTCACGCAGCAGCGCTCTTATGGAGAATCGGCTTTGCTTTACCGGAAGCACCGTATCCGAATCGATCTTATATGCTGTAAGCAGTCCGTCGCACGGGGCAACAAGATTCGCCTTATCCAAATCGACAGGTCTGAGGCCGTCCTTGATCCTTCTGCAGAAGAAGTCATTAAAACTCTTCACATCATCCAGAATATAATCCGCACATTTTATGCCGTTCTTCTTTGCAAAGGGTTTGATCAGAATTCCCGAAGCCTTCGTATCCATCAGCTTTCCGGACATTTCAGACAGTGCCCTCGATGTCAACGGCTTCAGAATCAGCCTGCCCGGAACAGTTTTATATAAAAAATCCAGTATCGCCATCTATCTCAAATGACTCCATAAAAACCAAACCAGTAAGATACACTCAATAACACCTATGGATACAAGTACATAGAGTGCTTTTCCGCCCATCTTTTTAATCTTGAAAGGACATATGAAAAGTATTGCCACTAAGAGAAGCACGAGAAAGTACAATAAAGAGAAATCAAATCTTGTAAAAAAATGTACCAGAACCACAAACGGGAATATAAGTGCCGCCGAGGTTACAGGAAGTCCAGTATAATGCATGCTTCCCGTTTTTGCTATTTCTTCCTCTCTCTCTTCTTCCGTTGCATTAAAGTATGCAAGTCTGATCAATGCAGCTAAAACATAGAATGCAGCAATGATGGTCAGGATTACGGAATACCAGCTTACTTTTCTGGTGAGCTCATTGATAAACTTAAGTGCACTGTATCTCTCACTCACTCTGAGCATTGCCATTCCTATACATGCCGGAAGTACACCGAAGCTTACAAGATCCGCAAGCGAATCCACCTGAACACCGAAGCTCTTCTCAAGCTTTGTTCTGTTCTTCTTTGTACGGGCAACCTTTCCGTCAAATGCATCGCATAATCCAGACAGAAGCAGGAAAAACACTCCAATATACGGATGGCCGTATCCCTGAAGTGAAACAAAAATCCCCGTAGCTCCTGACATTATAGATAAATATGTGAGAATGACAGTGTAATCATAAACACCTATCATTTCTTAACTCCCCTTCTGATAAAATATCCGATTAATGTAATAATTCCGCTGACACTGACACATATATAAAATGTAAGTCCGCGGCTCAGCATTTCCAGCTCAAATGCTGCCTCACGTCCCATGATTCCCGAAAAGCCATCAACCATGAGATAATCGGCAATTCCCATGGCACCCGGTACTGGGACAAAATTATATCCTATCGTTATAAGACACTGACTGGTAAAAAGCTTAAATGCCTCTGCCAGCTTTCCACCGAGGGAAATGTGGATCAGCATCGGAACCATGACCTGTGAACCTCTCTGCAGATAGTTCCACATAAATGCTTTCAGCAGGACATCCGGTCTTCCCGATATGATCTCGGCACAGCTTGCATAATCAGTCTTAACCTTATCCAGCTTTGCCAGCTTTTTATCCAGCTTCTTAATAATCTTCTTTTTATGAAGAAATGTGAGAAACTTTGCGAGAATATCAAAGAACTTCTCACCCTTCTTTAATATGAGCATAAATATGGACGCAAGCACTGTAAGTGCCGTGAAGCCACATATGATAAGGATCTTAGATACCTTACTGAATCCGAAGAATACTCCCGGATGAATGATGACCGCACAGATTCCAAGAACTACTATGGAAATCGTGTACATCATAAGATTGAGGATAAGTGTTGCGGTAACAACACCTCCCGGTATTCCGTCCCTCATCATAAAGTATGCACTTGCCGGCTGACCTCCTGTCGCCGACGGAGTTATGGCAGAAAAGTAAATATCGGAGGTACTGTATATCAGTCCCTGAAACCGGCTTTTCTTATATCCCGCACCCTTAAGGATTGAAAGAATTGCAACTCCTTCGAACCAGATGAAAAGTGCAGATGCTATAATTGCGAGACCGAACCATATCTTATTTGCTCCGGACGCCGCCGCAATTATGTCCTTAACCGAAAGCCCTTCACTTCTCTTATATACCATCCAAATGGTAAAGACCGCCAAAGCCATTGAGAAAACTGCCCAGAAGATCTTCTTTTGTTTATCATTCAGATGTATTCGCTTAGCCATATCAATAATCTACCAATTTAATTTTTTATCTTTTTCTGCGCGAAGAGCCGCGCTTCTTACGCGGAGTTGATGTTCTGTTCTGCTGAGGCTTCTCTGCAACAAGATTCTCAGTAGGTGCATCATTCTCTATCAGCTTCTCTGTCGGTGTATCATCCAACGAATCATCATCACCATCGTCGTCATCGTCATCAATATCAGACTTCTCGTCAGTCTTATCACCGTCAGTCATTTTATCATTCTTATCAGCAGCAGACGATTCAGCAGTCTTTTCATCAGCTGCTTTGTTATCAGCCGTATTGTCCTGAACTGCCTTTGCAGCTCTTCTTCCCCTTCTCTTCACAGGAGCCTTAGTCTCCAATATATCTTCTTTCTTTTCACGGACAACCTTCAGCTTATAATCTGCGGTAAGCATCCCCTTCTCCATAAGCTTGTCATGTACATACTCTCTGAACAGTGCATATAATACGGAGACAAGCGGAATGAATACGACCATTCCCGCTACACCGAACAGGCTTCCGCCCACAGTAAGGGATACGAGAACCCAGATTCCCGGAAGTCCGACAGAATTACCTACTACGAAAGGATAAATAAAGTTTCCTTCTATCTGCTGAATAACTATAAAGATAATTACGAACACAAGTACCTTTACCGGTGCAACAAGCAGGATAAGAATACATCCTACCAGACATCCGATAATGGTTCCCACGATAGGAATAAGCGCAAGCACTGCGATCGTAATACTTATAAGCAGTGTATACGGAAGTCTGAAGATCGTCATGACTATGAAAAACATAATACCGATGATTATAGCTTCCACACACTGTCCCGATACAAAGCCTGTAAAAGTCTTATCTGCTCTGTCCGCAACATTCATCCACCAGTCTGCATGTTTCTTCTCAAGAAATGTATAAAGAAGCTTCATACACTGATCGGACAGCTTCTCCTTCTGAAGGAGAATATAGATTGAGAATATAAAGCCGATGATAAAGTTAAGCAGTCCCGATACGATTCCCGAAACCGCATTGATTCCTCCTGCAAGGATATCACTCAGCTTATCTCTCACAAAGATCATAACCTTCTGAAGAATGTTCTGCCAGTCTGCAGCCCACGACTCGATCTTCTCATAGATATCCGGATACTTTACAAAAAGTCCCTCTGCCCATTTGGTAACATTTTTAATACCTGATGGTATCTGTCTCACCAGCTGAGCGATAGTATCGATCAACTGAGGGATTACCAGATATGCAACAAGTGCGAAAACCAGAATTGTAAGGAACAGTGTAATCGTAAGTGCGATCACCCTTCTCCTCTTATCCCATTTCTCACCATTATACTTTTCTCTGTTTCTGAAGAAGCCCTGCTCGACTCTTCTCATAGGAACATTAAGGATGTATGCCATGGCTGCACCGATGATAAAAGGCATGCATACCTTTATCACCTTCCTCAGCACACCGAACAGCATACCAAGATTGTTAAGTACAAAATATAACAGGATAAGAACAGATCCCGCCTTAACTATCCTCATTGCCTTTTTATCTTTGAAAAGCCCCAATTTAAGGTTCCTCCACTGTATCTTTTGACACTTATGTCATATATAAATACTTTTTCAACACCTACAATATTATAAATGTGGAGTATATGACCATGCAACACCTAATTACAAAAATAAGATTAAAATATCATTAATCTTGTCTGAACAGGATATAATCCCACAAAAAAAAGCTGTTGCGATGCATTTCTGCCTCGCAACAGCCTTGATCACATTTTATTATTTCTCAGCTGCAGCCTCGATTTCCTTCTTAGCTACATCATCAGGTGCCTGCTCATATCTTGCAAACTCATAAGAGAATACACCGCTTCCTCTTGTCATTGAATAAAGCTTTGTATCATACTCATAAAGCTCAAGATAAGGAATATCTGCAAGTATCTCATGATATCCGTTTCCGAGAGGATTCATTCCCAGAACTCTTGCACGACGCTTGTTAAGGTCTCCCATGATATCACCTGTATACTGATCAGGAACTACTACTCTGAGAGATGCGATCGGCTCAAGGAGAACCGGACTTGCATCTAAGAAGCCCTGTTTGAAGGCCTGCTCTGTAGCAACCTTGAACGCAAGCTCTGATGAATCTACTGCATGGTAGCTTCCATCATAGAGATTAACCTTAACACCGAGAACAGGATATCCTGCAAGAGGACCTGCCTTGACAGATTCTGCAATACCCTTCTCAACTGCAGGGAAGTAATTCTTAGGAACTGCTCCACCGACCACAGTCTGCTCGAAGATGTAAGGAGTCTCCATATCACCTGAAGGCTCAACGATGATCTTTACATGTCCGTACTGGCCATGACCACCTGACTGCTTCTTATACTTATATTCTGTATCAGCTTTCTTTCTGATAGTCTCCTTGAATGCGATTCTCGGACGTGAAAGCTCGATCTCAACCTTATACTTCTCAGCAAGTACACTCTTAACAACATCGATATGAGTTCCGCTTATACCATAGATAAGTGTCTGTCCGTTCTCACTGTCGTTAACATACTTGAGAGTAAGATCTTCCATCATCATCTTTGTAAGAGCCTGAGATATCTTGTCCTCTTCGCCCTTTGTCTTAGCTGTATACTTAAGATATACATAAGGCTTTGAGATAGCTGTACGGATGTAGGTAACAGGTGTCTTCTTCATTGAAAGTGTATCTGTTGTCTGGCTTACTGCAAGCTTAGCCAGTGCTCCGATATCACCTGCGTGAAGCTCCTTAACCTCTTCAACCTTGCTTCCTGTAATAACGTAAAGCTTTCCAAGCTTCTCTTCAGCATCACGATGATAATTATAAAGTGTATCATCCGGCTTAAGAACTCCGGAATTAACCTTAATAAGTGAATACTTTCCGATATATGGATCAACGATAGACTTGAAGATATATGCTGACTTTGGCTTAGCGAAGTCGTAGTCCGCTTCAAATACTTCGTTATTTGTTGTATTAATTCCCGCACACTTACATTTATCAGGGCTTGGGAAATACTTGATGATATCAGCCATCAGAGTATACTGTCCTCTTGCCATGGTATTTGAACCCATAAGCACAGGAACTACGGAACCATCACATACACCTACACGAAGTGCCTGACGGATCTCATCCTCTGAGAACTCATCACCGTTGAAATATCTTTCCATGAACTCTTCACTGGTCTCTGCAACCGCCTCAACCAGAGCGTCACGACAGATATTAAGATTCTCATATGAATAATCAGGAACGTCAAACTTATCAACTGTTCCCTTGTCATTCCATCTCTTAGCCTTCTGCTGGATAACATTTACATATCCTACAAACTGCTCATTCTCACGGATTGGAAGGTGGAAAGGAGCGATTCTCTTTCCGTACATTTCCTGAAGTCGCTGAACAACCTCTCGGAAGCTTGCCTTATCAACATCCATGTCTGTGACAAATACGATTCTCGGAAGCTTTCTCTTCTCACAGAACTCCCATGCTCGTATTGTTCCCTCTTCGATACCTGTCTTACCGGATACAACGATAATTGCAGCATCAGCTACAGCTACAGCCTCCTCAACCTCACCTATAAAGTCAGGATATCCCGGAGTATCCAGAAGATTGATCTTATACTCTTCCCATGGGATAGGAACTACCGTGGTCTTAAGAGAAATTTTTCTCTTGGTTTCCTCCTTGTCATAGTCACTTATCGTATTGCCGCCTTCAATGGTTCCCATACGATTAGTCATTCCAGCCAGATACGCAATTGCCTCAACAAGTGAAGTCTTGCCACTGCCCCCATGTCCTAGAAGGACAACGTTACGGATTTTATCCGTAGTAAATACATTCATGCCGCTACCTCCATACGTTATTCTAGTTTTTCCCCATGATCAGCCGCGACTCAAACCCCTTTGATCAACGCCCCGACCAACCAATTAACATTATACCAAATAATGCTTATATATGGAATGATGAAATGTCAAATCCCCAAAACTTTTGACACTAAATCTTTTTCCCATCAGAATATAAAATCTTAAGTAAAACAGGCGTCAAAATCGAGCTGCATATGATGAGCAGGATTACCGAAGTAAAGTACTTACTGTCCATAAGTCCGACAGCCAGACCCTTCTGCGATACGATAAGAGCAACCTCTCCTCTGGTCAACATTCCGATACCGATCTTAAGTGTGTCTTTCCCCTTAAATCCGGTAACACGACCGGCCAGACCACATCCGACAATCTTTGACAGCATTCCAACAAGAACAAATGCAGCCGAGAATATAAGAACACTCATATCAAGTGTTCGTATATTTGTCTGAAGACCTATACTTGCAAAGAATACAGGTCCGAAAATCATATATGAATTGATATCCATCTTTCTGTCGATATATTCGGAATCATCCAGTGAACTGAGTATTATTCCGGCTACATAAGCACCTGTGATATCTGCAACACCGAATATTTCCTCGGCAATATATGACAGTGAAAATGCAAGTGCCAATCCTATGATCGGAATTCTTCTTGTATGAGGATGCTTCTTATCAACGAATTTTAGGATCTTATATATAAGGAATCCTGCCACCAGTGAAAGTACAAAGAATGCGATTGTCTTAAGTATAACTGCTCCGATGGAATTTGATGGATCCTTGAAAGATATAACTATTGTCAGGACCAGAATACCGATAACATCATCTATTATTGCTGCACTCAGCACTGTTGTACCGACCTCATCGGATATTTTCCCCAGCTCCTTAAGTGCCTGTACTGTAATACTTACAGATGTTGCGGTAAGTATCGTTCCTATGAATACCGCTTTAAGGAAATCCTCCGAACCCGGGGAACTGAATCCATAAAAGGCCATAAAAAGAAATGTTCCGGCGATAAGCGGAATAAACACTCCTGAACAGGCGATGACTGTCGCCTTAAGTCCTGTCTTCTTAAGCTGTTTGATATTTGTTTCCAGACCTGCACTGAACATAAGCAGAATTACACCGATCTCTGCCATTCCGGCAAGAAAATCAGAGGTTCTTACCAGATTAAAGATACTTGGTCCCAGCAAAAGTCCCGCAACTATTTCCCCGACTACCTGCGGAGCCTTAAACTTTCTGGCAACAAGTCCGAAAAATTTGGCGAAAACAATGATTATCGCCAGCTGCATCAGTATTTCATGTGTATCCATATGTCATCTCCTGAACATTTTATTCCCCTGATACAGTCTTTCACTAAAATACATTTCCCCAAAAGTCTTATTCGTTAAGATATTCTTTCAGACTAGGAAGGACCTTCTTCGCCTCCTTGCGTCCGACCATATATACCCTCTTAAGCTTATCGGGATTTCTCTCGATTCTGTCTATCTCAAGCTTTTCCGGCGGTCTTATAACGAATAATGAATTAGCCGCCTCTCTCTCCTTGATATATTTGATGGTGTCATTATAAACATCCGCACGTCCGGCCAGAGCCTTTGCTATTGCGGGATATTTTCTTCTCAGAACAGCTGCTGTAGCCTTCTGTGATGATCCGTATTTCTTGATATAACCGTCAGGCTGTGTAAGAACGACAACATTTCTGTTATAGCCTATACTCTCGAAATACTTAACCGGAACCGAATCCGAGATTCCACCATCCAGCATCTCACGTCTTCCGATCTTTACCGTTCTTGAAACAAGCGGCAGTGAAGCCGATGCTCTCATCCATTCAAGATCGTAGTAGGTTCCTCTGTTTATCCTGTGGTAAATGGCATGCCCCGTTTTTACGTCAGTTGCCACAACATAAAACTCCATCGGATTATTTCTGAAGGTTTCAACATCAAAAAAATCCAGCTTTGTCGGCAGATAATGATAGCAGAACTGTGCTCCGAACATATCCCCTGTTCTGATCAGAGATTTAATGCTGCAATATCTGTCATCACGGCAGTACTTCATGTTGTACCTTATAGCACGTCCTATCTGATGTGATTTAAAATTGCATCCGAAAATCGCTCCGGCAGATACTCCTATCGTTCCGTCAAATACTATTCCGTTTTCCATAAAGACATCCAGCACGCCTGCGGTAAACATTCCGCGCATACCGCCACCTTCAAGTATAAGCCCCTTTTTCATAAAAACTCCTTTAAGTCTCAAATTACCGATTCAGATAATTATATCACACCGTATAATTTATAGCTAACACAAACTTAACAAAATTAAGCTCTGTAAAAATGTTTACTTGGTAACATTTTCACAGAGCTTATATTTCGTAACTATATATTTAACAATATGCTTGTATTTCGACAGATATCAGTCCATTGCTGTCTGTGCACCGAGGAATATCGGCATATGTGTTACATTATCAACGATCATGTAAATAAATGGTCTGTTTAGATTGATAACTATCGGATCCTCAGGTTCCATAACACAGCCTTCTGTCATCTGAATTGCAGTAACTGCCGCTGCCTCGGTTCCTTCTCTGTTAACATCGATATATGTCTTATGAAGTACCCTTGAGATATAAAGTCCGCTGCCGTTATTCAGCTTGGAAAAGTCAGCACTCTCTATAAATGCCTCATTCATTCCCAGATTCTGCATTACAGGTACCATCTCCTGAGAATACTCTGTCTTAAATTCAGGAAGATAATAGCTGCATTCCTTATCAGAACCATATTCCATAGATTCCACAAGGCTGACATCGTTATCTATAAGTGACTGTACATAGTCCTTAATATCAACTCCTTCAGGAGGAAGGATTCCGACGAACGAATACTGTCCGCCCTTATAATCTACCTTAAAGCCTTCTCCGTCTCCGAACGTAAAGTACTTATCAGAGTCACCGCAGAGCATAGTTACGGATGACTTGCTTCCGTCATTATTATTGAATACGAAATCCTCTATAATGCTTGCGTCATCAAACGCCTGATTCCACTCCCCCTTAAATGCAACCGCATTTATGAGCATCATTCTTCCCTGAGGTGGTTCACCTATAATACTCGGGATCATTCCGAATGTTTCTTCATTTACCCAGTTATTAATCTTATCCTTGGCTGCATCATCAAATACAAGACCTGATATTTCCGGATTGTAATAAGATGATACCGTATTAAGATATTCATCCTTAAGCGTTACATCACTGTTGCCATCTGTATTTACCCAGATTGAATTTGCAACATTCCACTTAACATCCTGATCTGCTGTCATTCTGGATGAGAGATATCCCAGATCTCTGTTCATATCATTTACGGAAACTCCTCCGCCGATGACCTTCTCAATCTCAGAAAGTGTATTTCCATCTGCACCATTCTCTACAAGAGCAAATCCCATTTCAAGTGAAAACGGTGATACAAGAACATTATCCTCAGGACTTGTTTCAAGACACTGTGCAAATATCTTGAGTGCAGCCTTATCCATGTCCTTATAATCGCTGTAATAAGCCTGTTCCTTATCAGCAGGTCTATCGGAGGATTCCTCCATCCTGCTTACATATTCAACACTTACTTTTTCAGAATTACCGGTTTTGACAAGACTATTCTCACTCGGCTTTATCTCGGCAGCATTCCCCCCGTTGCCTGTACCGTTTGTACCGCATCCTGTCATCATTACCATTGCTGCAAGCACTGCAGCAATACTTCTCTTGTTAAGCTTTTTCATAATACTTTTCCCCTTCCATATATTGTTTTAGGTTTATCACTTATAAACAATATACGAAGCAGTATAGCACATTTATGGAAAAAATTTATAAAAACCTCAGACACGTATCGTCAACATCCGAAACTGAAGCAAATCCGGTGCAGCTCATAATAAAGCGAAGTTCATCGCAAACTCTTCGTATAAAGCCTTCAACTCCCTCTGTACCGCTCTCTTCAAGAGACGAAAGCATGGAACGTCCCACTGCCGCAGCATCAGCTCCCAGTGCAATCGCCTTATATACATCCGCTCCCGAAGCAATACCGCAGTCTACGATGATCTTCACATTCTTTCCCTCAAGAGCATCCTTTATCTCAGGAAGGATCATCATCGGCGGAACAGCATACGGCATACGTCCGTGATGATGACTCACGATTATGGCTGATGCTCCGATATCCGCACATTTCACAGCATCCTCTATGCTTAATACACCCTTAACTACAAAAGGAAGCTTGGTAGACTCCACATATGATCTCAGCATATCCGTAGTCTGAACCGCCATCTTCTCACCAATGACCACATCGGCTCCGTGCTCCCCGAATATATGATCTATATCCATTCCGACTGCAAAAGCTCCGGCTTCCTCGGCAAATTGAAGCTGGTCTCTCACCTTCCCATTATCATCATACGGCTTAACTATACGTACAGTTTTTGCACCTGTTGCCGCGATACGGCTGAACATATCATTATCCATCATTCCCACAAAATTCAGGATATTGAGATTTTTTGCCGCAACAGAATACTCTTCAAGGCCTGTCAGCTCTCATCCGTTAAAGCATCCCAGATGCGAGAATGCAGGTGTCATAACAGGCATATCAAACTTCTCACCGAAAAACTCTGTTCCTGTATCAGCAATAACCGAATCAATAAGCCTTTCCTTAATAAGAATGCTGTCCATATATTTTGCTGTGATTTCATTAGCGTCATAAATTCTGCTATAGCTCATTCTGACCTCCTTTATAATTTATGTAGACTATTCTCTATCCTAATATAGCCCGTCCAATTCCTTCTTGAGATATGCCATATACTTCAGATACTCCTCATCCGTATTCAGATGCTCCAGGATCACAGGCATCTCAGGATCAATCTCATTCATCTTCTCGATATAATATCTGAGCGGGAACTCACCGCATCCCGGAGGACATTCTGTTAAATGTACCGTATAATCCTCTTCCAGATGGATATCCTTGATGTGACAGCTCCTTATCTTGTTTCCGAGAAGCTCTGCACATTCATCAACCAGTGCTTCTGCATTATAATATCTGTCTATGGAATTGGTCATATTAATGATGTCCAGATGTACAAGGAATCTGTCCCTTTCAACCTCCTCAAGAAGCTTCACGTAATCCGCAGGCCCGGTCGGGATCATCCACGGCATAGGCTCCAGTGTAAAATAAGTATTCTTTACATCTGCCCTATCGATTATATCCTGAACCATCTTTACAGTCTGCTGACGTGCTTCCTTCGTGAAGTTTTCTTTATAATGTCCGTCCCATCTCGGACCGAAGGCACCTGCCACATTTACGGCACATCTTGCACCCAGGAAATCTGCAAGCCTCATCTGCTCAACTGCGTAATCCATATTCTTTTTACGTTCATCCGGATCAAGAGAAAGAGCATTTCTCCAGATTCCCACCTCTGCTATCATGAGGCCGTGTCTTTCAGCAGCCTCCTTATATTCTATGATCTTCGCTTCCGGTTCATCGCTCTGAACAGGAAAGACCACTGCTCCCATTCCAAGCTTTATCTGATTTTCCGCCCACTCTTCAGCCGAGCTGTGAGCAAGCGGAGATGAAGTTCCAAGTCTCATACATTCTCCCTTCCTTACGAAATTGTGCCACCGGAAAGTATGCATTATTCTGCTGCATACTCTGCGATGACACAAGCTTTCATTTTTCTGATTTCAATTAGTTATCCAGTATCTCTGATGCTTCCTTAAGCAGATCAATGATATGAAGATGCTGTGGACATACTCCTTCACACTGTCCGCAGGCTATACAATCAGAAGCCTTTCCGCTTCTCTGAATAAGTCCCGAATAGAAATTCTTTGATCTCCAGTCATCAGGATAACGGCGAAGCGTGTTGATAGTTCTGAAAACGTCAGGAATGCTGATGGACATCGGACATCCCGGTGTACAATACTTGCATGCAGTACAGCCTATCTGTGGAATCTTTAGGATATCATCGGTAACCTCATTGATTATGGCAAGTTCTTCATCCGATATAGGTTCGAAGTTGGTAAATGTACCGATATTGTCCATCATCTGATCCTCAGCAGACATTCCCGAGAGAACAGTCATAACTCCAGGAAGAGATGCAACGAATCTCAGTGCCCATGAAGCAACCGAGCTGTCTGGTCTTTTAGCCTTAAACTTAGCTTCAAGCTCAGGTGCCATATTTGCAAGCATTCCGCCTCTTATAGGCTCCATAACGATTATCGGTATATTTCTCTCATGAAGTATGTTGTAAAGCTCTTCGGACCTTACAACAGGATTGGTACGATCCAGATAATTCAACTGGATCTGAACAAACTCGACCTCAGGATGAGCATCAAGTATTTCCTCAAGGAGCTCAGGACTTCCATGGAAAGAGAATCCGAAATGCTTTATCTTACCCTCTTCCTTTTTCTTCATTCCCCACTTAAAGCAGTCATACTTTACATAGGTATTATAGTTATTTCCTTCTTCTATGGAATGAAGCAGATAGAAATCATAATAATCAACACCTGCTCGCTCCAGCTGTTCATTAAATATTCTCTCTACGTCACTCTCCTGCTTAATCTCCCATGCAGGAAGCTTTGTAGCTATCATATAGCTGTCACGCGGATAACGCTTTACCAGCGCTTCACGGGCAGCCACCTCAGACTTTCCGCCATGATAAACATAAGCTGTATCGAAATAGCGCTTATCCATCTTCATATATTCATCAACCATAGTCTTAACACGGTCGATATCAACCTGACCATCTTTTTCGGGAAGTCTCATAAGTCCGAATCCCAGCTTCGGCATTGTACTTAAATCAATACTCATACTGCTCCTCCTCACATATTGTATTCAATAAACTCCTTATACCATACGGTATCTCTATAGTGTTATATCAATTCCTTGGATTTCTCAACCGCAGCTATAACGCGGTCACACCACTCATCGAATTCCTTGTCTTCCACCTGACATTCCGGATGTGACAATACATAATCAAGTGCGATCCTTACACCCTGATCGAATCTTATGGTAGTCTTCATGTCAGGAACAGCTCTCTTCAGCTTGCTGTTATCAAAAACAACAGATACTGACTTATCACCTGTAAGGCTTCCTTCAAAATCAAAGCCATACTTATCTCCTACAGCACTCAAGAACTCAGAGGAAATATGATATGCCTTAAGTTCTACGCCCAGGGCATCCGCTATGGTCTGATATATCTGATTCCAGGTGAGTGTCTCATCTCCCGTTATCTGGAAGGCTTCACCTATGGCATGAGGATTTCCCATAAGTCCCGTATAGCCTGTGGCAAAGTCCTTATTAAAGGTTACTGTCCAGAGAGAGGTTCCGTCTCCCTGAATGATAACAGGCTTTCCCTCCTGCATACGTTTGATAACCTGATAGAATCCCTTCTTGCCATGTACACCCAGCGGTACATTTCTCTCGTCATAGGTATGACTCGGACGGATGATCGTTACGGGGAATCCCTCGGATCTGTATTTATCCATAAGGAATTCCTCGCACTTGATCTTATTTCTTGAATATTCCCAATGAGGATTGGCAAGTGTAGTTCCCTCAGTGATCACATAACTTGCAGCAGGTTTGTTATAAGCCGATGCGGAGCTTATATACATATACTGCTTGATCTTTCCCTTAAAAAGCCTGTAATCTCTCTCAACCGCATCTACGGTAAAGCCGATAAACTCACTGACTACATCAAAGGTCATATCCTTGATTTTTTCTCTGACATCATCCTCATCATATACATCAGCTATGATCTGATGCACATTTTCCGGAACAACATCACTTCTGTTTCCTCTGTTGATGAGCCATACCTCCCAGGCTGGATCCTCAGATAATTTCTTAACTATGGCAGTACTGATAGTACCCGTACCACCTATGAATAACGCTTTTTTCATAACCCCGTATTACCTCTTCTCCAATATCGATCAAACCATCAGTTCGTAAATCTTTGTGCAGTCCTCTTCATTAAGAGTTACAAATCCTGATATGGTACCATCTCTTCCGTCACCTCTGCAGAGTACTTCTACCAGCTTAGGGATATCCTCCTTCTTAGCTCCCAGTTCCTCGAAGTTTGAAGGCATTCCTAGTGATACAAGGAACTTCTGGAATGCATTGATTCCTTCAAGTGCCGTAACCTCAGGATTCTCAAAATTCATCTCACATCCCCATACACGTACTGCCACCTGTGCAAAACGCATTACATTATGATTCATAACATACTTGAATACTGCAGGCATTGTAACAGCAAGACCCGCACCGTGTGCACAATCATAAAGAGCCGAAAGCTCATGCTCTATGGTATGGCTGTTCCAATCCTGGCTTCTTCCTACACCACAGGAATGATTATGCGCCATCATACCTGCCCACATGATATTTGCTCTTGCCTGATAATTATTCGGATCTGCGATAACTCTCGGAGCTTCATACTTCATCGTAAGAAGAAGTGCTTCGATAAGTCTGTCGGTAACCTCAACCTCTGTTGAATTTGTAAGATATCTCTCATAAAGATGAGCCATGATATCTGTAGCTCCTGCTGCAGTCTGGTATGGCGGAAGTGTCTGTGTAAGTTCAGGATTCAAGATACTGAACTTAGGTCTTATAGCATCTCCGCTGGCACCACGCTTAAACATTCCCTCTTCTTTAGTGATAACCGAATCAGGACTTCCTTCACTTCCTGCTGCGGATATAGTGAGGATAGTTCCTATCGGAAGTGCCTCCTCAATTCTCTTTCCCTGATAGAAATCCCAGAAATCTCCGTCATATACTGTTCCTGCCGCAATAGCCTTAGAAGAATCGATAACACTTCCTCCTCCGACTGCGAGCACGAAATCTATGCCTTCCTTTCTGCAGATTTCAATTCCTTCATATACCAGTCCGCTTCTCGGATTTGGCTTAACTCCTCCGAGTGCGATATATTCAATTCCTTCGTCCTCAAGTGACTTTTTTACTCTATCTAGAAGTCCTGACTTTTCGGCACTTTTTCCGCCGTAATGAAGAAGCACCTTGCTCCCTCCGAATCTCTTAACATACTTGCCTGCTTCCTTTTCAGTTTCCTTGCCGAATGCAAAGAATGTTGGTGAATAAAATGTAAAATTTTCCATAAGCCTTTCCTTTCTAAAACAGTCAACAGGCCCTCCCATATTTCAGGGCCTACATAATCATTTTAGTTTACTCAGATTGCAAAATATAGAAGATATTTATTGAATTTTGCCCATTTTTTGCTATAGTTATGTTATATAACTTGAATACTAAAAGGAGTCAGAAAAGTGTTAAATAATCCCTATGAGATAATTAAATACCCGGGTGTACAGGGTGTTTCACTTACTGACAGAAACATACCCGAAAGCTTTCACCCGCACTGGCATAACGCTGCGGAATTTGTTGTAGCACTTACCGACGGCTGTAAGTACAAAGTACGTGAAGTGTCTTACGAATTAAAAAAAGGAGACATACTCCTTATATGGCCGAGAGAACTTCACGAGATAATCCATATGCCAACCGGCGGATCGATATTCATCCAGTTTTCATCTGTTCTTCTGGAGCACAATCTGGATCTTCTTTCGATGTCAAAGTTTCTTACAGAATATCATCATATTGAGGCAGCCAAAGAGCCTGAGCTTACTTCCGCTGTTGCGGCAAAAATGCACGAGATCAGCAGTCTTCTTTCTTCGGACATAAACTTTGCCGAAACCCGCTGCAAGCTCTGCGTGTATGATATAGTTCTTCATATAGCTGATTATGTTGTACAGACCAAGCAGGAACAGATCAAGGATCCGGAGCATTCCGATATATCCTGGAAGCATATAAATTCCGCATGCAGCTATATTTCCGAACACTCAACGGAGAATATTACCCAGACTGAGGTTGCGGCTCATGTCGGTCTTAGTCCGTATTATTTTTCCAGATTGTTTAAGGAATATATGCAGACCACATTTCCTGCATATCTTTCCGGAATACGTGTCAGATCGGCGATCAAGCTTCTGTCCGACGAATCACTGTCCATAACGGACACAGCTTTTATGTCGGGCTTCCAGTCAACGACTGCATTTAACAAAATCTTCCGTGAACTGACCGGATGCTCGCCGCGAGATTTCAGAAAATTGCATCTGAATTCAAATAAATAACGACAATCGTGTCAAAGTAAAAATGTATTCTCACTTATGAGATGTCATAATAAATATTTAAGCAACACCAGGAGGAACAGATTATGCTTATTTCATTAATTATCGGTATCATACTCGGTGGTATATCAGGATGTATCGCAGGTGCCATCATGAAGAGTGAAGGAGGAACCGTAAGAAACATTATCCTTGGAATCATCGGAGGATTTGTCGGAAGCATCTTATTCAGACTTTGCGGTTTCAAGGCTGTCGGTATCATCGGCGATATCATAACTTCCGTTGTAGGTGCTTGCCTTATCATCTTCATCGGAAGAAAGATTTTTAAATAACGTAAATGAAAAAATGCAGCGATATCTAAACGATACCGTTGCATTTTTCCGTATATAGTAATTATTTAATGAAAGGCTCTGTTAGATCTCAGCTACAGTTCCGATTCTCTGCATCTCTTCTCTCTTTAACTGTGCCTCGATAAGCTTACGCTCGATCATATCTCTTTCATAATCTATATCTTCAATTTCAGTCACTCTGCTATATTCAACTGCTTTTCTGTCAGCATTAAAGGAATAATCAAATCCACAGAACAGTGATACGATGAATGCGATG
This sequence comes from Eubacterium sp., assembly GCA_017634555.1. GTDB lineage: Bacteria > Bacillota > Clostridia > Lachnospirales > Lachnospiraceae > Eubacterium_Q. The sequence continues at coordinate 48,368 of JAGBNF010000038.1, read as the reverse complement.
AATAATGGAGGGAAGAACATTCCGCTGAGGATAATAACTCCGAGAAGAGGAATATTTGCTACATTTCTTCCGTCCTTGCTGATGCTTAACTTATTCTCTACAAGGAGTCTGAATATCTTTCCGATAAATGTACCTAAGCTGCCTGATGATTCTCCTCTTATTTCTCTTCTGGCTTCTCTTCTTGCTTCCCTTTTAATTTCTCTTGCTTCTACCTTTGCTTCTCTTTTGATCTCTCTTGCTTCGAACTTAGCCTCACGCTTTGCTGCGCGCTTTGCTTCCTTTCTCTCTCTTCTGCTGATCATTTCATCATATCTGCTGTTTCTCTCAGCCTCTTCCATCGCACGCTTAAGCTCTGCTGCTGCGATTTCTTCTGCTGTGATCGGCATATTTCTCTTATCCATTCCTGCAGGAAGGTATGTTGTAACCTTTCCAAGCTTCTCAAGATATACCATTGCATCTATCATATTACCGTCACATGCTCTGAGAGCATTTCTTGAATCTTCAAATGTAACTCCTGTAGCCTCTCTTAACTTCTCAACCTTAGCGAACTCTTCCATAACATTTACCTCCGTATCTAATAGCAGATGACTTATCTTTGTTTTCTGTTGATGGGTATAATATACATTTCCAAAATTAAATGGTCTTTTAATGAAAATTAAATTTAGATTAAAAAAAGCTATCCTCTGTTTAAATTAGGAAGTATAATAAAACCACTTGAGTTACTATACACCACATAATTTGAAAGGGTTTTGTTATGAAAAATTTCAGTGAAAAGATCTGGAATGAATCCGAATACAGCTACGATGCCGCATACGGGTTTATACCGGAAATACATGCATATCTTCATGATGATAACGAGCCGCGCGACTGTATGCTGGTCGTACCGGGCGGCGGATACTGCATGTGCGTTCCTCACGAGGGAGAGCCTGTTGCAGAGGAGTTTTATAACAGAGGCATGAACGCTTTTGTTCTTTCTTATACAACGGATATCACAATGTCAGTTCCGCTTTACCGTCAGCCTCTTAAGGATATTTCGAGAGCTGTCAGATTTATCAGAAAAAATGCGGAAGCTTACGGAATATCAGGTAAGAAGCTTATCATCTGCGGATTCTCTGCAGGTGCTCATGTATGTGGAAGTCTTGCTGTACATTTTGATGATGTAAAGGATGAAAATCCGGATTATGCAGATATATCAAACAGACCGGACGGTGCCATACTTTCCTATCCTGTTATCACCTTCGGTGAGTACACACACATTTATTCGGTACAGACACTTATCGGAAAGGAACCGTCAGCTGAGGATCTCGAATACTTCTCACTGGAGAAGCAGGTTAAGCCTGACACACCGCCTTGCTTTATCTGGCAGACACAGACCGATGAACTGGTTCCTGTGGAAAACAGCTACCTCTTTGCAAAGGCACTCAGAGCTCAGAAGATTCCTTATGCACATTATGTTTTCCCTGCAGGCTTCCATGGTCTGAGTATCGCAAACGATGCTTTCTTCAGCGGCAACACCCACGGTGAATACACTCTTGACCAGGTTATGAAGGCCGTTAAGGCTGTTAAAGAAGGAAATGGGGTAAATGTATCAGCTCAGAGAAAAGCCGAACTTGAAGCCCAGTTCCCTGATGAACCGTCAGGTCCACCGGCAGCACCTCCGATTGATATGAGCTGGCAGGAAGACGCAGGTCTCTGGCCATCGCTGGCAGAGGCATGGATCAAACGACTCTAAACTGAGTACTACGAGTATATGGTATATTGAACGATAAATATAACATACGATTTCTTATCCATATGTGAAACAAGCCCGGTACAGCCGGTGCGTGCATCAGAGCCCTTTCATGGGCGGTTGAGGCACGACATCCGGTGGACCGGGCTTTAATATAGTACTTATAGTATATTGCTTTTATGTTTATTACTTAATTATGTCGAAATATAAATTACAAAATATTGTAGACGATTTGTTGTGTACTCATTTAGAGTCATTAGTCTACCAGCTTAGCATGGCCGAACATTGCAGGATTCATGTAGCATGTTCCTGTATCATCAGCCCAGCTCTTTGTTCCGATCCTTTCTCCGCTTGCTCCGGCATCATTGATCTGGAGCTCGAGTCCGATCTCAGTTCCTGCTTCAGGAGTGATATCTGTCCACTTCATAGCTGCTTCTACGAGATATCCGTCATCTGTTTCAATTGCTACAGCGTTGATATTCTCTTCGAGACACTTCTCACCGTTGAAGCTGAGCTTGTTCTTGAAGCTTACTCTGTACTGCTTATCATCTTCCTCATAAGCGCCTGCGCCTGCATTATTCTCATCGATAAATACCTCGATGGAATCCTGCTGATAATCATCAGCACTTGCATCATTAAGCACATCATCCTTTACAGGGATAAGAACATACAGATATTCTTCATCCCAGAGAAGCTTAGCTGCTCCCTCTGCCTTTGCATTCTGAACAGTGATATCAAGCGGAACCTCTTCTGCATCATTCCATGCATCATCGATCTCACCATCGATTTCAACTGTTCCCTTCTTTACTTCGATAGTAGGTCTCTTAACCTCAAGTACTGCTCCGTCTACTGTTGAAGGATCAACGATAGCCCAGAAGCTTGGCTTAGCCTTGTAATCTCCGTCAAAGAGAAGTGGGCACTGAATGATTGTTCCTGTTGCGCCGCCGCCTACGTTACTCTGCTGCTGGAGCCATGAATATGTATCGATAACTCCCCATACAGTAATACCTGAAACTGTGATTCCGTCTTCCTTGTTAAGGCTCTTCATAAGCTCATATATTGCACTGTAGTATGCAGCCTGACGATTGTACTCTTCAGGAAGCTTCTCCTCTGAACCGTCAAACATAGGGCTTACCTTAACATCAAGCTCTGTAAGCATGACCTTATCAACAACTTCGGCATAACCTCTTACAGCATCCTCGATCTGTCCGACTGATGGTGCATTTACAGTGTAATGTCCCTGCATACCGAATCCATCGATTCTTGTACCCTCAGCTTCCTTAACATCTGTAATAAGCTGGATGATACCCTTTGCCTTACGAGCATCACACTCATTGTAATCATTGTAGTAAAGCTCAAGCTCTGCAGGTGCATACTTGTTGGCATATCTGAAAGCGTTGATGATGTACTCGTTGCTTCCATATACCTTCCACCAGCTTGACTTGCTTCCGTGAGTTGAATCGGAAAGCTTATCTGAGCCCGGCTCTGTATCTGTTCTGTATGTAGCTGTGCTGTCGCTTATAGCCTCGTTAACAACGTCCCATCCGTAGAAAAGACCGTTGTACTTGCTGTCAGCACCTGTATAATACTCAAGGATGGACTTAATGTACCACTCCTGTCTCTTATCCATTTCCTCAGCAGATACATACTCGTTATTTTTATCATAATCCTCATGGAAGAACCACTCAGGTGCCTGTGAATGCCATACGAGAACATGTCCTCTTACACGGATCTTCTTATCAGGATGTGCTTCGTTCCATGCAACGATTATATCGAGAACCGCATCAGTTCTTGAATGATCTATAGTAGGAACCATGATTGTCTCGCCGTTCAGTTCTTCCTCATGAATGCTTCCTGCAGGAGGCGCATCATTGTTATAACCGAACATGCAGTCCATCTTAAGCTCATTCTCAAGTGTAACCGCATTAAAATGCTTCTCAACGAGATCTATAAGATTCTGATCGTTGATCTCTGCATTTCCGAAACAGGTTCCGCAGATTGCATCTTCACCAAGTCCGTCAGCAGATGCTACAACTGATCTGAGATCAGGAATATCTGTCTCAATTCCTGCATCAGCTACAGCTTCGTTCACTCCGCCTTCAGGTACAAGTGAAAGACCTGTTACATAATAATCACCCTTTACGCATGTACCGTTACCGTAATCAGTACCCTGCTCGATAATACGGATAACACACTTATCAAGGTTACCTGTGAACTTCGGTGTAAATGTACCGGCGAATCTTGTCCACTCACCCGGCTTAAGCGGCTGGCTTGGGATTCCTGTAATCTCACCGGAGTAAGAACCAAGATAGTTTGTCTGTCCGTCTACTGTAATATACGGAGCAAAATCAACTGTTCTCTGTTCTTCAGGTGCTCCCTCATAATCAGCTGAAAGCTTTGCATAAAACTCATAGTTATATGTTACGCCACTCTTGATCTCAGCTGTTACATCCTGTGCAAAACAGTCATAAGGTGACGATGTTGCCGGATCTCTGTCGATCTTTCCGTAGCAGCCATAACCCTCAGCTGCCTCAGCAGCATCACTGCCGGCTGTAATTGCTGAAGCTCCGCATTCGATAGCCCAGACGCTTACATCATCCTCTTCGAAATATGGGTTCTTCAGCAGATTGCCCTCTACCGGTTCAGCCTTAGCCACCTCTACCGCGTCGGCTGATGTAGCCTCTGTCGGTGCTTCTGTTACCGCCTCAGTCGCCGCTGCTGTAGTGTTTTCTGCAGTATTTCCGCAACTGCACGCAGAAAACACAAGCGATGCTGCAAGTCCGAGACTTACAATACCTCTAGTTACTTTCTTCATGTTTCTTCTCCCCTCTAAACATAAAAAACTATACTATATCGTAATTATTTAATTATCTTTTTACACGAGCTCCCGCTCCGGCCATAACGGCCTCAATCTCATCCACACCTGCCATAGATGTATCCCCCGGTGTAGTCATGACCAGTGCCCCATGAGCCGTACCGTAATTAACGGCAATTTCCGGATCCCCTGTTGTCATAAGACCATATACAAATCCTGATGCAAAGGAATCACCGATTCCCACTCTGTCAAGAACCTCAAGACCCACATATTCCTTTGACATGCTTATCTCTCCGTCAGACCAGCAGAGTGCTCTCCAGTCATTTATCGAAGCAGTTCTTACAGTATGAAGCATTGCTGCCACAGCCTTAAAATTCGGATATTCCTCAGCCGCTGAGGATATCATTTCCTTATATCCTTCAACATTCAGATCCGTGAGATTTGCATTATTGCCCGGTATCTCATATCCGAGGCATGCTGTAAAATCTTCTTCACTGCCGATAACCACATCGGCATACTTTGCAACCTCTCGGTTAACTTCACGGCATTTCTCAAGTCCGCCGATTCCGTCCCACATGGATTCACGATAGTTTAGATCATAAGAAACCACTGTTCCGTATTTTTTAGCTATCCTGCAGGCCTCAATAACAGTCTTGCATGACTCTTCCGATAATGCTGCATATATTCCGCCTGTATGAAGCCATCTGACTCCCAGGGTTCCGAATATATATTCAAAATCGAAATCCTCTGCTGTAGCCTGAGATATAGCGGTATTCGCTCTGTCAGAACAGCTGAGCGCTCTTCTTATTCCGAAGCCTCTCTCCGTAAAATTAAGTCCGTTTCTGCAGACTCTTCCGATTCCGTCAGTTTCCTTCCAGCAGATAAGGTCGGTATCAACACCGCCCTGCTCTATAAAGTCTTTGAGAAGCTTTCCGATCTCATTATCTGCGAAAGCCGTTATAACCGCTGTTTTCATTCCAAAGGTTTTATGAAGTCCTCTTACGACGTTATATTCGCCGCCGCCTTCCCATACTCTGAAATTTCTTGCAGTTCTTATTCTTCCCTCGCCCGGATCGAATCTCAGCATTACTTCTCCGAGGCTGACTACATCATACTTACATTCCTCTGCGGGTCTAAGCTTTAATTCCATTACATCTGTCTCCTGATTTTTTATATCAGCCTCTGATCTCTTTAACGATATCAGCAGCCTGTCTTACAAGTTCTTCAATCCTGTCAAATTCTCTATTCTTAACAAGATCCTTAGAAACCATCCAGCTTCCGCCGCATGCCATGATTCTGTCATATGCAAGATAATCTCTTACATTCTGAGCATTGATTCCGCCTGTTGGCATGAATGAAAGATTAACATATGCGGCAGCTACTGCCTTGATCATTTTAAGTCCGCCTGCAGGTTCAGCAGGGAAGAACTTTACCAGATCAAGTCCCAGTGACATGGCAAGTTCCATCTCACTCGGTGTCTGTGTTCCCGGTGTTACCGGAATATTATTATCTATACAATACTTCACCACATCAGGATTAAGTCCCGGACTTACTATAAACTGAGCACCGGCTTCTATCGCTCTGTCGACCTGCTCTTCTGTAAGAACTGTTCCCGCACCGATAAGCATATTAGGGAACTGGCTCTTCATAATCTTGATGGACTTCTCAGCCGCTGCTGTTCTGAATGTAACCTCAGCTGCCGGAATACCGCCGTTGCAGAGAGCTTCCGCAAGTGGTTCCGCATCATTTGAATCATCTAAAACTACTACAGGAATAATACCTGTTTTTCTGAATTCTTTTTTTATATCTTCAAACATTTATAAAGCCTCCCGATCATTTTTTTGTATCAGACTCACATTTAAAGTCTGAAATATCTTTTAGCATTATAATAGCAGATATCCTCAACCATTTTTCCGAGACGGGCAATATCCTTCGGATAAAACCCTGCCTCAACCTTCTCACCTATCATATTACAGAGTATTCTTCTGAAATACTCATGTCTTGGGAAGGACAGGAAGCTTCTTGAATCAGTAAGCATTCCTATAAATCCTGAAAGAAGACCTACATCCGAAAGTGCTTCCAGCTGATTTCTCATTCCGTTCATATGATCCTGGAACCACCATGCACTTCCCAGCTGGATCTTACTCTTTATTCCTTCCTCGTTACCCTGGAAATTACCGGCCATAGCCGCCAGCATAGGCATATCCTTAGGATTAAGCGCATACAGTATTGTACGAGGAAGTCTGTCTTCCTTATCCATGCTGTTAAGAAGCTCAGCCAGCTGAGCAGCATAGTTAAAATCATTCAGACAATCATAACCTGTATCCGCACCTATTCTGTCGAACATTCTCTCCGATACATTTCTCAGGGCACCTATATGAAGCTGCATGGCAAGTCCCTTGTCCGCATAGATAACTCCCAGCTCCTTCATGAGTCTTCCTCTGAAGGCTGCTGCCTCATCTTCGGTTACTTCTTCTCCACCAAGCCTCTTCTTAAATATTCTCTCTATTTCAGCCTTATCCACATCTCTGTAAAAATCGCATTCCAGGCTGTGATCTGTAACACGGCAGCCGTTTTCTATAAAGAATTCAAGTCTGTTCTTTAAAGCTGCAACCAGCTCATCAAAGCTGTTTATCTCCATCCCCGCAGCAGCGCTGAGACGCTTCATATAAGGGAGAAAATTATATTTTTCGATATCCAGTGCATTTCCCGGTCTGAAGGACGGTATTACTTTTATATCATCTACCGACTCACGGATCTTCTTATGCCATACAAGATCATCTGCGGGATCATCCGTGGTGCAAAGTACCTCAACATTCTGTTTTCTGAGAAGATTCTGAACCGAATACTCTCTGGTCATCAGCTTTTTCTTGGCTTCATTCCAGATTTTTTCAGCCGTATCCGCTCCAAGAGTCTCATCAATATCAAAATATCTCTTCAACTCCAGATGTGTCCAATGATAAAGAGGATTTCCGAAAGCAGCTTCTATCGTATCCGCATAAGCAAGATACTTATCATAAGCTTCACTGCCCGGTCCCGTTATCAGTTTCTCCGAAATACCGTTTGCACGCATAGCTCTCCACTTATAATGATCTCCGCCAAGCCATACTTCCGTAAGATTATGATAAGTCTTATCCTCATAGATTTCCTGAGGATTCAGATGATTATGAAAATCAATTATCGGAAGCTTCTCAGCGTAATCATGATAAAGTGTACGCGCTGTATCATTCTGCAGAATGAAATTGTAGTTAATAAATCCTGAAGTCATATGCTTCTCCTGTCAGTAGGTAAAATTTTATATTTTTACTACTCTGCAGTAAATGTAATAACATTCTGTTCAGCAGGATCGAATGCCTTCCACTCAGGCATATCTGTACCATCACTGTCCTTACCGTTAGGATCACCTGTTTTTACAAAGTCCGCAAAGTAATTTGCCATCTTTCTAGCAAGATCAAAATGTCTTCCCTTAAATGGTCTCCAGCACTTGCTGATAGATTCAAACCAGAACCAGAGATCAACCGAATGGAAGGTTCCCGGATTATCCTCTCCCGGAATATCAGGATTGAAGCAGTAGCAATAGAAGTTTCTGTTTCTGCCTTCCTTCTTATCTCCCTCAACGGCTCTTGTCACATTTGTCTTAACGGACTTCTCAACAATATTAACTCCGTTAAATGTGAACTCATCGCCTGTGTATCCGCTGATAATCGGAACATCAGGGCACTGCCCCTGTACAAGTCTCTCAAGCGGATCTCCGAGATAATGCTTTCCATCTATGATAGGGAACATCTTTAGTGCCATGTTTGGCGGCATATTCGGATCATTCTCAAATGCCGAATACTGTCCGTAAAGATCACGGAGCTTAAATGCATCCATCGCACGTGCTTCCTCAAGACTCTTAACTCCGATATAATCGAAGAATGCCTCGCCTCTCTTCTCTGCTTCTTCAAGTGTAAGAGGATTAAAGATATCACTTTCGCGGTTGTCCATCTTGATCATACCGCTCATGATAACAGCGCCCTTTACGATATCGTAATTGTCAGGGCATGTAAGCTGCTGCATTGTGCTTCCGCCACCTGCAGACTGTCCTGCTATAGTGATCTTCTCAGGATCACCACCGAAAGCAGCAATGTTTCTGTACACCCAGTGAAGTCCTGCCTGCTGATCAAGAAGACCAAAGTTTGCAGGTGCATCAGGGTTTTCCTTTGTAATTTCCGGATGAGCCAAAAATCCCATAAGTGCAAGCCTGTAGTTTACACTTACAACTATGATTCCTCTTCTTGCAAGACGCTCTGCATCGAATTCCATCTCTGCTGTGTAGCCCCACTGGAATGCGCCTCCAAAGCACCATACAAGTACAGGAAGCTTCTCATCCTCTTTCTTTGCAGGAGTCCATACGTTAAGATACAGACAATCCTCGTCCATAGGAATATCAGGATCAACATGCCATTCCTTGCAGTATACATCTGTTCCGAGTCCCGGCTGATCCTGTACAGAAATTGGTGCGAACTCATATGCAAGATATGTTCCCTCCCAATCCTCACACGGCTGCGGAGCTCTCCAACGATTCTTTCCTACCGGTGGAGCTGCAAAAGGAATTCCTTTAAATGCAGTAACCCTCGGATCTGCTGACGGCAGTCCTCTGACTTTTCCGTTTTCTGTAACAACCTCTCTTATCATTTTGTCTTCCCCTTTAAATAATATTTCTTCTGTCCTATGCCCTCTCCTCCAGGAAAGGTACTACCGGAAGTTTGTCTTCCGAATACAGATTTGATTCAAGCGGGCTGTCGCACCAGGCGTAGCTTACAGCCTCAACGTTAACATCCTTCGGAAGCCTTACCAGTATCCTGTTGTCAGCCAGGAACTCTGCCTCCGCAGGATAACGCTGTCCTTCGGATATATATGCGAAACCTCTTATATTCTTCTCATCTCTTTTTTCATCTGTTATCACACCTATTCCGTGTGACAGGCTGAGCTTTGTGTCTTCACTGAAGACGATTTCTGCTCCGTCCTCTCCCCAGATTACCTCCTGCTTTTCCGGTCCCGGAATATAAGTTCCTTTTCCGTAAACAAGCGCTTCTGCAGCAAGTGCTGCTCGTCTTCCGACCTCCTTCTTGTTGGTAGGATGAAGATCGTTGAACTCTCCGAGATCATAAGCCTGTATCATTGCAGTATTCGGAAGCTCTGTACATTTTCTCTGCTCCTCTGTAAAGAAGCTGCGGCGTCCGAAGTAAGCCTTTCTGTTACCATCGCTGAAACCGGCGATCTGAACAAACATGTAAGGAAGAGTGTCATCATTCCAAAGCTTTCTCCAGTCCTTTATGACTGCTTCGAACTCATCCTTATAGGTTGCATAATCATCTACATTTGATTCTCCCTGATAGAAGAAGAATCCTCTGCATCTCTGACGTCTCAGCGGATAGATCATGCAGTTATATACTCCGGTTGCCTTATATGAGTAGAAGGTCATATTCGGTATATACGGCATTTCCTTAGCCACCGTATATTCCCAGTCACCTTCAAGTGATACAGTCTCTCCGTCCGGACGCTTGATGAGATATTCCTTGCCCGGCATAAAGCCTCCCTCACCTCTGAAAACAAGAAGTCTTATCTCAACAACGTTCTTTCCTTCCTTGAGGATTCCCTTAGGAACCTTATAGATTCTCGGCGGATAGAGATATCCTGTCTCACCTACAAATTCACCGTTAACATAGACCTTATCAGAATCGATTATAGCTCCAAGATAGAGCTTGCAATCCTCCTCAGTCCATCCTGCCGGAAGTATAAACTCCTTCCTGAAGTAGACTGCAAGACACTTTCCTCCAAGAGGTGTTCCCTCGAAGAATCCCGGAACAGAAAATGTACCGGACTGATTTCCTGAAAGGTCCTTTTCAAATGCAGCATCGGCATCACTTCTCCACTGAAGATCTGCCTCAGCCTCGGTCTTGATAGTGTTCTGTACCCACTCATCATTACCGCATTCCTTATATTCATCCACATGAAGACCCACAGCCTTCATAGTTTCTTCGCTGCACCATGATTTAACAGGTGTACCACCGATAGCGGTATTAATGATACCGACCGTTACACCCTCTCTCTCACTTATCTCCTTTGCAGCAAAATAAGCCACAGCACCGAAGTCAAGAATCTCCGGCATTCTGGCTATTTTCCAGCTTCCCGATTCGATCAGCTCTTCAGTATGGTGGAAGTTAAACTTCTCCGGTACTCTGAAGAATCTGATGTTCTCGTTATATGTGGATGTTATCTCCTCCTCATATCTTTCAAGCGTACGGTTAAGCGGCAGCTCCATGTTGGACTGTCCTCCGCATACAAAGACATCTCCGAAGGTTATATTCGTAAACTTTATCTCTTCATCATCATCCGATATGGTAAGTGTGAAATTTCCGCCTGCCGGAAATACCGGAAGACCTACTTCAAAATATCCGTCGACTCCTCCGAATGCGGTGCTGCTGAAAGCTTCTTCTCCCAAATCGCTGTTCAGCAGACCGACTCTCACATTTTTACCCTGATCGGTGTATCCCCAAATTACATTAAGGTCAGAATCTCTCTGTATGACCATAAAGTCACTGAACACCTTAGATAACCTAATCATTATTACCCTGTCTCCTTTTGATTTCTATCGCTGACTAACCAGATTATGAAGTGTTTCTCTTACGGCTCCTGAGCCCTTCAACATCTGTCCCAAAAAATCTTTAATCTTCTCTTCCAGATTTCCTGCTTCACTGAGCTTTAATCCGAAAAGATCTTCTCCGTTCATTATCCAGCTGATACCGGACATATCATTTTCTGTATTTCCCAGCGTTATTCCTTCCATAGCCGACTTCAGTATATCTATCATCGGATCGGAGCTGAGCGCCATCTCATTTCCGTTATCATCAATACCGAGCAGATATCTGAACCATGCTGCTATTACAAATGGAATTATACGCATATTGTCGCATTCACCCTTTGCCGCATAACCCTTGATAGTCTCGCCGAATCTTATTGCAACCTTCTGGCTTGTATCGGTCGCGATTCTCTGTGGCGTATCAGGAATATATGAATTCGGAAGTCTCTCCTCGAGTACCTCCTTGATGAAATCTTCAGGATTAATGATACCCGGACTTACAACTACCGGCATTCCTTCTTCTCCGAGCTGATAAACCAGCTTCTTGAGATCCTCATCCTTCATTTCATCGGATATTCTTGTGTATCCGAGAAGACATCCGCATACCGCAAGTGCAGTGTGCAGCGGATTAAGGCATGTCATAACCTTCATCTTCTCAGCCTTATTAACAGTATCTCTGTCTGTCATATAAACGCCGGCATCCTCAAGCGGAGGTCTTCCGTTAGGGAATCTGTCCTCGATAACAAGATACTGAGGAATTTCCGCATTTACGAATGGTGCGATAAATGTATTCCTTCCGGTAATTATCGGCTTCATATCTTCTATGCCGAGAGCCTCGAGTTCGCCAGCTATTCCTTCATCAGGACGCGGTGTTATCTTATCGATCATGCTCCATGGGAAGGATACCTTATTCTCATCACTAACATAATCTATAAAGCCTTCAGGAACGAATCCCTTCTTAAACCATTTCTTTGCCATGAAGAGAACTCCGTCACGAAGCTTTCTGCCGTTCTGACTGCAGTTATCCATGCTGACAAGAGCGATCGGCTTCTTTCCGCTGAAGTATCTCTCATAAAGAAGTGATGTAACTATTCCGAGAGCTGTTCCCGGATTATCAGGACCGTTAACAATATCTGTCTCAATAAAACTGAGAATGTTTCCGGAAATGTCCGTACACGCATATCCCTTCTCCGTAATGGTGAAGGATATCATCTTGAGCGAAGGTGCCGCAGCAATCTTCTTCAGCTCATCCATATGCTCACTGTCAGCCTTAATAGCTGCTCCGATTCCGGCTGTGACTCTCTTATCACTGTTTCCGTCAGCTCTGAGTCCTACCGAAAGCGTCAGAAGATCATACGGATAATAAATCTTATCGATTATCTCACCATCGAAGCTGTCTGTTGCAACAATACCGGTCTGAAGCTTGCCTTCGCTGATAAGGCTGTCGGCAATCCCGGCTATAAAACCTCTGAATATATTTCCTGCTCCGAAATGTATCCACTCCGGTGCATCCTCTGTATTCTTTCTGATCTTCTCTATATCATATTCCGGCAGTTTTACTCCGGCTGATTCCCATGAATCCTTTTCACCTGAAATACTATCGATATTAAGTTTCAATTGTTCCTGTCCCTTCATCACATTTATTCAAATAATATCTGTTACTGCTTAATCTTATCCAGCATATCCCATGCTCCCAGGATATACATGATGCCGAGTGCTCTGTCGTATAATCCATAGCCCGGTCTGGACTTCTCGCCCCATATGTGTCTTCCGTGATCCGGTCTGATATAACCATCGAAACCGTTGTCATGATAAGCCTTAATAATATCCAGGATTCCAACATCTCCGTCACAGTCTCTATGTGATGCCTCGCTGAAATCTCCGTTCGGATAATGCTTTACATTTCTTATATGTGCAAAGGCTATTCTGTCCGTATGCTTTGCTACGATCTCAGCAACCGTATTCTTCGGATTAGATCCGAGAGAACCGCTGCAGAGTGTGAGACAGTTATACGGATCATCAACCATGCTGATGAATCTGTCTACAGATTCACTGTCCACAAGGAGTCTCGGAAGTCCGAAAATATCCCAAGGTGGATCATCCGGATGTATAGCCATTTTGATTCCTGTCTCATGACATGTAGGCATAAGTGCTTCCAGGAAATACTTAAGATTATCCCAGAGAGTCTCCTTATCCACATTTTCATACATCTTGAAGAGTTCCTTCAGATGTGCCATTCTTTCAGGTTCCCAGCCCGGCATTGTATATCCCTTACACTCACGAAGAATATACTCAGCCATTTCTTCAGGATCCTGTTTGATCTTATCCTTCTCATAGTAGAGAGCTGTGGAACCATCCGGAAGCGGATGGAAAAGATCTGTTCTTGTCCAGTCAAATACCGGCATAAAGTTGTAGCATACAACCTTTACTCCGAACTCGGCCAGATTACGAAGTGTCTCCTTATAGTTTTCAATATAAAGGTCTCTGTTCGGACCTGCAGTCTTAATGTCGTCATGTACATTGACCGATTCAACTACAGCCATACCGAAGCCGTATTCATCCAGTTCATCCTTAACTTTCTGAATCTCATCTTTTTCCCATATCTCTCCCGGCTGCTTATGATGAAGAGCCCATACGATCTCCTCAACACCCGGAATCTGCTTGATATCGGAAAGTGATACTGAATCATTGCCGGTACCATACCAGCGAAATGACATCTTCATTTTCGTATCTCCTTAATGTTTCGTTTATTCCATTACTATCTGGTTTATATGATCACACTCTCGTCCGGACCGAGATATGACGGAAGAAGACTCTCACCCTTCTTTACAAGGATTATCTTCTCCAGAATATTTTCCTCGGCATCTCCGAAAAATGTAATGTTATTTATACCCTTCTCAAGCGTTACTGTGCTCTTGATATCCCTCACGTGAGACATAACACCGTCCGACCAGCTGTTCCATACTCCGTTCTTCAGGTCTTCTGTCTTGTAATATATAACGCTTGCATCCTCTTCGTTCACACTGAAACTAAACTTTATATCTTTGCCGAACTCATAAGCGTGTGTCGGAAGAAGTCTGAACGTGATATCGTAATCTCCCGGATTCTCGATATAAAAAGCATATCCCACAAGGGCATGTCCGTCTGCTTTATATGAATATGCTGCTGGTCTCTCGGTATCAAAGAGCTTAACTGCGTTTTCGCATCTTCCAAGCGCCTTGACCACCTTAAATTCCTTATTTCCGCTGTGACTCTCATTAAAGAAATGTGCGGCATCGCATACTGCTATTCCACGTTCTTCTATGCAGACATTCTGCGGATAGTTATCCAGGATTTCTGTCTTCGAAGCCTTTACTTCTTCTATAACGGCAGGACTTATAATCCTTGGTTCAACGGTAAACTCAATCTTTCCGCCCTTATAGATAAGTGTAAAGCTGAGACTGTCATCATCTGTAAGCTTGGTCTTATCAACCTCAACAGTAATGAATTCATATGGCTTCTCAGCCGTCAGTATGCTTTCTGTCTTACTGAGAGTAAGCGCCGGTGAACCCACCTCGAATTTATAGCTTATATCCTCATCTCCTGTGGAGGATACAAAAATCTCGGCTGTCTGCTTATCCGAAAGAGCATTTCCTGTAAGGAACTCTCTTATAACAAGCTTCTTTCCTGTCCAGTCCATCCCCGAAGTAGCTCCTGTCTCACCTACAAGACCTGCTATAAGTCCCGCACCCGTAACAGGAATAACCTCTTCTATGATCGGATTTGCCGACTCCTCTGAGTTCCAGTTTTTGAAGCCTATATGCGGTCCGAAACCGAAGCCGTACCACTTGCCGTCTGCAGCGGTGTGAAGCTTTTCCTTCAGCTCGGCATCTGTTCTTATCGCTTCTCTCATAAGCCTTCCATACTCGTTAGCCATAACAGCTCCGATGGAAGCATAGTAATGATTGAAGCCTCTGTATATCCAGAGCTTTACAAGATTCATTCCTGCCATAACATTGTAGGTTATAAGCTGTAGATAAGAATCCTTATATTCCGCAGCACATTTCTCCTCAAGCTCTCTGCATACCTTCTCTATCTCCTCAGCCTCCGCAAGAACCTTCACGGATTCATAATAGTTCTGAGGATGATATACCTTGTCGTTCAGATGCTCCGGTCTTCTGTTGTGGACCAGTCTGGAATATCGATTATATATATCAGTGAGTCTGTCTATATCTTCATCGGAAAATGCACCACCGAACTGTAGCTTCATCCAGTTCCTCAGATACTGCTCCGTATTATCCGGTGCTGTAATTCCGTATTTATCATAGTCATAAGCGAGATTCAGGAAATATGAAAGCGGTGTCTCCTGAAGTCCGAGATCTCCCACGTTTACTATCCAGAGCTCTCGCACGCCCTTCTCATATGCTGTGGTCATCTCTTCCCATACCTCAGGGAGATATGTGCAGTTGATCCACTCATAAGATATTGGCTCTCCATGATAATCAAAGTGATAGTACATTCCGAAGCCGCCCTTATGATCCTTCATCTCTTCATCAGGAAGACTTCTTACATAACCGTGATTATCGTCACAAAGCATGAGGATTACATTATCCAGATCCTCTGTATGCTTTAATCCTTCCGTATTCTCATCACCGTAATAATATGCTTCAACCTCTTTATAGAGGGCTATCATTCTCGGTACTTCTTCGAGGTTCGGATTAACCTCTTCAGCTATGAGCCGGTTCTGTGTTTTCAGAACATCCTTGATGAGTTCGATATTATCCTTAAGAGTTGCTTTCTCTCCCAGGATCATTGAATCTCTCTCACCTCTCATACCGACGGTGATAACATTTTCCAGATGTCCGTTTCTCTTAAGTCCGTCTCTCCAGAATCTTGTGATTCCTTCCTTGTTTGAGCGGAAATCCCAGGCATCTCCGTAGATGGAATCCTTACCGCGGACATGAGAATATTCCTCTCCATGTCTGAGACAAGGCTCATGATGAGAAAGCCCCATAACTATACCGAGTTCATCTGCAAGGATTGCACTTTCCAGTCCCGGTCCGTCCTCAGCAAAACAGGATGCCCACATAGCAGGCCAGAGATAATTGCCCTTCATCCTGAGAAGCATCTCGAATATTCCCTCATACGCCTTACGGTTAACTCCGCCGAAATTCTTCATGCACCAGTTACCGAAGGCCGGCCACTCATCATTTATAAAGAAGCCCCTGTATCTTACAGAAGGCTCCTTTGATATCATTCTGTCTTCTGTCGAAATATTTATCTCCTGCTTAACCGGAACAACCTTTGACCAGTTAACCAGCGGAGACACACCCATTATGTCGGAAATGTGGAAGAGTCCGTATATAAGACCTCTCTTATCACTTCCTGCGATAACGATATCTTCCTCCGTCGGGAAGAAGCCGTATACCTCACGCTTACCTGAGATTTCACCCGCATCGAAAAGTCCGCTTTCCGCATAGCTTTTGATTATCGGGCTTTCATCAACAAGACCGAAAATTATTCTTATTTCATCCGATGCTCTTTCCTCTGAAATCGCATCCACACAATCTGTTTCCGGTGGAGTACATCCCGTAACGAGTTCCACATCCTTCCTTACCATATCAGCAACTCTTTTTGCACCCGGCGGAGTTGTTCCGTCACATATAAAATGTATTCTTTTCTCCTCTGAAAACTTCATGCTTATATTCCTCGTTTATTTAAAACTTATTACTTCTTAAACTTAAGATAGTTCCATGATCCGCCTGTAAGAACGATGCTGCCATCTATACACTTCTCTACAGGAGTAACCTTATCAGGCTCATCTATGGAGTTACCTGCCTTAAGATCATCACCTTCCATTGAAACATGCTCTGTCAGCTTATAGCCTTCAAAGCCTTCAAGACTCAGCTCTATCTCTGCATCCTCGCCGATCTTTCTGTTTACTGCAAATACAGATACTTCAGATTCATCGTCTGAAATAACCGCAACTGCATCAACAGCCGGTATATCAACAGCCTTACCTTCTGTAAAGCTTTCGCACTCGATATCAGCCTTAAGAGCAGTTCCTCTACCGTTAAGAGATGTATACTTAAACGGATAGAATATCGTCTGCTTCCAAACTCCGCCGCCTGTAACGGTCATGATCGGAGCGATAACATTTACGAGCTGTGCAAGACATGCAACCTTAACTCTGTCTGAATTCTTGAGAAGAGCTATCATAAGGTCACCTACAACGATGGCATCCTCAAGGTTGTACATATCCTCAAGCAGCGGAGGTGCCACCTGCCATGGCTCCTGCTTTTTATCCTGCTCGTTGCTGTGGAACCATACGTTCCACTCATCGAATGAAAGCATTATCTTCTTATCGGACTTCTTCTCTTCCTTGACCTTGTCACAGATAGCGATAACGTCCTTGATGAACTTATCCATGATCACAGCCGATCCGAAGTACTCCTGTGAATTATTCTCAGGATTTCCGTAATAGCTGTGGAGTGACAGATAATCAACATGATTGTAAGCTTCTCTGAGAACTGTCTCTTCCCACTCTCCGAAAGTCTCCATGAATGGTCCTGAGCTTCCGCAGGCAACAAGCTCGATAGATGGATCTACCATCTTCATGAGCTTGGCTGTCTCGCATGCAAGTCTTGCATACTCACCGGCTCTTTTTGTTCCGATCTGCCAGTCACCGTCCATCTCATTTCCGAGACACCACAGCTTGATATTGAAAGGCTCATCAAAACCGTTCTCTCTTCTTTTGTTTGCATAGTATGTATCTGTCTTTGAATTACAGTACTCGACCACATTTCTTGCATCATCGGCACCTCTTGTTCCGAGGTTTACTGCCATCATGATGTCTGATGATGCTCTCTTTGCCCATTCCTGGAACTCATCAATACCTACCTCGTTGGTCTCAATAGAACCCCATGCAAGCTCCATTTTTCTTGGACGAAGAGCCTTATCACCGGTTCCGTCTTCCCAGTTATATCCGGATACGAAATTTCCTCCCGGATATCTGATCATCGGAACATTAAGCTCCTTTATCAATTCCATTACATCCTGACGGAATCCCATATCATCCGCAGTTGCATGTCCCGGCTCATATATACCGCCGTATACCGCTCTGCCGAGGTGCTCGATAAACGAGCTGTATATTCTGTCATCAATCTTGCTGATGACACTGTCCTTGCTGATCTTAATCTGTGCTTTCATTCGCTTCTCCCATAAAATATTAATCAAGTGAAAAACTCAGCATCTGCAGTGATCCCGATCCCTTATATGAAATATAGATTGCATATGTTCCGTCTGCGAGTTCGATATCAGAACTATACTCTGTCCATATATTTGTATTCTCGACCTTCATCTCTGCCAGAACCGGTGAATCAATTCCTGTTCTCACTTCAAATACACCGTCTCCGTATCCCCTGACTTTGATAGATACCTTTGTAATTCCTTTGCAGTCATAGTACTTAAAGCCTATGAATGTCTTATCCTTGATTCCTGAAATGAACGGCTCAGGCTTATCCATGCCTTCATCCAGTCTCTGCTTTATCATCGGTTCTCCGGGATCTCCTACATACATATGAGGCTCTCCCTCAGTAAAGAGATTACATGCTGTATAAGCCATATGCTCACCCTTACCGATAAGCGGAGCAGCGTTAAGTCCCTGAGATGTTATCTCTACCTGTGGAATCTCACCATCCTCTGTGAAATGTATGATCTCTGCGCAGCCCTGACGGCTGTACCAGTTTCCGTTAGTGTGACGATGGTAGAATATATACCACTCGCCTGCTATCTCAACTATACTTCCGTGATTGTTTGCTCCATACATAGTAGGGAACTCAGCATCCTTGTATGTACCGATTCCGTGATCACAGTTACTTACGATAACTCCCTTATAAGTAAATGGTCCCTGAGGTGAATCACTTGTTGCATAGCAGAGCTCATGCATCCATATGGAAGAATAGATGAAGTAGTATGTATTGCCTCTCTTTCTGATGGATGATGCCTCAAAGAACTCATGTCCTTCAAAGCTTCCGTGATCAGGATTCATGATTCCCGGTGCTACAAGAACTCCGTCTTCCTCTATCGTCAGCATATCCGGTCCAAGTACGAAACAGAAAGAACCGCTTCTTGACTTATCCCCTCTCGGGCAGAATCCTGTGTAAAGATATGTCTTATCTCCTTCACGTATAACGCCCGGATCAAACTGAGGCTCGTCTCCCTCTCTGTCACCAAGCTTTGTTCCGTCCTTGTAATGTACATAACCCAGGAATTCATACTTGCCTGCAGGTGTATCACATACTGCAACAGACACAACAGAAACCTTGTCATATACATAGTAAATGTAATATCTTCCATCCGGTCCCTGTACCACATCAGGAGCGTAAAGACACATTCTTCCATCCTTGTTCAGAGGATCATCAGTCTTTCCGTAAATAACACCTTCATATGTCCAGTTACCCAGGTCATCTACCGGTGCTGACCAGCATACATAATCCCCAAGACAGAACACATGACCATCAAAAATATCATGTGAACCGTATATATAAACCCTGTCATTAAATACGTATGGTTCACCATCCGGAATGTACTCCCATGAAGGAAGATATGGGTTAATTCCCTGCATTTTTTTCTCGTTCATTTCATATACCTCATTTCATAATTTTTTGGCTAAATAGTCAATGGTTAAAGATGTTTTATAGGTTGCAAAAATAGCATAGTATATTAAAAATTGCTATCTTGTATTTATAAAAAAAACAGGCGTATACGCTTGTCGATACGCCTGTTAAGAAGTCTTGCGGAGAATATATCTGAGAACATCCAATCCGTGCTCATAATCCTCAGCCTTACCGGTAAGGATGAAATATACATTGTCACCCGCCAACAAATATTCTTTTGCAAAGGCTGTATCTGTTATATCAATAGCAGCCGCAATTTCCTCTCCCGATTCACCTATTTTCATGTATACAATTCTGTCGGATACACTATCCTTAAGTTTTTTGTCCAGAGCCTCATCCAGGTCCGCAAGGCACTCTGTAGCTAAAACGAATTGTAGACCTTTTTCAGTTGAAATCAAATAATTATAGGAATTGGTTGCAAGCTCTGCTTCAAGAGCCATAACCGTAGATGGATCATTCTCATCAAGAATTATATATGGTGCAAAATTAACCTTGTAGAAAGCCTTGCTCCTACCCAGATACTCCATATAATCATCCTGCAAAAAATTCGATCCGTCTTCGTTTATCTGAGCCCCTATAACTCCGCCTGTTACGATCACGTGTCTGAAGCTGAGCACCAGCTCCGTCAGGAACCATATAAATAGTATCAGACATATGAATGCAACGATGCATGTTTTAAGATAATACTCTTTAAAGTAATCCTTCTTCTCAGCCTTGGTCATTTCGCTGAGCTTTTGTTTTTCTTCGTCTATATATTCTTTGAAAGTCAGTCCGTGAATCATTTCTCCACCTCGTCGTCACTGACTTCATTATTTTCGTCGTTATTATCTGCAGCTTCATCTGCAGTATCTTCCGCTTCAGCATTATCATCTGCTTCAGCAGCTTCACTTTCCTCAGCCTCGTCTGTGTCTTCAGCCTCGTCTTCACTTACAATACTGAGAGGCTTCAGTTCATCATCACTTGGAACATGATCCGGATCATAAGGATTCTGTACTTCTCCGAATGTCTTCTCCTCAAGAATCTGAAACTTCTTTATAAAGAAGATTGCATTGTAATAAAGTGCAAGAGTACTTATTCCAAGCCAGATAAGCCATAACCATTTAAAGTTGTAATATCCGATAATAAGCGGAGCAACAGACACAGCTACTCCGATCACCACTCTTGGAAGATGTACTATTCCGAATACAAGAGCATTCCTGAATGCAGCAAAATTAGTTGCTTCAAATCTTGCAAGCATCGGGAACATACAGAATACAGTTATCGCAAACATAACCGAAAAAATAGAAAGAAGTCCTATTACAATAGTATTTGTAAGTGTTCCTCCGTAAACCAGAAGCCAGTTCCAGCCAAAAAGAAATACTACAACAATAACTATTATCGATAACCAAGTATTCTGAATCAGATTCTGCTTAAATGAATGAAAAAATGCCTTTGTTACTCCTGTTGCTTCTCCTCTTTCAAGCTTCATAGCAGTATAATATTTAGCAGAAACAGCAGCTCCGAAGGTTACGATCGGAATAGAACATATTAAACATAATATGTTCAACCACATAAGATCTGCCAATCTGCCGAGGAAAAGCATAAAATCGCTGTCGTATCTTAAAAATCCCATATTCCTGTCCAATCCATAAAATTATATTTACCAGATTTTATAATTTCCACTCAGGATCATATATGAGAAGAAATAAAGACAATTATCATAGTACCTTCTGTCTCCCAATCTGAGAGGCGTTTCCAGAAATCTCTTTACCCACTTTTTAGATGCTTCATTCTGAGTGATTGCCCACGTGCTGGCATTTGTCGCTATAACAGCTACCGGGTGAAGTGCGCTTTCTTCAAGCTTCTCTCCGTCCACCTCGTAAATATGATTCCAGTCGTCACAATTTTCAGGTCTTTCAAAGAAACCTATAAACTTATCGGCTTCTTCCTTTGCCCACTCCGAGCCTCCAAACCAGGCTGTATCGATTGCAATATTCATGATAGTCCTGTAGGCATCACTGAAATACCAGTCATGTCTTCCGCCGAACCTGCCCGGATCAACCACGTGAGGCGTCCCGTCATATTCAGCATATTCAGGATTAAGGCCTGTTATGGGATGACACGTTTTCTTCCAGAACTCTCTGCTGGCAGCAGCTGAACGTCTGCAAAGCTTTGCGTCTTCCTCATCAGCAATCGAAGCATACAGCTCATAAAAATGAGGCAGATGATAGGACGGATCTGTAAAATCAACATACACGATAAATCTTATATAGCCCGTTTCACGGTCGAACATTGCACGACCGTTAGTCCCATCATAGCCCTTATTAAACATAGTGTGAATCAGGCTTTTTGCTTCGGCATGATAATTATAGATCCCCTCACCGTTTCCCCATCTGTTTCCTGCGAAGATAAGAGACATCGCGAAGTATTCTTCTCCATCCGGAGCAGCTCCCCATGCGTTCTTCTCACCACTGGTTTTGCATGACCATGCGAAATAGCCTGCATCAGGACCTGTAGTGAGGAACATATAGGTTTTCGCCCATTTCCACAAGCGATTAAATTCTTCCTGACGGTCCATCTGTACGCACATCATCATGCCATAAGACATGCCTTCTGTGCGTACATCATGATTTCCCGTATCCTCGATATATCCCATATCATCGCCAACGGCATGATAAAATCTTTCTTCTTCCGAACCGTAAAAAATTGTATCAAAGATCTCATTACATCTCTTTACGGTTTCTTCATCTGATATATCGAAATATTTTAAATAATTAGTGTGACCCATGTCAACCCCGAAATCCGATTACTCCTTAATACCACCGATTGTAAGACCTGCCACGAAGTACTTCTGCAGGAATGGATACAAACAGATGATCGGAGCCATAGTTACCATAGTTGCTGCTGCTCTAACCGATACCGGCTGAACATTTGCACCTTCACCTGAGTTAGGGTCAGACTTACTTGACTGACTTGTAACAGATGAAAGGAGCTTCATAAGCTCGTACTGAAGTGTCGTATATTCTGATGACATTCTGTTGTAGAGCATTGTATCGAACCATGAATTCCAATGACCAACGGCAATGAAAAGAGCGATGGTTGCGTACATAGGCTTACAAAGCGGTGAAAGTATCTTAACAAATATTGTTGTGTATCCTGCACCGTCGATCTGAGCTGCTTCTTCAAGCGAATCAGGAATACCTTCCATGAACGTTCTCATAACGAGCATGTTGAATGCTGAAATAAGACCAGGAATAACGTATACCCAGAATGTACTTGTGAGCTTCAGGTTCTTATAAAGAAGAAGTACAGGGATCATACCGCCGTTAACATACATTGTGAATACCCAGAATGCTGTAAGTGACTTCTTAAGAAGGAATCTCTTACGGCTTACCAGGAATGCAAGAATAGCATTTACCACAACACCGATAAGTGTTCCGAGAACTGTTCTTGCTACTGAAACGAAAAGACCTGTTGTAAGGTTTCTCATCGCAAATACTGATTCATAGTTCTTTGTAGAGAACTTTCTTGGTATAAGGTGGATACCACCCTTTACCGCATCAATACCATCATTAAATGATATTGCCAGTGTATTTAAGATCGGATATAACGTAATAACTACGAAAAGGATCATAAATACGATATTACAAACTACAAATATCTTATCACCCACTGATGTCTTGTACTTTGTAGGCTTCGGAACCGGCATCTTAACGAAAGATCCGCCTCCTTCTCTATCCGCACCCGGTACTATGTTGTCGGAGCTGTTTTCAATTGATTCATAACTTGCCATCTCAAACCCTCCTTAAAACAGTTTTGTCTCACCGGTCTTCTTGGCTATTCCGTTAGCAATAAGAATAAGTGCTATAGAAACAAGGCTTCGGAAAATACCGGCAGCTGTACCGAGAGAATAGTCGTTCTGACTGATTCCCCATGTCAGTGTGTAAATATCTATAGTTTCTGAAACACGCTTTACCAGACCGTTTCCGAGGATGTACTGTACCTCGAAACCTGCATTAAGAACCCATCCGATATTCATAAGGAGAAGGATCATAATTGTAGGTCTAAGTGAAGGCAGTGTGATGTGTCGAATTTTAGCCCATCTTCCGGCACCGTCGATCTCTGCTGCCTCATAGAGGTTAGGATCGATAGAAGTGATTGCTGCAAGATAGATGATTGCATTCCAGCCTGTTTCCTTCCAAACATTTGCGAAGGCAACTATAGGCCAGAAATATTTTGTTTCTGCAAAGAAGTTAATTGGCATCTTTATCAGGTGGAACTTTGTGAGAATCTCATTGATGATACCACTTGATGAAAGTGCGTCGTGAAGAATACCTGTAACGATGATCCATGAAAGGAAATGTGGAAGATAAGAAATTGTCTGAACGACTCTCTTACCACCCTTTGATTTAAGCTCGTTTAACAGGATTGCAAAAAGAATAGCCATAATAAATGTGGCTGCCAGATTAAGAACACCCATTGCAAGAGTATTTCTGATGTCAAGAAGGAAGTTCTTATCCGAGAAAAGGAATTTGAACTTGTCCAATCCTATCCATTTTGATCCAAGAAGTCCTGTCTTCGGCTTGTAGTTTTTGAAAGCCATAAGCCAACCGGCAAGAGGTACATAATAAAAGAGTATACCATAAGCGAAGAAGATACCTGCCCAAACAAGAAGAGGCCACTGTCTCTTTACTTCTTTGGCAGACCATTTAACTTTAGGCTGGACTATCATTTGAGTTTTTGGTTTAGCCATAACTGTTTCTCCCGATTTTTTTCAAAGAGGTAGCAGCCATATTTCTATGGCTGCCCCCCTAAAAAACATGTTTTTTTGTAATTAAAAATTACTTTCCAGCTCTTCTCTCAAGCTCTGCCTGCATCTCATCCAGGAAGTCCTGAGGATTACATGCGTTATATGCATCCATGTATTCATTCCATGTTGACTCGAAGTCTGATGACATAACTACCTTTGGAAGCCACTCATGCTTAACTTCACCCATCTTAACCCAAGCTACACCACCCGGTGTATCTGTTGTCATGTTGTTTGAGTATGAGTACATTGGGAACCAAGGAGCGTTAGGCTCAACAACTGATCCGATCATTTCCGGATATGTTGTTACACCGTAAGCTTCGAAACACTTAACAACCGGCTCCGGAAGAGTATCGAAGAACTCTGATGTCTGCTCTTCTGGCTTGTTAGCGTTCTTACCATCTGTTGATGTTCCGTGATACTGAGGCATGTAGCTGTACTGGCAAATGTGTGATGCCTTGTACTCTGAATCTGCCCACTTTGCTCTCTGCTCCTCTGTACGATAGAACAGGCCGTCAGCGTCAACTTCATAGTCTACACCTTCAACACCCCAGAATCTGAGGTCTCTGATTTCCTGTGAGCAAAGGTCATCAAGGAACTGGAATGCTGCATCGATATCTGAGCAGCTTGTTGTGATTGCAACACCTGATGACATGTTAAGTGTGTCATCATATGTATGCCATCTCTGTACCATACCAGGCTCAGCTGTAAGTCCAAGAGGAATGTAGCTGCAGCCTTCCTTGTCAAGACCTGACTGCTTGAATACATCACTGATTGTGAAGTTGAAATCCCAGTTCTGATCACACATACCGAGAACTCCACCTGTTGAAAGCTTAGCGATATACTCATCATATGTCTGTGTACCGAACTCTACATCGATGATACCCTTGTTGTACTCTTCGTTGAGCTTCTGGAAGTACATCTTTGCTGTCGGTGTTGTATTGTAATCTACGATCTTAAGGTTTTCCTTATCAACGATTACAGAACCGTCGTTTGGATAACCATCGAGGAACTCAGGAGCGTTCTCAAGACAGAAGTATCTCCAGTCCTCACAAAGCATTGTATAAGGGATAACCTTTGTTCCATCCTCGAGTGTTGGATGCTCAGCATAGTATCTCTCAAGGAGATCAAAGTACTGATCAAGTGTCTCGATCTTTGGATAGTTGTCCCACTCAAGAACCTTAGCCTGAATCCAGAATGCCTCATCATTATGAGTTGTTGTCTTAGACTCGCCAAGTGTGTTTCCAAATACGTTCATCCAGTAGATGTGTCCGTCATCCATACGGAACATATCCCACTCAGCATCTGTGTAGAATGCCTTGAGGTTAGGATACTTATCAAGATAATCATCCCATGGAACAAGAACGTCGTTATCATAGAGCTGCATCATAGCATCTCCACCGTTGATGAAGTCAGGATAATCACCACCTGCGATGATTGTTCCGATTGCTTCAGCATCTGTCTGACCTGTAAGCCATGTCTCCTTAACCTTAACACCTGTCTTCTCAGCAATGATCTGCTGAATCTCGTTGTCATCGTTAATCTCTGTACCAGGCATTGCAATGAACATGCTGAACTCTTTAACGCCATCAGCTGAAGGTGCAGCAGCTTCTGTAGTAGCATCACCACTACTGCCGTCCTCTGTTGCAGCTGCCTCTGTAGCAGCAGCCTCTGTTGTAGCAGCCTCACTAGCCGGTGTATCGCCACCGCCACAGCCTGCAAGAGCTGTAGTCATCATAGCCATTGTAAGACCTGCAGTCGTAAGCTTCTTAGCCCACTTCTTCATACTAACCCTCCTTTTAAATAAGAAAAAAAATTGTGTGCCCATTAGCTGAGCATCAAGGTAAGTCAATTATATTCCAACAGGCCCTTTTTTTCTCCATACAAACTCTCAAAAAATACCCTACAAATTCTTAATGATTATTTATATATTATTAATAAAAAATTAAAGAAAAAAGGCCGAAAAAATGTGTATTTTTCGGCCTTTTAAACTATCAACTGTATATATTTGTCAGAATTACTGTTTTTGCTGTCGTCTGTACTGTGAAGGAGTTACCCCCATAATCTCTATAAATTTCCTGATAAAATAATCACTGTTTTTATACCCTACCGCAGAAGAAATATCCACTATACGATCCTCTGTATTTATCAGACGTCTGGCAGCCTCCTTGATCCTGTAATCTGTCAGATAATCCTTAAAGGATACCCCGTACTTCTTACTGAAGAGAGATCCCAGATAACTGCAGTTTATAAAGTACTTCTCACTGAGCTTCTTCAGACTCAGATTCTCGCTGTAATGCTCCTTTATCTCCTTCTCCACATCCTTAAGGATTCCATGGGATACATTTTTCCTGAGCTGTGTAAGATAATCCGCATACTCACAGGCAAACTTATACATATGCAGACTGCTGCCTCGCTTAACTCCTTCCTCGAAGGAGCTCTCGCTTATCCTGTGCATTACCTCTTCCTGATCTATCTCGTCATCCAGCTCCGTAGCTATATGGATCAGCTGAAATATCAGATAATTTATGTTGAGGCTGACAGAGTTGCCGAGGCCGGCAGCTCCGATCTTTTCATAAAATGTACCAATACACTTATGTATAAGCGACTGATCGTTCAACTCTATGGCCTTTACAAGGTCATCCACACTGTTCTTAAACAGCATTTCCTTTCCCGGATTAACACTCATCTGTCTCTCATAAATAACAACAGGCTTGGACTCATGGAAAACCTCCTGAGATTTGAGAATACATGCCGAGCTGTAAGACTTCGAAACAGAAGCTATATCCTGGACCTTCTTACCCGAGATAATTCTGACAGACTTATTCATAACCTTCTCCAGATTGCTCTGCAGATCGTTCAGATACTCAAGATCATCCTCCAGCCCTTTCTCTTCTGCCATATAATCACAGTAAATGAATCCGGTATCATAGCTGCTGTGATTTAGCGAAACATCATATATGAGATGATTCCCGTCATCTGCAAGCAGTTCGCTCACCCTCTCATTAAGCTCACGTCTGTATTTCATCGTATTTCCTTCGGTCATATCATTCTTGTCGATCTCAGGAAGCTCGATGATAACATATCTGACACCATCGGAAAGTCTCATGTTGCTTGTTATATAATCAAGATTAACGTCATCATATCGACCTACGATAAGTGCGATAAGATGGCGCTGAAGGAACGCCGTTTCGGTCTCCTTCTTATGATTCTCAATGATAAGGTTTTCCTTATTCTTATCGGAGATTTTTCTGAGGATGCCAAGGAGCTCATCCTTGTTGATAGGCTTAAGCAGATAATCCATACAGCCGTAGCGCATGGTCTCCTTTGCATACTCAAAGTCATTGTAGCCGCTGAGTATTACAAATTCCGCATCAGTCAGCTTTTCCTCTCTGATCTTCTTCAGCAGCTCAACACCGTTCATTATCGGCATCTTGATATCCGCTATTATCAGATCGACCTTATTCTCCTTAAGATACTTAACTGCATCTTTGCCGTTCGATGCCATTTTGACTATTTCGAAATTTTCTTTTCCCCAGTCGATCAGGACCTTTAAACCCTGCATGATAAAGGGTTCGTCATCGACAAGCATTACCTTAAGCAATTTCCGTACCATCCTTTTCTTCAATAATAATCATTACTGTAGTACCTACGCCCGGCTCACTCTCAAGTTCAAACTCAACCCTATAATCAGGCATCATCTTAAGTCTGAGACAGGCATTCGTCATACCTATACCTCTTCCTGTTTTTATCAGGTCGAGGCTCGCATTATTCATCTTGAAGAGAAGCATATCCTGCATCTCTTCATTCATACCGATGCCGGTATCTTCAATCTCTATTATTGTCTTATTTCCGTCCGGATAGATTCTTATAAATATCCATCCCTTCTCGGTCTTTCCTTCAATACCGTGTACGCACGCATTTTCAACGAAGGTTACTATAGAAAGTCTCGGAAGCTTCTGCTTCTTGCAAGAATCGTCTATTTCAATATTATAATTCAGTCTGTCACCAAATCTGTATTTCTGAAGCTCCAGATAAGCCTCGATGAAGCTTACCTCCTCATCCACCGATACCACATCGGAATGCCAGTTAACGTTTGCTCTCTGCATCAGTGCCAGATGCTCAACCATCTCGGCTGTCTCATTCTCACTCTTGATGAGGCTTCTCATTCTGATACTCTCAAGCGCATTGAACAGAAAGTGCGGATTTATCTGACTGTGCAGAGCCTGGAGCTCCGCATTCTGTCTTGCAATATCCATCTCCTGTTCTTTCAGCTTGTCTACGTATACCGTCTGAATGAGGTCGTTCATTCTGTCGGCCATGACATTGTAATTCTCCATAAGAGATGTTATCTCGTCATTTCCTTCTACCTTGTCAATCTTGGTAAGACTCTCGGAGCCGGCATTCTCAAAAGCATCATCCAGCTTATCGATTCGTCTCGCAACCGAGGAGATCAGTCGTCCGATCATGAATATCGGAAGAAGCAGGTTTATGATGATAACGATTACAACCACCGAAACCAGCTGGGAATCATACAGCCAGAAGTTTGTATTTCTGCTCTTCAGATAAGCCGTAAAGGTTTCTCCATAGAGATCGAAGGTATATGAATAATCATATTTGATCTCCTTACTGAAGAAAGGATAGGTCTCTCTGAAATGTGCGCCTCCCACATTTGTCATCAGCACTCTGTTATCCATACAGATATAAACATCCGATTCGATACTGTCATTAAGTATGGTATCCAAAAACCGGCTGTAATTGATTTCCATCTTGAGAACCTTCTCGCAGCTACTCCTCTTATATCTATCAAGCTTTCTGATAAGCAGGATACTTCTTTTGGAATATGTTTCCGTCGTATCCTTTCCAAATACGAACATAACCACCAGTCCGTCGCTGTCTCCCAGTCGTTTATACCACATTTCCTCTCTTACCGGTGCCAGCTTATAGAACATGAATCCGTTAAGGATCGTGTCATTATCGGCATAGATTGAGATTCTGTCTCGTCCGGCACCCAGCCAGCTCTCATAAAGTGACAGCTTTTTGAATTTTATATATTCATTATAGTAGTCAACAGGTCTCTCATACTGTCTGTCGAGGAGTTCCTCGATTGTTTCATTCTTATATATATTCTGGATAAGAGCCGCAGGATATTCGAAATAGTTTGCCATACCATATTTGATCGCCATGGCATCCGACGAAAGTTCCTGGGCTTTTGTGATCTTATTCATTCGGTATACGTTGTAAAAAACTATACCGTCTGTTAACAGAAGCGGAATAATAACGCAGAACACAAAAAGAAGGATCATCTTATTTCTAAGCTTGACCCTGTAAAACAGCTTTTCCACTTTCAGTAACAGTTTATGCATTTATACCATCTCTACCTGGCACATTGTCATAGTCTTCACTGCAGCATCATGGCTCTCAGGTGTCACACCCGCACAGCATGAAGGATCCACGGAAATCTTTGTTTCCGGATAAAGAGCCTTAAGGATCATCGCATTTGATACTACACAGATATCAGTGCAAAGTCCGATAAGCTCTATCTCATCCTGATTGGTAAATTCATAACTGCCCCAGCCTGTATAACCGAAGCTTGGCTTATCGATGATGTCAGAGCCATCTACGTAGAGTCCCTCTCGGATCTCCCATCCGAAGGTTCCTTCGATGCAATGAGTTACAGGAAGATGCTTTCCCTCATTTGTCTCAAGATAATTCTCATGATGAGTATCTCTTGTATAAATAATCTTGTCGCCGCGTCCCTTGTATTCTTCAATCTTCTTTTTAACGTTGTCTACTATGGCAACCGCCTCAGCAGTTCCGAGAGCACCGTCGATAAAATCATTCTGCATATCGATTACAATAAGAGTCTTCATGCCAAATTCTCCTATATCCCTAGTCATTTGTAGGTGCCAAAAGAAGCTTTTGACACCTACACTGTTTTTACTACTATTATCTCATTTCAAGATATATTAAATGTACCGCGATTAGATACTGATGTTAGCGCCCTTAAGTCCCACATAAGCTCCCTGAGCAGCCTCTGCAGCATCCGGATGAGCGATAAGCCACTTATTTCTTGCCCAGAGCATCTTGTCTTCAAGATTCTTCTCTTCAGGCTTCTCGAAATCTGTATTTGTGTTCTTTGGAAGAACTACTGCTACTCTGAATCCGCTGTCTTCTACCATACATGGTGCATAATGAAGTGATGTAGCATAAACCTCTACAACAGCTCCTGCAGGTGCACGGAAAGCAACAACCTCAGCCGTGTCAAGCTTTCCTTCGATTATCTTCTCCTGCTTTGCAAGAAGAAGTACGAAATCTGAAGCACCGATGTTGATCTCGCTGTTTCTGTGATACTCAAGGCAGTTAAGAGCCTTGTTGTATCCCCAGCACATACCGAGCTCGATAGGCATTCCGCCGAATGCGTTGTTCTCAAGCTCCTTGAAGATTCCGCATGCCTCAAGTGAGTCGATTCCCGGCTCATAAGCAACGCCCTCTGCAGGCATATCGATATTCTTCATAGCAGCGATGAGTTCGTTTGTATCATATCCTGCAAGTACCTTTCCGTACTCTGCGAATTCAGGATCAAATACAGAATAAATTGTCATTGTTACATACCTCCTTTGATTATGTAGTATTTTGCTAAATCGTTATCTATGTAAATTAATACGATTCATTTTATAGCCGCTAAATATTATAGCACAGAATGTGCTCATTAGAAATACTCAGCTTTCACAACCTTACCATCCTTCCACTCAAGGCACTTAAGGATCTTGCCGCCTCTTACCCTGAGTCCGGTAACACGTCCATCCTTCCATGCCTTTGGAAGTGCCGGAAGAAGCTTTACTTCTCCCTCATGGCTCTGTACCAGCATTTCCGCTATTCCTGCCGTACATCCGAAATTACCGTCGATCTGGAACGGCGGATGATCATCAAAAAGATTAGGAAGAGTCTGCTCATCTATCAGCTTTTCGATATTCTCAAATGCAAGCTCACCTTCGCCGAGTCTCGCGTACATATTTATTATCCACGCTCTGCTCCAGCCCGAATGCCCTCCTCCGAAGGAGAGTCTCCTCTCAAGAGTTTTCTTCGCAGCCTCGAAAAGCTCAGGCGTCTTATCACGGGTTATCTGAGTTCCCGGATAAAGTGCAAAAAGATGTGATATGTGTCTGTGGCCCGGTTCCTCTTCTTCGTAGTCCTCGTTCCACTCCATTACCTGACCATACTTGCCGATGGAGTCAGGCTTGATATGCTTCAGCACTTCCTTCGCTCTTGTTGAAATGTGCTCGCGGCTTCCGACCTCCGCTCCGATTCCCAGAATCTCTTCTGCCCTTATGCAGGCTCCCAGCAGTTCTCTGATAATCTGATTATCCATGGATGCGCCCTTACAGATAACACCCTTCTCGCCATTCGGAAGAATATATGTATTCTCCGGTGAAAGCGTCGGACATGTTACGAGATAATCGCCGTCCATTACGAGATAATCCATAACAAAGGTTGCGGCATCACGCATGATACCGTATTTTTCTCTCAGGAAATCTTCATCCTGTGTAAAGAGATATTCATCCCATACATGAAGCGACAGCCAAGCTCCGCCCATTACCCAGTAGGTCGAGCTGAGACACACATCCTGCGGACATGTATCTGCCCATATATCGGTGTTATGATGTGCCATAAAACCGTGGCAGCCGTACATTTCTTCTGCGGTTCTTGTACCGCGTTCTCTCAGTCTTTCGATGAGCCTGATAAGCGGCTCATTACATTCTTCCAGATTGGTAAGAAGTGCCGGCCAGTAATTCATCTCGGTATTGATATTTATCGTGAACTTACTTCCCCACATAGGATTGTAGTCCTGATTCCAGATACCCTGAAGATTCGCCGGAAGGGAATCTCCTCTGGAACTGGATATAAGAAGATAACGTCCGAACCGGAAGAATCTCGTCACCTTCTCCTGGCCTTCTATCTCAAGTGTTACTCTGTCAAAAAGCGACTTATAATCTTCAACATGTTCCTTAAGCAGTTCATCCCAGCCGTGAGCAGCCACATCCTCAAGTCTTGAGAGGACTGACATTACAGGCTTTTCCACTCTGAAGGTTGTATCGGCCGCAAGTATGATAAGTGCTTCGTCAGCATTTCTGATTATGATACTGTTTCCGATAACCTCCTTCGTTCCGCCGATCGGGATAACCTTTGTAGCCGCAGCGATTTCCACTCCGTCCTTACCTCCTGCTGCAGCTTCCATAAACTGCACATTTCCCGGAAGGACTCTGACACTGTCAGAGTAATTATTATAGTTCTGATGTCTTATGGTCTGCAGCTCGTAAGGAAGATTCTCCCACGGTCTTTCACCGCGTCCCAGCTGTGTATGGAAGGAAAGTGATCCCGGCTTATCAGCCGTAAGGTGAATTATCATCGCATTCTGAGGATAGCTTACTATGACCTCGCGCTTAAAGCACACACCGCTCATCACGAATTCGGTTGTTGCAACCGCACGGCTTATATCAAGCTCTCTTCTATAATCCGAGAACTCTGTCTCTCTTCCCTTAAATTCTATATAGAGATTTCCGAGAGGCTCATAATGTCTCTGCTCCTCCGGGATTGCCGAAAGCGCAAAGGCAGCCAGCTCCTCAGCTTCCTTGATGCGTCCCTCGAAGATCAGCTTTCTTATCTCGGGAAGCTTCTCTCTCGCGGACGGATTAAGTCTGTCCTGCATTCCTCCGAACCAGACACTGTCTTCGTTCAGCTGTATTCTTTCGGTATAAGGACCTCCGAAGATCATTCCTCCAAGCTTTCCGTTTCCTACCGGAAGTGCTTCATTCCAGTCCGATGCCGGACTGTTAAAGCTTATCTTGTTTACATCTATACTCATTTCATTCTCCATTTATGAGATTATCTTATCCAAGTATTATTCAAATATTATTCAAGTCTTATTTAGATCAACTCTGATGTATTTTTCTGAGTGCTGCGATCATGGCTGCGGCTTCCTCTTCCGACACAGTTCTGAATACATCAAATATCTTCATGCCGTTCAGCTCTACAGCCGGAATAATTCCTCTCATATAAACCTCAGCGATATGTCCCGCACATACTCTGCAATCGAAAAGATCTCTCAGCTGATACGCAGGAGTTATATCCTCCATATCCCTGATTTCGAGAACCCTTCTCATAAACATATGGATGATCCTCGCCGCAGTACGTCTGTCCAGTTCATCTTCACATCCCAGGATGTCCTGTTCTTCAATCCATCCCGCTTCTCTGAATTTCTGAAGCTGTACTGTAGTATCCAAAAAGCTGTCCGCTATTAAAGCTATGAATCTGCCCTTAGTAAGCATCCCGCCTCCACATCAGTCATATATCGGTGTTATGCGAAGGGTTACGTTATCATTGGCCTTAACGTCGGAAACAGTAAAGCCTTTCTCGTTAATCTCCTTCGCATCATAAATCTTCTTCTCCTTGCTCCAGAGATCCTTCACCTCATATCTCTCCGCATTGGCAAAGCTGTCAGGATCAATCATCTTATCGGAAATGTAGTCCATTATAAGCGACGGCTTGATAGATACCTCTCCCTGTCTGTCGCCCATTCCCACATTTATGAAGGAAAGTGCAACGCTTCCGTCATCAAGCGGTTTAGCAAGTACATCCATTCGATCGTTATCGCGGATATAAGTCGTATCAGGTGCAACAGCCTTTGTAGTAAAGATTCTCTTTGCCTGAACTCCAAGCCCATCTTGATTGAGCGCGATAACATCTTCGTTTGTGATTATATTGTAGACAGCATCGCCTGCTGATACATTTCTCAGATCCATACCCAGCATAAGTGGGGAATTGATCATGCACCACATGGTCATATGTGTCTTATTCATTGTTTCAGTAAGTCCGTCCATACCGATCATCAGCATGTCAGGGTCGTTCCAGCCCTTATCCGGTCCCGCAAACTCATCCATGATGACAGCCTTGTTGTACTGTGCGGTAACGCTGGTCGTATAAGCGCCTTCCCATGCAGCATGGCCGCTGTCTCCGTCAGAACCAACCTGGAATGTTATGTCATTCAGTATTCTCCAGGAATCGCCGACCTTATAGCCCCAGTTCTGTGGCTGAGTCTTGCCCCATTCACAGATGGAGAATATGATATCTCTATCCGAACCGGTCTTCTTGAAGCCCTCCTGAATTCTCGCATAGGAAGTAAGTGTATTTTCCTGACGACGGTGATTCATAAGACGGATAAGATTCTCACCCGCTGCAAGCTTTATCTTTACAACCATTCCCCCGGTCTCAGATGCATCAACAAGGTCATCATAGAATATTTCAGAGCCCTCGCCTTCACCGACAGCAACCTGAAGCCAGCTTCCGATTCCTTCCGCAGCACCGGTCTTACAAGCAACAGTAAGATCATACTCGCCTGCAGCCTCTGTCGTTACCTTGAACTGAAGCTCACTGCTCATATCTCCGACAGGTGTTGCATCAGGACCCGTTCCGTCAAACGTACCGATTCCCATTACATAGTCGCCCTCGATATAAGCACGGCTTCCTGTAATGATCCCGTCGCCCACAGCAGTCTTTTCTATCTTATTCTGTCCATTGCTTAATACGATTCCCTTGATTCCCGGAGCGAAAGTAAATCTCGCATTCTCAGGATTTGAGAAGGTTGCATTATCCCAGACATTGTAGCAGTTATCAACCTTGATATAGTCAACGCCCCATCCGATATAATCCTCGGTATCGACATCCTCATATCCGCAGGTTCCCACTTCAAGACCCGAGCAGAGCCTTGAACCGATATCATTGTACATTCCGAACTTGAGTCCCTTGCCGTGAATATAGTCCGACATTGCCATAAAGCCGCTCGGGAACTTAACCTCATCACTTACGAGGTGTCCGTCAACCCTTGCTGCACCGTAGCATCCGTCATCCAGTACGATATACTGATAACCCAGCTTATCCAGTCCCAGCTCGATCATTTTATCTGCCATAGCCTTAGTGAGCGCTTCAGTATTTCCGCTTCCGAATGCATTCCAGCTGTTCCATCCCATAGCCGGAAGATGCTTCTTTCCGTACAGAACCTTACCGTTCTTAAAAGCATCTGCTCTATAGCTGCTGTCCTCAATTTTTACAGGCTTATCAAAATAACTCTTGTCCATGTCACCCTCCATGTCACACATTTTTTTGCTATTATATAAATCCCCCGATAACCTAACCACTTATCAATTGTCCGAATGACTTATCAGTTTTTGTCTATAAAATCATCCGGTCTTATATCTATCCTTTAAGGATCTTCTCCATACATATCTTCTGAGGTTTAAGTCCCATTGATTCATAGAAATGTGCCGCTCCCGGATTGCAGCTCCACACGTTCAGCGTAATGTTGTAGAAGCCCTCCTTCTTCGCATATTCCACCACGTGATTATACAGAGCTTCACCCACACCTTCTCTACGGCAGTTTTCATCTACGCATATATCATCGATATAAAGAGTCCTGATGTCAGTAAGCACGGAGCTTTCCTTCTGCTGCTGATGAATGCAGAACGCATGTCCCGCAATCTCTCCGCTCTCCTTCTCATATACAAAGACAGGAGTTTCGGGGTCGACTATTATCTTCTCCAGCTCCTCCGCATTATACTTTGTGGCCGGTCCCTTAAAAAGATCCGGACGTCCGTTATGATGTACCATATCAACCTGAACCAAAAGCTTTAATATTTCAGGTATATCCTTTGAAACCGCATTCCTTACCAATTTGCATCCTCCCGTTCTGTATCGATCACAGCATTACGCTTCCATATTCCACTGAGGTAGATAGTCCATGTGATCAAAAATCCCATACCGAATCCGAATATTCCGTTCCACCATATGATCGTATGTCCGAAGTACTGACTGTATCTGAAAAGATAAGTCGCAAGAACTCTCATTCCCAGCGAACCGCATGCAACGATCATCGGGAACGCACTATGGTTTGCACCCTGAAAAACTCCGAACAAAGGAATATACATGGACAGCACCACATTTATCATTGTAACCGCTTTTATATGCGCGAGGCAGTACTCAGCGGCCTGTTCACTCAAGTCGAAAAGCTTGATTATATCCGGTGCAAATCCCCATATACATACGGAGATTATCACAGTCATAACAAGCGATATGAAAAATGTCTGACGTGCGCCGCTCTTTACTCTGTCCATCTTACCTGCACCGATATTCTGTCCGGTGTAGGTTGCCAGGGTTGTCTGAAATGCGTTGCACGGCAGATTAAGATACCACTCGATTCTCTGTCCTACCGTAAATGAAGCAGTCATCGCCTGACCGAATCCGTTTACCGCTCTCTGTATTACTGTAAGTCCGAGAGATACGATTATCATCTGCAGCGATATAGGAAATCCTACCTGTACTGTCTTCACAACAAGAGGAATCTTAAGCTGATACTCACTGAGCTTAAATCTGAAAACCGGATATTTAACATACATGTAAATATATGCTGCCACAAATGATACCGCCTGCGATATGACGGTTGCGATTGCAGCTCCCGATACGCCCCACTGGAATATCTTTACGAACACATAATCAAGGATTATGTTCAGTACCGATGATACAAGCAGGAAATAAAGTGTTGCCGCACTGTCTCCCACTGCTCTCAGGATCGATGAAAAAATATTGTAGCCATATGTAAATATAAATCCTACGGCTACGATCCTGAAGTATGATAACGTAAGATCAAGAATCTCCTCCGGTACATTTACAAAATACCGGAACGCAGGTCTCGCCACCGCGAATCCTATGATAGTGAAAAGAACTCCCAGAAGCAACAGGAAGTATATTCCCGTCGATGCATTCTCGCGGACCTTCTTTGTATCACCTGCTCCGTAATGCTGCGCAACTACGACTCCGTTTCCGGCTGAAAATCCTATAGCTATGGAGATCAGAAAGAAACAAAAGCTTCCCGTGGTTCCGACCGCCGATAAAGCAGCCTCACCCGCATAGCGACCCACTATAATCGCATCAACAGTATTATATAATTGCTGCAACAGAGAACCGGCAAGCACCGGAAGCGAAAACCTAAGTATATGCTTCCACGGCGTGCCCTCTGTCATTGTTCTGCCTTGCATAAAAACTCCTTTAAAACCATACGAATGCAACACTTTTATTCTATCATTTTAAAGGACTTAGATAAATTCGTAATAGTTAACAAAAAAAGAAAGAGGAGCCGCCTTACGACTCCTCCGTATTTGTGTAATATTTCAATTAAAGATAAAGCTCACCCATATAATACTGCTCCTGGAACTCTGTTCTCTTCAGTATCGTCTCTCTGTCAACAGGCTCACCGTCAAGACTAACGATCCACTTATCCTCAATATCATTCAGTCTGTGAATAACACCTACGACAGTACCCTCGTATACGCTTAGTGGTTCTTCAGTTCCGAAAACATAAACATCCTGTTCCATTCCGTCACCGCCCATAAGGCCATCCACATATCCGTAATTGATCGGATATATCATCTCCGGATGTCTCGGATGCGGGCGTCCCAGTGGCCTGTCTATGGTTCCCTTAACCTTCATTCCGATGATATTACTGTAATCCTCTTCAGTTAACCTCTTACGATACACTCTCGTATCCTCATTCCACTCATTCTTCATGATCTTCCAGAAGCCAAAGCCATACTTCTCATAAAGCCCCTCTTCTTCCGTTGAAATGTAGAGTGTCTTATATCCGTCCTTCTTCGCCTGAATATAAATATATTCAATCAGTTTACCCAGCCGCATCTTTCCCCTGAACTCCGGAAATGTGTATGCAAACCCTATCCACGGCTTAAGCGATTCATCATTGATTTCATCACGCTCGGCATAAGTACAGAATGATATAAGCCTGTCCTCATCCGTAAGCAGAAGAAGCTGTGACTTCTCGCCATACTTCTCATGAAACGTTTCATCCTTCAGAATGCCCGCAAGATACGCTGCGGCTCTCCAATCACTTTTTGAAATTTCCTTAATCCAATACTCTTTGTTATCCGTTTCGAAATAATTTAGTATTTTCATATAACTCCTTTACTGTATCCATAA
Source organism: Eubacterium sp. (assembly GCA_017634555.1). Classification (GTDB taxonomy): domain Bacteria; phylum Bacillota; class Clostridia; order Lachnospirales; family Lachnospiraceae; genus Eubacterium_Q. The sequence goes on along the minus strand of JAGBNF010000038.1, from coordinate 9,716 downwards.
CCGGTTGCTGCATTTTTCTTAAAATGCTTTACAACAAGTATAACAGCTATGATCGGAATAATTAATATACTCAGTAGTATAAAAATTCCTCTTGTCGGAACCATGCTCTGCATTACAGCCGCAAAGTAGCATCCATAAAAATTGAATAAACAGTGCAGTATTACAGCAGGCCACAGCCTTCCTGTCTTAACTCTCAGATATGCATATATAAGAGCTATGATAAATGTACCGAAAAACTGCGGAACTCCCGCAGAATAAATGTGAGGCAGTGCAAAAAATATTGCAGATACTATTATCGCTGTCTTTTCACCGAGTACCATAAGTCTGTCGAGAGCAAGCTTCCTGAAGAGGATTTCTTCAAAAATCGGATTAAATATCAGCAGCAGTATCAGATAGAATAACCAGTGTGATCCAGTGATTTCATTCACACCGATTCCATGTCCTGTAATCCCCACCAATGTGCAGATAATGTTTATGATAATTATCACCGGCATGGAAAGCCCTGTCTGAACTATAAATGCCTTGAACAAGAGTCCCGGCGTCATCACCATTTCTCCCGTCATCTCAGCCTTGTCCATACCTCTTATTATCAGATAGCATCCGCCCATCCCCAGTGTATACGGAACTACCATACACCGGATAACATACACGAGTATCTCAGGTATCTTATCAGCATACAGTGGCTCTATAAATGCAGCAAAGCCTTTATATAATATGAACCATACAACAAGTCCCAATGCGACTCTTAAAACTACAGCAAAACTATTCTTTTTCATCCCATCTATGCTCCTTTTGAAATTCACTAAGAGCATCATTCATAAGATTCGTTTTTGCATTGTATCTCAGATAACCTATAACCTGTTTTATCGAAAATACAACAAGGAATAATAATGCATAGATTATCAACAGCTTCCATCTGTCATATCCATATATATCTCTCGTTATATCCATCGCAAAGATCAGTGCCGTCACAAGATATAACGGCATAAAGATCAGATTCAGTAATATGAACGGCTTACCCATAGCCCATTTGCTGACACCTACCCAAATCCTGAAAAAGGTAAATATAGTCAGCACCGAAAATGTGATGCACATTTTTAAGACCATTACCGGATCTAACTGAATATTACACAAAGCAAAAACTATACTTACTATGATCGTGCTCATCGAAAAACATAGGGCACCGATTACGATACTTTTAGTAAGAGCATACTTGATTTTTCTTTTTTTTAGATTATTTCGTTCTTCTTCGAAACTCACCATCTCATTCATGATCAGATACCTCCTTTCATTCCAAGAGCATTTTTGAAATCATTCACAAAATTTCTTGACACGATCACCCACTCTCCGTTGCGGAGAAGGAGTCGTAGTCGTCTTGAACTGTCAGGAGCTATCTTTTGTACAGCCTTCAGATTAACGATAACCGACTTCGAGATTCTAGCAAAGAAATTGCTCAAAGCAGCATCTTCCAGATCATAAAGAGTTTTTTTGATTCTGAATATCTCCGAAGTAGTGTATGCAAATACATTTCTGTCAACCGCTTCGAAGTAAAGAACCCTGGAAATGTACACCGGTGTCTTATCTCCATTTTCCTTTTCTCCGATAAGCGTTTCACCTGCAGACTTCACGGCATTAATAAGGTTCTCAACCTCTTCATTTCGCTCACTGCATCTGATCTCCACCTCGGTCTCTGCAAGGCTTAACTTGTCTCTTATAAAAAGCTTCAATCGTCTGCCTCCATAAACTCTTTATACTCAGTCCGTACCTCATGGTCAACGAATCGGGGATAACAGGTACATTTCCACGAATAACCTGCCAATCCCACATCGCAGACCTTCATCAATTATATCATAAAAATACCCGGGGACATATCTGTCTCCCGGGTAATTCTTCACAGGTCAACCTGCTTTTTTCTTTTCTTCACCAACAATACGCCATATGCTTTTCTCTGAAAGATAATAGCTCTCGGAGATTTCCGATACCTTACAGCCCGCAAGATATGCTTCATAAATGTTTCTGTTTCTCTCGCGGAATTTCAGTCTGGTACTGTTCTTTTCCCCCCAGCCTGCCTTTGTATCCTCTCGTCTTGGGATATAAACATTCGCTCCCTCTACGTATTGCTGAATCAGCTCTATTATTTCCTGTGGCAGTACCTGTTCTGCCTTTAAATAGCCCATTTTGCGCCTCCTTAATTATTTTTTTGTTTTTTAAGGAATGCACCGGCTATTACAATATTTATTTTGTATAACCTCACAGTTACTTATCTTCTATTAATATCGCCATAGCCAATGCTAAGCGCAACACTCAGGTGTAGTCATACAAAAATTCCTCCTTCGTTCTTTAATAATTGAAAAATACACTATTAAAACACTTATGTCAATGTCTTGTAAGTATAATGCATTCTACAGATTCTTCTTAGTATTTCTTATATATGAGCAATCTGATCTTTACTATCATCGTTACTAAAACAAATACTATAGCATGAATTAAAATGTGTACGGTACCCGCACTGTCAAATAAATCGGTACTACCTACCATTTTAAAGCCATCCATAACAGGCGGAATCAGATAATACGGATACTTCAGAATCGAATTATCATAAATCACCGAAAACTTAACTACAGCCAGTGCCGCCACAACTATAAGCAGTATGACTGCAGCCTTACGGTTATGTACTATTCGCTTATGAAAAAAATCACCTATCGCCATTCCGCATAATGCATTTGCAAAAATCAGCAGTCCTCCCAGAATAACATCCTCCTTCTGAAGCTGCCTTGTGAAGAAGCTGTCATTTCTCATAGCCGAAAAAACAGGATAGATAATGAGTACCAGCGAATATACTACGCAAATAGTAAGATAAACCAGCTCCCTCGAAATATAAAATCCCGTTTCAGACCTGCTGTGCAGCTGAAGCATTTCCTCATGAACATCATCTTCCTTAGATGCGATACACATCGACATAACAGTACATATCACGAAGAGAACAAATCCCGACAGAAGGAAGCTGGCCGTGATCTGTGATGGTGTTATAGAATACATTACCGCTATAAATCCGGCAATAACGATAGTCGGAATCACCAATATCGCACTCATTATGAGCATTTTCATTCTCAATTTATATAAACTAATTAGATTCATCAATTCCTACCAATTCCCAGTTTTCGGCGTATAGTTTTTGTACCGTATCCTTCAGATCCTTTTCTCGGACTTCAATTATATATCTATGTCCATGACGTACCATATCCGGCCACGGAACAAGATTGCCGTTCTTTACATATACCCTGTACATAACAGTTCTAACAATATCTACCTCTGACAGTTTGCCTTTGATAATGTCATATTGTTTATCAGCAATCTCATTAATAAGTTTTTTCTCATGGCATGACATAAATACTGTTACGCCTTTACTCTTAAGTTCGTTTATTTTGGCTATGAAAACATTTTGCGAATCAGCATCCTGACCGTTCAAGGGTTCATCAAGAAGGATAATATCCTTCGGAGCCATTAACGCCTGAACAACTCCTATCTTCTGTATGCTTCCCTTTGACATATTACCCATCTTTGTGTAAAGCATTCCGTCCAGAAAGAAATCTTCAGCAAGACTCATAACCTCCGAATGATCCACTCTTTCCATATCAGCCACAGACTTAAGATAACTGAGTGCGGTTATATCCGGTGCAGGCATTTTCTCCGGAACATATGAACATCTGAGTTTTCCGGATTGAACGATCCTGCCCTTATTAATCCTGACAAGTCCCGCAATGATCTTCAGAAGCGTACTCTTACCGCATCCGTTATGACCTGTAAACGCAACAGCCTCTCCCTTACGAAACTCATGAGACAAATCATTTATTACAACTTTTCCGTCATATATTTTAGTTACATTTTCAAATGATAAGAATTTATCCATCTCTTCTACGTCATTACCTTAGCTGTATAATACTCCGCAACACGTCTTGAATGACCATTGGTATATGTATCCTTCGCATCTATGGCACTTGCAAGTGCTTCCATAATCTCCGGCATAAGAGTCTTATGTCTCTTGCCTGCCTTTTCCACTTCACCTACGTGATCATTGATCTCAACGATCATCTGATCTACATCTTCAGCGAGAACTCCCAGTTCATTTCCGGAGTAAATGTTTTTCAGCTTGCTTCTGGCATTATCCACATTTCTCGTTTCGATATACTCACGAACCGCATTCTGAATAGCTGTGATAGGCTTTGTTGCAAAAATCAAATGCCAACCGGCATCAACAATTTCCTGATTATTTCTGTCTTTCTTAAATGCATTATCTAAACCACATATATTTAATATTTTACCATAAATAAACCATCTGATAAAACCCCTGTTTATGAAAATGGAGAAGTCTCACTCTGCCAAAGCAACGAGACTTCTCCATAACTATTTATATCATTCATTCAGTTTATATTTGCATTGCGCACTCCATACTTCAGGATTGTATCCCATTTGAAAACAAATACCCCTTATGTGTTGACTGATATTCAATCTCGTCAAAACCATTTCCTGATATAGTGCACTCAATCACCTTCTTTGTCAGATCTGGGACTGCTTCATCCCTAAGGGCTTCTTCGACCTCAAGCCATACAACCTCACTATTTTCATCATTATCAGATTCAGCCGTGCCTTCTACATATTCAACCTCAAAAACTGCATACCAGTCCTTCTCACTGAATCTTATCCCTACAAGCCTTTTCGGTTTGATCGTCACTGAGGTTTCTTCCTGAAACTCTCTTACCAGCGCATCCTGCGCCAGTTCACCTATTATGACATAGCCACCCGGAATAATAAGTCTCCCTTTACCGGAGCCATAGGTATGACGTGCAAGTAAAACCTTTCCATCCTTTATGCAGACACCACCTACTGACTGACTCCAATTCGTTGCATTAATTTCTTCCTGTGTCATATATTATTCCTCCTTTAGAAAGATCATTTCTATTTCAGTCCGATTCGCTCCCACATTTCCTTATCAGGATTCGGGCTGAGGCGAACTACATGATCACAAAACAGCGTGAAATACTGCTTAGCCATCTTTAGTCCATCACCACCACAGCATTCATTTACATATTTCTGCATTTCACCCGATGGTGCATCCACTCCGCTATGACTGCCGTCATGTCTCGTAAAGTAATGAACTGATGCTATGAAATAATCATAATCCTTTATATCAGAACAGCTGAGCATATCCCGTTCTATGCCCAGATATATCGCCATTCTCCCTTTATATTCCTGTTGCAGGCGACGTATTTCCTTTTTATAATCCTCTTCACTTGAAGGATCAATGCAGTGTGCAGGATCGAAGGTCTGCGCTGCATGTAAAGTAAATCCAAGTGAAACAAATCCCATATCATACGCTGTGCGAGCCATATCAGCGGCTGTTGTTTTTCCGTCACAGAAGGTTGTATGAACATGAGCTGAAGATAGTATTTTCATCATTCATTTCCTCGTAAAATATCAATCAGTTATTATTCAAATAATGCCACTATCTATTTGAGGTGCATTTAAATCATAATCAGAAATCTCCGTTACAATTTAAACGTATAAAACACTTCAGGATATCCCACATTCATCTGAACAAAATCATGTTCATGCTCAGATAATTTTCCGCCCCAGGATTCATATACCTTTCGCGCTTTAGTGTTTTCCTTCAATACACCAATAACATATTGATCTGCATTCTTTTCTTTAGCCCATTCTATGAATATATCTCTTAGAGACGTACCTATTCCCTTTCCCTGATAATCCGGGTATACATAGAGTGCAACCAGATCAGCGTATTTGTCCTTGAAGTATTCATAATCCGAATCCAATGTTCCAAACATCAGACCTACTATCTTACCTTCATGCACTGCAACATAGGCGATTTTTCTTTCACCAAGAAATTTATCTTCCGAAAATCCACGAGCCCTGTCTTCTCTTGCATTGTCGCGTGCGTCAAAAACCTCCTTAGGTAAAATGTTATTATATGCGACACGCCATACCTCATCTAAAAGCTTATACCATTCATATCCGTCTTCTTTACGAACTTGTCTGTATTCTATTTCTTCTCTGATTTTATCTTTAATCAGATCACATACCATGATATATTCTTCACTATTCTCATCTACTATTTCAAATCCGACCTTCTTATACATTTTCACTGCATAATTAGCCTTCTGTACTGCAAGTGAAGCCTTCTTGTACCCCTGCTCCTTCAGCAGTGAAAGCATTTGTTTCATAAGGTCAGTACCAATACCCTGTCCTCGGTATTCCTTATATAATGATATTGCAAACGACGGAGTTTCATCATCAACATGCCCATAATCATTCATGATACGAGTCCACACTGCTCCGATAACCTTTCCATTATCATCAGCTACTATACAGTTATCAGCCTTACCACTTCCAAAGTCTTCGTAGTATATAGAAAGCTCAGGCTGTTCTATAATTGATCTGTCCGGTGGCTCAACACCTTCCGGAATAAAGATAGCCTCATACAGAAAATCCTTTAATAATCCAGTTTCATTTTTATCTAGTGTTCTAAGCTGCATATTTCTCCCTACTTTTCTTCACCTAATTGTCTGCCTGCAAGTCCCCAGTTTTCCATCGCCGGATCATTTATAACAATAAAAATGTCCGTAAGCGCAATTCCCAGCTTTGCATTTAAACTAGAAGCAATCGCTTCTATCGCGGCCTTCTTCTGTTCTTTACTTCTTCCCGGAAAAATCGTTAACTCTATGATCATAAAATCATCTGACTTTCCTTCAGGTATTTCAAAACAGTCTTTATCATATTCAGTTATTCTTTGGAATCTGTCCCAATCCGCAATCCCAAAAGAATCAATCAAAGCATTATGAACAGTATCAAAGATTCCCTTCTTTTGTTCAGTGCTCTTGCCCTTCATCATTTCAATTTTTACCAGTGGCATAACTCCCCCCATGTCAAACTAATCTTATCGAAAAAACTTCATGTAAGAGCAAAAGCCAGGGGCATTAATGCCCCTTATGCTTTTCTCTTTTCTTTTGCTGTTTCAGTTCAAACTGACGAAGTGCTTCAGCCTCTTTCTGTTCACGACTGATTACTTTTCGTTCCAGCTTGTTCTGTTCATGCTGTAATTTGAGTGCCTGTTAAGACTTTGTACCTATCCCGGTTTCCTTAGTATGTTTCTTTGCCTCTCTAAGCATTCTCTTCGGATTCTTTTTATTGTCCTTTACAACAGTCTTTACAGCCGGGCTGAACCGTAAATCATAATAATGCCTATCGATGAACTCCTGTATCTCGTAGTCCTTGGGTTCAGCTCCAAAAGTAACTTTGGCAACAGATAACTTACCCTTATCGATCACCTTAAAAAATCCAACCCAGAACGGTTCATCAAAAAACACCGTAAGTTCACTGATTACTCTGCCCATCTTTGTTCCCTCCTTAGAATTTGATAGGCAAAGAACGGACAACCCGGAGGGGCAGGTTACTTACCCTGACTAGCAGGACGGCCGGGCTACCTACCGGCTCTAGTACATCCAATGATGCACATTGCGTTTTTATCTTTGCATTTATATATCAAGCCTGTTACGGCATGATCACTTTACCATCATAATCTCATCTCTAATTCCAACTCATGTCTTAATGTAACACCATCTAATACAAATACATTATTGCAACAATATACCACACAAAAGTTTCAAATCACATATTTCATCGTTGTTATCTAAGGGAAGCATAACAAACCTCTTACCTTCTTTAGTTTGAACCAGAATTTTAATCACCTGCCCATTCACACCGTTGTACGCCACTCTATCATCCATGTATCCATAAACAGTACCTCTAAGCTCAACTCCGAATATCCTGACTACAAGCCACCGAAACAAACCTTTACACATGATGATAAATGCTATAGCACCAAACACAAAAAATGGAATCATCTGTCCCACTGCAAAAGATTGCATTTCAGCATGCAGTCCACCATCAAAAAGGCATATCACCGCCACATTTGTGACATGATATGCCTTAATACTTAATTCACTGCATTACATACATGTATACCCTCCATCAACAGGAAGCATTACGCCCGTAACATAACTTGATGTAGGCGATGCCAGAAATATCGCAGCTGAATCCAATTCTCCCTCGTTTCCATATCGTTCCATAGGAATCATTGTTTTAGCATTTGCCTGAAAGAAATCCGAATCAAGTGTTTCCTTTGTAAGCGGTGTATAGAAGTATCCCGGGCATATTGAATTAACAGTAATACCATACTTTCCCCATTCTGCCGCAAGTGCTCTTGTAAGGTTTACTACTCCACCTTTAGCCGCATGATACGGTGCAGAGCCGGCTATCTTATTACCAACCAATCCATACATAGATGCAATATTAATTACTCTACCATAACCAGCCGGAATCATTGCTTTCTTTGCAACAGAACGTGCCACCTTAAATGAACCAAACAGATCAATGTTCATTTCATTTGCAAACTGCTCATCTGTAATGTCTTCTGCAGGTGCCACAGCTCCGGTTCCTGCATTATTAATGAGTATATCAATTCTGCCGAACTTTTCCATAACAGCATCAACAGCTTTTTCAACAGCCTCTGTATCTGTAATATCACATCTGACACCTATGGCCTCTACACCAAATTCCGAGCTAATTTTAGATGCAACTTCATCTATGAGATTCTGACGTCTCGCCATACATACAATATTTGCTCCCTGATTTGCCAGAGCCTTTGCCATCTGAACTCCAAGCCCTGTAGATGCCCCCGTAACAACCGCAACTTGTTCCTTTAAATTAAAATATTCTTTCATATATACCCCTTTCTTTAAAAAATTATCACGAGTTAGATTTATTTAACTCTACTAATCATAACACACTTGTCAATATCATGTTACATTTTACATCCTGATTCTTTCCACGTAAAAGGAGCGCTACAAGCATTTATACTCATAACGCTCCCTTCAATCATTCACCTTCTGTAACTACTTTCTGCTTTATCGTTTTCACAAAGAACAGGAAATAAATCATGTGCGCTGTCCACCTTCCATAGCGAGTATGTCATCAGCAATCCTCATGGTGGATTTTCTGTGAGAAACAAGCAGGATTGTCTTTTCCTTCGCTTCTTCTTTGAGGGATTTCAATATCACCGCTTCATTTAGACTGTCGAGATTACTTATGGGTTCATCAAGCAGCATAAACACTGTATCATGAAGGAACGCCCTGGCAAGACCTATCCTTCTGGTATCTGAAATGATACATGATCGAGTACATTTTCTCCTGAATAGGCAAATGAAACATCTTTTACTTCTGTACCGGCAAATTCTATAGGCGCCTTGCCTGTTATATATTCTGTCTCCGGCTCTTCGTCAATGATTGCTAGAACTCTCGCTCCTGAAGCAACTGTACTTTGAAGTGTGGTGCCCAGTGCTGCAAGTGCGGTAACCGGTCCGAAAGAAGACATGAGTGCAATTATCGGAATTAAAAAACGGGATACCGCGGCCGTACCAATCAGGTACAACCACGATATCCCATTAATTACATATTATCCTTCAATAGCTATATACTGCTTTTCTGGAAGTTTCTCCGCTTCATTCTTTGGAATTGAAAGCTTTAGCACTCCATCCTCGAACTTAGCCTTTACATCTTCCTGTTTAACTGCATCTCCTACATAGAAGCTTCTCTGCATAGCACCTGCATAACGTTCCTGACGGATAATCTTGCCTTTCTTG